>NZ_JTHP01000043.1 GCF_000943545.1 Paenibacillus terrae
AGATATATCTCGAAAGCAGCTATCGCGTTTCGCAGCGTTGTTATAGACTATTTCGGTGCAATGTCCAAACCAATTGATGAATGACCATCCCGAAGACCCCGCTCTCCATTGTATGTGAGAGCGGGGTCTTTTCTTTTAGGGTATCCGCTATGCCTATTTCCGCCAAAAAAGTTGAACAGTTTGCCTTCTCCGTAATATTGAATTCAATCATTCTTTCCAGTAATGAGAAATCAACCGGCCCATCCCACCGGATACGCACCAACTCCTTGGTGTGATCATAACCGGCCTTCGCAATTTCATTGGAAAAATGATTAATCCCAGCCTTTTCAGGCGCCACAGCCAAATGATGTTTGGATACACTAAATCCAATAATAAATGTGCCATGATCGGTAAACATGGGCTGATTCCACGCTATTTTTGGTACTAAATGTGGGTACTTCTTTGTAATCCACTCTAGAATTTCTTCCGTTCGATCCCGATGTCCCAGGTTATCAATTCGTGCTAGATATTCTGCAAAAACGTCCATGTGATCTTCTCCTAACCCAGATTTAATTCGCATACTTAATCTTGAAAAACCCTCTGGTCCAGATTTACCAAAGGGTTGAAATAATATACTGGTTATGACTCAATATAAGCAGCAGAAGTAACGATATTGATTTTCTTCGTTGTTGCACTCCAAAACAAAACTAAACCGTCATTGGTTTCGAAAGAACTCAAGATGGGATTGATTGGGCAGCTTTAGAGCATAATTTTCAAAGCAATATGATTAAATTTTTTTATACTATCCCACGTTTCCATAATCCGTTAGGAACTCCGTACACGGCAAAAGATAAGCAACGACTGGCAGAACTCGCCAAAGCCTATGACGTTTACATCGTTGAAGACAATTATCTAGCAGATCTGGAAACAAACAGTAATTCTGATCCAATACACGCGTATCATGGGGCCAGTCATGTCATTTATCTCAGAAGTTTCTCCAAAGTGCTGTTGCCTGGATTAAGGATTTCTGCTGCCGTTGTCCCCAATTCACTAATTCCATTAATGCAATGGCACAAATATACAGCGGGTTTAAGCACCTCAGTGCTATCCCAAGGTCTGCTTGAGAATTATATGAGTCGGGTATGTACGATCATTATGCAAAGCAGATGAAATCCTTGTATCATGAGCGCATTAAACATCTAAAGGAAGTTTCACAGCAATTACTACCCAAAAATGAAAGAACGTCTATCGTCTACTTGAAAGCGACTTACATTCGGCTGATCGTGAGGTACGTAAGTCCTCCACCCGGTAAAATATCCGTTTTATTTTGGCTGAACACCCGTATGTCAATAAAAGAATCGGCCTCCAGCTTCAGTTCAATCGTTCCACTCAAAGCACTGTAGTTCGGCCCGCCAATCACCCGATCATCAAGATAAGCATACGCCGAGCTGCCGGCAACCTGTTCATCATTCACATGGAGCGCCAGCCGTGTACGATTGCCATCCACTTGAGGATCTGTTGAAATATAGGCTTGTATTCTGTACTTCCCGGCTTGTTTGGCCCGCCAACGGCTGCCCGTTGCCTCAAACTCGGTCAGTTCATCATAGCTGATCTGGTTGAAGTTTACCTTCTGCCAACTGCCTGCGAGGATATTTTGTCTTGCTCCCAGATAGGCTTTGACAAAGGTTTTATCCAAATGCTCGATTCCGTTGTTCGAATATTTCTCCACGAGCAGCAAAGCCTGCCCTGTCCCGTTGTTTTTATAATAACGGTTATCCACATAATTGAAATCCAAATGCGAACGAAGCGTCGCCTGCTGAGTGGATGAGCTGCCGGAGAAGGAAACCAGATTCCTCAAATTGCGTGGATATCCACCCACCTCATCCACTAAAATTTTTTTACCAATGACCACATCTACAAAATAGTCACATACTGACCAGTAGTTGTCGTCGTTTTTGTCCTTGAATTTGTCCGCGATAGCTAAAATGGAGTCGCGAAGAGCGACATTCTTCGTCTCCTTCGTGGCACCAATTTGAATAAAAGACGGAACCGTCACTCTATGTTCTAAGCTTAGCCCCTCAAACCAGCAGCCTATAAATTCGGCATTCATAAAATCATCAATTCGAATGGGTATATCACTTGAGCTTCCGTCCTTAATGTGCTGGCTGGCCAAAAATCTGGCGCCATTGGAGCTATTCAGATCGAGCGCCGTATCATTCCCCAGTGTAAAAAGCGCAAGGCTGGTAAACTGTGAACTTCTGTTCTGCAAGTGAATACCCGTTTTATTGTAATTAATCTCCGTACAATTAAATAAATCCACATCGCTTTCGTAGCCCCAAAAGCCCGTCTCAAAATGCTCAATCAACACATTATCCAGCGTAACTCCGCCGCCCTTCCAATCTTGAATGCCTAAAGTACCTTTTCCATAATATCCGCGCTTTACTTCCTGAGAAAAAGGATTATTTAATGATGCTCGATCCGTCCCTTCGTACCGGATGGCAAGGTCATGAAACTGTACATTTTGAAAGCCGCTAAACGATGGAAGACTCTCGTCTCCAATTTGAAAACAAGGACCCGTACCATAGTATTCAATTGACGTAACCCCCTTACCCTGCCGGTATCTGCCCTTATGAATGCCAAAAATGCGTACGCCCTGTTTGCGAATCTGAAGGGTGGAGGTTATTTTGTATCGTCCACTTGGGATATGAAGTATGGAATAGTCGGGAGTCTTATTGATCAGTTCCTGCAAAGCTGCCGTATCGTCCTGGACACCGTCACCTGCTACTCCAAACCAGCTTGCATTTACACTACGTTGGATGAATTCCTTTTCAATGCTTTTAAAATTTTCATTTAATTGCTGCGGCGTTAGCTCTATGCCCGTACCACTCAAATTCAACTTCAAACGATCTGTGAAACGATCCGTCACCCGAGCACCCCCATTTATAAAAACTTTGAAAATATATCTTTCAGACAGAGCTGAAGGATTTTGCATTTTCTTAGCATGGACTGAGTATATGCACGGGACAGCTTGCTCTACACTTCGAGAAAATGAAAATGAAAAATTTTATTATTGTACAAAAAGATACATTTTGTATAAAATAGATACATATCGTATCCGGGTGGTGAATGTGTGAAGACTGTCCTTACAGTGGTCGGTTTACTGGCTTTTTCCATTCCTTATGCCTGTCAGGGCTTGTCTCCCAGAGTGATCGCAATTTCCCTGCTTATCCTGTTGTTTAGCTATCTGATGCTGTTGCCCTCGCTAAAGCCACTGATCGCAACCTTGGCTGATAATCCGTTGCTGACCTTGCTCATGATGTACATAGCTGCCTCCTGTTTATGGGCTGAACAGGAACAGACCTCATCCATGCTGATGGTGCTTAAATTCGTTACTTTTTCCACCTTCGGACTTTATCTGGTTACCCATTATACGACGCAAGGCTGCATCCGCCTGCTGGTCATTACGTTAAGTATTTTGAGCGTACTCAATCTACTGGCGGTAGTGCTCGTTCCCTCCTTTGCCATTCATGGGGGCGTCGAACATACAGGGCTGTGGAAAGGCATTTCCGGTCATAAAAACACACTGGGAACGCTCTCTCTGCTATGTTTTGTTTCACATGTCATTTATTTTTTCAGGGGAACACGCAAAGCTTTGCATGTTGGCTTTGTTTTGCTGAATGCCTTACTGCTCATCAAATGCCAATCCACCACCTCGTTGCTGCTCACTTCTTCCCTGTTCACGTTCATCCTGTTTATATTGCTATTCAAAAGAATCCGAAGCGTTGCGCTACGTGGTTTCTTCATTAGCAGCTCCTGCCTGCTTGTGCTTTTGGGTCTCGTGTTCGCCTTTAGTTACGGGGATGCGATTGCATCGGAATTCGGCAAGACAACAACCTTGACTGGAAGAACAGAGATCTGGCAGGGGATTGCAGGCGCCATTGGCAGTCACTACTGGTTTGGTTATGGCTACGGCTCCTTCTGGGCAAACCGGCCCAGCATCTATGCAAATGGAATCCGATTTGATCTGACAAGCAGCCACAGCGGGTTTCGGGATCTGTGGATCGATATCGGCCTCACAGGACTGTTGGCAACCATCACACTCGTCATAACCACTTTATTTAAATTCAGAATCGGTAAAACCGATATGTACACATGGCTGACAGCAGCTGTCTTTTTCCTATTCATTGTATTGAACAATATTACGGACAGCCGCTTTCTGAATTCTCTAGCCATCTACTGGATCATATTCGTTGTTATTGTGATCAAGGTACAGGAACGGCATAGACTGACAGTAGCAGAAAAGGCGATTACGACAGGCATACAGCACGCCTCCATCACATTAGGAACTACCAACCGAACAGCACGCAAAAAAGAACCCCGTTTTCCTACGCCTTAAATGGCGTTTGGAACGGGGTTCTTGGGATGTGACAACCTACATTTGTGGAATAATCGCCAATACGAGATTCAAAAATTTCTCACGTACCTTCTCTGCTGTCTCCATTACTTCATCGTGGGACAGAGGCTGATCCAAAATGCCTGCCGCCATGTTCGTGATACAGGAGAAGCCCAGCACCTCAATGCCTGCATGACGGGCTACAATGACTTCGGACACCGTGGACATACCCACTGCATCTGCACCCAGTGTGCGCAGCATAACGATTTCAGCAGGTGTTTCATAGTTTGGACCCAACAATCCGGCATATACGCCTTCCTGCAAGCTGAAGCCCTGCTGAGCAGCGGTTTGCTTGGCAATCTCGCGCAAGCGACGGCTGTATGCCTCCGACATGTCAGGGAAGCGAACACCCATAGCCGCATCATTCGGTCCAATCAGCGGATTTTGTCCGGTCAGATTGAGATGATCCGAGATAACCATCAGATTACCCGGCTCGTAAGACGTATTGACACCGCCTGCCGCATTCGTCACCAGCAGACTTTGAATACCCAATTGCTTCATGACCCGAACCGGAAAAGCCGTAAGCTGCGGGCCATAGCCCTCATACATATGGAAGCGGCCCTTCATCATAACTACAGCGCGACCTTCAATGGTACCTAGCAGCAATTCTCCTTCATGACCTTCTACCGTCGATACGGGAAAATGGGGAATATCCTGATAAGGAATACTAATTCCATCCTGAATCAAATCGGCCAGAATGCCAAGACCCGAGCCCAAAATAAGGCCGATTTCCGGACGGATTCCGCTCTTGGCACGGATATAATCTGCTGCTTCCTGAATCGTAGCTTGGTTGGCTGTTGACATCAATATCTCTCCTGTCTTGTACAATCGTTAGTTATAGTTGCCGTTATCGTTATTACTGTGATCGTTACTATAATGATGACTACAATCATCACCATTAGTAAATCGTCTCGTCATATACGATCCTTGCTGTCGCTGGATGGACGATTGCCGCCGTGCGGGTGATGCTTTTCGTAGACTTCCTTCATACTTCGCTTGGCTGTCTGCGCATAAACCTGCGTCGTGGACAAATCGGCATGGCCCAGCATCTCCTGTACGGAGCGCAAATCCGCTCCGCCCTCCAGCATATGTACCGCAAAAGAATGCCGCAGGGTATGCGGTGTAATATCCCCGCTTATGCCTGCTTCGTGACCATACTTCTTGATCATTTTCCAGAAACCCTGTCTGCTGAGACGCTGACCGGACACATTGAGGAACAAGGCTTCCTGTTCTATCTGAGCCTCCTCACCCTGCCCGGACCGCAGCAACAACGCACGCTGCTCGTCCATATACGCTTGTGCCCACTGCGATGCCTCACGGCTGATCGGCACGACACGCTCCTTTCCCACCTCACCGCCACAGTGAACGAAACGCAGATCGGTGCGTACATCACGCACGTTCAGGGCGATCAGCTCGGATACACGGATGCCTGTCGCATACAGCAGTTCCAGCATCGCCTTGTCTCGTCCCCCTTGCGGGGTGGAAACATTCGGCGCTGCCAGCAGACGCTCTATCTCATCCTGCGTGAGCACAGAAGGCTTCTTTTTGTTGGCCTTCGGCAGCTCCAGCAAGACAGACGGATCATGCCCCGTAATCCCCTCCCGAATGAGAAAATGGAAAAAGGAGCGGATAGAGGCTACGCTGCGCGAAATCGTCGCTGCGGCTTTTCCCTGTTCCTTCAAATGTCCCAAATACAGCACCAGATGGGAGCGTTGAATATTGTCCGGCTGCTCAATGCCACAGCTTTCAGCGAACTCGGCAAACTGCTGCACGTCCCGCTGATACGCTTCCAATGTGCTGGGCGACAAGCCCTTTTCGTCTTCCATATATCGAACAAAAGGTTGAATATACATTTTCATGAGTTCCAGAAGTCTCCTTGTCCTGCATACAACGGTTCAGTCAGATCAGCCTCAGCATCTGCTTTCTTCGAAAACGGCCTCCGTGTCATAAGCGGGTACAAGCTCAACTGTATAGGCTATTCTCCATACCAGTAAAAGAAACGTAAACGCTCCGACACTGCCGTCTTATGCTCAGATACGTCGGATAATTCCTGCCCGCCGAATACCTTGACTGCATGTCCTTCAGGTATCCGGTAATGATCCACAGGTGTAATCCAATCCCTGAACAACCCAAGGCTATAGTAAAACATACATGCCAAAGCCCCGAACAGTATGACCAGACGGAGCCATTTCAGTCCTCTCCGCAACGATAGTACCATGTGAATCAGCCGCCTTTTTTCCAGATTATAGGCCCTATTAAGGCTCTCTATGGAAGGGTATGACAAGCTGTTCCTTTTTATACCGCTTAATGTCGTATAGCAGATCCTGAACCAAAAAAGCTCCCCCCGAACGCGTCTTCGCCGGTGAGAGCTTGGGTTGTCAGCTTATTAATCCTGAGATTTGTTTTTCTTGGCTTTACCCAAAAATTTCTGGGCGGTCGTATCGTTCTTCGCCTTGCAACGATAACAAATACCGTGAAAGTCCAAACGGTGGTCCACTACGGTAAAGTTATATTCCCGTTCCAGACGCTCTTCCAGCGGTCCAAGCCAGTCCTCAAGTATTTCATCCACACTGCCGCACTGCACACATATCAAATGGTGGTGGTGATGCTTGGTCGTATCGCCGCGCAGGTCATAACGCGCAACGCCATCACCAAAATTGATTTTCTCCACGACGTGCAGTTCACTTAGCAGTTCTAGGGTACGGTATACGGTTGCCAGACCGATTTCGGGAGCTTTCTCTTTAACGAGCATAAATACATCTTCCGCACTCAGATGATCATCTTCGTTCTCAAGTAAAACTCTGACGGTGGCTTCCCGCTGAGGCGTTAGTTTGTAGCCCTGGGATTGCAGCTGCTGCTTAATTTTTTCGATCCGTGCTTCCATGTGTCTCCCTCCCCCTGCAAAAGCTACTGCCCACTGCACTTTTTTTCACTCCTATTATTATAGGGGGTCTATACAAATAAAGTCAAACATTTTGAAACGGAGTCAAGGAGACACGGAAGCAGTCAGCATAGGAGTAACCCACTGCATCATAACCGGGGTGATCCAAGTTTCAAAGGACGCGCTTCCAACGAGGAGCAACATCATTGCAGCGGTCAGCCCTGCGTAGGACAGCAACGGACGCAGCATTCCGTCAGATGGCCGTGTAGCGAGTATTTTAGTTTTGATCATATGAATGGAAAAGGTCATCGCAGCCACACTGCACACGAGCAGTACCGGAATGACGATTAAATTGTGGGGAGCCACGGAGACGAGGGAAAATAACAGCCCCTTCCACGAATATTGTCCTACCATATACCCTACCGAAAATCCGATCAACACACCCTTGAGGAAATTCAGTACGAGAATGCCAGGAAGACCGATGACCGAAAGACCACATACCCAGATTAAACCGACCCATTTTAGATGTAGAGACACACTATCCCAAAAGGTTGAGGTCGCTTGCGTACCAGCAAAGCCCTGCTCATTTTGATTAACGGTCACAAAAAAATCCTTCAGATAACGCGACAAATCCTGAAGCTGCTCCAGCGAGAGCGCGTTCACCATCAGTGCACCAAAGACGACTCCCACCAGAAACAGCACGGCCAAAAAAACATAATACGGCGTCTGGTCCTTTAACGTATGACGAAACCATTGCATCGGCGTCCTGCCCCTTTCAACTGCTTGTTTATCCAAAAAACAACCGTAATCCGACGGCTGATGGCTAGGGTTCGGGGCAGCTTGCGCTGCAAAAGAAGATTCACGAGCGATGTGCCAAGCCAACGGCATAGATATTTAATGGTTATGAACAAACAGACGCCGATATGACTTTAATAGGACATGACTTTATGGGGACAAGACTTTACTAGGACTTGGCTATTTTGCCGTAGGTTCCGCCACCACCGGATACGAGGGAAAGTCGTCCTTCCCGGGAAAGGACAATTTGCTCTGCCAACACTTCTCCGACAACCGCCGCCAATTGTTCCTGTGCGACCTCATGTAAAATATTCATTTCTGTTCCGAACGCATTCAGCAGATGGTTGAGCTTGGCTTTGCCCAGACCGGGGATAAACTCCAGCGGAATCTGGTAAATGTACGGTGGACGATGCGATGGAATCACGGGTTGCTCACGGTCAGCAATACTCCATATCCGATCCAGTACGCCCCGCACCAGCTTGGTATGACCACAGGCAGGGCAGCGTTCGTCCGCCATCTCTTGCTCATCCATAATCGTACCGCAGCTTTGACAGTAGGAACGATGGTACTTGCCCAGCTTCGGATTTAATCCGTAATTGGCAGACACCCGTCGTCCTTCCCGACGCTCCAAAGCCATTCTGAATTCATCAAAGCTCGGCTTTGCCATGGATAATTTGTTATACTCCCGTCCAATTTTGCCGAGCGAATGGGCATCCGAGTTGGTCAGGAAGCTGAAACGGTCCAGCTCCGATATCAATCCGGCCATAGACGAATCCGCACTTAACCCCAGCTCCACCCCGCTAATGAGCTGCATATCCAACAGTTCCTCCATACGGGCCGCAGAGCTGCCGTATATGCCCTTGTGAGGGGTGAATACATGCGCTGGCACCATTATGCCTCCACGGCCGTAAATTTGCTGCTGTAGCTCGCGTGGTGGAGCATAGATACGCTGCGAGCTGAGATTGACATTTTTCATGTGCCGAGCCATCCATTGCGTAAAATCCTCCATCGCCGCCAAATTGGGAAAATAGGCCAGGATGTGCGCCTCGGGACGACCTTCCGCCCGAATCTCCAACTCCGTTCCCAGCAGCACAACCGTATCCCGGTACGCGATACCGCCACCCCTGATTTCCGCCATTTCACCTGTTTGCAAATAAGCGTGGATATCCTCCTGCACGTTCGGGGCATGGCAGTCAATGATACCGATCAGTCCGATCCCCTTGCGACCAGATGCTTCCTTGGCAATGTTGGCAAAAGTCAGCTCCCGACTGCCGCTAATTTTGACCGGATCTCCCTTTTCCGTTCTGCCGATATGAATATGGAGATCAGCATAGTAATCTGTAAGTTCCACCGTATTTCCATTCATACCGCTTAGAAGCTCCCTGTGTGTTGGTGAAGCTGCCACGCATAGACGGCCAGAATCGTTTTGGCGTCACTAATCCGACCTTCGCGAATGAGTGCCTGTGCTTCCTCCAGCGTCACCTCAAACAGCTCCAGAAACTCATCCTCATCCGGTTCCATTTCTCCCAGTTCCAGTTCTTCGGCCACATACAGATGAATGATTTCATCCGCAAATCCGGGAGAAGTATAAAAGGAATGTAGCAGCTTCAGCGACTTGGCAGTATAGCCTGTCTCTTCTCTCAGCTCGCGTCCCGCCGCTTCCATTGGATCTTCACCCTTCTCCAGCTTGCCTGCCGGGATTTCCACCTCACAGCGGCCCATCGCCTGTCTGTACTGATCCACGACCAGCATTTTCCCCTCATGCAGCGCCAACACGGCCACCGCCCCCGGATGCTTCACGATTTCACGCTTACCCGTGGAGCCGTCGGGAAGCTCTACCGTATCCACCTGTAACGTAATCACCTTTCCTTCAAAAATGGGCTGCGTGGATACCGTTTTTTCCTCCAACGCAGGATTGGAATAAGGCTTGCGGTCTGGGTTGTTCACCTGTTCGTTCACTAGATTTTTCTTTTGGTTGTTCATCGGTATGTTTCCTCCTTCGTCATCTATCTTTTCATTGACTATCGCCAACTTTAGTCTAACTTGTCCACTTCGGACATATGGTGGTATTATAACAAATTTCCCTGTTCAAAGGAGATTCGCCAATGAAAAGCTACCGTACCGAAAGCACTCTCCATATTGTCGGCAAAGCCTGGCAAATTCAGGCCCTCCTGCGGCAATGGCAAAAAGAACACGGCTCCGCTGCCACGATCGCCTCGCTCATGGTTCCAAAAAAGGTTCAGGTCTAAAGACAAGGGAACGCTGTTCCTGTCTTTAGCCTGAACCTTATGTGTATCGTCCGAGTCTTACTTCGTCGCCTGTTGAATAAGAGCTACGACCACCTCGGCAACCTTCACCAGATCATCTGCCTTGATTTTTTCCTGTGTCGTATGAATGTTCTGGTAACCAACAGCCAGATTCACCGTGGGAATTCCCAGCCCGTTGAATACATTGGCATCCGAGCCACCACCGGAATGGAAGGTCGGTGTTGCCAGCCCCAGCCCTTGTATAGCACGCTGCGCTACCTGTACAATTTCATCATGCTCCGTAAAGCTGAATGCCGGATAAATGACTTCGCTGCGGAATTCTCCCTGTGCACCAAATTCACGCGCGGTAGTTTCCAGTGCTTCACGCATATGCTGGATTTGATGATTAACCTTCTCCTGTACAATACTGCGTGCCTCTGCCCGGATCAGCACAAAATCGCATACCACATTCGTTGCTCCGCCGCCCTCGAAGCTACCGATGTTAGCAGTTGTTTCCTTATCAATCCGTCCCAGCTTCATGTTGGAAATGGCCTTGGAGGCTACTTGAATGGCACTGATGCCATCTTCGGGATTTACACCCGCATGAGCAGATTTTCCAGTAATTTTCATTTCAATACGAGCCTGCGTTGGCGCAGCCACACAAATGGAGCCTACTTCACCATTGGAATCCAATGCATACCCAAAGTCCGCATCCAGCAATTCCGGTTTCATTGCCCGTGCGCCGAACAGACCGGACTCCTCACCTGCCGTAATCACAAACTGAATTTGTCCATGGGGAATTTTCTGCTCACGCACGACACGAATCGCCTCGAACAAAGCGGCAATCCCTGCCTTATCGTCTGCCCCCAAAATGGTTGAACCGTCACTGCGAATCCAGCCATCCTCACCCAGCTGCGGCTTAATGCCTTTGCCTGGTGTAACGGTATCCATGTGGCAGGTAAAAAACAATTTAGGTGCTTGCTCCGCGCCTTCCGCTTTCCAGGTTACGATCAGATTACCCGAACCATGTCCGGTTCTTTCGCGGGAATCATCTTCTGTTACCTCCAGCCCAAGTGCATTGAATTTTTCTTTCAGAACACGCGATATTTCCTGCTCGTGCTTGGTTTCGCTATCCACCTGTACGAGTTCCATAAATTCTTGTACGATTCGGTCTTTCACTACTTTTACTGTCATTGAACTTCCCTCTCTTTCCCGTTTACGCTACAATACGGATAGATAGTCTTATATCTGACTTAAACCTATCCTAAAGGAGTTACACATGCCGAACAAAAAATGGGTTCGTTTTTTCGTCTACATTATGCTCGCCGCGATGATTGGCTCTACGCTATTCATGGTGATTGAGCCGTTGATTATGCCACTATAATGGATTGCGCCGCTCAAGATATTCTCCCATCCCAGTGCTCCATGGAGACTGTAGGCGGACAAGCTGTGGCGCAAGAAAACAGGCGGGCTTCCGTGTACATCACAGAATAGCCCGCCTTTGCTTTATAGGAGGAAATGACTTTGCCATTCCGCCGCAAATGAAAATTGCTCCTCAAAGTAAGGTACAATCTCCTTCGCAATCTGCTCCACTGAAAAAGTCTGCTGTGTGCAGTCCTCCAATGAAGTTACTCCATATTCCTGAATTCCGCATGGAACGATACCCTGAAAGCCCTCATGCTGTATCCCTGATTTGATATTGAAGGCAAAACCATGACTGGTCACAAAGCCCCGACGGTGCTTACATTTGTTGAATTTGACTCCTATGGCCGCGATTTTAAGATTCCCGACCCATACCCCTGTGTATTCAGGCTTGCGACTTCCTTCAATACCATAGGAAGCCAGCAACCGAATGATCACCTCTTCCAGACTCCTGAGGTATCCGTGCAGGTCAAGCGCCTTCTGGTTGCCCAGCATAAGCAGGGGATATCCGACCAGCTGCCCCGGCCCATGATATGTAATGTCTCCCCCACGGTCAATCTGAAAGATGCTGATTCCCTGAGCTTTCAACTGCTCCGGCGTGAGAAGCAGATGCTCAGGATGCCGCTGAGAGCCAATCGTGTAGGTCGGCGGGTGCTGGAGAAGCATAAGCGTTTCCCTCGCCTCCCCCGCATCCAGCTTCCCTACAATATCCTTCTGGACATCCCATGCATGGGCGTACTCCATCCTAGTCGTATAGGTTACATCCAGCGGTCGTCTGTTCACGGCCTGTCACTTCCTCTCCGTCCATTTACCCAACTGTTCGGATGATTAGTACAGCTTCGTATCCAAGGTGTAGCCTTCCAGGTTTTCTTTGATCCGTTGCAGGAATCGTCCGCAGATCACACCATCCAAAATGCGATGATCCAGCGACAGACACAGGTTAGCCATTGAGCGAACCGCGATCATATCATCAATCACCACTGGTCTTTTAACGATGGATTCAAAGGTCAGAATCGCAGCCTGCGGATAGTTAATCACCGGATATGACAGTATTGATCCAAAAGAGCCAGTGTTGTTCACAGTGAACGTCCCGCCCTGCATATCGTCCAGCTTGAGCGTACCTTCACGTGTTTTACGTGCCAAATCGTCAATTTCACGCGCCAGTCCGGCAATATTTTTCTGATCCGCTTTTTTAATAACAGGTGTAAGAACTGCGTCCTCTGTACCCACGGCCAACGAAATGTTGATATCTCTTTTGACGATAATTTTGTCTACAGCCCATACCGAATTCATGATCGGATATTCCTTGATGGCATTCACGACCGCTTTCATGAGGAAAGCCAGATACGTAATATTAATGCCTTCTTTTTGCTTGAACTCGTTTTTGATCTTGTTGCGGAGCATCACCAGATTGGTCACATCCACCTCAATCGTCGTCCAGGCATGTGGAATTTCAGAGACACTTTGCCGCATATTGCGGGCGATCGCACTGCGAATCGGTGTAACGTCGATAAAATACTCCGATCTGTTATTGTTGCCACCCTCAACTTCGATCGCAGGAGCTTTCGGAGCTTCCGTCAAATGAATGCCGCTGTTGCGCACCGAAATTGCAGGGTCCATATTTTGAATCGGTGTACTATGCTGAACAGCAGACTGCTGTCTTCCGGCAAAAGGAGAGCCTTGCGCTGGTGTCGTTGCAGTTGGCTGTTCGGATACCCCTGCCTGAGCGGGACCACCCTGTTGTACATAATTCAGCACATCTTTGCGAGTAATTCGTCCACCCATGCCTGTGCCTGTCACCTGATTCAGGTCTATGCTGTGCTGAGCAGCCAGCGTTTGCACCGCCGGAGAAAAACGTCCCCGCATGGATTGATCTGAGGCAGCACCCTGTTGGGATTGTACTTGTGTTTGTGCGTTGCCTTGAGGTGCTGGCGCAATGGGAGTCGCTCCAGTTGATGCAGCAGGTGCAGCCGACTTCGTCTGAATACGGCAAATCAATTCTCCAACGGCTACCGTCTGACCCTCCTCTGCCAACAGATCACCCATAATTCCGTCCAATGTCGATGGAATTTCCGCGTTCACTTTATCTGTAATGACCTCGCAAATCGGTTCGAATTGCTCCACCGTTTCGCCAGGTTGTTTCAGCCATTTTGCAATTGTCGCCGATACAAGCGATTCTGCCAATTGGGGCATGGTCACGTCGGTCCATTGTTTTTGGTCTGACATTTTTTCAACTCCTTAACATCATAGGAGAGCGCGTTTTACCGCAACCCCCGCTACACTTTTGGAATGCTTTCGTCCAATCTGCTCTATATTAATACATTGCAAGACGGCGCATCGCTTCCTTAACCTTATCCTTGTTCAACATATAAAACTTCTCCATCGGCGGGCTGATCGGCATTGCAGGCACGTCTGGAGCGCACAGGCGCTCAATCGGCGCATCCAGCTCGAACAGACATTCCTCATTAATAATAGCGGATACCTCGGCACCGATGCCGCCCGTTTTGTTGTCTTCATGCACGATGAGTACCTTGCCTGTATGCTTTGCAGCTTCAATAATGGCCTGACGGTCTAAGGGCTGGAGTGTGCGCAAATCCACAACATGTGCGGTAATACCCTCTTCCTTCTCCAGCTCCTCAGCAGCCTGCATAACAAAATGTAGCGGTTGGCTGTACCCGATGACCGTAATATCGTCACCTTCACGCAGCAAATTGGCTTTACCAATCGGAACGATGTAATCATCATCAGGTACTTCACCCTTGATGAGCTTGTAGGATTTTTTGTTTTCAAAAAACAGCACCGGATCAGGGTCACGAATGGCTGCCTTCAGCAATCCTTTGGCGTCATAAGGTGTAAAAGGCGCTACAATTTTCAGACCCGGTGTGCCAAAAAAGATAGATTCCGGACACTGTGAGTGATACAAACCTCCAAAGATCCCCCCACCGATGGGCGCACGGATTACAATAGGGCAGCTCCAATCGTTGTTAGAGCGATAGCGAATTTTAGCTGCTTCACTAATAATCTGATTGGTTGCAGGAAGCATGAAATCCGAGTATTGCATTTCGGCAATTGGCTTCATTCCGTACATGGCCGCACCAATCGCAACTCCGGCAATAGCCGACTCTGCCAATGGCGTATCCAAGACTCGCTGCTCACCGAATTGATCCATAAGACCCTTGGTGGTCGTAAAGACACCACCCTTAACACCAACATCCTCGCCTAACACAAAAACCGTTTCATCCTTCTCCATTTCTTCCTTCATGGCAAGACGAATCGCATCAATATATTCCATAACCGCCATAATTACCGGCCCTCCCCATCGCTGTCAGCATAAACATGCAGTAGCGTATCTTCGGGCTTGGGAAAAGGCGCATTATCCGCATATTCAATCGCTTCCTTGATCTCGAGCAGCAGCTCAGCAGACAAATCCGCATCCTTGGCCTCATCCCAAATGCCGCATTCCAGCAAATAATTTTTCATACGGGCTACGCCGTCCTTGGCCCAGTTCTCATCCACTTCCTCTTTGGTCCGGTAAGCCAGATCATTATCCGAGGTGGAGTGAGGAGACAGGCGGTACATCATCGCTTCAATAAGCGTTGGCCCCTCGCCACGAATAGCACGTTCACGCGCTTCCTTGACGGCTGCATACACTGCCAGCGCATCGTTACCATCGACCCGAATCCCAGGGAATCCGTATCCCAAAGCACGGTCGCTCACCTTGCCTGCCATTTGCTTATGAACCGGAACTGATATCGCATATTGATTGTTTTCACACATAATGATAACTGGCAGCTTCTGCACACCTGCAAAGTTACAGCCTTCGTGAAAATCCCCCTGGTTGCTGGAGCCTTCACCAAATGTAACGAACGATACAAAATCCTTCTTCTGCATCTTGGCAGCCAGCGCTACACCCACTGCGTGTGGAACCTGCGTCGTCACCGGACTGGAGCCTGTCACAATACGCAGCCGTTTACTGCCGAAATGACCGGGCATCTGCCGGCCACCGCTGTTGGGATCATCCGCCTTGGCAAATTGCGACAGCATCAGTTCGCGTGGCGTCATACCAACCGCAAGTACGAATCCGTAATCCCGGTAATAGGGAAGAAAATAGTCCTTCTCCCGGTCCAGTGCAAAAGCCGCACCAACTTGTGCCGCCTCCTGCCCAATGCCGGAAACGTGAAAATTAATTTTCCCTGCCCGTTGCAGCAGCATGTTGCGCTCATCAAATCTTCTTGCGAGCAGCATATATCTGTACATGTCAATAACTTGTCCGTGAGTCAGTCCCAGCTGTTCATGTCTGAAGCCAGCATCTACAGCGCCTTTTGAACTCATTGAGGCACCTCCTTAAGTGTCAAACATCCTAACTACCAGCACCTAGTACCATCTTGTCTTAAAACCTGGTACTAAACTCTGGCTAACCCCATTATAATCCTTTTCTCCCCAAAAAGAAAAGCACCGATTTATTAAGATAAATTATATCCCTATCGCCTGTCCATCAACCGCCAGCATCGCTTCTCCCAAAATCTCCGACAATGTTGGATGCGGATGAGCCAGCTGTCCGACTTCCCACGGCGTAGCATCCAACAGCTGCGCAAGAGCCGCCTCGCTGATGAGATCCGTTACATGCGTACCGATCATATGTACACCGAGAATATCATTTGTTTTCTCATCGGCAATCACTTTGACGAAGCCGTCCCGACTACCGTACACCAGCGATTTTCCGATAGCTTGAAAAGGGAACTTCCCTGTCTTCACCTGATGTCCACGCTCACGGGCTTCTTGCTCCGTCAAGCCGACACTCGCTGCCTCAGGACGTGTATAAATACAACGTGGAATCAGATGATTCGGTACGCTGTGAACCACTTCGCCCGCCAGATGATGGACCGCCAGCAGCCCTTCATGGCTCGCTGCATGCGCCAGTTGTAAGCCCCCGATGCAATCCCCGATCGCATAAATATGCGGCTCATTCGTCTGCAAATGCTCGTTAACCGATATAAAGCCACGCTCTACTCGGATATCCGTATTTTCCAGCCCGATATTTTCCACATTCGCCTGACGACCTACCGAAATAAGCAGCTTGGAAGCGCTGATTGTTTCGGTTTCGTCCCCCTTTTGCACGTCAATCTGTACGCCTTCCTCATCCTTACCGTACGTTTCAGCCAGCACTTGCGAGCCCGTCAGCACCTTGACTCCACGCTTGGTTAACAGGCGCTGCATTTCACGCGAAACGTCCTCGTCCTCGGTTGGAATAAGCCGATTCGCCGCCTCAACCACCGTAACCTCCACGCCAAAATCGTTCAGCATGGAAGCCCATTCCACGCCAATAACGCCACCACCTACGATAATCAGGGAAGCGGGCAGTTCTTCCATCGTCAACGCTTCGTCACTGCTCAAAATAAATTCGCCATCCGGCTCCAATCCGGGCAGTACACGCGGTCGTGATCCCGTTGCAATAATAAGATGGGCAGGAACAATCGTCTCCATCTCGCCATCTTCCAGCTCCACGGCAACTGCACCGCTTTTTGGTGAAAAAATCGACGGCCCAATTACGCGTCCTTTGCCGCTCAGCACCGTGATTTTATTTTTACGCATCAAAAATTGCACGCCCTGATGTAGCTGCTCCACAACGGCTTCCTTGCGCTCTTGTACCTTAGGGAAAACAAGCTGCGCTCCCAAGGTCTCAATGCCGTATTGCGCACTTTCCTTGATGGTCGCATATACTTCCGCACTGCGCAGCAAAGCCTTGCTCGGGATACATCCACGATGCAGACAGGTTCCACCTAGCTTGTCCTTTTCAATAATAACGACTTCCTTGCCGAGCTGGGCTGCACGAATTGCTGCCACATATCCCCCGGTTCCTCCGCCTAAAATTGCAACATCACAATGTATAGTCATGCTTCTCCTCCATTAACATTGATTATATATAGCTTATTGTACTCTCTTTATTTCTCTGTACAAAATATAGTGTTTATGCATAGACTACGGGCCGTTTAGCAACCCGCTCGCGGCATCTGACATATATTATTCATACAAGGCGTCCCGTAACTTGGTAGACATCCTCGGCGTTTGGGCTGATTTGGCCCGTAGCGCTTTGCGAAACGATTCATTTTGCTTGCGCAGAAGATCAAGCTCTGTCTCCAGCTCCGTGATCAACTCCTGAGCCTGTGGGCTTACCAGACCTTGCTCCAGCAATGCTTCTTTTTTGGCACTATAATCCGTATCTTTTTGGTCCATGCCTGTCCCCTCTTCCCTTTATTCCACTACACTTCACCTTATCATGCTCACGGCAACAGAGCAATGACATCCACCTTTACGTTCAAAGAATAGATATACAATAACATGTCGAAAAACAATATATTTTCTCTAGTCTGTTTGCTGCACATTATGGTAATCTATAATGGCCTTTTCTTTCGGGAATAATAGATTCACAGCGTTATGCGCATGTTACAGAGAGGGGAATTCGCGTTGCACAGAGGACGAATTACGATCATTACAGGCCCCATGTTTAGCGAAAAATCCGGCGAACTGATTCGCCGCTGTCAAAAATTAATTCAATACGGGCACCGTAAGGTGGTCGCTTACAAACCGGCTGAAGATAACCGCTACGCCAAGGATGAAATTGTAAGCCGCATCGGATATCGGCTGCCCGCCATCTCCATTCCGAAAAAGCTCACAGATGAGCTCGTTCAGCGGATTTTGGAAGAAACGAAGGATGCCGATGTGGTCGCCTTTGACGAAGTACAGTTTTTCAGCCGTCATATTATGATGTTAGTGGAAGAGTTAGCCTACTGTGGCAAGCATGTGATTGCAGATGGACTCAATCTAGACTACCGGGGTAAGGAATTCGGATATGTCGGCGGTTTACTCGCCATGGCAGATGACATCGAAAAGCTAGCTTCCTTTTGCGCCGTATGTGGAAGTTCGGAAGCTGTATATACCCAGCGTATGGTGAACGGAAAGCCTTCCACTGTAGGACCCATCGTAATGATCGGCGACTCAGAGGCGTATGAGCCACGTTGCCGTAATTGCTTTATACCACCCCATAAAGTGAACTGCGATTAGCACAAAAAATTTGCCGTCAGGCTGCGATAAAGGCACGACAACCAGCGGATTTTTTCTTGTATTTTTTTGGAACGATTCGAGCAATTGCCCCGTATATCCAGTTAAGCTGTACAAGTTTTCTTAGTTTTCGTTTGAACACTATGACCATGATATTATCGGGGGGCTTACTTATGAGTTTTTTCAACAAGATCTTGGCAAGCGCAGGAATCGGTTCAGCTAAAGTCGATACATTGGTGGACCAGGCCGTGTATGTCCCTGGCGAAGAACTTAGTGGCATCATGCGTATCAAAGGCGGTAAAATTGATCAGGAAATCGGCAAAATTGACATCGAACTCAAAACAGAATATATCGAAGAGCACGATGACAAGAAGACTACTTCCACCTGCTGCATCGCTCGGGTCAAGGTATCCGACGGCTTTCATTTAAAGCAAGGTCAGGAGCTTGAAATTCCTTTTTCTTTTCGGTTGCCATTAGAAACACCTGTCACTCATGCCAAACAGCCCGTATGGCTGGATACAGCATTAGACATCGGTATGGCCTTGGATCCGACCGACCGTGACTCGCTCAAAATCGAGCCGCATCCCTATATGAGTACGGTGTTTGAAGCCGTTCACCTGTTGGGCTTTCGATTCCGTTCCTCCACCTGCGAACGTCATCCCAAGCTGGGACGCGGTGTTCCGTATGTACAGGAATTTGAATTTACGCCCGGATCGGAATATGCACGCGATATCGAGGAGCTGGAGCTAATTATGCAGTTGGAGCCTGAAGGCGTGCATGTGCTTGTCGAAGTGGATCGCAGAGGTAGAGGATTGTCCGGCTGGCTGGAAACTGCCTTTGATATGGACGAGCGTCATGCCTGGTTGAGCTTAAGCAAGCAAGAGCTGTCTTATGGACCAGATCATATCGCAGATGCGCTAGAGGAACTGATCGACAGACAGCTTCGATAAATATGTTGATATAACAAAAAATCCCCGCCGTTTAAGTCACGGTTGGGGATTTTTATGCTCTTCAAAATACTCTGCCATTTCCATATCATCTGCATCGGCTAAAGTGGCAGCATGTCCTGCCGTTCCGCCTTGTGCTTGCAATCCTTGCATACCCCGTATAGAGAACCATTGTCATCTGCGTAAAAGGTTAATTTGTCTTCTTTTTTACAAAAGGAGCATTTTTGCTTGCCCGTGCCCTGGATAGAGTCAGACAGTCCAAACCCAGATTGGACTTGAATACTAGCTGCATTTGTATTCGCGCGGGAATCCGAAGATACCTTAGATTTGGACACGTTTCCGGTCCGGGATTGTCGGGCAGACTTACGAGGACGAAATTCAACGACATTACTGTTCCGCTGTCCATTCACTTGTTTTTTGCTGCTGCGACCACGCCATGCCATAACAATCCAACCCAACGCCACCAACAACACGCCGACGATCACCCAAGTTAGACTATTCCACATGCCTTCATCCCCGCCTTTGCTTTAAAATCGTTTGGTTTGCTTCCACTTCCTCGTACAGTACAGCCTTTATTCTGTTTCGTCTAACGGAATCCCGTTCAATGCAATAACCTTGCCTATGACCTTATTCATTGAAACATATCCGAGAAAACGACTGTCTGTGCTGTTCATCCGATTGTCTCCCAACACAAAAATCATACCTTCCGGTACAACATTCGGCTCACCTCTTAACGGGAAATTAAGCATGTTAGGTAAGTCGCCTTTTTACAAATTGTACATCATTCTTCTGGAAAACGATAATATCCCCTCGCTGAAAACTGTTTTCCTTGTAATAATGCTTATCCACTGCTATATGATCCCCTGCCATCATAGTAGGCTGCATCGAAGGCCCATCCACTGAGTATGACTTTACATCATCACTTACATTGATAATACCTAGTGCTAAACAAAAACAGTCACCCCCCGAGAGGATGACCTATTCAAAAAGCATTTATCATTTACCATAATTATCAATATATTAGCATATCTGCGGTTAGTGGGCTATCTTTTTTAATCCTTCCTAATTTTCTTTGGAGTTTCGACTACAGGAGGTTTTTTAGTGACTTTCAGATAACATTCGGCACAAATCACAATTCCTCTATACAGAACGATCGACTTCGTACTGTTACAAAATAGGCAATAGTGAAAACGGGAATGAACTTTAAGTTTGTGTGAATTCTCCATCATAAATAACACTCCTCTTTTTAATATGTAGAACGAATTACCTTTGAACTCCTATTTGGTAAATGTATCATCAATACCGAGCAATTCAGCCACTAATCGCCTATATCGCTTAGCTTTGCGGGTTCCATGGATTAGATTCGATAAGCGGGACGTAGGAATTTGGTAAGTCTCGCAAAAGGTTTGTTGATCCATATGCCTTTCAACCAACTTCTGCTTAATCGCCCATCCAAAATCAGTTACAGGATGTTTATCGTTATTCAAAAGACTCACCTTTTCTGTTTATGTTTTTTAATATTCCTTGTTTTTAGGCTACCATTTAGTTATTAAAAATTGGCATTGGAATATATTGATTTACAGAATATTCACTTTGGATATAATTGACATGTATTTGGAAGAAATTATATAATCAATCTGTACATAAAAAGATCAGGTTGGAGTAATCAGCGTTGCATGTTCAGCTTTAGGAGGGATCCCTATTGGAAGGTGTCATAGCAATTCGATTAGAAATCCGAAAATGCCTGCAAGAGAGAAAATGTACAATAAGAAGCTTTGCTCGTCTGTCAGGTATAACTGCAAGTTACCTAAGCCAACTACTCAATATTGAGCGTATTAAGCCTATATCAGTAAGATATATGGATGTCATCGCAAAAACATTAGATCAACCAGAGGGCTGGCTATATGAATTATACGTGGATGAGTGTTTTGTCACTGGAAATCCTCATCGCAGTCGAGTAAAACCCTTTTTGTTACGTTGTGTAGAACTTGGCAAGATAGACAATTTGAAATCGGTTTTATCACGTATGTTGGAAGACTTAAGTGAGATTGAACTGGTATTTGAAATTGCAGAAGAATTACATAGTAATGGCAAGCAGAAAGAAGCCGTTCCTTTTTACGAATGTGTGGTTGAAAATGAGAAGTATCAGCATTCAGAGCGTCTAGCCATAAGCCATTATAGACTTTTTCGTGCTGCACTTGGAGACGATTTGGAAAAGAACAGAGAGGCAGCAATCCGGTTTGCACCGTTTCGTGACCGCTTACCTATCAATTACCAGTTAGATGGGTACTACAAATTAACAGGTACATCTTTTAATCTGCATAAGTGGGAAGAAGTCGAGACTTACGTTGATGAATTTCGAGTTGTTGTAAAAGCAATTTATAGTGAAAAGGTACGCAGGTTGGAAAATAAAAAGAAGTGCGAGCCGTTGGTGACAGAACGTCCTTTTGTCTTTTATTACGGCTATACTTATTTAATGAAATCTATAGCTTTTCAGAAGAAAGAACAGTATGAAGAAGCCAAAAAGCACATTTCCTACTATGCTGATTTAAGCTGGATGCAGGGGTTAGATGAAGAGAACCTGAAGCAGGTCCAACAGTTCAAACTTTGGGCTGAAGGCAACAACTTTACAGTTGATTTGCTCATGGGGAACAAAGGTGTCATTCCGAAATATGTACAGTATTTAAAAGAACATCCTAAAGAAATATTGGCCGGTCTGCTAACACTTTTAGAATCCGCAAATAAGCATGAATTTTCCATTGACGAAATATTAGAAGATTTCAGAGAGCAAATTTCTGGGTGGGATGGTCGTAATGATATGACGCACAGAACTTATTGCTTTTCTTTTCTTCACGAACTTGCCATCTATAACTTTAGACATTTGAGAATACATCAAGGACTCAATTGTACTTTGCAATGTCTAAATTTATCCCTAAATATGAATAATGGAGGCACTTCTAAGTAGTGCGCTGTTCTTTTTAAAATGCACAAAGAAATGGCTCTTTTGAAGCAAAAGCACGAATATAAAGCATGCTTAAGGAGAAGCCAAAGAACAAAACGTTATTAATCCCTCATTCTGGCATCAAGAAAACAATCATGGAACATGCTAAAATAGTGCACTTTGCTTATAGCAGAACACATCTATTCTCAATTGAAGCCTCATTATTAAAACAATTCATTGGACTACATTCTAATTTACTACCAAAAAAGCTCATCCCTCTTTCAAGATACGGGTTGAGCTTTTAACATTCAATTTCATTAATTCTTATGGGTGACTTGGATAATGAGCGTTAATTCCTAGCTAAACTTTTTTTCAAAAGTAGATTCATTCTCTATTTTATAATGTTTCAAATTCAAATGCCCCTGTCATTCCGTGTAGTACATCACATGTTAGCCAATCCAAAGCATTTTTGTTCATTAATTTCATGACGATTTCAGCTATTTTAAGGGGCATGTCGCCAGTTACACCAGTTGCCAATTGAATGGATGCCGTGCTTCGATCCTCAACATAAAAACGGTTCAAGCCAGTTTGATAAACTCACTCCACTCTTGCCAAATGAATAACTCCTGTAAAACATAATTGGCCCAGGAAGCGAAAGCCCGCCCGAACTTAATTTATGATATGTGTGATGGTAAGACTAAACGAATGGATTTGGATACATTAAGTCACATCCTAAACACATTGGAGGATCTTACTGGTAAGAGACATAATCTAGCCGATGTGCTGGAATATATTCCACGTAACGCAAAAGACGATCACACTCCTGCTCGATAGAGGGCGATCGTCTTCCATTTTTTCGCTAAACTATACTTTCTCTTACTCCCCTCGATAATAAAAAGAGACAGCGTGTTATTACACACACTATCTCTGCTGAATCCCAGCTTGATCTATGTTGATCTGAATTATACTTTGAATTTGCCGATTTGCCCTTGCAGGTCCTCTGCCATGGTAGACAGGTTTCTTGCAGCTGAAGCAATTTCCTCCATGGATGCCAGTTGCTCTTGTGTTGCAGCAGACACATGTTGTGTTCCTGCTGCGGCTTCCTCAGCAATCGCTGAAATTTGTCTGACAAAGCCTACAACTTCATCCGTACTTGCAGACATTTGCTCTGAGCCAGCGGACACCTCTTCAATCTCACTCGCTACTTTATTAACTGTTTCCTGAATCAGTTCAAAGGATGCACCTGCATTCTGCACGACTTCCCGACCTGTCATGACATCTTTTCCATTGGACGCTACAGCCTCGATCGCATGGGCAGTGTCCTTTTGAATCAAACCAACAAGTTCCGTAATTTGTTGAGCAGAATGAGCCGATTGTTCAGCCAACTTGCGCACTTCGCCTGCAACTACAGCAAATCCGCGACCGTGTTCTCCTGCGCGGGCCGCTTCAATCGCAGCGTTCAGAGCAAGAAGGTTGGTCTGACTCGAAATATTGGTGATTACATCAATAATCTTGCCAATTTCATCTGAACGCTCTCCCAATCCAGCCATAAGACCAGCCAATCCCTCCATGGAGTGATTTACAGCGTTCATCTGCGTAACAGCCTGTTGAATCATCTGGTTACCTTCAGCTGATTTGTGGGCCGCATCCTGAGCAGATGCAAATACATTTTGCGCACGGATAGCAATTTGTTCTACACCGATGGACATTTCCTCAATAGCCTGGGACGACTTTGTCACCATATCCACCTGTTCGCCCGTTCCTGTAGCTACTTCTTGTACCGTTTCGGTTATTTGTGCAGAAGCTTGGCTATTTTGCTCTGCGCTGGCTGTCAATTCTTCCGAGGAAGTGGTTACCAGTTCAGACGTCTTACTAACCGATTGGATCAGTTGGCGAAGGTTCTCAACCATGGCATTAAAGGAATGTGCCAACATGCTGATCTCGTCCTTGCCCTTCACAATTATAGCTTCACTTGTTAGATCACCCGATGCAATGCTTTCAGCAGCACGACTGATTCGCAGAATGGGTTTAGAAATAATTTGGGCGATGATGATTGCCACAATCAGTGCCAATACAATAGCCGCAATACTCAAAACGACGACCATTTGTCTACCTGAGATAAAGTTGTCAACGCCTTCTTGTGTAATCTGTTTTGAGCCATCTGAGTTCAGCTTGATGAGCTGAAAGATCATATTGTTCGCGCTATCCCATAGCGCATAGGACTCTTTGTGCAGAATGCTGGATTGAACATAATCGTTAGCTTTCCCTGCTGCAATCACTTCTGGCAACTTATTTAGGTACTCTGCATATTTTTTGGAGAAATCATCATACATTTCACGTTCTTTAGGAGTAGCAATTAATTTTTCATATGTTTTCCGGCCGCTCTCAACCTTTTTCAAAACCTTATCGTATTCCGCCTGAACCTTCTCCACCTCTGCCGGGTCGCGTTCTACAATAATATTCAAGGAAAGCCGTTCTACATCAGATACATCGCCGTTTAGCGTTCCCAGGATAGTCACACTTGGCATCCAATGGCTATCAATTTCCATCGAAGTGTCACCCAAGTTTTTCATTTTTGAGATGGATACCAAACTAATGATGATTAATAAAGCAATTACCGCAAGAAAACCCAATAACAATTTTGCTCGGATGTTAAATTTCATACATTCGCTCCTCAATCTCTTTATAGTACATATTATATCGACATGAATCGACACATTGTTTATATCAATTTAAAGAGATTTTTCAGAACTGTTTCCAAAAGGAAAATTTTACTTGTGATGATTAGTGAAGCTGATTCTGGTTTGTTTTATAAACAGCGTGGAATGTGTTATGTTTCATGATTTCGAGCAATTGTTCCGCCATATAGCGAGGGGAATGCTTAAAATCTTTATTTACCCATTCTATGATCATCCCCAAAATAGCGTAGGCGTAGTAACTAGCTTGGGATATCCGTTATGGTAATGTCCTTTAAATCTTTTTCTTTTAAAAGGAGAACTATAGATTCCCTTATTAGTTTTTTCGTTCTTCGAATGCGTTTATCCTCAACTAATTTTGGATTAGGCATGAAGCATCACCGTTAATTTAAAATTTATTTACACAAGGCAGAAATACTGTTCAAAAAGCAACAAATTCCTGCTTATTTGCTGATTTTTATTCATTAATAAGTATGATTATACTATAAATAAGGTATAACTGTACTTTATTGAACAAGTGTTTAACGAAATGAATTACACTTAACTGAACGTGCGGAGGGATCATCATGAAAATTCAAGGTAAGGTGGCAGTAGTCACAGGAGCAGCCTCTGGAATGGGTAAGGAAATAGCCATTTTGTATGCTAAAGAAGGGGCTAAAGTGGTTGTATCTGATATCAATGTAGATGCGGCAAACTTGACTGTAGCAGACATTAAATCCAATGGCGGAGTCGCTACTGCTATTGTAGTTCGGAAGGTCCTTCCTATTTTCACGGACAAAGGTGCCGGGGTCATTATTAATGTTGCCTCACTTGGCGGATTGCAAGGCTCTAGAGCTGGTGCAGCTTATATATACTGCAGCCAAACATGCCGTTGTTGGCCTGACTAAAAATGTAGGCTTCCAATACGCTAATAAAGGCGTACGTTGTAACGCAATCGCTCCTGGTGCTGTTTCCTTGCTTCGGATGATTCCAGCTTTGTGAATGGGTACCGTCATTACAGCCGATGCTAGTTGGTCTGCTTATTAAAAGATGTAGGTAATGTAAAAAACCAGTCCAAACACGAAAGTGTCGGCTGGTTTATTTGTTGTACTACGTAAAATATTTAGCTCTGCGAACCTTCTTTATTCGCTTACTTTCCCTAATTAACCCTTTCAGGACACCTTATTCTCAATCCGCAGCTTGTCAGCTACCATCGCAATAAACTCTGAGTTGGTCGGCTTGGATTTGGAGATATTAATGGTGTAGCCGAAAAGGTGAGAGATACTGTCGATATTGCCACGTGTCCATGCTACCTCGATGGCATGACGAATGGCGCGTTCCACGCGGGATGCCGTCGTTTTAAATTTTTCGGCGATTGCGGGATATAATGTTTTGGTGATGGCACCCAAAATTTCGATATTATTGTACACCATGGTAATGGCTTCGCGTAAATATTGATAGCCCTTAATGTGAGCTGGCACACCGATTTCATGGATAATGGCCGTAATACTGGCATCCAGGTTTTTCGTTTTACCCATTGGCACCACATTAGACCGCATGGAAGAAACGGTCAACGGACTGCTACTGACTAATTGTGGTCCCACCAATTGACGAACACGGTTGGCAAGCACTTCCATGTCAAACGGCTTCAAAATATAATAAGATGCCCCGAGCTGTACGGCCCTTTGCGTAATATTTTCTTGACCGAATGCAGTCAGCATAATGATTTTCGGCTGTGGAGACAGGTTCATTTCTCTCAAGCGCTCCAATACGCCGAGACCATCCAGATGAGGCATGATAATATCTAAAATAAGTACATCAGGTACGTTGCGGGATTCTGCGATGTGTTGGAGCACTTCTTCACCATTATAGGCGATTCCAGTAACTTCCATATCCTCCTGATCGGAAATATATTCGGCAAGCAGATTCGTAAATTCCCGGTTGTCATCAGCCAACAATACCTCAATTTTTTGCAATGTACTTCCTCCTTATTGAGTGTTATTCAGTTGGGACATCAGTTTACAGCAAATAAATATTTCTTGTCGGAGTATATGATTTCGACATCGAATTATGAATTCCTTCTGTCGAAAATTATTTTTATTTATTTTTTTTATGGTTTCCATTATAATTAATTCTTTAACTTGCTATTACGAGTTTATTCTTGGCATTTCGACAAAAAAAATCTTAAGGCCACTAGCTCGCCTTAAGATTAGAGGATGATTTCAAGCTTACGTTATTCTGCATGATTCCTGCATCGCGCAGCATCCATTCAATAAAGCAGCCGTAGCCTGATTTCGGATCGTTAACAAATACATGCGTCACAGCCCCGATGAGCTTGCCGTTCTGAATAATTGGGCTTCCGCTCATCCCTTGTACAATTCCCCCGGTCTTATCCAGCAGCTTTGGATCTACGATACGAATAACAAGTCCTTTGGTTGCCGGTTTATCCTGTTGAGAAATGTGTACGACCTCTGCCTGAAACCGCTGAATCTGCTGACCTTCCAATACAGTCAAAATTTCTGCGGGTCCTTCCTTTACTTCATTCGCAAGTGCCACAGGAATCGGCTTTGAATACAAACCATATTGCGGCTCATCTGACATCTTCCCAAAAATCCCAAAGTTCGTGTTTCGTTCAATATTACCTAACACCCGATGATCCTTGAGAAAATGTGCGCGTTTTTCCCCAGGTTCACCACTTTGACTTTTCGCAATTGACGTCACATTGGATTGCACTATTTCCCCGCTCCCCACAACAATGGGGGTCTGGGTATTCATGTCGGTAATCACGTGCCCCAAGGCCCCGTATACCCCCTGATCCGGTGCGTAAAAGGTCAAGGTGCCTACACCCGCAGCCGAGTCCCTAATATACAGTCCAAGCCGCCATGCTTTGTCATCACGATCATAAACTGGTGTTAGCTTGGTGGAAATCGTCTGCTCCCCTCGGCAAAGCGTGATGTCGAGCGGCTTTTTGTTCTTGCCTGCTTCCTCTACAGCCTCCGCTACCCTTGTCAGGCTATCGAGCGGTTTGCCATTCATATGGGTGATCCGGTCACCGAGACGAATCCCAGCAGTCTCTCCAGGTGACACCTTGCGGTCCATACTTTCCTGAATGACATGATGACCAACGACAAGCACTCCTGAAGATTTTACTTTGACCCCGATCGTCTGACCCCCTGGATACACCTTCAAGTCGGGGATCATGTTTTCTTGAGGCTTCGTCACTGCATGGGAACCGAATAATTCCAGAGAAGCTTGTGAAGGCAGCGCTGCATGCACATGCTTGGCGTTACCGATACAACAAATAAGAAAAACAAGCAAAAGACCGAGCAATTTGATCCTGGAGTAAAAATTCAATGGCTGTCACGCTCCCTTTGCTTCTTTCGCTTGACGAGTAAAGGTGGTCGCCAATTGCGTACCTATAAGGTAACCTTGCCCCCAGGCTTTTATAACTGTTAATCATTACGCCAGCCGCTCTTTTCAGGCTTTCTTTCCTTCCGCCAAATTCAGCATTTCCTGTGCGTGATGCAAAGTTTTTTCGGTAATTTCCACGCCGCCCAGCATACGTGCCAATTCCTTCACACGTCCGTCCTCATTTAACGCTTCAATTTGCGTCATTGTACGTTCGTCATGAACATTCTTCTCGATAAGGTACTGGTGATCCGCCATACATGCCACCTGCGGCAAATGAGTAATGGAGAATACCTGGCAGACAGAAGACAAACGATACAGTTTTTCGGCAATGGATTGAGCCGCGCGACCGCTTACCCCGGTATCCACCTCGTCAAAAATGAGTACCGGAATTTGATCATGACGTGCAAAAATACTTTTCATCGCCAACATGATACGGGACAGTTCACCACCAGAAGCAATCTTGCCTAGCGGACGAAGCGGCTCCCCCGGATTCGGGGAAATCAGAAATTCCGCATTATCGATGCCCTGCTTGGTTGGTCGTACCCGCCGACCTTTATATTCATATCCGCGCGGATCTTCAATCGGATCAATACTTACCTTGAGTGACGTTCTTTGCATTTGCAGATCCTTTAGCTCCTGCTCTACCTGCTCGGCCAACTCTTCAGCACAAATTTCACGCGCTTCTGTAAGCTCTTCTGCAATCTGAAGTAAATCCGAAAGCAACTCATCCCGCTTTGCAATTAATTGCTCCAGCCGTTCATCCTTATTCTCCAGCATATCGGTTTCCTGCTCAATACGGCTATAGTATTCCAAAATCTGCTCTATACTATCACCATATTTTCGCTGTAACCCGGTAATTTGATTTAGCCGTTGCTCCACTTCATGCAGCTTGCCCGGATTAAATTCAATATCTTCACGGTATGAACGTAATTGGAACGCCGCATCCTCCAACTGGTAAAAAGCAGATTGAATCTGCTCCGCAATAGGCTGAAGGCTTTTGCTGTCGTAGCTTTGGACATCATTCAGTCTGGACAACACGTTATTGATCATATCCAGTCCACCTCTGCCGCTTAGCAGATCGTAGGCTCCTGATATCCCATCCATCATTTTCTCACTATGGGATAGCTTGACCCGTTCTTCTGTCAATAATTCATCCTCTCCCAATTTAAGCTCGGCAGCGGCAATTTCCTCCAACTGAAACCGATACATGTCCAATAACTGATAGGCCTTTTGACTGGAGCTTTGCAGCTCCCGCACTTCTTTTTCCGCTTTGACAAAAGCATTATAACGCTCTCTGTAGAGCGTTTTGACTGGACCGATGACCGAATCACCGAACGTGTCCAGCAGCGTCAGATGGCGGTCTGCACGTAGCAAACTTTGATGCTCATGCTGACCGTGAATATTGACGAGCTGCTCACCCACCTCACGCAACATCGTTAAATTGACCATTTGACCGTTAATCCGCGAAGAACTTTTTCCTTGTACGGTCAATTCTCGCCGAATCAATAGATGTTCTTCAGCATTCGCCTTGATTCCTTGCTCTTCTAACGTTGCCCAAACCGGATGCTTAACCGGCAACTCAAACAGCGCCTCCATCTCTGCTTTATCACACCCATAACGGACCAGATCGGCGGAACCTCTGCCTCCAGCAATCAGACCGAGGGCATCAATAATGATGGATTTACCTGCGCCTGTTTCCCCGGTCAATACGTGGAACCCTTTATAAAAATGAACATCGACAGCCTCTACAACTGCCAAATTTCGTATAGATAAAGTGACTAGCATCGTTCTTTCACCTCTATGATGTACAAATTCAAACGTCTAAATAGGCCTAAGAAATCATGTTTAGGAAATGTAGCCCATAAGACGATTCACAATGGCCTCGCTGTTCTCTTCTGATCGGCAAATAATCAAAATGGTGTCATCCCCACTAATGGTACCCATAATTTCAGGCCATTCAATGTTGTCCAATAATGCAGCAATCGAGTTCGCCGTTCCCGGAAGACACTTCATCACGATCAGATTGGTCGTATAGTCAATATGTAAAAAGTTGTCGACCAATGTACGTTTCAGTTTCTGGGCAGGGTTATATCGCTGATCTGAAGGCATCGAATATTTGTACCTGCCATCATCCATCGGAACTTTAATAAGCAGCAGTTCCTTGATGTCCCTAGATACAGTGGCTTGAGTGACCTGAAAACCAGCCTTGCGTAAGGCTTCAACCAGATCGTCCTGCGTTTCAATTTCCCGTTGTGAAATAATTTCCCTGATTTTAATATGTCGTTGACCCTTCATAAAATCCTCCTATGGATTAATCCTCATATTCCTCTTCTTCGATGTCTTCCACCAATGTAATAAGGCGGATACTCCGATCGTCCGTATCAACGTACAATACGCCCGCACAGCCCGGATAAAGCAGCAGATAAGGCATAAGCCTATCCCGCAAATCAGGACCACTCCACTCCATCGGTCTCTTGCGACGTGACGTTTTGACCATATATGTCGAACCTTTTCGCACAGCCACATAGTCTATAAACAAACGGCTATACACGGTATGTCCATTCACTTTAAAAGCAAGCGGTATTTTCATCTTTCCGCCCACCAGTTCATAACCCGCGTCTTCCAGCAAGTCCACAGCAGGCCCTTTGTCCATCTCCTCGTTAATCGGTATAGTCTTTAACACAAGCGGTCCCGGCTCCTTTAACCAGGTACGCAGGCCGTAAAATGCCCATACCGCTAATATTACGCCGATCACAACAATGATAACCGTATCATATCGCGTGTCCATGAATCGATCACCTCATGGACATATTCTAGGACAGGAGGTGGAATCCCTTTTCTCCTGTATATCTCAATTATAAGCGAACGTGAGTTCGTTAATCAATCCCTCACACCAAAAAGAGGTTCCCTTAAGTTCACAGAACTCTTGAGAACCCCTGAATGTTACTTACGCGACGGACCATTATTGAAGGTTTGACCTGCTTCCTGAACAGAAAGGTCAATTAACGGACGGAAATCAACATTTTCATGTTGCGGGTCTACACTAGCAGACTTATCCAAACGCCAATGCGCCAAAAATTCAATATTACCTTCCCCACCCGTAATAGGGGAATAAGCTAAACCTTGCAGCGAAAGTCCTAGCTCGTGGGAGAACGTCAGGATGGTTTGCAACACTTCTTTGTGCGTTGCAGGATCGCGGACGACGCCGGATTTCCCCACCTTTTCACGTCCGGCTTCAAATTGTGGCTTAATCAGAGCCACAATGTCAGCAGGCTGATGCAGCAACGCAAGCAATGGTGGCAAAATAATGCGCAGCGAAATAAATGAAACATCAATACTTGCAAAATTCGGTACAGGACCGTTCAAATCTGCAGGTGTCATATACCTGAAATTCGTTTTCTCCATTACGCATACCCGTTTGTCATTACGGAGAGACCAGTCCAGCTGATTATATCCCACGTCAATGGCATATACATACTCCGCTCCATGCTGGAGGGCACAATCCGTAAAACCTCCGGTGGAAGAGCCGATATCCAGCATCGTCCTGCCCTTCATATCCAGCTCGAATTGACGGATAGCTTTTTCCAGCTTCAACCCTCCACGGCCTACATATGGATGCACTGCACCCTTTACTTTAAGCTCGCTGTCACGTGGTACCTTCATACCCGCCTTCTCGATTCGTTCACTGTCGGCCAGTACCAGACCTGCCATAATTGCGGCTTTGGCTTTTTCACGGCTTTCAAAAAAGCCTTGCTCTACAAGTAATACATCAATGCGTTCCTTCGGAACAGACATGTTAATCTCCCTTTAAGGCAGCTACGCTGCTCTTGTCATACTTTTTCATAAATATCATCGTTGTCACAAATTTCCCTATACCGATTGTCCCATGCCATACACTGGCTCGGAAGCCCATTTGCGAAGCTTAAGGCACACAGCTTCAACGGTAAGACCCACTTCGGCGCGTTGCTCCTTGATCGAACCATGCTCCACGAACATATCGGGAATCCCCATCAGGCGCACCTGTGCATCCTGTATTTCTTCTTTGGCGTAAAATTCCAGCACAGCACTACCCAAACTTCCCGCTTCGGAAGCTTCTTCCAATACAATCAGCTTTGTATGCTGGCGAGCCAGTTCACGCAACATATCTTCATCCACCGGCTTGAGGAAACGGGCATTCACAACTCCCACCTGCAAACCTTCTCGTTTCATCGCGTCCGCAGCCTCTGTTGCCACCTGGAGCATCGGCCCCGAAGCGATTACAGCGAAGCCCTCACCCTTGCGTAAAGGCTCCCAACTGCCAATAGGTATAGCTTGCAATTCTTTGTCCATCGGCACACCAACCACATTTACACGCGGATAGCGGTAAGCAATCGGGCCATCGTCATAATCGAGCGCTGTCTTCATCATATGTCGCAGTTCGTTTTCATCCTTGGGCATCATAAGCACGAGATTCGGGATATGACGCAAGAACGCTACATCAAACACGCCATGGTGGGTTTCCCCATCCGCCCCGACAAAACCGGCACGGTCTATCGCAAACATCACGTTCGCATTGTGACGGCAGATGTCATGTACAATTTGGTCATAAGCACGCTGCATAAAAGTGGAGTATACCGCAAATACCGGCTTCATCCCTTCCATTGCCAAGGCGGCACACATGGTAGCTGCGTGCTGCTCGGCAATGCCGACGTCAATCATGCGTGCAGGAAATTCCTTACTGAACGGCACCAGCCCTGATCCACCAGGCATAGCAGGTGTAACCGCAATGATACGCTCATCCTGCTCAGCCAGCTCAATCAGCGTTTGCCCGAAAATTTCCGTATACATCGGATTGCCCACGGCCTTGAGTACCTGACCGGATTCAATTTTGTATGGGCTGATTCCGTGCCATTTATGTGAATCTACCTCCGCAGGCTTATAACCTTTGCCCTTGGTAGTTACAACATGCACCAACACGGGGCCAGTGACGTTATCCGCCTGCTGGAAGGTTTCAATCAACTTGGGCAGATCATGTCCGTCTACCGGACCAAGATACGTCAGACCCAGTTCCTCAAATAGCACGCCCGGAACCATCATATATTTAAGACTGTCCTTGACACGGCCAGCCGATTTGGCAAGTTTACCACCGATAGCAGGAATCTTTTTTAGCAAAACTTCCAGCTCATCCTTCGCCCGCAAATAATGACGGTCTGAGCGGATTTTGCTCAAATAGTTATGCATGGCCCCTACATTCGGCGCTATCGACATTTCATTGTCATTCAGAATGACCATCAAATTTTTACGTTCATGTCCGATATGGTTTAGAGCTTCGAAGGCCATGCCTCCAGTCAGCGCTCCATCTCCGATCATAGCAATGACTTTATTGTCCTCGCCCTTCAAATCACGAGCCAATGCCATCCCCATCGCGGCCGATAGAGAAGTGCTACTATGTCCAGCTTCCCAAACATCATGCTCGCTCTCGCTTCTTTTTACAAAACCGCAAAGTCCATCACGCTGGCGAAGGGTATCAAAACGATCCATCCGCCCTGTCAATATTTTGTGCACGTAGGCCTGATGCCCAACGTCATAAATCATTTTGTCCTTCGGACTGTTATAGCAGTAATGCAGGGCGATTGTGAGCTCAACCACTCCCAAATTCGATGCCAGGTGCCCCCCAGTCACGGACAGCTTCTCAATCAAAAAGCTCCTGATTTCCTCGGCTAGAGAATCCAACTCCTCAACCGACAGTGATTTCAGATCGCCTGGTTGCTTTATGTGTGGAAGCAGCACGCATATCTCCCCGCTTTCCTTCAAGTTTGTGTGTAAAGTTAACAAATATTATATCACACTTTTTCGTCATGCTTAAACGCAGACAAGTCAAAACAGACCTATCCGTGCTAATGATCTCGCTTCATCAGGTAATCGGCAATCTCCAGCAAACGCGAAGAATCAGGTATACCGCCCTCAATTAACGCATTTTTAGCTGAAGCCGTGAGTTCCTCCACCTGCTGCAAGGAAGCCTCCATACCGATAAAATACGGATACGTAACCTTCTCCTGTTCAACATCGCTTTGCGTTTTTTTACCCAGCTTGCTCTCATCGCCCACCAGATCCAGGATATCATCCTGAATTTGAAATGCCAGTCCCAGATCACGTCCAAAACGACGAAGCGCTTCTAATTGACCCTTATCCGCTCCCCCGATCCGTCCACCAGCCAGCAATGAGAAAATGATCAAATCAGCAGTTTTGTGAAGATGGATATACTCCAGTTCCTCAATTCCTGTCATCCCTTGTTGGCCGGACATATCCGCGACCTGACCACCCACCATGCCCCGCGCTCCGCTCATTTCGGATAATTCCTCCACGATGGACAGTAGCGCATCGGAGGAAACTCCGTAACGCCGACCTGCTTGTACGACGCTATGAAAGGCATGAGTCAGTAACGCGTCACCGGCAAGGATAGCAACCGCTTCTCCATATACCTTATGATTCGTCAGTTTGCCCCGGCGATAATCATCATCATCCATGGCTGGTAAATCGTCGTGAATCAGGGAGTACGTATGTACCATTTCTACCGCACATGCTACTGGTAACGCGGCCTCCCGGCTTCCGCCGAATGCTTCGGCAGCTGCGATCACAAGCAGAGGCCGCAGGCGTTTTCCGCCTGCGGTGAGTGAATAATTCATGGATTCACGGAGAACGGCGGGAATGCTCCAATGAGCTGGGAATTGCTCAGTCAATGCGGACGAAACCGCATCCACCGTCCCGGTCAAATATTCCTTGAATGACGATCTATTCAACGCCTTCACCACCGTTTTCATCTAACCCGCCGGCAAAAGGCTTCTTGCGCAAATCTCCATCCTCTTCCACAATCATTTCAATTTTACGTTCAACCTGCTCCAGCTTCTGACTGCAAAGCTGAGACAGCTTCATGCCACGCTGGAACAGATCAATGGCTTGCTCCAGAGGAACGTCCCCGTGCTCCAGTTGTCCGACAATTTCTTCAAGAGCGGCCATGGCCGCTTCAAAATTCAATTCCGCTTCATTCGCCACCGTGCTTCGCGTCCTCCTTCATTCCCCATACTTGGCAGTCCAACTGCCCGTCACTCACTTTAATCTTAATGGAATCTCCCGGCTGTACGTCTTTTAGCGACTTGATCAACCGTTTCTCCTGCTCATCATACACAAGGCTGTAGCCTCGCGACATGACCTTGAGCGGGCTAAGCGCATCCAACTGACGAATACCCGCGTACAGTTGCTGCCGTCCCGTCTTGGTAATAGCACGCATTGCAGACTCCAGCTGACGCTGTGCCGCATCTGTCTGCTTGCGGGCCGACCGGATTTGTTCGCGCGGGTTAAACCGCTCCAGCACCTGACGCATACGCGCGTTCTTCTCAGCGTTCAAACGTGAACGGTTGCTTGCTGCCCGAATGAGCCGCTGATGCAACATATCCATCCGCTCCGCATGCTGTAGCATATAGCGGCGCGGGTGCAGCAGCACCGGGGAGCGCCGAAGCCGGGTCAACCGTTCACGGCTGGTTTCCAGCCGCTGTCGGAGTGCGTTACGTAATCGCTGTTCCCTCTGGAGCAGCTGATCTCGCAACTCTTGCTGATGAGGCACAGCCAACTCGGCGGCAGCGGTCGGCGTAGCCGCACGCAAATCGGCCACAAAATCGGCAATCGTAAAATCCGTTTCATGACCGACGGCTGAAATGACCGGAATCCCCGATGCAAAAATGGCACGCGCAACCGCTTCCTCGTTAAACGCCCATAACTCCTCCAAAGAACCACCGCCCCGCCCGACGATCATCACCTGAACCTCCTGCATACGGTTCATGGCTTCAATCGCCTTAACAATAGCGGGCGCAGCACCTTTTCCCTGCACAAGCACAGGATATAACACAATTCCAGCCTGCGGATATCTCCGTTGAAGCGTCGTGATAATATCGCGTACGGCAGCTCCGGTTGGCGAAGTAATGACACCGATTGTCGTAGGGTGAGCAGGCAGATTGCGCTTGCGAGCGCTGTCGAACAGCCCTTCAACATCCAGCTTTTGCTTGAGCTGCTCATATGCAAGGTAGAGACTTCCGACGCCATCAGGCTGCATCTGGGTTGCATAAAATTGATATTGTCCATCCCGTTCGTACACAGATACGTTTCCCCGGGCAATAACACGCGTACCTTCCTTTGGCACGAAGGGAAGCCGCTGATTATGGGTTGCAAACATAATCGAACGGATGCGGCTGCCCTCATCCTTGAGTGTAAAGTACATGTGACCACTCGAATGATGCGTAAAATTAGAAATTTCCCCACGTATCCATACATCGGACAGCACCTGATCCGATTCCAGCTTCATCCGGATATAGCGATTCAGGTCCTTAATAGAGTAAATACGCTGTTCAGCCACAGGTAACCGCCCTTAGGCCAAACCGTGCGACCGCTTGGCCGCTACGAGCGTATTTTGCATCAGCATGGTAATCGTCATTGGACCTACACCGCCGGGAACAGGGGTAATCGGACCAGATACTTGCTTCACGCTCTCAAAATCAACGTCACCCGCCAGTTTTCCGCTCTCCAGACGATTCATGCCTACATCAATGACTACCGCTCCAGGCTTCACGAACGAAGCATCAATAAAGTTGGCTTTTCCGATGGCAACCACCAAAATATCCGCTTGCCGACTTAACTCGGCGATATTCGCCGTACGAGAGTGACACATGGTCACCGTAGCATTTTCGCGCTGCAACAACAGCGATACCGGCTTGCCCACGATATTACTTCGACCAATGACCACCGCATGCTTACCCGCAATTTCTACCCCCGCACGCTTGATCAACTCAATGACTCCAGCAGGAGTACAAGGCAGGAGGCTATCATCACCGATGACCAGATTCCCCACGTTTACCGGATGGAATCCATCCACATCCTTCTCGACTGCAATGGCGTCAATGATTGCTTTTTCATGAATGTGCTTTGGCAACGGAAGCTGTACCAGAATCCCGTGAATATTACTTTGGTGATTCAGCTTGTCCACCAACTCCAGCAATGCTTCCTGTGAAGTATCCGCTGCCAACCGATGTACCTCGGAATAATAACCGAGATCATGACATGCCTTTTCCTTGTTTCTAACATACACCTGAGAAGCAGGATCTTCACCTACCAGTACGACAGCCAGTCCAGGCTGAAAGTTGTGCTCCTTCAGACGGATGACTTCCTGCTGAATGCTTGCGCGAATATCCTTAGAGATTTGTTTGCCATCAATGATCAGTGCTGACATATTAACCACTCTCCAACCTGAGTAAAATAATCTCAACTTAAAACTGTGCTTTCAGTTGCTCCAGCTCTTGTATAATCCGTCCCAGAACACCGTTGACAAATTTACCCGACTCCTCGGTGCCAAAATGCTTGGACAATTCAATCGCTTCATTGACTGCAACTTTAGCTGGAACATCCTCACGGAAAATCATTTCATATGCCGCCAGTCTCAAAATTTGGCGATCCACGCGTGAAAGTCTGCTGATCTGCCAGCCTTTAAGATAATCCACCAGAAGTTTGTCAATCGCTTCCTTGTGTTCCCAGGTACCCCGTACATGCTCCAGTACGTAAGCCCTTAACACTGCTGCATTTTTGATGACTACTTCCGCTTCGTTATCCTCTGCCGCTTCCTGAAGCAACATATCTACTGCTGCTGCTGCATCCACTTCATTCATTTCCATATGGTACATGCTTTGTACCGCTATTTCCCTCGCCAGACGTCTTTTCATGCCCTGCCTCCTACGCTTGCCTGTATCTATTTTTTCATTTTAACCAATTCCACAAAAAAACCTGTGAACGCATCCTCCAAAACGTTGGGCGCAAAGAAGCTACAGCTCTATTTTGGAGAAAGCGTATCACAGGGTTCATTTAAAAGGACGCCAACGTTGCGACAGCCAGTCGCTCCATTCCTTCCAAGGGAGGAGGGAACCAAGCGCTGCGTCGCTACGTCTTCCTAGCGTATATCCGAAGAACACCATCAATGCAAAGAACAACATATTCCAAAAGCCTGCCCACAAATAAATAAACCCGAAAAAAATGCCGGCCGTAATCCCTGTGATCCGGCCCTTGTAACTTCCCCATATTTCTTTCCAGGGCATCAGGGAAAATCACCTCTATTCCACACGACTCTTAAAGCTTGGTGACTGAGAAACATTGGCGATGTACACAGATACATTGGACACAGGAATTCCCGTAATTTCTTCCACATGGTCGTGTACCCCCTTTTGTACTTCGGAGGTTAACACCGGAATAGAACTTTCCCCGTCCACAACCGCCCGAATCGTAATATCAAGTCCCGATTCCAGCACGCGAATACGTGCTTTCAAATCCTGTATCCCACGAAATCTGGAGGCCGCTTTGAGACACAGATTTTCGATAGTATCCACTGAAATCTGAATGTCACCGTACTCCGTTCGTTGATCTATAGAATGCTGTACCGTTTGGTTCCGGCGAATGGAGATATAGAAAACCCGGAGACTCAAAAGCAGCAGCACTCCAGCAATAATCAAGCTGGTAAACCACACAATCCGCTCATCCTGAATGCTTAAGGCATACGGAATGGCCCCGCTCAGGAGGAGGATGGCGAGAATGGAAATAATTCCGATACTTAAGCTGTACAAGAACAGCAGAAGTCTGTCCATAACTTTAGCCACGAAACGCACAGCCTCCTTAAATTAGAGTAAACCCTCGACCCTTAAGGGTCGGGGGTTTGTACAAAGTATCGCTCTATTTAACCCGTCCGGCGCCCAGAACTTCCGGCTCTTCTACTTTTTCGGCACTTTTGAATTGAACATCATGAATTTGCACGTTCACTTCAACAACGTTAAGACCTGTCATGGTTTCAATGGAACGCTTAACGTTCTGCTGAATAGCAGCAGCCACCTCGGGCAGACGGTTACCGTACTCGATAATGACGGAGACGTCTACAGCTGCTTCACGCTGTCCGACTTCCACTTTTACACCTTTGGACAAATTTTTGCGGCCCAGTAGTTCGGCAAACCCGCCTGCAAATCCGCCACTCATTCCCGCTACGCCCGGCACCTCAACGGTTGCCAGTCCGGCAATGACTTCAATAACCTCCGGGGCAATCTGAATCTCCCCAATTTCCGTACGCTCGAATTCAGTTGGCACTGTGCTCATACCTTCAACACCTTTCGGTCAAAATAAGTTTCACTTCAGCTTTGGATTTCAAAGCAGACATGCTCACTTATTATCCATACTATATCATTTGGCGTTCATTATGACAAACTAAGGAAATATACCGATTAAACTTCGTTTTCCTCCAAAAATTTAATATCAAAATCGCCCTTGACGAAGGTCGGATGCTCCAACAAACGTTGATGAAAAGAAATCGTTGTCGGTATGCCTTCAATAGCAAATTCGGACAGAGCCCGCTTCATTTTGGCAATCGCTTCCTGACGTGTAGGCGCCCACACAATCAATTTGGCGATCATGGAGTCATAATAAGGAGGAATGCTGTAGCCCGGATAAGCTGCGCTGTCTACGCGTACCCCAGGGCCGCCTGGAGGCAGATAAAATCCAATTTTACCCGGTGCAGGCATAAAATTGCGATCCGGGTCCTCGGCGTTAATACGGCACTCCATCGCCCATCCATTGATGGTGACTTCTTCCTGTGTGAAGGAAAGCGGATGCCCCTCAGCGACCAAAATCATTTCCTTAATCAAATCCACACCGGTAATCATCTCCGTTACGGGATGTTCTACCTGAATACGTGTGTTCATTTCCATAAAATAAAATTGATTATCCGGTCCAAGCAAAAATTCCAGCGTTCCCGCACCGGAATATTGTACAGCCAAAGCCGCACGAACGGCTGCCTGACCCATTTCTTCACGCACATCCTGCGAAAGTACAGGACACGGCGCTTCCTCCAGCAGCTTCTGGCGACGGCGCTGCACAGAGCAGTCCCGTTCACCCAGATGCGCAACATTGCCGTGCTTGTCCGCTATGATCTGAATCTCCACGTGCTTCATACCGGTCAAATATTTTTCCAGATACACACCCGCGTTACCAAACGCTTTTTGCGCTTCCTGCTGGGCGGTAGTAATTTGTTGAATAAGATTATCCTCATTCTCGGCGATACGGATACCTTTACCGCCGCCACCTGCTGTGGCCTTGATGATCACCGGATAGCCAATATCGCGAGCAATGGTAATGGCATCCTGCAAATCCTCCACCAGCCCGTCCGAACCCGGAATGACCGGAACCCCGGCATCCTTCATCGTCTGCTTGGCGACAGCCTTATCCCCCATTTTGTTAATCGCTTCTGGAGAAGGACCAATAAACGTAATATTGCAAGATTCGCAAATTTCAGCGAAGTCGGCGTTTTCAGCCAAAAATCCGTAACCTGGATGAATCGCATCACATTCAGTCAATGTCGCAACGCTCATCAGGTTCGTAAAATTCAGGTAGCTTTCCTTGGACAGCTTCGGTCCGATACAGTAAGCCTCATCTGCGAGACGCACATGTAACGAATCCTTGTCGGCTTCCGAATATACGGCAACCGTCGAAATATTCATTTCGCGGCAAGCGCGAATGATACGAACCGCAATTTCTCCACGATTCGCAATCAATACTTTTTGAAATGTCATGACTTTATCCTCCCTGGGAGCAGCCTGGCTGAACCCTCAAAACAGAGGGTACAAGCGAGCGTCTTACTCCGGTTTCACAAGGAACAATGGCTGGCCATACTCGACCAACTGTCCGTTTTCGGCCAAAATTTCCACAATTTCGCCCTTCACTTCAGCTTCCAGCTCGTTCATCAGCTTCATCGCCTCAATAATACACACCGTTGTTTTCTCGCCTACTTTACTGCCGATACTCACATACGGAGCCGTATCCGGGGTTGAAGAACTATAGAAAGTGCCTACCATCGGAGATACGATTTTATGTAGATTGCTTGCATATTCCTTAGTCTCCCCAACAGATGTATGTCCTGCATCGGACTGTGCTTGTGGATTCGGAATAGCAGCTTGTGGTGCCATCGTATAAGCAGGTGCTGCCACAGGTGCCTGTACCGTAACGATCTCGCTTTTACCCGGTTTACGGATCAACAGGCGAGTTCCTTCGTTTTCAATTTCAAGCTCATGTACAGACGTTTCATCCACCAGCTTGATCAATTCCTTAATCTCGCTTAATTTGAACATCTCTATTAATCACTCCTTCAGCATTTTGCCGGTTGCTGATAACATTGTTGAAACAGCTTTATGTATTATATCACAATCATTAAAAATAGAAAGAGCCCGGAAATGTGCAGAAATCCGGGCTTTTTCTCGATTTTTGTCTTATTGTGTAACATACTGGACGCTGATCTTGTCCTGTGTTACGTTCAGTTCTTTCATGACCTTATCGACGATCGTTACCGCTTGTTTGGCATCCAGTTTTTCACTCAGAACTACTACCTTGTATTTATCAGCATCTTCCTCACGAACAACTGCATTGGCAAACTGCTGCTGAAGCTCTTCCTCAATTCCGGTGATTTTCGCCTGTTTGTCTTCCAACACATGTAATTCCTTTTGTGCTTCTGCGGCTTTCTTGGCAGTGCTATCGTTCATTGCAGTCGTCAGCTCATCATTCTTCTTTTGATTTGCCACATCCCGCTCCAGCAAGTAGTTGTCGATAACAGCAGCGGCCGTTGGCTTCGCGGCTTGTTCCGTTGCCACCTGATCGAGCACCTGCTGATCAGTTTTCGCAGTGGATGCTGCTTTGTCGTCACTTTTTGCCGCAGTATCCGGCGCGGTAGCAGCAGTATTTTGATCCGATTTAGCAGACTCAGTAGCCTGGGCAGCGGCCGTATCTTTATTTTCGCCTGTAATAGATTCGGTAGCAGGATCCGTTGCGGCAGCCGTGTCCGTCTTCGTGGAAGAGGAAGTTCCTTCTCCGGTTACTTCTCCATTGGTCACCACTTCATTCACTTTCAGCTCGTTCAATTGCTCTTCTGCCTTGCCTGTCGCTTCCTGGGCGGTATCCTGCTTGACCTTGCTCACTTGTTCACTGTCCGCCACAGGCGGGTTAGCCGGGCTGGAGTCCTCCGTAAACAGATAGTACGCAGACAGCACGACCATTAAACTCAGCATGGACACCAGCCAAACGGTTTGTCTTTTATTATTCATGTTCCGTCCTCCAATATCATTAAATTAGGATTTTCATTTATCCCTGCTTATGATTTCAATTATCCCTGCTTGCGCGGGACGACTGAAATTTTATAGGAAGGCACATTAAGCCCCTTCTGTACGGCATCCACAATCAACTGCTTCACGGTGGGGTTTTCTGCTCCCATCGCCACCACCAGCACTCCCCTCACCTGTGGCTTTACTTTTTTTGTAACAATTGGGGTGTGTTGACCTCCTGACGATTCATAGGTGACAATCTCTCCATCGCGTGTATATTGAGTGGTATGTCGCTGACCGCCATTGGCATCCGTCTCGTTATTTTCTTCCTGCATATCCTTTACATTACGCTGAACGATGACTTCCTCGGTGGAGTCAACTGTAACCATGACATCGACCGTTCCTACACCAACAATCTGCTCCAGCATCTGCTTCATATTATCTTCGAACACCTTCTCAATTCCGGCAAAGGAACTTTCCTCACCCGCCGTTGTCTGAAGTGCGGGTTCATTTTTCATCACGCCAGGCGGCTCCCGCCCCACGTTTTCCGGGTCCACCTTTTTCACATTGACAAACGAGTTAAAAAGCATGATCGCGACCCCGATTAGACCGAGAATAAGCAGCCAGCGAAATGAATTGAACCTTTTGGGTCCGTCTGCCCCCCCCCCATCCATTGCTCCAGCTTTTTCATCCATTTGCCCATTTCTGCTCACCTCCTGTTACCATTCATGTGTACCGTCCTGCGAAGAAAGAACCTGAACATTTTTGCTGTCGATCCCCCATTTTTCGTACAACAGTCCCGTAATTAAGCCGAAAGCTTGTGTATCTGCTGTCTTTCCACCATCAGAGCCCTCCGCATGGTTGTTGGCACCCTCTAACGTTCCCTTCTCTTGGTCCGATGCTTTTACAGGTGTTGGCTCTATGCGGATATTTACTGCTTTTTCAGCGACAGGCTCTACCATAATCGGCTTGGAGTCCGAATCTGGCGGGACATTCATGTTTTTCTCCTTTCGCCCAGACTGCTGCTCCGCCAACTTAACCACAACCGACTGAATCCCCGTTCCAGCCTCCAGATCGGACACTCCCTGCTTCATCTGAGCAAGCGTAACCTGAACCGATTGAATCGCTAACCCGGTACTTTGCTCCAGCTGTCCCTTGATTTCCTTGGCGACCTCTTGGCCAGCCCATTGCATGGAGCTTTGCTCCTGTCGCTGCTTCAACTTGTTGCCTTTTGCCAATATTTCCTCCAATGTCGGTTCGCCCTTGCCAGTCTCTGCCTGACGTTGAAGATCAAACGCGCGTCCCAGAAGCTCGGAAGGACTGGTACTCAGCAAACGCACGACCGGAGAAAGTAGCGTCAGTAGAATAAGCAGGCTGAGTACGAGCTTGACATACCTTTCCATGGAACGGCTTGGCAAGATCATATCGATAAAAGAAGCCAGCAGCACAATCAGCACCAGTTCCTTAAGCCAGCCTCCCAGCCAGGTCACGTCACTCCCCTCCCCCTGTTTGATTTTCGATCATTCACTCACCTCATCATGACCGTCATATTGCCTGCCGCGAGCATGACCGTAATCGCAAGGAAGGACATTAAACCCACTGCCGCCAGCGCTGCGAAGACATATATCATGCTTTTACCGATTGCGTCCAGGCATTCCACAATAGGCGTATCTCCCAAAGGCTGCATAATCGCTGCTGTGACTTTATAGATCAGGGCCAGCGTTAGAATCTTGAGGGCAGGAAAGGCGCAGAGGAACAGAATAATGATGACTCCCACCAGACCAATGGCATTTTTCACGAGCAACGAAGCCGAAATGACCGTATCTGTCGCATCTGCCAGCGCCTTGCCAACCACCGGAACAAAACTGCCTGTAATATACTTGGCCGTGCGGATCGTTAATCCGTCAGTTACAGACGATGTCAAGCCCTGTACGGAAATGACACCCAGAAAAATGGTCAACAGCACCCCCAGCACCCCCACTCCGGCGTTACGCAGCAGATCGGCTAACTGGGTCAGCTTGTATTTGCCTGTCAGTGAGTTGACCAGATACAACACCGCCGAGAAGAACAGTAGCGGGAACACCAGCGTATGAATGACCGTCCCAACCGTATTGATCATAAATACAATCAGCGGGTGGGTGACCGAAACCGTTACGACGTTGCCCATCGAAGCCAACATGGTAAACAGCAGGGGCAGCATCGCCATCATAAACTGAATCATGCTGTCAATGGCTTCCTTTGCATAACCGATCGCTACACTAAAGCTGTTAATCGCCAGGATGATAATGACCATGTAGACAATAGCGTAGGCGACTTTGCTGACCTGATTACTTTCGAAAGCACTTTGCAGAGTTTCCAGCACCATACTCATAATGCTGAGCATGACAATGGTGACGAGCAGCTTGGCATTAACCCGAATTTCGTGGATGAAAAAGTCAGCTATGGCGCTCAATACACCTTTAATACTGAATCCTTCACCGCCCGGAAGCAGCATGTCCATGAAGGAAGGCGTTTTCTGATCAGGGAAAAATCCGCCATATTGCTGCATCAGCCCGTCCCAATAATGCTCTACCTCATCTTTGGGCATCTGCTCCGCCTGTTGTCTGATATATTCATTCGTAGGTGTATCTGCAAAGATAACCGCAGCCGAGGCACACCAGAGGCATAATAGCAAAATGACCACCACTTTGAGATTCGGCATGCCCTCCAGCCTTTTCATGGCATCACCCCCTCAGGCGGGCATCAGCTTCAGAATCGTGTCAATAATTATGCTGATAACCGGGATGGCCAGCACCATAATAAGCACCTTTCCTGTAAGCTCGATTTTGGAGGCAATCCCGTCTTGTCCCGCATCCCGAACCACCTGCGCTCCAAATTCGGCAATATAAGCGATACCGATAATTTTCAGAACGGTTTTAAAATAAATCATATCCATGCCCGATGACCTTGCCAGACGCTCCAGCACAGCAACCACGGACCCAATCTTGCCAATCAACAGTAAAAAAATGACGATTCCCGCGGCTGTCGCAATCAGAAAAGCAAACATCGGCTTCTGTTCCTTAATGACCAAAATAAGAACTGTGGCAATCAGGGCGAAGCCGACTACCTGAATGATTTCCATGTGTCCACCTACTGAAAAAGAAAGATAGATTTGATCTCTTGCAGAAGGTTATCCAGCATTCGTACCACCATGAACAGCACTACAACAAAGCCGATGACCGTTACCCAGTGGGCCATGTCTTCTTTGCCCATTTGCTTGAGTACGGTATGAATCATGGCGATAATAATGCCAATTCCGGCAATCTGAAAAATAGCGTTCACTTCTAAATTCATTCGAGCACCCCGCTAATAGATCAAAATGACGATCAATGCTCCGATCAGCAGTCCCAGGCTTCTGCTCATGCGCTCGTATCTCACCTGATCCGCCTGCGCCTGCGCTTCCTCATGGGATAGCTGCTGGATGGTTAGCGCAATGTGCTTGATCTGGTCTTCACGGTCGCTGGTTCCGAGACTGTAAGCAAGTTGCCGCATCGCTTCCTTCTCGGCCTGCTGCATACTGGAGCGGCTCCACGAGGCTTCAATCGCTTTATGCAGGCTTTCTCTGGCGGTCAGCCCAAAGGAGGGGTGCATCCAGTGTGAGGCTTGCTTGAACAAAGTTCGCAGCGGCTCCCGCAACGGCTCTCCCGTCTTGGCAAAAGCATCCGGCAGTGGGGACACCCCATAGGAAACCTCAGTGGTCAGCCTTTGCAGCGCGAGAATCAGCTCTCTGATCTGCCGCGGCCTCAGCGCAAACTGCCTTGCCCGCTGCCAGCCAGCCAGCGTAGCGGCGAGTATAACCAACGCGGCACCCAGCAGCTTAAGCATAGGATATGCCTCCGTTCTGCCCTTCCCCAGACAGTGTCAGCCTGCGCTGTTTGGCGTCTGCCAGCCGGAAGGAGACGCCCCGGCTCGTCCGCTCCAGCATGACGTAGAGCTGAAACAGCTCCTGTCCTGTAGTCAATCCGGCAAAAGCAGGCCGGGTCGCCATTTCAGCCACATCACGTCCATGTGCGGAAGCAATGACTGCGATCCCCGCATGAAGCGCTTCACGCACCGCTTCGGCATCCTCAGGTCGGCCGATTTCATCGACGATCAGCACATCTGGCGACATGGAACGAATCATCATCATCATGCCTTCTGCTTTCGGACATCCATCCAAAACGTCGGTTCGAGGTCCAACATCAAAACCGGGAATGCCCTTGTGACTGCCGGCAATCTCCGAACGTTCATCTATAATGCCTACCTTGAGCCCGCTTCGACGCCCCCCATTGCTTTCCAGCCCCCCGTAGCTTAGTTGCCGGGCCAAGTCCCTAAGAATTGTTGTTTTGCCATGCTGAGGCGGGGACAAGATGAGGGTATGAAGGATTTTACCGGACTTTCGATCCGCTACATAAGGCAATATGCGATCAGCTATACCGGGAATCGCCCGGGCAATTCTTACATTAAAGCTGCTTATATCCCTCAAATGCTCCACTCGCCCCCTGCTAAGCACCGTTCTCCCCGCCAATCCGATCCGGTGACCCCCGGGAATGGTAATAAACCCTTTGCGAAGCTCCTCCTCCATGGTGTACAGGGAATGATTGCTGATAAAATCCAGCAAACGGTGGGCATCCTCCCGGTCCGGCTTATAGGCTTCCATATGGTTCAAAGTCAGCCGCCCGGCGGACGTTACAAAATGATGTTCACCATTCGTATTAATTTCCAGCGGCCTTCCTTCCCGGACCCGAATTTCCTCCAGTTGCTTGAATACCGTTTCCGGAAGCTTTCCGAGTATACCGTGCAACGGTTCGGGAAATAACTCCAGCCATTCCATACCGATGCCGCCCCCTCACAGTTGTCCTTTTTCTTTAAGACAAGTCTATGGCCGACTCTCGCTTTTTATGCCGAAAATATATCGAAAACCTAGTCATTGATTTCAAAGCTCCTATCCGCCTTTAACAAACATATTCCCCGCCACCTAAAGCTCCTTCATGGAATCTGCAAAAATCAAAAAAGGCACCCCGAAGCCTTGACGGCTAAGGGATACCCTGGAATAAAAACAATAGATTCACAATAAAAGAGGCTGCCCTTCAGCCCATCACTCGCTGAAAAAACAACCTCTTAACCTACCGCTATATTCTATGATTATAAAACTATGAATTTAGGAGGCGCAATATTCCCATTCAATTACCGACGGTCCTGCGGCCCACCTACAAATGCTTGCTCCTCAGTATCCAGATTGTACGCTGTATGCAGCGCCTGAATAACCCCATGGAGTTTGCCAGCCTCGATCACACACGATACCTTGATTTCAGATGTGCTTACCATTTTAATGCTCACGCCTTGTTCTGCCAACACAGCAAACATTTGCGCTGCAACGCCTGGATGGCTGACCATACCTGCACCTACGATGGATACTTTGACGAGGTTTTCTTCAGACGTCACTTCACGGTATGGAAGCTCTGTGCGAATGCCTTCCAACGTCTTCAAAGCTGCTTCGCGATCCGTTAGAGCCACTGTAAAGGAAAAGTCTGCTTTGCCAGCCTCAACACCGCTTTGCACAATAATGTCTACATCAATTTTGGCTCCCGCCAGCGTTCCGAATACTTTCGCCAGTACACCAGGAGTATCGACTACGCCCAAAATACTGATTCTTGCTACATTTTTATCATATGCAATTCCACTGACTACTACGCCCTGCTCCATTACTGCATCCTCCTTTACGACCGTTCCTTCATTATGGTTAAAACTGGACCGCACAATCAGCGGTACCCGGTTATGTTTCGCATATTCTACCGCACGTGGATGCAACACTGCCGCACCCAGATTGGCTAATTCCAACATTTCATCATAGGAAATTTCTTTAAGCTTACGGGCAACCTTCACGATCCGTGGATCTGTAGAATATATGCCATCCACATCCGTGTAAATTTCGCAAGCATCCGCCTGGATCGCCGCCGCCAGCGCAACCGCCGTTGTGTCAGAACCACCACGTCCCAGCGTCGTAATATCTCCTTCAGCAGACATCCCCTGGAAACCCGCAACCACGACAATTTTATTACTGCTTAGTGCATCCAGTACCCGCTGAGGTTGGATGTCCGTAATTCTCGCCCGACCGTGCTCGGATTCGGTACGGAAACCAGCCTGCCATCCCGTAAACGATACCGCCTCATGTCCCAACTGCTGAATAGCCATCGACAACAATGCAATCGAAATTTGCTCGCCAGTCGTCATCAGCATATCCAACTCACGTGCAGGCAACTGCTCATTCAGCAATTTGGCCTGGTCGATCAGTTCGTCTGTTGTGTCCCCCATCGCAGAAACAACAACTACACATTGATGCCCTTCACTCTGTTTCTCAACAACGCGTTTTGCCACGCGTTTCATGCGCTCCGTATCACCGACGGAACTGCCTCCGAATTTCATGACATACAAAGACAACGATATTCACTCCCTCAGACTCAACAGTATGTAACCTTGAGATGGCACAACCGACTTTGAACGTGACATCCTACGGCATAACTTTAGTACAGTATAATACGAAAGTGCTATGCGGAGCCAATGTTTTTTAATAACAGTTGTTCATAACAAATAATCCTCTGTCCTTGACAAGGACAGAGGATATAAAGAAGCTAGACCATTTTATGCGCGGGAAATATATTTACCATCGCGTGTATCAATCAGCAGTACATCATCCTGGTTGATGAACAAAGGAACCTGAACGTTCAGTCCTGTTTCAACTTTAGCATTTTTGGTAGCACCTGTAGCCGTGTTGCCTTTAATGCCCGGCTCCGTGTCAATAACCTTCAGCTCTACGCTGTTAGGCAGGTTAATCCCGAGAATTTCACCATTATAGCTAATGATGTTTACATTCATGTTTTCTTGCAGGAAGTTAAGTTCCCATTTCAGTTGATCACTGGAAAGGTTGAATTGATCGTATGTTTCGTTGTCCATGAATGTATGCTCGTCTGCGCTCGCATAGAGGTAAGACACACCACGGTTTTCAATTTGCGCGCGGCCAATCGTTTCACCCGCACGGAATGTACGTTCAACCGTGTTGCCGTTACGCAGGTTTTTCAGCTTGGAGCGCACGAATGCCGCACCTTTACCTGGTTTTACGTGTTGGAAGTCCAGCACTGTAAAAATATCTCCGTCTACCTCGACGGTCAAGCCTGTTTTGAAATCATTAACGTTAATCACTAAAATACCCCTCCTACAGGACTGTTATCGTTATTAAACGACTGTAAATTCTTTGCTTGAATGTGTTAATACCTTGATGCCGCTATCTGTAATAACGATATCATCCTCGATCCGTACGCCGCCCAATCCAGGTACATAAATACCTGGTTCAACCGTTACAACCATGCCAGGCTCCAAAATATCATCGCTTGCCTTCGACAGACGCGTGGATTCATGGACTTCCAGACCCAAACCATGACCTGTGCTGTGTCCGAAATTGTCTCCATAGCCATGGCTTGCAATAATATCCCGTGTCAGCGCATCCGCTTCTCGGCCCGTCATGCCCGGCTTAATATGTTCCAGCGCGTGAAGCTGCGCCTTGAGCACAATATCGTAGATCTCACGTAGCTGCGGCGACAAATCCCCTTGCGTAGCTACTGTACGTGTCACATCGGAGCAATAGCCATCCAGCAACGCACCGAAATCAAACGTAATCAGTTCGCCCGCTTGTACCAACTTGGAGCTAGCTACACCGTGAGGCAGTGCCGAACGAACCCCGGATGCCACAATCGTGTCAAAGGAGGAAGACGTAGCTCCCTGCTTGCGCATGAAGAATTCCATTTCCAGATCCAGCTCACGCTCGCTGACACCCGGTTTGATGTAAGGCAAAATGTGTGCAAATGTAGCATCTGCCAAATCCGCCGCCCGCTGCATCACTTCCAGCTCTTCCGCATCCTTGTACACCCGTAGCTTTTCTACAATTCCCGATACCGGAATCAATGTAACAGGGGACAAATCTTCACTGTAAGCTTTATGCGTCGCAACAGATACATGGTCCTGCTCGAAGCCTGTTTCACCGATCTGATGGGAGGACAGCAACTCTTTCACCGTTTCCATGACCTGCGCAGCATGTTGTACCACCGTGAAGCCTTCCGCTTGTTCGGCAGCCTGCGTCATATAACGAAAGTCGGTCAGCAGATAGCTGTGAGATTCCGTAATCAGCACATAACCCGCCGAACCGGTGAAGCCTGTCAAATATCGGCGGTTGACAGGGCTTGTAATCAATATAGCCCGCAGATCATGCTCGCCCAGCGCCTGCCGCAGCTTTAACACCCGGTCATTCTTCATCTTTCATCCCGCTCCCCTCTGTCAAATAACCAAATGCTATTTTAACACAGGCGATAGCCGCTTGAGAAGTTTTTGTTGTGCTCAGTCCCCAGCTTTCTTAGGCTCGCGCTTTCTCTCATCCGTATACTCAACAGCAACGGTGTATCCGATAAATAGCCCCCACAGTATAAACACACAAATTTCCGTATATATGGAATCCCAGGTCAAACGATGGAGCGGATTCATCATCCCGAGCTTGGGACCTGTCAACACGAATAAAATAACCCACCAGACCAGACCGTAAACGATGCCAGGCAAAGGCCCCTTATATCTACGAAACATCAATGTGTACACCAGTGATGCTACAACTGATAATGCGATAAAAAACAGTAGACCCACCAGATGTCCCGCCGTCGTTTTCATGAACGAATGCTTGAAAAAGGGCTCTGCCAAAAACCCCGGTGCAACTACGGTAAAATGCAATGTATAAAACAGCCAGCGCAGCAATCCCCAGAGCAAGCCCGCGAAAAAACCCAGTTCGAGTGCAAAAGGAATAAGTGGCGTATGTATTTTGCCTGACTGCTGCCTGCCTCTACGGCTGTTATTATTATTATTATGGTCGCGTTGATCCTGTGATTCGCGAGTCTGTTCCTGATCATGGCCTGCCTTGGGTATGGAGTAGGCTTCACTCATGTTGTTTGATCCCCTTTCAAGATGCAAAACTTTTTCCATGCTAAAAGGATGACTTTTATTGGCGCATGAAGAAGGCTGCATTTCCGATGGATTCGTGCATCATTTTGCTGGTAGTATGCTCCGATGGGGGTTAGTTTAACACTGAACTTGATGAGTGGTTTTTACATATGGGGAAGTGCTGCTGGGGTGGTGACTCATTATGTGTGCATATGTGTCCGCTACGAGAACGGATCATTCTTCCGATCGCTGTTGCCTCCAGATTTCTGATTTATACCCTCAAGGGTAGAAATCCGGAGGCAAAGGCGAACGCTATCGCTTCTTCAGAACGATTCCGTTCTCTCCGCTGCTTTATGTGGTTAAGCCAACTTTTGTGCTTTTCAACACCCGCAACGAGCATTGGAAAAGGAACATATTTACATTTATTGTTCAACCACTCAAAAGCTCTGAGTCTAAAAATTCACATCACTTGTTGCGTTAAAAAGGTTAATTACGCAGACCAAGCATTGATACCATATTTAAATACATCACTTGTTAAGGTTAAAGCCAGTAAAATCAGACTTTTAGCATTTGAAGTCCAACTTCCCCTCCCCCAACCAAGGCAAATCGAGAGGTGGGTAGTAGCGGAAAGCTCGGAATCATCCTGAAGAAGCGGTAGCGTTCGCCTTTATCCTCGGATTTTTACCCCTACATCTTTTATCTAATCTAAAAATCCGAGGATAACAGCGATCGGAAGATGATCCGAGCTTGAAGCGGCCTAAATACAGCCTCTCATGTTCCCCCAACTAGATATTCCCTTCCAAATTCGATACAATATACAAAAAAGCACGTGTAAAGAGAGGTGAGACGGTTGTCACAAGCATCCAAGCCTGTAAGCTACGGTGGTCAGGCAGTCATTGAAGGTGTCATGTTCGGCGGCAAGCGTGTCAATGTCACGGCAGTTCGCCGCAAGACTGGCGAAATCACATATTTGGAAGTACCGCGCAAGGAGCAATCCTGGGTGTCCAAATTTCGCAGAATCCCGTTGTTGCGGGGGATTGTAAGCATCATCGACTCCAGCGCCAAGGGTACGAAGCATTTGAACTATTCAGCCGATGCGTATGCCGATGATGAAGTGGACCCGGAAGAACGCGCTGAACAAAAGAAAAAAGAAGAATCTCGCTGGAGCCTGAGTATGATGATCGGCGTGGCGGCGGTCGGCATTTTATCCTTCCTGTTTGGCAAAATTGTGTTGACCCTCGTTCCGGTTATGGTGGAAGATTTCCTGTTCGGGAATTTATTTCACAACCAGATTCTGCATAACCTCGCGGAAGGGGCGATTAAGCTGATTCTGCTATTGGGTTATTTATGGGGCATTTCCCAAACTCCGTTGATTAAGCGACTGTTCCAATATCACGGAGCGGAACATAAGGTGATTACCGCATATGAAGCGGGTGAAGAACTAACTCCTGCTAATGTGCAAAAATACAGTCGTCTGCATTACCGTTGCGGTAGCAGCTTTATCATGCTCACGGTGATCATCGGGGTACTCGTATATTCCCTGTTTACGTATGATAATCTGTGGGAGCGTATGGGACAGCGGCTTTTGCTGCTTCCAATCGTGCTGGGGCTTTCCTTTGAATTTCTCAAGCTGACCAATGCCCTGCGGGAGATCCCGGTACTCCGTTATTTGGGATACCCCGGCCTGTGGCTGCAACTACTTACCACCAAAGAACCGACCGATGATCAAGTAGAGGTATCCATTGCTTCATTCAAGCGTATGCTGGAATTGGATGCCGAGTTGGAAAATGCACCTGTAAAGGAGACCTTTAACAGCTCGGTCCTTGATCCTGTGAAAGGATGAGTGAAAGATGAACAGACATGCGGTTATTTTCTGGCTTACCCTTGCCTTGGGCGCATATGGGATTGTGGATATGGTATGGAGAGGAAGCTGGGGCTTTCTTATGAGTTTATTAATTCCTGTCCTTGTTTTTTCAGTTATATTTCTGCTGTACAAATACCTGCCAGGACGACGCACCCGTACTCCCAAGATTAAACCCTCTGCACGCACTATGGCCAAAACAGCCAACACACGCAAGCAGCAGACTACAGGCAAGCGTAAAGCGTATCCTTTTCATGTTATTGAAGGTTCTAAGGGCAAAAACGAAGAAGAACAACCTAAGTATCATTAGTCGATCACACTCTAACATGATACACAAAGGAGCCATCACCCGCGTAATGAAAAATGACCGGGAAATGGCTCCTTTTTTAACCTCTTGATTCCAGCTCCAACTAGCAAGTAATTATTTCATGGCATACATCGTATCCTTCATTAATTGATACTTGTTATACTGCTGTTGGTAAGAAGCGATGCTCCATTTGTGGAAAAAAGCGTCTCCTGCCTGCACACCAGAATCATACAGCAAATTGCTCTGCTCAAGAGAAATATTGAACTGTGCTGTGCGAATACCTAGCGTCGGGATTTTAATCGTCCGATATCGGTTCTCCTGCTCAATATAACGCTCATCATGCGCTGATAGCATCGTATCAAAAATAGCTTGCAGCATCGTCAACGGCCCCCGTATATATGAAACCTTCGTTTCGGTTCCCGTTTTGCCCACCATCTGAAAGCCTACTGTTGGAATAGTTTTGGCCTTTCGTTCATTTACAGGCTCATCAAAAAGCCATAAAGGCAGATTACTTAACAATGCCCCATCGACAACAAACACAAATTGCTGTGAGAATTTTTTCCCTTTCGTGTGCAAAGGATCAAGTCTTAGCATAACGGGGTCGAAAAAATATGGGATGCTTGTGCTCATCCGAATGGCTTTGGCCACCTCCAGTGAAGAGGAGTTCATACCGAAACGTTTGATATCCTCAGGAAGCACCAATATGCGTCCGTTCGTTATGTCTGAAGCAATAATGCGCAGCTTGCCTGGAGGCAGATCCGCGAACGTACGCACTCCCTTGGCAAGCAACAACTCCCGCACCCAATGCTCCAGTGCTTCTCCGGAGTACAGCCCTTTTTTAAGAAAAATACGAGCTGCCGGTCCAACCCATTTGAGGTTAAACACCGGAGAACGCCGTAACAAGCTGACCAAGGGGGTTTTCTCGATCACGGCTTTCATTTCATCTGCTGAATATCCTGCCGCCAACAAAGCAGCTACAATAGCACCTGATGATGTACCCGCTACGCGGTTGAATACAATTCCATGCTCCTCCGCAGCCTTGACTGCACCCGCCAGCGATATACCCTTAACCCCTCCACCCTGGAACACAGCATTGATCAGCATAGATCAAAAAACCTCCGTTCTCTTGGGAGTAAGCAGTACTACTGCTTATGTATGAGAACGGAGGCTTATTTAGAACCTTATGATCCATTTTACATAATTATTGATAATAATTTTGAAGAAGCTGAATGAGTCCGTACGGATTTTTCCGTAAATGCTGGGCACTAAAATAAATGTCCCCTTTGATCTGGTTATAATTTTCGTTCAGCTTGAGTTGCTTAATCAGCTCTTCGGCAGATTGCCAGCCCTTTTCAGGGGTGCCAATTTTATAAGGAGAATGTCCGATGTACAGCTTAACATCTGAATTTTTGACCTCATTGGACCACCATGCCACAAGCTTGTCATAGCCAGCTGCCGGGAAACCGATACTCCAATAAATCTGTGGAGCTACATAATCAATCCAGCCTTTGTTAATCCAGGTCCGTACATCGGCAAATGTTGTATCATACGCTGTAACGCCTGCCTTCGTATCTGATCCGGTTAAGTCCTGAGACTTGTTGCGCCACACTCCAAAAGGACTAATACCAAACTGCACTTTGGACTTGCTTGCATGAATGCTTTTGCCCAGATCACGGACAAAGCTGTTCACATTATCTCTACGCCAGTCGCCCTTATTAGAAATATTGTTGGCGTTATACGCTTTAAAGGTCGCATCATCATCAAAAGTGCCGCTGTATGGATAAAAATAGTCATCCAAATGAACGCCGTCAATATCATATCCGTCCACAACCTCCATAATCGCATCAATAACATGCTGGCGAGCAGCAGGAATCCCCGGATTGATGTAGAGTTGACTGCCATTCTTAACGATCCAATCCGGATGCTGGTTAGCCACATGGTTTGCAGCTAAACCACTGGTCGTTCCTGTAGAATTGGCGCGGAAAGGGTTAAACCAGGCATGGAACTCCATCCCCCGCTTGTGCGATTCGCTAATCATAAATTTCATTGGATCATAGCCCGGATTTTTACCTTGGGTGTTCGTCAGGTACTTGCTCCATGGCACCAGATTGGAGTCGTCGTGT
>NZ_JTHP01000044.1 GCF_000943545.1 Paenibacillus terrae
ATTTTCACCGCATCCGGCGTTCCCTCTTATTCAGACAATTTGGAACCTCATGATTAGTGTGGTTTCCTAGTTTCCTAAGCGGTGAGGAGTACCTCTTTCAAGGGGCCAGTGCCGGCTTTTTCACGGAGATTCTCTAACCGTTGTAACCCTGTCGCATTGAGCGAGAGGTTGGCAAGAGAAACGCGAATTTTAACCGGGTCTGTCATGTGAACCAGTCTGTGTACCTCTGCGTCGAGAACGACTAAGTTGTTGTAACTGTCGTCCTTCGAGATATGGTAAGGGACAATATGATGGCAGTGCCAATCATAGTGACTAAGTTCCTTTCCAGTCACAAAGCACCTGCCGTATTGGGAGATGAATCTCGAAATACGGTTATCGTGGTACTCCATACTTCTATCGGAGAGATATTCGGTTTTGGAAGTTACGATCTGAGCAGCCGAGAGAACCAGCTTCCTGTGAATTAGCCTTCTACCCTTTTCTGTATAGTTACAGATTTCTTGGTTAAGGTTCATTGGAGGACAGTTCTTTTGTGCGTAGATCGGAACCAGCACTACGTGCCCTAGAGCTTTAAGCTCGGGGTTATAGTCCTTGTATCTATCCTGTAGGGCTTTGGAAAGCTGGGTGTATGATGCTTTTCCCACACTGTTGTTGAGTCGATTGAAGATTGCTCTCCGACATTGAAAGTGAATCTCCGAAAGTTGTAAAGAAATCTGAGTAGCGATCCTGTAGTAGTTTTGAATCCCAAGGATAGTGGCGTTGAGTCTCTGTGCCTGTCTTGGGTTTGTTGATCGCTGCACGCCTCTGATGGCATCCTTGATCTTATTTTTGGCATTGGTGAAAGCCTTAGGTGACATTCGGGAGATGCAGACATATTTGTCTGACCTCTCGATACGAGCAACGACATGTTTGAAGAGCCGTTTTCCCGTTTCTTTGTCATATCCTGCGTGCTTTTTCGTCCAATGCTTGATCTCCTTCGAACCGCTTCTTTGGGCCTTTAGCTGGAACCCAAGGAAGTCAGACCATTGCTTCTTAAGGTTTATGACCTTCGACTTTTCCTCTGAGCATTCAAGATGAAGTCTCTCCTTGAGGAATTGTTCGACTGCCGTTTTGGCCCTAAGAGCGTGGTTTCTGGTTCTGCAGAGGATCTTAAAATCATCGGCGTAGCGAATAATGTAGATTTCCTTTAGACCGGTCTTCTTCATTGCTCTGTACTTTGCCAGATCGGCGTACTGATGTTTGGTTTCAAACGTTTCCCACTGGTTACTAATCCACCAATCCAGCTCATTAAGCACGATGTTGGAGAGTAGCGGTGATAGAATTCCTCCTTGGGGAGTTCCTTTTGAAGGGACTCCCTCGCCTTGAATCTCTGCCTTGATAAGTGCAGAAATAATGGAGAGAAGTTTCTTGTCGCGAATCCCAATGGTCCACATCTGTTTTAGGAGTTTGCCATGATTCACGTTATCGAAGAAGCCCTTGATATCGATGTCTACACAGTGGTGGAGACCACCGATGTTGACGAGCGATTTCATCCTTGCAATAGCGTGGTGCGTGCTCCTGTTCGGTCTGAACCCGTATGAGTGATTGTGAAATTTGGCTTCACAGATCGGCTCTAGCACTTGGAGAATGCATTGCTGGAATAACCTATCCCAGATGCAGGGTATCCCCAAAGGGCGTTTCTTTCCGTTGGCTTTGTCTATCGTTTTCCTACGGACGGGTTGTGGCGTGTAAAATTCAAACATCGTTTGGATCTTCTCAACTACTGCAGCGGGTTGGAGTTCGGCGATATCTTTCATAGTAAGGCCGTCCACACCGGGGGTATTTCTCCCACCGTTATGTTTGATATTTCTGTAGGCTAGTCGGATATTGCGTTCATCTTTCATTAACTCGATGAGGTTTCTTACATGCTTGCCCTGGTGACTCAAAGAGTACAGCTGATCAAAAGTTACTTGTAGGCTGTAGTATTCGTTGTGTCTAAGTTTTCGTCGTTTCAGCAAGTCGCTAATCACTCCCTGAGGGAGATTTCGCTTTCTTAGTCGTACTGGAACCTTGCGAATTGACTCAGTTGAGGGCAAATCTTTGTCCTTCCTAAGACTAGAGGCTGTTCCTCGTCCCGTTATTATCGGGGAGTCGTAGGTGATGCCTCCACTTTCACTGATGTGAAGGTAAGTTATCCTTTATGTGCTAATCTCACACTGTAAGTTTTCCTTACCAACGCTTCATCGACAGTAAAATCTCCACGTCATCAGCTTCCAACGTTCCATTGAACCTATCATGCTAAATGTCTTTAGGTGCTTCCTATAGGCCCGTCTACACAATAATGCCTGTAACATTATAGGGACTTTCATAAAGCAGATTCTTACTCACCCCCGTAGACCTCTCCATATGGAGCAGAAGCCTTTCGACTTCTTCATTATCAGGACCCGTACATTCGGAAGTTCGTCAGTGCATTGCTTCTTATACGCAATGTTGCACATTCTCACCATGGACATCTACGACCACCGGTCTATATCACCCTCGACCACCTCTGGTTCGCATTTCCTTTAGCTTTCGCTAGTTAGGGGGTGACCTTAACCGTCTTCACCGAGCTTCCTACGGTTGAGTATTTACTTACTCGCCGCAGGTCGGAGTATCATGGAGAGCCCTTCAAGGCGTTACCCTATCATTTGACTCTTCGGTTCAATAGTTCCCTCTCCGTGAGGATAGGGCCTAAGCTTTACAGGTCAGGAGCGGTAGCCCCTTACTCTTTGACTTAGGAACGTTTCGCGCCCACTTTAATATCAATGACAGGAACGGTGAGTCCCGTTTTTTGTGTGGTTTTTGCAACGTGCTTTCTTGCATTTTGTGTTGGTACAACCGTAATTTTTTTATTTGTATTATCAATTTCATATTTGATAGCTTGTCCTATTGTAAAACCGTAGTTGGCTAAGTACTTTGCTTCAATATATAAACGATTCTTAATTTTATAGAGCCTTTTAATGCATTCTTTCATGTGAATCCTCCTGTATCCATATTGGGTTGTGTGTAAGGCGCAAAAAAATACACCTTAGCGAAAAAGAACCCACAGTCTTAAAGACATGCTGCCTAAAGGCAATGAGTTCACTTTCGTTAAGGTGTATTAGTAGTCTATCGCTCCCCTGTGTCCTTGCTGGGGATATCCAGAAACACTGTATTGTATTTATTTAGAAATGTCACCCACCAAATGAACGGGTATCCATAAGCGAGTATTTAACCGGCTCGTCATGGTTGTTTAGTCTGAATGCTCAGTATGATTAGTTGTGGATGGAGGAATGTATTTATCTAAACCCATAGGTTCAATAACAAGATCTTCACCCCTGAGCTCTTCAAGTTTAAGCAAACCATACATTTGACCTAGGCGCATGGGTACATTTGTATTTCCACATTTCTTTAGATATACCATAGATCCTCCACAGTATAGAGCGTCTTCTATCTGCTGTTCTTTACTTTCCTGAGTGTAATCTATTGTTTTGTGGCAATGAAATGGGATGTTGTTATGAAGATCTTCAATGATGCCTTCTAAACGCCCTGTATTCAAATTGAGATCATTGTCTTTCCGAAAGGGGCAGTTAATGCAGGGTTCTGTAATTGAAAATAGCCGCTTAGTGTTCATTCTCATCACCTTTTGAAATTATTATGGGGGCGCAGATGGCACCATTGTAGTTTATCATTATGGAACGAAACAGGGAACGATTAACATTCGATTAAATTAAGCAGAAAGGAAAGACGTATTGTCTGCTCTCCTTTCTGACATTTGATGATTCCCAAGTCAACCTGTTTAAAAGGTGATGGTGAAATGGGATTATCGGTAACGTTGTTTTTTCCAAAACATGAATCTTATATTTGATATCCTCTTGAGACGGATACAGCACCATGGTTGGTTACCTTATCCTCGGTAATCTTAAACATACACTTGAAAGATCTTGTTTTCATGTTTCGAAAACGATCATCATCTGGATCTGTCCAGAAAAAATTACAGTCCTTAGGCAGGTCAACTTCCGGAGGGAATAATGCTTCCACAACGATCTCATACAGACTTACTTCAGTTGGTTTTTCATCTAAATAGATTGTTATAGTTCGACCATCATTTACGTCAATTTTCAATATCCACTTTAGTCTTTTAAAGGACTGGATATTGAACATATGGTAAGCATCGATCGCTTCTAAAGCAAGGGCTCTTACTTCATCCATATCCATGGTTTTAGAGATAGCCATCTGAATAAGCAAGGCAGCTAACACTTCTACATCATCAGCATGTGAATTAGAACTTTTCAAATGTAGGATTTTTTCTTCATGGAATAGGTACGAATTTCTTATTAGCTCCTCGCGACTTTGTTGTTCTGGAGGAATTACAAACATGGATGGTCCCGTAGTAGGCTCAATACCGTAAATGCTTTTGATCCAAGCATAGATTTCTGGATCGAGCCCTTTTGCATTCGTCACTTGCGCTGCAGTATTAGATTGCATCAATAAAACTCTCCTCACAAATTAATTTAGTAGACAGATGGGTTGTGAAAGCGCAAAAAAAGTGCACCTAATAATTCACCACATGCCTTACAGAAGGAATGTCGCGCTATATTAGCTACACTTTTAAAGTGCTGCAAGCGAGATAGAAACACAAATTCAATCGAAAATGTGTGAAAAGGATTACCATAGAGTTATCCTCATAAGTCGCTTGACAGAGGCAGATCAATAAGATTTTGATTTAGTATATCATAAGTATTGTCTTTTGGAAAATGCCATCCCCTTTTAATTATTCTCATATTTGAAAACTTAAATGGAATCAACCGTATTATCTTCATTACAATTAAGTTAAGTTAATTGAACTAACTTAATTGTAATGAAGATATACCATATTTTCATAATTGGGAAGGATATAGATAGGTTTAAAAGAAATCAAGCCTTCTCTCTTCTTTGTTAACTCCAGCACTTAGGCACGGAGTGCCTATGATTTTCGATTGAAATCAACCGTGTATTTTGGTTTGAGGAGAGCACTGCTAGGAGAAATAAAAAAGTCCTTCTACCTCACCATGTGAGATGAAAAGGACTAATTCATTCTTTATCAGTACATTCGCTGTAATGCTTTATTTATTTCAATTGATTCAGCGATTCTTCTATGCACATTCCTCTACTCGGAATTTTATTCGTATGGATGATCTTTAATTTAAACTTGGGAGAGATCCTTGACCTATCTTTAGTAACGCTAAAATACCAACATATTCTCCTTCAGAGATTTCTGTGTATTCTTTATCTATAGAATCCACATTTATAATAATAAGATCCCCATTCATTTCATCAATTACTTCATATCCCTTTTTAAGCTTTTGTAACGGTGGAGCTACATAAATATACTGATATTGTTCGCTGCTAGAATTATTATTCATAAAGTACTTATAGTCTCTTCCTTTCAGATAATTGTTTATTATATTAGCAGCATGTTCTTTGTAAGAATTTTTACCTGAGTGTTTCATTAAGAAATCATATACCCTCTTTGGTAATTCCAATGAATCATGCCTCCAAACTTCAACTGGCTCTTGTTTATCGTCCCAAAGCTCGATAATTACGTTTTCCATTTTGTCATTTGCACGATGTCGAAATACACGCTGAAAATGCCCATTTGATGGATGAATAATAATAAAATAACGGTCTTTGGGTATAGCCGTTAGTGTTATATTGACTGCAGTCTTATCAGGGATTAAATTAACCGTCTCTACATGTAAACGGCTTGTTCCATATAAGTTTGCAATGATATCAACTGCAAATTCGATCGCAAAATCAATATTCTCGTAATAGTCTCTTACCAATTCAAAAAGCGAATGTACTTGTCCATCTTTCTCCACAGCACGATAAGGTGTATCCAAAAATAATGCTAGCTCATTATTAGAACCAAAATCCGCATACAATTCAACCTCAATTCCTATAGTTTCATTGAGCATGCACTTTATGTTACATAAAAGATCTGTTAATGAAAAAGTATAATTTATTGTAGATGGAGAAACATTAACTCCAGTTATCAATTGATGCTTCCATTTTAAATTCAATGTGCTTTTGATCATTTCTAAAATTCCTCCTAGGATATGTTGATGATATAATTGCGCGCAAAAAAGCACTTCTAAACTAGATTCAACCTTACGCAGGAAGTCCAACGTGAGCTGGTTAAACAAACTAGAAAGAAGTGCTTTAGTCTTAAAGAGCCACTAAGGCGGGTGCCGTGACCAATAAGAAATGAATACTTTTATAAGGTTAGTATTAATAATGTAATCACACGTTTATTATAATAAAAATCACCAGTCTGCTGAAATGATCTGATCAGGGTCTCCTACGGGCTCATGAATTTCCAAAGCATAATAACCACTCTTCTTAAGAGCAGGAACAATATCTGAATCACAATACCCTATAACAGTGCATGTTACAGATTCCATGACCTCTTCTAAGATTGTTTTAGTTGCATTGGTAGCGAAATTGTATACATAGCCCATACCTTGAATACTCACTTTGCGAACCAGAAGAAAATGGTTTGCGCTTTGAATAGATTCATCTAACCGCAGGTTTGGGATGATATCTAGAGAATCAAAAAATTTTGCTTCTTCAATGTCGTCTGTATATGCCTCTTCCCCATTGCAATCACTTAGATATTCATAAGTATTGCCTTTTTTGATTACGATTAAAAATGGACCAGATTCTTTTTCGGAGAAATTTGAAGGGAAGTTACTGATCCAAGACATGTTTGATAGAACTTCGCCTTCCTTTATAATAGTTTTGATAACCTTGTGATTATTACCATCAAAAGATTGAATGAGTTCTTGAATAGACCCATAAGTGGGTTCACTAAGCTCCCACTGATCAATATCAATGATTTTATATTGAAGCTCAGAAATCATTGGATTGCCAGATGTCGATACAATTAGGTACCGACATGCATTTTCAGTCACAATGATACAACCAGCAGTAATATTCGTCATTTTTTAAAATTCCCCTTCTTTAAAACAAATTTCTAGCCATTGTATCTCTTATAGGGGGCAGATATTTGGGTGCAAAAACCCTCATTTAAGACAGGGTTTTAAGATATTGCTACTTTCACTTTTGGCTGCCAGTGACCTTCTTCATGAGTTACCGGGACCAGATACTCGTTCCCACCAATAACAGGCAACTGTCCATGGAAATACGTGGTAGCAGTATTAATATCTGATGTATACGTTACTCCTCTATATACCTCAACACGATATTCGGTGTAACCACCAAGCTCAATTGCAATCACATATTTTCCTTCATTATTTAGCAATTTTTTTTTAGCCAGATTTTTCTCTGCAAAAATCAAGAAATTATCTTCTCCGACTACATAGTAGAAGTTCTGACCATGGTCTTTAGAATTTGCCTTGTTACATATGATGTCCAGCAGCAGATTTAATGCATCTCCTAACGATTGAGCAAGAACCAAATGCTCCGAATTAGGGCTAATATCGTCCTTAGTTACTGGATGTAAAGATGGAAAAATAAAATCAGATATCGTCATTTTGAAACTCTCCTTTTATGATTGGAATTGGATTAACGTAAAACGTACATTTATTACGGGAAATTTAGCAGTAAGGATAGGTTTGCGAAAGGATCGTAAACCCTCAGGTACATTTCACAACCATTTCATAAGCTTTTATCGCTTGTTGCAATTTAGACCAGACAGGCGTAGTTTCAAAATCAAATTTAAGATTATGATTTTTTGAATCTACAACTACTTCGTCTATTCCAATTAATGTCGAGCAGCTTTCGTTAAAATATAAGACAGCACTAAGAATGTCCATTTGGTCTGTTTCACATGTTACCTCGTAACGATTGCATTCCTCAAAATGTTTTCCTACTTTCGATTGAACCCAATCAGCCATACCAAAACTAAAGCCATGTTGTATCAGTGTTTCTAGATTAATGTTTTTGCCAACTCTTTTAATTGCCACTCAAACTCCTCATTTCCTTGATTATTATGGGTTGTGAACGAAACGCAAAAAAGCGCTTCTCCCGAAATATGATCACACATAGGCATAATTCACCCTAAGGTAGATCATAATCTCGGAGAAACGCTTTTAGTTAAATGGTTCTTTAGGCGCCTGCCAGAACCTTAAATAGTTTCGTAAATATTATTAAATTATATCATAATTAGCTACTTATAAACAAGAGTCGAGAGACAGTCTTGATAAGAAAATGTATTGTCGAACAGAATGATGAATCGGAAAGTTAAATAGGAAAAAGTCCCCCGCCCTTAGGAGAGCCCTGCAAAAGACTTGCTTTTGACTAAAAGAGAACTTCAAAATTGGAAATGTAATTGTGAAAACTAAAAAAGCAGCTCGTTCCTCATCCGAGGGCGGGCTGCTTTTGCTCTACTAGCTTCACCATTCGTGTATGCGCAATAGACCTCGGTATTTGGCTATCGCCATACCGTGGAACCTCTTCATCTCTGCATTTTTGTGTTCAATAATCGGTCTGCGCTTCTTTCGTTCTTTAAACGTATCGCTAAGCTCAAACTCAATCTGTTCCTTGAAATGCTCTGCAATGATGCGAACCGAGTATGTCTTGCTCTTTTATTCTGGTTTGTAACACCCTTCGCTTAGCGGACGAATCTTGCACTTTTCAACGTCAAAGTAAAACACAAGTGAGCGGCTATTTCCACTTTGTTTACTTCCTTGCATCGCTTTCCGTGTATTGTGCTGACCAGCAGGGCATATCACAAAATCCGCATCTTTGTTGTATTCAAAACCTTCTTGACGTTCACCTCCATGATGGACAATAGGGTTTAACGGAACGACGGGCTGAATCGTTTCTTTTTTTCATATCCGCTAGATTAGCTTGACCAGAGTATGCGGTATCTGCAATGATTTCCGTTACCATAATGCCGTTTGATCGCGTCTGTGACAACAGAGCGAGCAATTGTTTTCCATCATCGCTGCTGCCGGGCGTGACCTCAACCGCTGTAATTAACTCTTCTTCCGTCATAGCTAAATGCTCTTTGTATCCAAAGAAGGATTTGGTTTGGCTCTTCCAAACGAACCGGGCGTCTGGATCGATAGCTGAAAGAATACCTTTTGGGGATAGCAACTGCTCATCTTCTACGATTTGCTTAGCAAGTTGAAGCTTGTCGCTAATGGCCCCTTCATGATCAGGTAGCAGTTCCTCAACCATTTCCCCCAACATAGCCAAGTAATGTAGCATGATCTGCTCTACATCTTCTTGCTCGCTTTTTACATGAGGTATGGCTTGAAGCTTCTTTTCCAGCTTCGGATGCCGCTTGACAACCGTTCGCCGAAGACGTTTGGCTGCGTCCCGCAATACGTCCAAAGGACGCTGCTTTTGACTTCCGGTTTGGGTATGAGTTGCATCTAAAATAATGGTTTTACTTTCAATGAGTCCCTTTTCCACACATTGACTCACCACTTGCTTCAACACGTCCTCCACTTGGCTTGCGCCAAGTCGATGATTCCGAAAACGCGATAATTGAGAGGCATCCGGCAACGGGTCTTCCGGATTAACACCAAGAAACCACTTGTATGCTAGATTCACTTGAGCTTCCTGAACAATGCGCTCATCCGAAAGATTGTAAAGGATATGCAAAAAGAGCAGACGAAAAAGCAACTCCGACTCATTTGCTGGTCTACCGTAGTATTTGCAATAGCTGTTTTCGACCAACTCATGGATGAAGCTGAAATCTACAATGCGATGAATCTTTCGCAACAAGTGATCTTCAGGAACAAGATAATATAATTCCGCATGGAATGATGCAGTTAATTGTCTACCGGCATGCAACAACAGACTACTTTTCTCCCATTATACAACAAGCCCAGTACCGAAAGGGTACTGGGCTCCATTTTACAGATACTGTATTCGTTTTGCAGGGCTCTCCCTTAGGGGAGCTTTTAAAAGATTTTGGTGAACTAAATTTAGCTATTCGAATACAATCTATGATTTCGAGAAACCACTATAGTAGTTTCCAATTACATTTCAGCTTCAGACACTTCATATTCTCCTGATCCTGGCTCCCCTTCAGAGACTAATCCAGAACCCCAACATGTATCACATTTTTCTCCGTCATTATAACCATCAATACAACCTGGAGCCTGACAGGTTACGAGACCAGGTGTTAATTTAGCATCATGTAGAAGTGTTTCTTCATTCATTTTCTTCTACCTCCACTCTCAATACAAATTCTCTTTCTTCTTCAATCTCACAGATACACGAGTGATGAGATGCAGGAACATGATAACCTGCTACATCAATAGTCTCAAAAATGGAGCTTTCACCACAATAGGTACATTTATACACTGTACTTCCTCCCAGTTATGAAATAAAACTCTCTTTAAAAAAATTCCTTAAGCGAAAACCTTTTTTGAAGCGCAAAAAACGCTTCTCGCAGAGAACGAATGTAAACAAAGGCTTGTGGCCATAGTCTATTCCTTCACTTCGAGAAGCGCTTTTTTACTTTTGGTTCTTAGGCGCTTGCCAGAACCCGAACTTTCGTAAATTACTTATTTTATTATAACAGTTAGGAAACGTGTTCTCAATATAACATGAACAACCATATTCACTAACTTTACGGGTACAATGCAGTCGTACTTATGATCGAATTACACGTTTAAAAGCAGACGATTCTCTCTCCGTATCATTTTCTGGGATAGTCACCGGTTCAAAATCACGAATTGTCCGAACAAAATTTTCCTCATTCATCATTTCAGTCTTATTCAAATTGATCTCTGGTTGTTCGGTATAGGTTTCGTTAGTACTTGGATCTCTGGTTGATTGAGACTGAATTAGATTTTCTACAGCATCTGCTACAGAAGGTTGTCTTTGTTCGCTTCGATCATGGTTTTGACTATTAATGGAAGGAGACCGCCCCAATACTAGAACTCTACCTCCTATGCTCCTGGACTCCCTATCCGCTAATCTATAATGAGAAAACCAGAGCATAAACCTTATAGAACTCAAAGTGAAGCTAGCAAGTATTCCAAAGATAAGAAGTGGTTTCAAAAAATATAACATGGAATCTAAAAGTGATTGCATTGCTTTGAATATCTTTTGATTTGATACATTACTTTGTTCTGATTCGGCCGAAACTTTTTGAGCACTATGTTGACCATTAACGATTGGGACACTGCCATCTTTCTCTAGTTGTTGTGATATGACCCCATTGAGTACAGTTGGAATAATAAGCGTGATAAATAAATACAGTACAACCAGTTTGATCGTATGCCCAAAAAAACGTGCAAAATCCATATTTGCCTCCTGATATAACTTATAAGACCAATGTTTATTTAATAAAATTGAGACATTGATTTTTTAGAAGTGGATTACGCGATTAACCAACTCTGTCGTTTCCTCATCTTCCCTATTTTTCTTATGATCATTATGCCGAATGGTTCGCTTGATCACATCTTCATTGTAGGATTTAGTAGGTTTTATCAGATTTACTTCATGGGTAGGTTCAACTGGGTTTGGTCGTGAGACAGTAATCAATTTTTCAAGAGAATCAGCAATAGATGGTGTTTCTGGTTCTTCATCCGTATCGCTTGAATAGGTGAAAGAACTTGATGAAGCGACGTTGTTCCCATTAAACCTCACAATTGGCCAGACTGTTTTCATAAACCAGATAGAAACAGCTACAATGCTGAGTAACAAAGTTACAAGCCCAAGAACTCTAATGATTTTAAACAATGGATCGAGAACTGATTTAGGCAATTGAGATGAATTGGCTTCCGTATTATTTTCCGACTTAATATTCTGTGCTGAAGATTCTATGGTATGATCAGTTCTTTTTACTAAAGTAGTTTGCTCGTTTGATACAACTGTATTAACTGGTTTAGTTAGTGCCTTTTCCAAAATTGGGGAAATAAAAATAATCATACTGATAAGAGCCATACCAAACACAATAATTATTAAACTTCTCATATCGTCCAACAAATTGAACCTCTCCTCTATTGCTCATCTCACTCTTGAATGCCCATCAATTGCATTCCACTACGTAAATCGGTGGATGGAAAACCTGTCATAGTGAGATTACCTTCCGCATTAATGGTTACCTCTATGTTGCGCTCTTCGAACTCTGCAGCTATGTGTCGTTTGGTCAAAAGATGAATTGTTTGATTGCTTGATCCCCGAAGCCCTGTTGTAGCTATTTGTTCCTCATTAAATCGCCCATCAATCAAAGCATCGATATAATGTAGAATATGAGGACCATAATTTATTTTTGAAATTTCTTTGCGATAGAAACCAGTAAATACCACGATCGATAAATCCATTTGTTTTAATGCTTGAACAAGTTGCAACAGAGATGAAGGTTGAAGAAAAGGCTCCCCACCACTAATAGTCACACCATCAATGTCACTTGGAAGAAGAGAAAGGATTTCGTCCAAACTCATTTCTCTTCCATTATCATTAGAGTGGGTATAGGTATTAAAACATCCAGGACAATTGAGCGTACAACCTTGAAAATGAATCATAGCTCGTTTTCCAGGCCCATTTACATACGTGCTTGGGGTAAAAGAATGAATACGCATAACTCTTTAACCTCCATGTACTCTATTAATTTGTTGTTGTGAAAGCAAATTGACAGCAAGAAACTCAGGTTTTCTAATTTTGTTTAACCCCTCTGCCCCCAATACCCTTTCAAAATCTTTCGTTGCCTGATCGCAATTAGTACCCTGAAAATCAAAAGCTTCAATGGTGAATGTTCCATCTTTGTGGCAAGTAACTTCAATTCTCTGATCTGTCATAATGTTTAAGCCCCCGCTCTGAGTATCAATTTAATATCGCCATTTTCAACTCGCTTCATTTCGATCTGCTTCCCTTGTGCTCTCGCCACATTAACAGTAGCTGCAGCTGTATAGGCTTGAAGTAAAGTAGAACCCTTTTCTCCAATTACTTTTGCAACATGACCAGCCCACCAGTCCGCTTGAATCGAATAAGTCTCCCCTTCTTTTATGAGCCCGACATCAAAAGGACCATCAAGTTTGATTACGTAATCAGCTTCTATCGTTCCATTGTGAATCCGAGCTTTTCCATTCTCATGTAATGTAAGGGCCAGCATCTTACACGCTTCTTTTAATGCTTCCTCATCACGAATGGATGTTACATTGGTTCCTACAAAAGACATATTGAAAACCTCCTTGGAAATTTGGATGCTAGTCATCATAAATACTAGTGTGAAATTTTTCTATAGTTTTCGGAGAGCGATTTTATTTCCACAACCTTTTTCGAGGCACTGGCGTTACGAGCACGGCCTTTTGCCCACTCTCGGATGTGTTCAATAGTTTCTTTTTTTGTAATAGATACTGGAATTGTTTGTTGCAATGCATGTATGATATCTCCTGTAAGAACTTCTCTTTTGTCTTCATTGAAAGCTGCCCAAAGAGCATCTTCTATAGCACTTTCGATTTCAGCGCCTCCATAGCCTTCACTGTGTCCTACAAGAGAATTTAAATCAAACATCTCAGGGTTTCGGCCGCGCTTGCGAATATGAATTGCAAAGATTTCTGCCCTTTCCTCATCCGTTGGCAGATCAATAAAGAAAATTTCATTGAATCGCCCTTTTCGAATCAGTGCAGGATCTAATTTGGATATGTCATTTGCAGTACCAAACACAAATACGGGCTTTGTCTTTTCTTGCATCCAGGTTAATAAAGTCGCGCCAACGCGAGATGTCGTTCCCCCATCCGTACTGCTCCCACTAGATATCCCGCTTAATTGTTTCTCAATCTCATCAATTTGAAGGATACAAGGAGCAAGTGCTTCCGCTGTTTTAAGTACATTACATAGTTTTTGCTCAGTTTCTCCTAGGAGACTTGAAAAGATTGCGCCCACATCAAATCGCAGAAGAGGAATCTTCCATGCGGCTGAAGCTGCTTGTGCAGCTGCGGATTTACCAGTGCCGGGTTGTCCTGTGCAAATGATCCCTTTTGGCCTAGGTAAACCAAATTCCATGGCTTCTTTTGTAAAGGCTTTTTCATATGTAATAAGCCAATTTTTAAGTTCTTCTAAACCACCGATATCATCAAGTGAGGTTTTTGGTGGTATATACTCCAAAAATCCTGAACTATTGATGAATTGTGTTTTTATTTTTTGTACTGAGGTTACAGCTTCATCAGAGGTGAAAGATTTGTGTCGTACCCAGGTCAATGCAAAGGCATTTTCCGCTTCACTTTGCGTCAAACCTTGAGCAGCCTGAATTAATCGGTACCGGTCTTCTTCAGATATATTCATTTCTTTTATTCCATCATCAATGACAGCCATTTTCTCTGTTCTAGATAATTTGTCAAGACTTAGTTGCATTGAACCGATTACAACCGAAGAAATTATACCATTCAGCACTTTACCAAGTTCCCTAGCTTCGGGGAGATCAAATTGAAGATGAGTGATATCCTTTGACAGTTCAAGAGGTAAATTAACTTGTGAACTTACAAAAATAAGATGTCGTTCATTTAGCTTTCCAGTAGGAATTAGATCTTTTATTAATTGAATGATTGTATATTTTGTATTTGGGTTTTCAAGGTATGGATGAAAATTTTTGAAAACAAAGATTGCAAAATCAGGTGTTTTTTCGCCTCCAACAAACTGAAGGGCGTTCGATGGGTCAGTTGTATCCTCAATGATCTTATTGGTAAATGGATTAAAGAACCCTTTAGTACAGCTCCATTCAAAATAATTGAGAGAAGCTTTCGAATTGCCCTTCCTTTTCCCTTCTTCAGCAATCCTTCGCAAATCATTACAAACTCGGTCCTCTTCCCAATCTTGAATCCATAAAGCTGGATAGCCAGCATTCAGATACTCTTTGATATCCATTTGCATTGGCAAATCCCCCCTTTTACTTTTTTCATTTTTAAATATAAACAGTTCTAAATGAGGTTTCAACAAATCCAAACTGTATGATGGGTAGGTATCGAATAATTAGTTTGTAATTAAAGATAGTAGTGGGGGTATATTATCTGCTTTTTCTAAAGAATAAGTGATGATTTATGGGAATATTTCACTTGAATCTTAATATTGTAATAATTAATGAAGTAATCTTAGACAAAAAAAGCACCTCTCTATGTCTAAAGAGAGGTGCAGAACATCAATCGTTATTTAGTTTAACTCTTTTAGTATGGATGCTTTTATATCCTCATACGAAGAACTCCGAAGAATTTTACCATTTACAATGAAGGTTGGAGTACCATTGACCCCATAAAATCCACCTATTTTATAGTCTTCTTTTACTGAGTGAAGATATGTATGATTTTTCACATCGAGTTCAAATTGTTTTTGATTGATATCCTTTATATTGTCTTTGACAAACTGAGTTAAAAAGGTTGGGGTAGCCCATATTTCTGTTTCCTTCCCTTGGTTTTTATAGAGTAATTCATAGAATTCCCAGAACTTTTCGTTGTTTTGGTGATAGATAGATTCACCAGCTGCTCCGGCTAAATAGGAATCACGATCAATAAAAGCATAATTCATAAAGAAAAATTCAACCTTACCTGTATCTATAAATTCAAGTTTGAACTTCTGAAAATTTTCAAGCGTCCATTTTTTGCATGCAGGACATTTAAAATCACCAAACTCAATAACTTTTACTTTCGCATTAGAATCACCTAGATGAGGCTGATTTTCATACTTAAACCCATCCACTACAATCTTTTGTTTATCATCAGTGTAATTGGGCAATTCGTTTAGCACTTTAGCTTTCTGGTCTAGTTGATAAACGAATATCCCTGTGATAATAACAACAAAAACGATTGCTAGTCCAAACATTACTTTCTTCTTCATTTAATTCTCCTCCACACCCAGCGTTTGTTTGCACCTTGATAAAGGCGATGGAGATAAGCGTATTATAGGGGTATAAAGTTCGAGAATGACAATTATCACACATTAATATTTATGAACAGTGGTTTCAGATTTCAAAAAAATAAACCTCGGAAACATATCCGAGGCCCTTATTGCTTTTACATTACAAGAAACTTACTAGAATTTTAAGGCTTTTAAGATCTCCACATTTATAATTATAATCAAGTTAAAGAACCACTCGTTCTGTAAGTGGCAAACTTTTTTTGGGCCTCCACAAGGGAGCAGCATTCTGATAAATTACCATCCATTTCAACTATATAGTACTTCCCATTCTCATCATATGAGTAATTTAAACTACATTCCTACCCATTTGTAATAGTCGCTTCGTGAAACAGCAAACACTGCACACATCTTTGCAACACGACACTGGAAGCGGTGATCATATATAAAAGAAAAGATCAGTGTCGGTCTTTGGCAAAGTAGTGTATCGCCTTTTTTAGAATATCGTTCTCCTCTTCCAGATCACGAATGCGTTTGTGGAGTTCTCTTGTGGCTTGTTCCTCTGGCTTCAGGTTCCCGCTGCCAGGGAAAGCCTGTTTCCCATCTTGGTTGTGTTCGGCTACCCAACGATACAGCGTGTTCGCGGAGATGCCCAATTCTCTCGCCACTTGAGAGACAAGTTTACCTTCTTCTTGAATCATTTGAACGGTTTGAACTTTAAAAGTCTTGTCGTAGTTTTTACTCATAGGGACGCACCTCGAAAGAATTTGATTTTATTCTCGCATTCTCGATTCCAGTGTCCACTTTTTAGTCTAGCATCACTTTTGTTGTCCCAACTTTTTTGAAGCCAGCTAGCAGATAATTTGCATCAGGGTTTCCTGATCTAACTGCTTCATCTTTCACGAAAGTAATAAAACTTTCCTTTGGAATTCCCCATTTGTGAATACTTGCGTAAATAGCCCATTTGACTAAATCTGAAGATAAATATGCTGATTCATTTCGGAAGAATGTACATTCGATAACATCTTTAAAATGGTCATCTCGTTTTTTTGAATACCATGATACCCATGCTGCATCTCCCATTTGTGTTCGCAATACAAGGTTTAATCCGGGTCTTGTAAATTGAGAAGCACCAACCGTGACTCGCGAGTAGTGTCGATCAGCAAGAGCGAGACAATCGATGTCTGTTTTTCCTGTTTTTATCCAAGGTCCAAACTCACCGTTATCATCCTCATGATCACCAAATGATATGATAATGGATTGAACTTGTGGATTTTCCATGTGGATTTTAGTGTGACGTTTTCTATTTTGCGGGGTGGATGTGATGCTGTTTTTTTTGAGGTCAAAATGAAATGTCTCTTGCAAGATTGTTATCCTCCCTATCATTAATTATGAGACAAAAAAAGAACCGATTGCATGGAATATGCTCTGGTTCTCTTTTAATGGGCTCAAAAGTGTAAAAATTAGACTTCTGAACTATTCTGTAGTACTAATTCAGCCTCAGGTAGTTCTTTTATGTTAAAGTGGGTAACCTCGTTGAGATCTGCTTTTTTAAACTGTTCTTCATGTTTGTATTTAAAGATAAATTTATTTACACTTAACGGTTTAAAAAAATTTCCGCGAGAGACTTGAACTTGAATTTCTAGCCAACTCTTATAATCTAAAAATGGGACGCCTTCTTTCTGCGATTCAATACGATAGGACTGCCATTCGTTCTTTAAGTCATTCATGGGGTGTTCCTCAATTATTTATTGTGATTCTAGTGAACAAATCCACCAAAATCATGAGCATCAATTGCTCGGCCAATATTAATGATTTTAACTATCCCCTTACCCCAGATATTTTCCCAAGATTGAAGAGCATCCGTTTCTTCTTCATTAATAAACATATGCTCTACAATACCAAAATTGTCAAAGGTTATCCGTGTAAACAAGTTTATGACCTCCATTAAAAAAATTGGTTCTTCAGCTCAATCAAAATTGAACAAAACAGCCGCATCCACCGATATCGAATAGATCGATCTGCTCAGGTTTAGAATTCTCGATTAAATTGAACTCACGCAGCGTGAATGGCTCACTTGGATAACGAACGTCTGTATACAAATTCCCTTCGTCATCTTCTAATTGCTTTACTTCTGGATTTTTCCCTTTGCGCTTCATGAAGCTATATTTCTTTATCTTCATGTATCTCGTTGAAGCGCTTGCTGCGGGGTGAATATAAAGTTTCGGTTTTGCACATTTACCGTAAAAGTAGTCACGATAAGCATCATCTAATTCTTGTAGCATACTCTCCTGCATATGTGCTGGAATCTGATCTTCTTCAGGTACTTTATTGTCCAGAATATACCTGTATGCCGATACACACATATAAAGGTGGTACTCCTCTTCCATATGTTTTTGAAATATATCGGGCATAGTTTTTTTAAGGTTTCTATAATGTCCCTGTCCAGCTTTAACGCATCGTCCGTTACAATTGTTGTGAGAAAAGCCAAGCTTATATAACTCAGGTTGTATAATGTTGTGCTCCTTAAGTATATTGTTTATGGGAATGAAGTTATTTATGAGGGGCATTTCAACATGAAATGGCCTCCAGTTCCTTACAATTGCTTCTTCTCGGTGCAGTTCTTCAATGCCTATTCCAAAATAGAGTGTGGCATCTGTAATGAAATCTTCTTGTTTCAATATTTGATGATTTTTCCATTTCTCAATCTTCGGTATAATTTGCTTTTTTAAGAAATCAGATGCTACACGCATCTTAAGAATTTTTGAACAATCACCAATCATATTGTTAAAAACCAATTTTTTTTCAAACATCAGTTGCATCGGCGTAATACCTGCACAGTGAATTAACAAGGGGAGTTTTAATTTATCCGAGCTTTCTGAGATGAAGCGGTACGTATCATGGTTTTCCCATAGTGTGTCCGTAAAATATAGTAAAATATTGTCCTCAGGATATTTTTTCTTAACAAAGTCGGCTACTGCAAAGCTGGCTTTTCCTCCGCTACAAAAAACGATGTGATTTTTTAGTAATTGATGTCCTTCTTTATTTTTTGACTTGTTATCTATACCTTGGCTATGATCTAACTTAATACGCAAATGTATTTCCTCCTTTGGGAACCTATGAAGATGTACTCAAAATGCGAATGAATACTGACCGTTATCGCTATTAGGATCAGAAGGTTCGATTACAAGGTTCACTGGTTCTGAATGGTCGAATCCTCCAATATCTTTTCCAGGTTTAGCATACCAAGGTGCATAGAAATACATTTGAATGATACACAGCTTCACCGCAATCCCAGAAATATCTTGTGCATAACCTCTTAAAAAGTAGTTAGAAGCCGGAAGTAACATAGCTCCGCAGCCTACACATGGATCGCTAACTGTCTGTCTCTTCATAACTTCAAGATCATCCCCAGCATAAACTATTTCAACTATTAATTTGGTAACTGATAATGGTGTTGGATAGTAACCAAGTCCTTTTTTGTAACCATGTCCAGAATGTTCGGATAGAAGATAGGATAAATAATCAAAAGGGTTATCAAGGATAAGAAACAAATCGAAAAACTGATAATAGTGCTCATTTAATTTCTCGGAAATAATCAATCGCTCATCGGTTCCAGCTAGTCCCCATAACAACCAATCAGCAAAATTATCTATGTTGGCTTCAGGGTGATCCAAGCATTGAATTAGCATTTTTTTGGTTTGCTCCACCAAGAATGTCCCATTTTCAGCCCATTCAATCCTAGGTATAGGTTCGCTCCCTGCAATGGTCCCATTCATGAGAATGTCTAGCCAATAATTCCATCTTCCCCACAATAAGTCGTCATAACCCAGGAGAAATGGCAATAACCAGCCTTTTTTCTCAAAAACTTCTGTATGGTATTGAGGTAAACCTTTGATGGCCAAAGCATAATCAGTAGTACTTTGATGTAATTGAAGAATTTGCTCTTTTGAGAACCGCTCGATCCTATACAATTTATCCTTATTCATTTTATGCCTCCAGTATTGTACCCTCTCTCTGCACGAGGGGTAGTTGATTATCCCTGTGCAGAGGGTCGTACAAAAATTGAAAGCTTTTAGTTACAAAAATTCTGCATAGCAAAAAGAAGCACGATTGCATGCTAGCCACTTTAGGGAATATTGCCCCTGAAAAAGTGAATTAGACACGTAATCGTGCTTCTTATAATGTATGACTCTTTGGCGCGTGCGAGAGCCCTTGAATGCAGTAAAAGTACTTCTAAATGATAGCACAGTTACTTTTGGCCGGCAAGCAAACACGTTGCAATAATTAGTTTTGTTCCTTTATACCAAGGACTTTGTTAAATAAATCTAAGGATTTGAAATGGTCGAGATTACCAGACTCTAAAATATGATTTCTCATCGCCTTTTCGAGTCTAAAATAATCTTCGTTTTTTATATTAACTTTATAAGTATAACGGGGTACATTCCTAATATTGTAGCTCGAAGTGGGAAGCCATTCTCCCTGATAAGCTGATTCCACATCCGTGATGCAAGCCAACAGCCTTCCATAGGAGTCTTCTTCTTCTTGAAAAATATAATATAAGAAGTGAGGGACGATTCTGAAAAGCTTCTTCATCCAGATTCTTACTTCAGGAATTTCATATAATTCGTCTGGTATATCGTTATAGCCATCAATATAGAGAAGGAGTGAATTATATCCTTTACTCTCCATTTGAGATAATGTACGTATGCAGCCCATCATTCGTTCTGTCTGTTTATGAATAATCTCAGATTTCTTAACTTCAAATTGAATGAGTAGTTTCTTATCCATATATAATTGCTCCTATAATTTAGCATGGCGAAAAGAAATATTCTTCCCGCTTTTTGAACCTAAGTGTCCTACATGATATCCCTTGGTTGTATAATGATCTGATGGAATAATGGTTCTTCTCGAAAGGAAGTTATCTTCAAGGATGATGGTACCGTTTGATTCAATTTTTTTGATTGTACGGATTTCATAAATTGAACCAGAAACAATTTCTAACTGTTCCCCTGTTCTATAGATATTATTCATTGCTTCAATTCCTTTTCTAAGATTAATAAACATTTTTATTAGATTCTCTCCATTATTTTATCACAAAGGAATTATAGATGCTTTTTTTTAGCGAGGACATTAGATTAGAGTTAATATAGGTATAAACTGATCACTAGCTTTTACATACGAGTGAAATCTATGCCATCCATCATCAAGCCACTCTCTATTCCAAGAACAATGCATGGCCATCTTGAAGTTCCATGGTTTGGGATATCTCCACCTTCAACTTTCTTGTGAAAGCTCCGAAAAGTAAAGAGTTGAACGTATACTCATTATATGACCTCTTTTCTAATAGATAATTAGTTAAGCAAACCTATGAAGCATTTTAAAAAATCGCAACAAACTACATTTGTCTCTAAACAAACCCTACAAGTCTATTTACAAGATTTCTTCATATCTATCTCTTATACAGATCAAGTGAACTGGCCATATAAAAGGAATAGCTGTATCCATGAGCTGAGTTATAAACATCAAAGAGAAGATACCGTTTATATACTCGCACCCCGCTGACCCCACTGATCTGAAAATGAGTCCCTTGGGAGCCTATGAGGGAAAGATTGTTCCCTTCCAACGAAATGTGCTCCAAATGAATTGGCAGGCTTGTGATATCCTGCAACCAGTCGTCAGGAGTTGTCAATATTAGATGTACCGATTTTCCTGTCATTTCACGAATCACTGTCCAAAGTGAGGGGTGCTCAGTCATTGTGGGGATTGCTGTTGCCTGCACCATACTGTAATCGCCGAGTTGAAAATGAGCCGTCCCAGTTAATCCACGGGTCACAATATGTTTAGATTTAGGTAGGAAGTCCATCTTCGTGTAAATAGCTTGGTACCCCTCTTCAGATTCAACAAGGCCTGTTAGACGATGCTTAATCGTAAGAACAGAATCCGTATCCCGAATCTGACAGAGCCGAACAAAATCACCTTCAGGGGAAGTACCACTGTTTATGCTGAATTGAAAATCTCCGAACCTAAATGGAATACGAAATGACATGAATACGTCCTTGTACTCTATGAAGGCAGTTGAGCCCTTTAGTCCATCCAAAAAGTCAAGCATCAACCATCGATCAATTAATCGTTTGATCGGAGCTTCTGTATTCAAAAAAGTGTCTATTGTTAATTGTTGAATCATGGGAAATCCTCCTTAGTTAAATTATCTGAATCAAAGAATACAAAAGCACCTTAAAACCTCTGTAAAAGTGGTGATTAAGATCCTGCTTATGATTGGGAACCAATTAACATCTAGGAGACCACACTTTGGTCAGTAATTCCCTAAAATCAATATCCAACCTGCAATTCACGAGATATGGATCTGACATACAATATTCTTCTGCTCAATCAAAGTGTACTTTGGACACTGGTGGTAAAATTTATTCATTTTTATCCGGTTGTACTTCATAGTAATCCTCTCTTTCTGATTTTATGGGTTATGAATGGACGCAAAAAAGCGCTCCTCCCAATAAACAATCGCACATAAGGCGTAATTCTAGCCACAGGCGGATCATTCACTCGGAAAAGCGCTTTTAAAATAGAAGGCTCGTACAGCGCATGCCGGAGCCACAAAAAATAAATAACGAATACTATTATCCTATCATAAGAATTGTCGGAAGGACAAGGTATTCTAAAAATATAGAGCAACAGGGGATTTTTAGATAACCCTTTTACTGAAGCTGCCTTTGAAACTCATCTATTAAAACTAAAAATGCTCTTTCCCAATAATCAACTAACGGCTGCAAGCATAAATATGATATATTTAGACTAAAACCTTTTTAGAAAAGGGGGATTATATGGTAAAATTATCTTTATTCGCTTTATCCAAAACAATAGAATCTATCCCTCAAACTATTGTAGATCATATGTTTACGTATTTATTCAAGGAATCTGATGGTGTTTCTAAGGAAACCTGGTTGTCTGAATATATCAGGAACATCCTCATTGAGACATTTGGATTCGACACGCAGCATTTAGCCGATCATGTTGAAATAAGGGATAAAAATTATCGAAAAAGGCAGCAAAGTAAGAAATATTGGCTTAAAAAGTTTCAGGAGGAATTGGCTGAGGTTCCGAACAATCCTGTCTCGATCGAGATATCATCTTGGAAGCTAGCTTTGGAACAAATGAAAGTCTCTACACCAGAATTAGATATCATTGCCGAGTCAGAGCGTTTAATAGGCGTTAAGGACCTTCAGGATTTACCAAAGCTTCGTTTGAAACAAATCAAAGAATGGTCATCTACAAATTCGACATTTCTCTCTGATTACCGTTATTTATCTTCAAAGAAAACGAACCAAATTCGAAAGGCTCTGGAGACAGACCTCAATTTTATTGTTGCTGATATTATCGAGAAGTATGATTTATTCAACGCTGTGGATGTACAGCCGCATGGTCTAATCGAAAATGTCGTCTTCTCTGATAAATCTACATCATTGAAAATTAAAAAAGAGATTAATGCAATAACCAAGAAAGAAACATATTTTGACGACTATGAGATTAGTGACAATGAGTTTCTTAGGACGATTATTAAAGTTGAGGATGGTGATTTGCTTTATGCTGACAAAAGCCTCACAAAATCCTTAGATGGAACAGATCGAGAAATTATTTTCTACGTTCTATCCCAAAAAGATGAATCCTTTTACACCGATAGAACGATTACTGTAGATATTTCCAAATTGGTTTCACGGGCTTACAAATCTCAAGGGGTAAAAAATTATGTAGAGATTGAAAAACGGTTACGAAAAATCAGATCGTTTGGTTTTCAAGCAGTTATCAAAAAACAGTCGGAGAAAGCACGACCAGGGTCCGCAGATTGGTCTATCTTTGATTCCGTAGTCATTAATTCAAATCCAAATGGCAGGCGTTATGCTGAGATTGTCATTGGAACCTATTTTCACCAGCAGTACATCAACCAGCAAACTGTAAAGATATACAGAGACAGTCTGGACTCAATCAAAGGGAACATATCCAAGATACTCGTACATGCGTTGCAAAAAGAGCGGTTAGAGCGCTACGTTCAAGGGAATAAGTTTATAGACGTATTTCCACTTAACTTTTTTGCTCGAAAAGTACGAATGGATAAACGAAAAATAGAAATGAATATGAGAAAGGTACAGGATGCGCTTGAAGAATTTAAAGCTCTTAATATCTTGATTGCTGATTACAAACGACACAGCCCTTCTTCATTCGAGATCTGCTTTATACCACTGACGAACACTGAAATGCATGACTTCTTTGATCAAGTTGATACACCTATTCAACTGTCGCTTCCTATACAAACCGAGCTAATTGAGGAATGAAATTGTTCTTCTTGGTTCGGTTTTTTTTTGAATGTCGGACCTTTTGAACCTCAAAATACGACTACTCGTCCTTCCTTTTAGCTTAAGAGTACCTTTGGACTAAAACGGTGTAGCTAAGCAAGAAAATATATTATAAATCACTTACCTTAATTTATAATAGCTATCGTTAATTTTTATTACGATATCTTCGTACTAAATCCCATTTTATTACGATATCTTCGTTCTAAAACGTAGTTGAAGAGTTTATATTACGATATTTATGTACTTTTGCATTCCTTAACCATTCATAAAACTATTTTAAATTTAAATGGACTTAGAAAATGCGACGGGATTATTACTTTTTATTCGTACCATCTAATTTTTTATTACTCTTTCCTCGTACTAACTATTTTTATTACGTTTTTCTCGTACTAATTGAATAGAAGAAAATAATTATTACGTTTTTCTCGTACTGTTTGAAAAAAATTTCACCTCTTTTCTTTCATGAATTTAGGTTATTCACGAATTTTCTCACCATTTCCACGTACTTTAATTATTTTATTACGAAATATTCGTACTTTTACAGTTTTATTACGAAATATTCGTTCAAAACGATCTTAAATTTTAAAAAAAACTTAAGGAATTGAAAATTTTCCCTCTCAAAGTAAGGTTTCAGCATTTTTATTACCGTTTGTTCGTACTAAAGTACTTATCATGAATTCCCCATTCACATCTTACTTTTAGATTTTCTTACGCTAATCTCGTACTTTTTGTGTTGTTTTCAATCGGTATCGGCAATGTTATAATCTTTTTTGTAGTTAAAAGTTTCATAGAATTAAGTTTTCTAACATATGAAGTGCAAAAAAAAGAACCCAACTATATATCTAATAAGTGGTAAGTTTGGCGACCAGCACTTATTAGATAATGAGGAGTCGGGGTCTTGGCTTTACTTCTTTGTAGATGTGGTTTTAGTATATCACGCCATCACAAAAAGTAAAAGTCATACCCCTTTATTTCCTGTACACTTTTTGTTGGAAAAAAGGAGGAGTGGCAACCCATGAAACATCACCCCGCGCTGTTCGATGCTCGAACATTACATAATGACACTCGCCTACTCTTTAAGCTTAAGTTGTTACTTGGTACTGTCTGTGCTTATGGCGGCGAAGTCCCCCTCACAAAGGTTGAGCTTGCGAAACGTTTGGGAACCTCCAGCTATCGAATCTCTGTTCTTCTACAAAAACTAACTCATGAAGAAATTGTCTATTATGATGAGAATGGAAGACTATTCTTTAAACAATTTGTCTTTGTACGAGATAAAGAAGAAACGGAGAAAAACGGTCTCTATGCGAAAAACTTCATCTTTTTTTTATCCGATTCGTTTTTAAGTGAAGATCGAAATGTCCAGCGTTTTGTTCTCCATTACGTTGGAAAGGAACTGGTTTATATCCCCGGTAACTTCCGTTGGGGGTATATTAGCGATCTCTATGGTCCGTTAGGTCTGCTCAACATCCGTACTCGAAAAGAAGCATTGCACATTTTGGAGAAAGCCTCGAAGTATCTGAAAATGAAAATTTATAATGAAAACTTTCAAGTGTTAAACGTTTATCCTGAGTGGTTGGAGATGGGTGAAGTCTATTCCGAGGGAGCAGAACTCTGGGTTATAAAACAGCTCAGAAAGCACCGTTTTTGCTTAGAATTTTTATCCCGCAAAGCAGTTTGGCAAATAGCAAAAGTTATGGAAGATTATTATGCTAAGTTCGGATACGAATATGCAACTGAAATTTTTGACACTGCTCTCTACAATATTCAAAAAAATAAAATGCGTTCCCAGGGATTCTTTAAAATGATCTATAGAGAAGATGATGAATATGTAGTTAATGATGAAAAGAATGAGCTAGACCAAATCAGCGCCTATTTCCGTGCGGTGATGGAAGCAGCTGAGCTTAATTATGCTGTCCAACTTTCGATGGATCTTGAAGGGATAAGCAAAAAGAAACAACTGGCGGAATCCAATCTCTTTAGCAATGAGCAAGTATCTGAGGTCAATCAAAAACTGATTCAAGCTGCTAATCTCCAATATCAAATTATATGGGATAAACTTTGCCGAATAAATCTTTGCTGGCTTAATAGGTTTCGTCAAAGTCCTGAATGGTTTATACAAAATTATTATAGGATAAAGTCTCTTCCAGCTCCTATCTTAGAAATTAAGCAAGAGATTGAAAAGTTACTTTCTAAGAGGAAAGCCGAAGAGAGGAAATGGGCACTCTAGAAATTTTTAAGGAACTCTAAGGTTTATTTGTTGTGCCCAAAAATTTTCTTTTCCAAATTACATACAGATTATAGCAGTAGGTATTTTTGTTTATGATACCTACTGCTATTTGTCATGTGTTTTTATGATTTACCTCTCTCGTTCCCCATCTTTAAAAAAGTTATCTTAGTTCCATAACCTTCTTAATCCCTATAGTCATCGTTCCATTCTTACATAAAATAGGTTATTCATTAAAAATATCTGTGGATAACGTTTTTCAGTTTGTGATTAGGTTTTTCAACACTGTTCATAAATAAAATATCAATTGGGATTACGTAATAGTTTTAGTGTGCAAGGTTTTTAAGACTCTGGAATTCGATTTATAGGCTGTGCGTAGAAGTTAAAAGACTCTGGATTTGGAACCTTACTTACTTTTTCTACATTTTAACAGTCGAAATAAACCAGTATTATCAAGCATTTTCATTAGGGAAATGAGTCTATAAAAAGGTATTAACAAAAGGTTTTATCTTTTATTGTTTTAAGTAATTGTTTTAAAAAATATTATTAACGGATGGTGTTGAGGAATAGTTTTAAAGGGCCTTAAATGAACACCTCCAATTTAAAATATATGAACTACTTTCACCTAATAGAACCCTTGACTCTCATTCTGATTTAATAGATTGTGAAAATACAAAAAACGCTCTTCCCAATAAACAATCGCACATAAGACCTAACTTTGGCCAAAGGTGGATCATTCACTATGAAGAGCGATTAAACCCAATATATTATATCTGTAATAATTAAGCTATACGGTTTCAGAGAATTCTCCTTTAGTATATAGTGAATGCATGGATATAAATAAGTTAGTAAAACTATTGAATCCCTTCTACTGTTTCCTCCGAGGTGGTATGTATACTTTCCACTCCCCATCTTTCTTGATCATTGTAAGAGACTGAAGAATGACTTGCTGATCCTTATATTTAAGATTTACTTTTACTGCAGCCTTTTCTTTATCCTGAAGTTTAACCTCTTCGACATTAAAGCCTGTTAGCACCTGATACTTGAAATTTCTAGAATAAAACTGCTGCACTAGAGTTGGACTTGGAAAACGTTCATCAAATACATATTTTATTTGAAAGCGCTCGGAAGGAGTTAACAGTTCCACTAAATCTTCTGCTTTTCGAGCGCCTCTAGCTTTTTTAGAAAATCATTCTCCATCTCTAGAAGTCCCGATTCCCCATGAAGGGCATAAGTTTGTCGCCAACGGCTTAGTGCGACCGATGATATCTAAGTCAAATCCTGCGCCTGCGCTCAGAAAAATATCCATCGGAGCTCGGCCTTTCTTGTAGTCTTGAACGGCAGCCAGCTTAAAAGTAGCTGAATAGGTAATACTTTTCTCGTTAACGTTCTGTACATGGGGCTTTAATTCTAATTGTTTGATCTCACGCTCAGTAATTATTTTGGTCGATCCTCTCGATTTACTCATACATGTTCCTCCGATGTTTTCGATAGTTTGATTAAAGCACAAATGACCCGCGAGAGGGTCACCTTTTTCAAAGTTTCCATCTATACGGGTCACAGTTCATTTGGCCAGATAGTCTTTTTTGTAGTTTAAGATCTACAGTACGAAATGTACCACTCTCGTACACAGAGCAAATCTTAATTGATTTCAAGCTGGAAGCGATGATTTACATTTCATATGAGTTCTTTCTTCTATCGGAAACATTCTAAATTCTTCTGTTTTAGCCCCATTCAGCTTCCTGCCATTCTGTTAAATCTTCAATTATGGCATTTTTCAAAACCTCAATAGCTGTATTTATAAAGGTGTAATCGAATTCGTTTTCAGGCAGTTCTATATTATATTTGATAGCTTGCAACGCTTTTAATGTAGAGGTGTTATTGGGGAATTTCTCATTCGAGTCATACACAAGTCCAAAATATTGAACTTCCTCATTGTATTTGTATCTTAATGCGTATGATTTTTTATTGGCTAAACGTAATTCTTCAACTAAACCTTTCATTTTGTTGTAGTCCTGGAATTGCTCCATGTATGGCTTTATACGATGGTGGTAGTTATAGAAAAGTGAATTTAAAACCTTGCTAAAAGTAATATTGCTAATCATCTTAACTGACATAATTGAAAACCTCCAAAGATTTATTTGATATTCTTAATACTTAGAATTAGAAAAAACGCAAGTCACATACAGCAGGGGAAACCCTGCTTTTCTCTTTATTATTAATGCTCATCAGCTTTTCTTTATGTCTATTCTTCTATAGTAAATTAGTTTAACCTGATAAATTATTCACAGTATGTCCAATTATTTGTCCCAAAAGAATTTTCGTAGATACCATTGACCACTTGGTTTATTGTAATCGAACTGGAACTCCTCTTTGTAATTAGTAACAACATAGATGTTGGTTACATCAGGAGTAACATCCTTATAGGCTCGAACCATTCCTCCATTCATTAGAATAGCGATTTGAGGCAGGTGTAAATAACCTTCTCGGTCCTGAATCATGGTGACTCGATAAGCTCCGTTGATACGGTAAGTGTAGTCTCGGATTTCTTCTCCTAATGTTAATCCGAATTTTTCCATCCATCGATTCAGCGCCTCATGACTCTTAAAAGAATTGTGTCTCGACCCATTAGAATACACATAGAACATGGTGTTGTTGAAATCATTCTTTACCTTTTGAAGCGTGAAGTTTGTTTCAAGCGTCCCTAAGTAACGTTTAGTTTCTCTGGTATTTGGCTTAGCCAATACAGATTGAATAAGTTCAGGATCAAGGCCTTCCTGGTTTGCGCTTGGATAAATGACATTATCCAACAAGAGAAGATATTCGACAGCATTTTCTCCTACGAGAGATTGGTATTGATCTTCCTTGATATGATTAGGAAGTCTCTTACAAATACCACCGTAAAATTCGCAATGGTCAGTAACATGTCCATACAAACTTGCTGAAAATCGATCCTCGCGTTTTAAACCATATGTCCCGCTGTATACGTCACCATTGGTGAACAGAATTACGAAATCTGTTTTGTCGTATCCTAAATTTGGGGCTGTCAAAGCCATTCGTTTTAGAATCTTGTCAGCATCCTCCCAGCTTGTTGCATTGTGGGGTATGCGGCACTCGGAGCTTGGTCCTTCGCCACGAGTTACTACAATTCGTTTTACTTTAACGTGAGTTGTATACCCGTATTTCAGTGTTTTTTTAAGCTGTCTGTATTCCATCCCATTTAAGGCTTGGTATTCAGTGTTCCAACCATTTGAGTTCTTAGAATGTACATTTAGTATTTCTGCATCGTTAAAATAGTTTGGATTGCTTCTCACTGCCTCTAAAGCAGCAGCTTGCGCTTTCGTAATTGTCGCTGGGGAAATCTTTTTCATTGTTAAAATCTCTCCTTTTATTGTGATGTATTGGGTTGTGATAAGGCGCAAAAAAATACACCTTAACGACAAAAGACCTATAAGCCCGTAAAAAGGCATGCTACCGTAAATGGCAGATTGGTCCACTCTCGTTAAAGTGTATTCCTAACACTCGTTATCCCTATAGCGCGTGCTTGGGACAAATTGAATAATATCTTTAGGTCATATTATCATTTTAGAAGTGAGTTGAAAAGTGCTGGTCTCTCCTGGTAGAAAGAAGCAAGGTGTTACTTAAAAAAATATTTGGTCTCGCTTCTTCAGATTAATTACGTGGATGATAAATTAAGTTTTCTTAATTGCAGTCTAATTAAAAATGAATTTTAAGTGTACATAAAAAAGACTCCTGGATTTTCTCCAAGAGCCCTTTTATTTCATTTATTTCTGACATTGAGTAAACCTGGGTCTTCTAGGCAAGCTCTACAAATATCTTTGCATCCGGGCTCAAGAGATACTCTACCAGATTACTGGAGATCACTTCGACAATGGGATTCTCAAGATTAAATGCAAACCATTCAATCAATTCGTCGGTCGAAGGGAATGAAGGCTCACAAAGTGTCCATCCCGCATCATCGATATTCAGAAAGCCATAGGTTTGATCTACTAGTCCGCCTTCAATCGGTTTAACTTCCTTCACAACGATTAAATACCGGCAATCAACCCCACCTACAATCAGAGCACCAGCATCAGCGGCTTTTTTCCAGGCATCAAGTTTTTCTTTAGTAAGCAACAACTCCGTAGGAAGATCGACCAGCTTGTAATCTTCACTTGATGCATCCATCGCCATCAGTTTCTGATTAAAGATTTCGATTTTGCTTGTTATTGGATCTTGGATTTGTAACGGATGGTAACTAAAAACCAATCCTTTTAGTTTGAAATAGTCCCACGCAGCCTTCCGACTTTCAGCTTTTACTTTGTCCACTACTATGTCGAAAAGCTTCCCATCAGACGATTCCAGCAATCGATAGAATCCCAGTTCGTCTTTCGCCACGAGCTGCTTTTTATTATCGACATCTTGAATCTGTTGTTCACAGTACACGGTTATTCCCTCAAAAGTACCTACAATTTGTACTGCAACGATTTCTTCTGGGGGATTCTTGGCAAACTCAGCTTCGAGTTGAACATAAAAATCCTCTCCTTCTTTTGTAAATACCAAGCCCAGATTTCCATGATCTGCAGTCAAAAGAAATTGATCCTCACTTCTGCCTGTAAGTTGGGTTAGAGCTCGCAACGCTGTTTGTTCATTCATACTTATGTTCTCCTTCTCATGTTAGAATTTGAATTTGAAGACGCAAAAAAGCGCTCCTCTCAATGAATGTTCGCATAGAAATGCATTCCTACCTTTAGGTAGAACATTCACTCAAAGGAGCGCTTATGATTAAATGACCGCCGGCGCGTGCCAGAGTCTAATTTTATAATGGAAAGTTTACAATATATCATAATGATGTTCGATAGTCTATGGAAATAATTAATTCAAAAGAACCACTAATCTAACACAGCAAAAACTTGGTCATCTTCCTTTCGGCTTTATTTACACCTCTAAGATTGTGATCCTTGATGGTTCATCTTTACTACATCTATAATAAGCCATAACATAGGCAACATCCACATGTAAAGCTTCAGAAAGAGCATCAAGCTATTAGGAAAGAGAGACTATAGGGTAATAATTACCGATAGTCCCTCTCTGCATGGATATACTTCACCCACTCTTGTATGGCCTTGGCCTTGCGGTGGAAAAAGTCGTTTTGTGGTTCAATTGGTTAGTGAGAAATAGAAATCGATCAAAAAAGAGCTGTGCAACAGTTCTTTGTAAACAAAACCCAATGTAAACGGTCCCCTTAGTCATACCTCTGTCAAGTAGACAGATGAAAAAAGTTATGTAGCCAGCACGTACCGATATTCAATCGGTGCGCGCTGTTTGCGTTTTGCCTGAAACTTTTGGTAGTTATAAAAGTAGATGTATTCCTCTTCGGCTTGATGAATCTCTGCTTCTGACTTACACTGGTGAAGGTACAACTTCTCAGTCTTAAGATGAGAAAAAAAGGATTCGATGCATACGTTATCTAGGTAGTTTGCTTTGCGAGAGAGGCTGCTTTTGACGCCGAATGCTTCGAGACGTGTATTGGAAGCCTTGATCTGAATAGAGCACGGCTTCTGACACGTCTCTTTTTCGTGTCCACTGCTCAATTGTATCCAGCACCAACTTCACATCGTTACGCTCAGATCATTGCCACGCAACGATCTCATTGTTAAACAAATCCTGATGGCTGACAGGTAATAAAATCGGGTTCTATCCGAGATATACGTAATATCGGTGACTAACTTTTGCTTCGGAGAATTCGCATGGAACTGACGCTTCAATCGGTTAGGATACCCCTCTAAGTTCACTCATTTCCTGATGGTAACACATCAGGTTTTTAAGAGTGTCTACTTAAAGGGATAATACAACCTTTCAAGTTTTATACTAATGATAAGTATCGAATTGCTAATGCGGATAAATTAACAAGAACCACAAAGGTTGATAAAAAAAAGAACCAGGAACGTTTTGGAGCGCTGATTTTATTTTTAGCTATATAAAAAATACAAGCAGCAATAACCAATCCTACTATATTACTCAACATCCCATACTCCCCCCATCGTGCAATTTTTTAAATTCATTATAACCCAACAAATCCGTCACTTACACTACTCAAATTTATGGCTGTTAAAAAAGATACGCTCTTTGACAGAGAGTATACGTATTGTTCATAGGTTATGTTGGAGAGTCTTCAATAACCGAAATGCGAAGGCCGATTGCCGTTCTATGAGTACCTGTTGGGAAGCCTAGTTCCTCAAGATCGACTAGAAATTCACTCAACAATTCAAATAGGCTGTCGAAGAGATGAATGTTGGTGAAATACTGATACTTCGTATGCGAATCTTCTTGCAAAAAGCCTACAACCATATAATCTCTAATGGCGAAAGAGAAAGGAAATAAGGTTTCAGAAGGATCGAACATCGAAAGCATATTAGACAGTTGATTAGGGTTTATTCCATACCCTAATTCATTGACGGAGAGCACAATATCCAGTGTGGCCTCTGAAAAAAACTCCCTTGCATCGTCTTCATGTCCTGTAATGACAGCGCCCATAAGTTTTTGATATTCGAATATATTAACAATTGTATTTTTCAATACATAACCCTCCTTCAGGTTTAGCTACATTATTTAATCTAAAGTTAGTTAAGTCATAACGTATCCTTCTTAAGTGAGAAAAGGAATGCTCATATGACTTGGCATTCCTTTTCTTTTAAAATGAGATGCTTTAGATGTCAGATGGTATTCAATTTTTTACTCCAATCTTCGGAACTGCTATCATGTTGCTTAGCACCTTCGCACTGACCTTATAGTCTTTAAGGGCTTGAATCGTAAACTCCGGCTCTTCACCAGATGTTTCAACTTCACAGATGAGATAAAGCTCATCTTGGTCAAGACCATTAATGGCAGTCTCAAGTACGATGACTTCACCAGCCTTGAACAATCCGGGACTTTGCGCGGGGGCAGGGATTAATGTGTAACCACCAAATTTTGTCTGCAGTTTATCATAACGTTTCTGCATATAATGTTTGGCCCCATACTTCGGCTTGAGGCCTTCCTTTACGAGAGCAAATATCTCAGGTTCGCCTTCGTTTTTCCAATCCCCATACGCGAAGTCAATAAGCCCGTCTGCACCAAAAAGTTTTACATAAATGTCCGCGTCCATGTCATGCTGAAATGGTGAGCCTGCAACCGTATTACGTACAAACTCCATAACGCCAGCAAGTGAAGTGAACATGTGATCCTGATCGGATTCGGGGTACTCATTGATCGTAAAAGCGATCTTATGGTCCTCACCCCACGGATAATGATAGGGATTTACGTAATAGTTTTCGAGATTCTTAGTCGGGTCCGTGTAACGGTAGTTCCAGCATTGGCTCCGCTGGTTCACGTATGAGGTGATGCCGTACTCCAGCAGCTTTCGGGTGTTATCCGCCCGAGTGAAGTTTAGGCAGGAAATTAGACGGCGATCATCAGCGAATAGGTCGCCATCGTAATCACATGTGATTTTTACTGCTATGAGCAGGTCCTTCGTGTGTAGTCTGCGGATACCTTCACTACTGATCATTTTAAATTCTGGCATATTCTTTCTCCTTGTCTAGCTTAGATTTGATTGGGTTGTGAATTGGCACAAAAAAAAACGTCCCTCCCAATAAACGATCGCACGTAAGGTGGAATTCGACCCTAAGGCTAATCGTTCACTCGGAGGAGCGCTTTTATCTGCATGATTGACTCTTATGGCGCATGCCGGAGTCAAAATCGTCAATATCAATAGTTTCATCCTATCACACCCATTTCAGGAGAGCAAGTTCATATAACATAGAGGTGAACGATAGGGGTGGCCGACATCCCTATCGCTCAATTGCTATATATAAAATCCAATCAAAGCGCAGATACTCTGGCCGGGGTAATTGAAACTCGTACTTTTGACATAGATGCGATCTTCCTCCCTTTCTTGTCGTGCATCAGAGGAATGGGAAGACTATCTTTCTAATATGTTAAATTAACAGAGGGATCTCTGGGATAGATAGGTGATCGCGCATTTTCTTAACATTCTCTATTGCTGTACGTGCTTTAGTCTCTGTTCTTTATGCAATGGCTTATGATCCAAAAGATTAAAAAAGATTCTGCGGCAATTTTAAAATTTGAATAGTCGTGATCTTCTTATTATAAAAGAAATATGAGAATGAAATATCAAGAAGAGTATTTCAAATCAAATTCTGAAAAAAATATTAGACTGTAAGGTGATTTTTTATGGGGGATTTTTCTGAACTGAATATACGTCTGAAATTAAAAGTAGACACACCAAAGAATATTATTGAAGTTCTTGAGTATATGGCCTCCCTTCGTTCGCAAGAGCCTACAATTTTGCCTGAGCATCCACTCTTTAAAGCTAAACGGTGGGCAAGCATGTTGAGTACATATAATGATCCTGTCGGCGCTCCTATAAAGGTTTCTATCTTTGAAAAAGACTGGACGGATGAAGGTTTATTCTTATTTGTAAGGTCGGTGTATAAAGATAGAGGAGAAGCAGAACTATTTTTTAACTGGCTGTATCCCTTTATAGATGCTCTATGGCTAGAATTTCTAGGTTTCATCAAGTATGACAGCAGAGATCATCCTTATTTAATTTACTACACAGATCAGGGAATCCGCTTTATTGTAAATTAAATGTGATGAAATCGAAAATATGAGCAACTGTGAGGTGAGTTTTAACTGGGGAATAGTTGATGTATCTCAAAAACCATAATCTGTTCTAAGCTATAGCTTATTATTGGATGAGAAACCTTGATGAATACTTTCAAAATTGGCTCATCCTTATTTGATGGTTAAAAGTCGATAGGAACATATATACAGGGGAGGTACTGGTCTTATCAGGCTTCCTTCATCAGCCGATCCAGCAGCTCAATCACATCTTTAATCTTCGATTTGGAGATGATCCCGTACAGATCGCCGACACTGAGTTCGTAAAAACAAGAAGACTCTCCGGTTTCTCTCAGCCACGCGGTCAGTCCAACCCCATATGGATCAGATCCGGATGTATACGCGTCATAAAAATGAGATTACATCCCGCTTTGGGGAAGTTATAACAGCCGCAGCAGCTGCAATGAGCCCTGGAACAACACTGGATGGAGAATTGGCTGTATGTGATGTATTGACAGGAAAGCCCGATTTTTCGTCCATTATGAGCCGATTTTTCTCAAATCCTACAGAAAGATCTATTCCTAGGCTCACTTATGTTGTATAAAGTCGTTTTATTTTCTTCGTACAGCTTGCCTATTTCCATTCCAAAAGCGCCTATGGCTTTTTCCACTATAAAGGTTCGTTTATGTATTTCTGGTAGATTCATTTTCCCCAATCTTTCATTCCTCCAACGAGATGATGGTAGAACAATCTTTACAGACTTGTATTCCAATTTTAAGTTGACTATTAATGGGTCTGAATTTTTTACAAATGTCGCACCAGAACATCGGAGGACCTAGTTCAAATTTTCTTGGAGTAATCAGTAACTCAGCCATCTTTTTATTAAATTCCTCGTTCATTTTGACTTCCTCCTATAGTTAAGCGGACACGGTGAAGTTTTGTTTAATCCATCTCCATTTTCCCGCGAGTTGTGTAATACCAGCCATAATACCTGTTAAGGCGATTGGTCCAATATCTTCTGCAAGATCAAGTCTATGACATAAAAAAGAAGCTACATATTCCAAAGGGCTTTCTGCGTTACTCACCGCATCCGATGCCACTAAATAATAATCATGTACGGCTGTTGACGAGTTCTCCCCGATCTCGTCCATCTGACCGACCATCGTTAATACCTGCTCATGTATTTCAATTGCTTGCTCTTTAGAATAAAGGTTGTATACTGCTAATAAGTCTAGCCCAATCGAAGCAAGTATGAACTCAAACTGAGCCCATTCTTCAGGGACATCCTTAAAAATTACATCGTATCCTATTATTTCGCTTTTGATATTTTCCCACTTCAAAGGAAGATCATCCATAGCCGCCTTAAAGACGAATCCCACTGCCATTTCGGTACTTATTGAATCTAAAGCAGATTCTCTAACAACCGATATTTTTCCTTGTTCCTGCATTGTTTCTAACCACTTTTCCGTTACGGTACGCTTAACAATACCCCCATTACCATCAGATAATTCAAGCGTAGTTTTCTTTCCGAACAAGCGATCAAATAGTCCTACTGAGAATTGGGTCATATCTTACCGCCCCCATGCACATGATTATTTATTTTTTATTACTTGGTATCCCATATACCCATCAGCAGCTCATGTCTATGGGAAGTGTAAGCCTAGTCCTGTGATTTATTCGGTAGATCAATAGAAATACTAAAATTCACGTTGTTCCCTGATATACCTAAATCATAAGTACCCCAGGAGGATGTGTGTTGCCGTGTCAGTTCGTGTTTCACCCACTTTGTTCCAATTGCCACCGAAGACAAAATCTCCCTTGCAGTTTCTATAGTGACGTTCGGATTACTTGAAGGTCTCATGTAGTATTCCGGTATTTTCACTTTAGCCTGCACCTCTATGGAAGCATCAACACCATAAAGTTCCCGAATAATCGAACGAATAGACATGATCGCATAGGCTTCTTTACTATACTTTTCAAGATTCATAGGAATTGCACGCGGGCGCTGGATCTTTTCCCCTTCTGATTTGAAGATAATCAGCTCCAGTCCTTTGTTCACTCCTGTTCCTTTTGCACCAATAACATTCAGAATCCCTTTATTTTTACCGTTATCCAGATAGTCTGGAATCTCTCTACAGTTTCTTTTCCATCCTTCAGTACCCGCCACCATGTCCTTCATGGCCAGTTTTGCAAGATGAAGTGTAATAGGCCAACCATGAATCCTGACCTTTACATCCACATCAAGGTCGTGTTCTTGCTTGATTACATTTCGGAGAGCGATAGTTGACTCGGCTACTGTATTCTGCGATGAAACAGAATAAGTTTTGGATGGATTCTTTTTTTCTGCTGCCATTGCGATTCACACCTTTCATAGAACTGATCCATCACCTATAGACGTACTATCTAAATTTTTTATTTCCTGAATATATTCCTCTATCTCATCCAGTAAATAATTTTAGAGAATATCTCGCATTTCCAATCGTTTATATGTACTTATTTTGATAGATTTCTTGAAAGCATCTATCCCTTGAGAATGAATGATCTCAGCAGGATCTTGTCCACTTGGCAATTCTCCAACTAACGTATTGATACCCTTTTCAGTCAGTATCCGTCCTGCGGATAGAGCACCATCATTACCTGCTTGGTCACCATCATAAAGAAACAGTACATCATCGGTTTTTTTTCGTAATAGACGTCCATGTTCGGCCACAAACTTCTTTGCTCCCCTTGCTCATAAACTGCGATCAAAACCTGTTTAACTTGCTCCTGGAACATGCTCGAGACCGGCTCTAACGGTAATGTAATACCCTATGCTAGTATCGCGCCTACAATCCCCCCAATGCCCTTATAGAAAGATATATACACACTGTCGAACAATCCACATATCTCACCGGCTGTTTTGCCGTAATAAGGTAATACCTCGAACAATCTCGCCCCGTCTAGATGCATGATGATTCCATGCTCCTGGCAATAGGCTGAAATGGCTTCAAGTTCCGAATACTCTGGCAGTTGGCCGCCGATTTCGCGCTGCGGCAATTCTAGCAAGAGGCAGACTATTTCCGTTCCCATATTTTTCACATCATCTAATGTAATTAAGCGGTCTTTGTCGGTAAGCATTACAGGGACAATATGGTGCAGCTCTTTAAGTCCGCCTTCTCATGAATCTCCAGATGGCACAAAGGCTGATAAGCTACTGTCTTCATTTCTTTGCGGTCGCACCAGATTCTGAGGGCAATTTGCATTGCCATCGTGCCGCTTGGGAAAAATACTGCTGCTTCCTTGCCCAGCACTTCCGCCATTTCGGTCTCGAAATTCCCGATCACCTTGTACTCTCCATACATGTCGCTGCCAAGAGTCCCCTCTAATTCGGCAAAAGCTTTTTCAAAACTTCGATATGTCTTTTGCCGTGGCCAGCCAACTGAACAGAAGTCGCGTTAAAGGCTTCCTGCAATGATCTCTTTTCACTCATCGTGGTAATTTCTCCTTTCAGTCACGTTGTATCTGTACCAATAAATAAGATTATAGCATTTACCGCCACCAAATTCTGATTTTTAAACAGCGGTGGCAGGACTTCATGAGTTTTGGTCTGCCGGTGCTTTTATTGGGATGTAGGCATCCCCTTATCTGGACCGGGTAGCTCGCCATCAACATCGGCAGGAAAAGTCTATTTAGCCGAAGTCGAACGGTTGGGAACACGAAGAAGGAGCGTATGACCATCAGCAATCCACAAGGACTCAGACATTGGTGTACGGTTTGAAAGGTTAACCTGTTGGGTCGCTTGCTGGATTATTGAAAAAATGAGGTATGGCAAAGAGAAATGCAATAGTCATGATAGGGGGAAGATAACCCAGGTCTTGAACTCATGCCTAATAAACAATGAAGCGGTCGATCCATGTAACAACCAGTAAAAAATAGACTGATTCCAATAATAGAAACAGCGGCAGTCTTGGACGCGAAACTTAGTCCTAGACTACCGTTGTTTTAGACGTATCATATCCGGTTTGTGGATTATTGTTAGTCTATAGATTGCGCGTTATTAATTACTGCAACTTGCATTGACATCTGAACAGTTGCCTCCTCGAGCGTAATTCGACTCTCCTTTATTCTGATCAATTCCAGAAGGTTCTTGACTACGGTGGGCAGTTTTAAATACGATTCGAATCGTTCGTAAAATTCATTCATATTATTCCACATACTATTCTTTTCCAAGACTTTCGATTGCTGATTTTCACCCTCGAAGAATACTTTCATCTTTTTAATTTCTCCCTTATCAAAGTAACTCTGAAGCGCCATATAATCGATTACCGATACACCATCAATCTCCATCCCGGTAAAATGCGGATAGTTGCAGATCACCACAGCGTGAATGCTCTTCCCTTCGATGCCGCGGAGTTCAGAATCGAAAACCGAGCTATGCCGCAGCAAATAATCACGTTTCCGCTTAATTTGCTCTGCGCCTTGCTTTAAACGTTTATAGCCGTTATGATAATCTCTCGCTTCCATTGGATATTTTATGTTCTTAACTTCCGCGATAAGAATCATTTTTTCCATTGAGACAATAAGATCTATTTCTTCGAATTCTCTCTTACTTGCATAGAATTTCTGTTTATTAGGAATCACTGCGTACTTACCCTTGTCCTTAAGATAACTTTGTAATTCTTCTTTCAAGAATTTTTCCAGCGCAAATCCCCTCGCATCCAGTGAATAATTTGCCGACTCCAACCATTCGTCTATGAGTTGCAAGTAATTGGGTGCCTGAAGGCTAGCTAAAAGTAGAAAATAAACCTCCCTAGATTTTACCAATGGTCTTGCCCAAAGATTGATTCTCTTTTTTTTGTTCATGTTGTACAGATCGTTTTCGATAATTGAAAGAAACGACTCGATTTGTGATTTTGAAAAAGTGGTAACCTTTTGTAAATAGGAAAGTAGCTCTTTTTTCTTGATTCTTATAAATAATCTTTTGAGTTCCGTATAGTCAACTTTCTCTATTTGGCTTAAATGATCTCTCAATGCCTTGGCCAAAGTCAGCAAGGCACTATATAGAAGGATCACATCTCGGATTGTCAGTCTTTGCAACCCTTTCAATGGTTCTAAATCAATATGTGGATAAAAGGAAACAATTGCGGATAAACCAATTAACATTTCTTCGTTTAGTGGAAAATCATCAGTCTTAGAAATTTGTATCGAGACGAACCCTCGGTGATCCACAGATACTTCTTTAAGATATGCTTTCTTTCTCATAGAATTCAGCGTTCCTCGTAGCACAGAATTGTCCGTAAATCGAAAGGATTCCACAGTGGCCGCAAATACATTCTTCTCAACGCGAAATTGTCCGACCTTTTGTAGCTTTAGATATTGCTCGTTTTTGAACATCAGATGAAGCTCGTCTTCAGAAAACTCTTTAATTCTCCCATCTTCCCAAGTAATTCTGTCATACGAATCCTTTACAGTGAAAAACATGTTGGAAGAAGCGTATAAATAACTTGAGATATTCACTAATTGGTTCATGTCGTAGTGATCGTGAAGCCCTTTCTTATCCATAAAGTATCGTAAGTAATTCAATAAGGTGTTAAGAAGATCCACCTGCATTTCGAAAGCACCTACAGCATTGAGTTTAGGTCTGCCTTCCCCTGAGTCAATTTGAATATTCTCCATATCTTCCAATCGAATAGGATCAGATTGGCTTAAACACTCAGCCATGTCTTTATTTAATCGAATCGTATCGGAATTCCCGATTGCGACAAGAAACTTCATGATATGCTCTGGGTGAGCCTTCGTTTCCTCGATGGCATCTCTCATATAGTCGTATACCTGCTTGAAGATGGAATGAAATAGCGGGCCTTTTGCCGCGATAGTTAAAGCATATTGATCGTCTAGGTCACTCTCCCCATCACTAGTCTTCACAGCTTCTTTGTACTTGTTCAAATCTTGCTTTATCTTTTCTCTATCATAATTATCACTGAACGGATTCCAATGAACTTCATTTCTGAGCATATGTCTAATGCTTTTTAGTTTTGCCATGCGTGGTAGTTCACCTCTTAAATTATAGTAAATTATTACTGTTTACTTTTTCATTTTACCTACTAATGCACTAAAACGCTACATTCTCAGTAAATACTTGAAATAGTGACAGGTAAGGATAAAAAAAATAATGTCCTAGATAGCCCCCTGCTTTCTTTCAAAAGCAACGCGAGGGCTATAAGTCTCATATTAAAAGTACAATTTTGGACTTCTCGTAATCGTTTTAGGAATCTCTTTTAGGGAGGTTGTAATTTGAGGAGTGAAGCTCAGTATGTTGTTTATTTCAATATCTTTTTCAGGGGTAATATTAAATAAAGCGAAATTGGTGTAAGTATTATCGTCAACTTCACTTTCGTTCCCATATATGTTGCTGTGAACCCCCTCATATTGTACGCCATGAAACCCAATTAAACTGCAACACGTTCCAATAAAATTTGGAAGAAAATACGCTTCTTTGAGAGCTTTCGTCTCTTCGTTCTCTTCGTTGAAGAATCCTTGGAAGGTTGGATCAAATGAACCGATTTTAAACAGCTTGAGCTCATCTTTGAGAATCTGGAATACACCAATGTCCAAGATGTCTTCATGTGTAGGATGTATTTCATATGGGATGGCATCCTGCTTGTTGCAAGCATAAAGTACTGGTACGCCTATGCAGTTATACCGACCATGTTGTGGCAAACCTACAGGTGGAGCCCACATATCGGCCTTGGATAGAGGTTTACTTGTATCTCGCTTACGAGTGCGGCCGCGATATAAACTACCGATTCCACGGGTGATAACCGAGTAGTCTTTCGCCTGAAAATGCTTATCCAAGGTTCGATATATGGCTTGTCCAACATCATGTTTTAAGGCAAGCATTGGGTATTGGCTGAGATATGCCTTAAAATCCTTAATCGCCTCAACTTCAATCGTTTCTCCATATTTTTTGCTAAATGTACAGAATTCCTCATAATCATGACCCCACGCAACTTCTCGCTTCGTATATATATCATCATATAAATTGAACCGGCCATGGTTCATATTATCACGATCGTCTTCTCGACCATGTCCACACTGACACTGAAGGTGAGGGAACATTAAATGATACATTTCTTGTGGGAGATATTTATCACTTACTTCGTGACACCATAAACATCCACTAAAGTTCCTTTCCATTTGGTCTGCGATCAATTCTAAAACATCGTCATTCACAGTTAGCTTATAATAAGAGTCATAAACTTCGATTTCATCGTCACAGCACATGCAGGAAAGGCTATCATTCCCGTCATTTGTTTTTCTTCGACATTTTTCTTGCGATTCCATTATATTTTGCCCATGTGTCTTGGCGAACTTGATTACAAGATCCCCACAATCTAAGCAGAGCTCAGTCTCGTATAGTTCCTTGATTATTTTCATCTGTTTTCTCCTCGTAATTAAATTTTAATTATATAAAGGGTAGCTGCAATCACGATCATTCTTTTAATGGGCTAGAGATCTCCCCTTATATGGTAAGAAAAGAAAGAGACCGGCTCAAATGGAACTGGTCTCTGATTATATATATGGAAAATAAATTTATTCACGAAAGATACTACTCAATAGGTTGCTGAATACCATGTGAAATAAGATACGTATTCAATTCCCTAAGGGAATTAAATCGAGCAGTATCATCTGCATCTATTGGAAGTGTTTGCTCTGCGATACATTCTGCAATTAGCTGATTTTGGATATCCGCATTACATGCCGGAGTAGTTGTACCTATTACAACAAGTTTACCATTTGTAAAGTCCCAGCCATAGGTTTGAATGGTTGAAAGGATTTCATCTATTGATAGTGCTTCAATATCTACATGTACGTAGCGTAAGAAATAATCATCTTCATCAAGTACGCTAATATCGATGACAGTGAAGCAGGTATCAGAATCTTTCCTTACAAACTGAAAATCATCGGTTTTTATCCAAACTAACTTCGGTATTGTTTGGGTATATTCTGGGTCGATGTCAGGATCGTTGTGATTCCATACACGTACAGCATGCTGTTCATGTATGGAATCATATTCTATTAATACTAGTTGTGTTCCATTAACGGATACATAGATACCAGGATAATTGTGATCAGATGCGGGCTGTGCCTCGATTTTACCTATAGGAGTTTCAACTATCCAAGAAGTTGTGTTCAAATTTAATTGACTGTTATCAATCATTTTTTGGGGCCTCCATAAAAAAAGCGAAGTCTATCCCTTAGGGTGACCTCCCTTTTAACTATTATTGTTGTTTGGTTTAGTAAGTGTTGTTATTTAATTAATTACCTATAATTGAAAAAATCTTTTTTGTGATTCACTCGTTTTGTTTTAACGTGTGCTTGAGATAACTTAGCGTGTCAAGTAGAATGGACTCAATTTCAGAGGTTAGAAGATGAATTAGAGATGGCTCAAACTCATTACAACCTGTGGGCGATATCTGTTCACTCACAGGTATAAATGCAATCCCATCGACTAAGTGAACTAGCATGTATCCAAGCCATTTATCGACGGGATTATTATTGTAAGGAATGTACAAGTACGAGCTATCATTTCCTAAGGTTTTATAAAGACCGATTTCGTTGAGTTCTGATAAATTTAACCCTTCCATAAGCTCCTTAAAAGTAAGATTACTCTGGGACATATTTTTCTCCCATACAAGCTTTCGCTTTACTTCCACGTTCATTCGATTCTATCTCCTTTTGATTAAATTAAATAACACCTGAGCTGATTACTTCACTCCTTTGCAGGTTTTGGGTTGTGAAAGGTGCAAAAAAAGAAGCACCCTTCTCAATGAAAGATCACATATAGGCGGATTTCGAGCCTAAGGCTGATCATTCACTCAGAAGAGTGCTTCTTACAAGAATCAATGACTCGTATGGCGCATGCCGGAGTCGTCGTTTTAATCTAAAGATGTATTATTATCCTATCATCGTGGTGGGCACAAGGCAAGAGTGGAAAAACCGTTGTCGTACCACTTGCATGATACGACAACGGTCACTGTCTTATGGAAGGAATAATGTGGTCTATTTCATCATGAGTACAAAGGAACTTTTTCAATTGCTAACATGAGAGAGGCGTTCATAAATGATCTTGATATAGGATTCAAGCAATTCAAACCCTATATATTTTCGATTTAGCTGGGTCGCTGCGACTGCAACTGTTCCAGATCCCATAAAGGGGTCCAGTACTAAGTTATTTGGATGACTTAGAGCCTTTATTATGGGGCGGATCAAGTCGAGAGGAAACTGACATTCGTGGTTTGTTTTTTCCGGATGATTATGTTTTACATTTGGAATGATCCATACGTCTCCTGGATTCTTACCGAGTGGATTACCAGAAAGTTCCCCCTTTTTGTCCCCTTTGTAATGTTTTTTACCAGGGTATTTTTGGGGCACACGTATTGAATCAAGGTTGAATGTGTAGTTATCACCTTTGGTAAACCAAAGCACAGTCTCGTGACGGCCAGACAGTCGATTTTTGCAGTGCAGGCCACTTTCAAAGTGCCATACAATTCGGTTTCTAGGGGTGAATCCAAATTCAATAAAAGTAGCGAATAGAAGGCAATCGAGAGGATATACTTTCCCATCATCTACATAGCTACCTACTTGATAAGCGATACTTCCCCCGGGTTTCAATACTCTTTCGCAAGCCTGTATGATTTCACGCTGCCAGAATAGATAAGCCTCTAGTGCCGTCTTTTTCTCATATGACTTATTCAAATTGTAAGGAGGAGAGGTTATTATCAGATCGACTGACTCTGCTTGCATGGCATTCATACCTACTAAACAATCCATTTGCTTCACAATGTTAAAAGTATTCATAGGATTCCACCTTCCAAATCAAACAACTGACTTGGACAAGGCGGAACTCTGTTGTTGTCCTATCTAAAGAAGGATCTCTTTAGATGCTACTCTTCCCGAACGGGTTGTCAGCAGATCACGCGCCACATTGGACGTACTAAGTCGGTATTTAACCACCTGTGATCTTCGCACCTTTATCGGAGAAACCCTATTATTATGGATTGATGCATTTTGCATCACCCTTTCGTTGCGCTTTATTTCTTCTATACTTCTTATATGAGAGATACCTTTCCCTTAAATATGCAAGCCTCTTAATAATTACGACTTTATCAAGGCAATTTGTAATCGAAACATTGTCTCGCTGATTCGGTTTGATGTATTTTTGACGTAACCCTGCTTTATTAGCAAAGTAGTTAAACTTGCCATTACTCGACCATTTTTAGAATGGAACTCGGACATCTGAGAATTAAATAGATCCGATAGACTACGCAAATTATCCCAATATCTTTGCAAATCCTTTCGTTCTTCTTCACTAATAGATTGTTCGAAATTTTCCTTAACTGCCTGTGCATGCCTGAATTGTTGCTTATATTGACGCAGGAGCGATCGGATCTCTGAAAAAAGCTTCTCTACTCCATATTTATGAGCGACAGCTGCATACTCTGTAACAATATGCTCAGCTTCTTGGGGAGTAAAGTATTCTGGAATTGCGATGAGCTTTGCTTTCTCCTTTTGTAGTTCACGCATTCGCTTCATTGCACATTCCTGTAGAATTAAATCATTATAGTATTCAGATTTTTTTAGAAGTTGTTTTCCTTCTGCAAAAATCGAATAAGGGATACCTTCATTTTTTAGGAGAGGGGTGAGAGAATCGGTTATTGATTTCCCTGCATGGATATGGACTTCTGCTGTTGGGTATTGAATTTTCAAAAATCCCATGATCCGCTCTGCAAATTGTTTTTGAACTTTTTTTTCAGGAGCAGCGTTTATAGGATAATTTTGTATGACTGTATCGTGAGGAATAATTCTTAGTTCATGAAAACTTAAAAAATAAATATGTTCTGTAGGGAATTCGATCACCTTCATGTACTCAAGAGCTGCTTTTACCCAGCGATTCTTATTTCCTGCGTAAAATTGATAAGCAGGGGCAGTGCCAGTTCGGTTAGATGATTCAATGACTAGAGCTACGTTCATATGATCCTTCCTTTACTTGGTTATCAAGATGCAATTAACCTATTAAATTATGTTTTCATTAATTTGGATAGAGGTTTATGTATCCCCTCTATCCCCACAAAGTTTCTTAAAAAGAGTATTAGGATTTTCATGTTGAAAATTTCCTTTCATACTGAACATCAATAAAAGTCTTTACCTTCTTTGGCAATTCCTAATTTATATTTAATTGCAAATATGAACCCTTGGTCTTTCCCGAATACATACCAATCTTTTACGAAAAATAAAATCCTCTTCATTGATACCATCCTCTTTTTTTATAATTCACCATTGGAACTTAGTTTTGATAAACTAAACACATTAATTCGAATAGCCTAAAATTTAAGAACACAAAAAAACGCATTCTTTTCTAACGATTAATTGCCATGAGGCGAATTCAGTGTCAACTGATTAATCATTTGAAATAAATGCGTTATACATGATTTCCATTAAGCGTTTGCAGTGGAGTAAAATTAATGAATGAGTAGATCGTAGGATTTATGAAAATAAAACATTTTATTTTCTCGGGGGATGGCTTTATCATTAGGATAAAAAGGTTTGGCAATAAAATTTCCAAACCTTTATTTAGAATATTACCCCTGTAATGTTACTTGTAAAGCAGACTTAACCTTTTCAATTACTTCAATCCGATTTTGGCCTTCTGGATTAAGTCCGACTTTTTCACAGACTGACAGGAAGCAACCATTCAGGGTTGATTCATACAAATACTTAACCCCGTTCAGTTCAACCATCATTCGATAGGCTATTCGCGCATCCATTACATGAACTCCTTCATTTTGTTCCTCTATTCGTCCATAGCAACTTTTATCGTTTTCACTATCTTTAATTTTGCTGAAGTTGTTAAATTAATTCAATTTAATTTACTTTATCGTTCCAGCGTTGAACCCTACAGTTGTTTTCTTTTTACGCAGGTACTCCTGCATGAGACGATCTCGTTCTTCTCGCTCCTCAGCATTTTGTGGAGGGATGGCAAGAACACCGTTTCCGGCCTCAGATAATTCTTCAAAGACATGGACAATATCATTTTTACTCTTGTTCATGAAAACTCCTCCTCATTGAAATAAATATCAACTAACTCTTTGGCTTTGGGAGTTTCAATCGCCATAAGGTGACCACCAATAATGATTGCTCCAAGCTTATCTTGATAATGTTCGATTAGTTTCGTTTTGGAAGTGAAGGAAACCACCCCATCAAAACCATAGTCAAAAGAAAATTTACAAGCAATCGCAAATAAATGTGCTCCTACTCCAATAAAGACTTTATCGGAGGAACCCACATTCCAAGGTGCACTTTCGACAAGGAAAACGTCGATATATCCTTCTGCGATTTGGAAACTAATTAAGCCTTGGATATCAGTTGATCCCTTAATTAAAAGTTTATAAACTTGTCGGTCTGAAACAGAAAACTCCTGTTTCCAGTCAAAATTCACCCAACCCATTTTTTTGGTTAGCATTTTCAAATCTGATTTCAGCAACGGCTCAAAGGTCGTCTTATATTCTTCCCCAGATTCACGATGAATTAAACAAGGAGTCAATTCATCAATAATAACGTCTACAGATTGTGAAACATCCTTAGGTTTAATGATTTTTTCAAGATTCATAATGTAATACTTACCTCCTATTATAACACTTTTTTGTTCTTTGAGTGGAGTTACAAGCACCAACAAAAAAAGAAGCGCCTCTGGAACGAGTGACCGTACTGTAGGCAAATTTCTAGCCTTAAGGTAGATCAATCGCTTGTCATAGCGCTTCTTTAGTAAATATGACTCATCAGGCGCATGCCAGAGTCTGGATGTCGGATTATAATATAATTATCCTATCATAATAGAAAGTATCTTATCAAGAAATAGAAATTATCGGGGAATGCGCTTAGAGGGTGGATGCTTTCTTTGGAGAAACCAGCTCATTCTTAAAACATTAAACTAAAAAGCCTGCCATTTATCCGGCAAGCTAATCAAATTTCCTTTAATGATTATCGTTCGAACATCTGACAGGTGCAAGCTCTTAAGGTTTTACTTAAATTCTTTCGAACCGACATCCATTTTGAACGATCCATCATCATAGAGAAGTGGACTGTGCTCTACCATACTGCGAGAATATTTCTCTACGTGGCTGACTATCATCTCATTGGGTCCAGTAAAATCGATATGGGCAATAGCTACCCAATACGAAAAGCTGTTTCTCTTATGAAGAGGAGTTGCGATAACCTGCCCTTGATGATTATCAACAACAGCACGAACTTTCATGGATTTAAAGCTGCCGAAACCATTACTGACTGCACTATAGGCGGTAAATATAACAAAACGTAAGGCTGCTGGTTGATGAATAATGATTGTTTCTTTGCCATGAGCCAAAGCATCACCATCAAGTTGAATATACGGAGCACTATGGGGGGAACCGAGATTGCGGTAATAAATTTTTCCTACTTCATTGTCTTTCGTCACATAAAAACAATACAGATCTAAATCCTTCATGGTCTCCCACTCTAGAGTGGCTGTAACTTTCTCTGATTTATGTATGTTGATACTCTCTTTTTTCTTAAGCTCAAGTTTCATTGGTGTTACCACCTCAGGAATTGTGAGTGGGGCTCTATCGACTTCAGCAGGTATTTCGTTTTGTGTCGTTTCAGATACTTCAAGACCAAAATTTTTTACTAGTGCAGTAAGACCACCGTTGAACCCACTACCCACTGCGTTAAATTTCCATTCTCCTTTATGTAGGTAAAGTTCCCCTATGACAATGGCCGTCTCTTTATTGAGCTCTTCACTAAAGTTAAAACTTGCAACTTCATCTCCGCTCACAGGATTATATATACGACATAAGGCATCACTGACATTGGAGAAGGATTGTCCTGTAGTTTCACCTTCATGAATGGTAAGTGTGAAGGCGATCTTCTCAATATCGAAAGGGATCTTTTTTACTGAAATCCGAATGACCTCAAGAGATCCATCTGCGGGACCAGAATGGCTTACAGCATGTTCCCTGCTTATTTGCTGGTTATAAAAGATCATATCCTCGTCTCGTGTTACAAATGCCCAAAGAATTTAAAAGGAAAGCAGATGCATTGATATCTATATCCGGAGATATAGTTTTCCAAGTGAGTCCAATCGCGATTTCCTCAAAATCCTCCCTTTTGTAACATCTATTTTTTGGCCCTTTGTGGTGATCACATTAATCACTCCTAGATAGGGATGGTTGCAATGTTATATTTTCCGAGTAAAGCACACGTGTATTAAATTGAGAAAGTCATCTTAAAGAGTGACTCTCTGCATTTTGCCTACCTTAAAGCAGGATCATGAAGAGGCGCATCTTCCCCTCTCCTATACGGTAATGGTGAACGTAGAGAGGGATTCCTCTCTTAGATATTGAGTTTATAGGCCTGATAGCTTGTCGAGAAATGATAAATCATATAAATCCATGGGTTATGATCGAAAATACGACCATAATACATAGGAAAGTCACTTAAATGTATAAGAATGATGGATGAAACCCATTATTCTCTCTATTTAGGTAATGGCGACTAGATTGCCTATTGCGGATCTGCTTGAAATTATAGATTATTTTCTCACAAGCTGAGCTATATTTGGACTCTATAATAGGTACTTAGGAAAGCAATTATAACTCAAAATGAAAGGAAGCGGGGTTAGAATCTATGGAGCGACATCTAAACAAAATGATAAAAGAACTTCTGAAGGAAGCGGGGCTTGATCCAGACAGTCCTAGCTTCATACATGATCCAGCGTATGCACCTTTCAAACACACATATATGCTCGTGACAGATTTGGGGCTTACCACTGTGGACTACTACATCTGGAAAAAATGGTTGTCTGAAGAACAGAGAAACAAGCATAAGCGAAGCATATTTGACATGGGGGTAAGCGATAAGCCTCAAATACTAACCCATTCTATGTTGTATAAGGAGATAGCTAATGAGGAATTAGCAGATGATGAAGTTGTAAGGCAGAAAATCGTTGGTGAAAAAAGCAGTATCAAATCAAAACTGAAAGAGGCTTTGAACTTTAATCTGGATAGGTTTGGACCAGAACAAGATTATGAGAAACTGAAGCTTTTGAATCTGCTTTATTGGTACGAGAAGTCTCCAAAGAATCCAGAGAAGGTAAATCTCCTAGCGGTTCTCTCCGTGCCTTCCATGGTCAACCAAGATCAGCGGCTAGAGGGTAGAGAAACTCCTTACGGCAGAATCCTGACGGAATTAAAGTTTGAAGTACGAAAAGAAGTAGATGATTCTTTTGCTATTGAAGTGGCAAAAAATACGAGCAATATCATTAATAGCTGGAACTATGGACACTTCAATGTTATTCATCTGGTCAATCGGGATATTTCTACATCGGATAGTAGAAGTGAACTCGAAAATATATTGAAACACCTTCGAGAGGTGCTTGATATGGTTAGAGTGGATGACAGTTCTATAGAGTATGAGTCCAACTTGATGGATGCGTTCTATCTGAAAGTTCATCAATTGGACAAAACGACGAGATTAGAAGATATGCGAAAGGCTATATCACATATTTGCCACTCTTCTCACACTCAAAAACTCCTAATTGGTAATGGTACGAAACCACTTCCTTATGAGGATGGCTTAATTGATGATTTGAAGGGATATGCCGAGGTTAATCTGGAGAGGATTACACAGTTGGCATATGGTAGAAAAGAGATTACAAAATCAGAGCTGATCTTTATTAAGCGGAAACTAGAGAGAGTTGAAACATTGCTAACGATTTTTAATAAGCAGCGAGTTAGTGCCTATTCTCATTCGCTAACCATGACCTTCTTAATTGCTGCATTACAGGAGATCATTCTTTCAGAATGTTCTGATGAAGGCGATTCTGAAACGTCTTATGTATATAAATATTATAAGTCTAAACAAACAGTCCGAACCTTATCATCTGCTCTTAAAAACTTTGACGTAGAAAGAAATGTTGAGGAAGAAATTTATGAAGTTCTTTGGGTGACGAAAATCGAAAGACGAATGTATGCTCTTAAGGGAAGACTTGATCTATATTTGCTCTCAGTAGAGATTGGAGAACAAATTAATCAGATCATAAAAATAATTACAAGAGTTCCTCATTTAGCTACCATGTATGCACTTCATAATTATTTTACTGATCAGCTTATGCTTACGGAGAAAAAAACGATTGGCCAATATCAAAATGAGTTCACTACAGCTATTAAAGAAAAGACAAACTTTGATTGTATTATTCGGACTAGGCGGATATTTAGTTTGTTTGATGACGAGGATGTATGTAAGGGGTTCACAGGTCTTATGATCTGCGCCATTAATGGACTACTTGACCTAACTAAATGGAATCGTGAAGGTGAAGTGTACAAAACAGTCATTTACAACCATCGTATTGAAATTGAAATTAATCGACAACAGCGGCAGTTCATTCTTCACAAGTCAAGGAAATTTACAAACGGTGATGAAATAAAAGAGCTTCAGAATAATGGATTAAGTAAAATGGTGATAAATAAATTATAACATACCCCTTATTGAGCTAATACTCACTTTTTAACGGATGGATGGAAATAAAAGCAGCTCCTCCTGCAGGTATAAAGGGGGAGCTGCTTTTATGACTTAGGTTGTCATCGCAAATATTCCTACGCTATTCAACTTGGATCTTAGGAGCTGGAACCCGGTATCGATTATAGTTCTCATGATTAGATGAGAGTTTGTATCCGCGAACGTCGTAACATAAATGCCTATATTTCATCCCTCATGTATGAAGGTATTTGTTCTTCAAGTTAAACACGGTACCTAGTTAAGGGTTAAGTATAGGAATCGTTTATGACATGAATCTATGATATGAAAAAAGCTACTATTTTCTTTCTTCTTGACTCTGATGGAATACAGCGGCAGATCGATCAAGTAATGATTGAGGTATAGCTGTCACAACAGGAGGTGTTTTTTCCTCTTTGAAGTAGTGATGTTGAATGACGGATTCATGTAGTAACCAGATCGATCCTGATTGCCTCAGGAGGCCCATCTCCATATATCTACCTAATTGATCTCGGTGGATGTCTTTCCTGATTTGACCGGGTGTAAGGGCGTGACGAGTCTCAGCTTCACTAGTTGTGATTACTTGTTCAATTGTATGTTTACATCTCTTGCATAACGTAAAGTGTCCCAATAATATAGGGAGCCCCGGCTCTTTAATCCATCCATTGCATTGACTGCATCGAAACGGATGTGTACCGCCTTTAATTATACTTAATCGGTTCTCATAGTCTCTTATTTGTGCATCTAAGCTAAACATCTGCCAAGTAGCGCCAACTAGAGAATCCTTTATATCACTAATTATTCTATGCTGTGTTTGAAGTAATTGCAGATGTTTCTCCATCTCTTCGATCCATGTTAATTCAAAATGGTTTTTACTGCGGCCGGCATCATAAAAGAGTTCTAGCAGTACTTCATGAACAAGCCAACATTTACCTGACTTGCGTATGAGTGAGGTGTCTTTTAGAGAATGAAGTATTTTGTTGCAATCGGTCTTTACTGTTCCAACTTTCATGGATCTGCGCTCTTCCATTTCTTTAGTATTCATCACTTGGGAGATTGTTTTGAGACACCGGTAACATATGTTGTGATGTCCAAAGGTCACAGAATGGTCGCTCTCCTTAATTGGTCCTAGACATTGGGTACATTTTAATGGCGAATAGCTGGTCTTGAGCTTCTCATAACGTAATTCTGCATCGCGAATCATCGCGTTGATACTGAATATATGATACGGGGCATCAGGCAATTCATGTTTTAAAGCGAGTATCTCTTCTTTCTTCTGATTTAGCATGATTATTTTCTGTTGTGAATTATCAATTAATGACATTAAACTTCCCCTCTTCGACTGTTGGACGTTAACGCTTTTTATCATACACTAAAACGTCGTGTTGATTCAAAACATTCCTTTTGAGTTCTCCCCTTTTAATTAAGAGGGAGGTCAAAACCCTTGATATGTAAGGCTTTTAGGACGATTATCTATCTGGAAGAGCTAAACTAATTCATGACGCGTATTCTCAGTGAATAGGCGTCTAAGACCCATCATTCTTATAAGATTAACTATTGTAAAACTGGGAGGATTAAGAAGAAAAATCTTTTGTATTTCACAATGCCAGGTCCATAAGAATTACTGGGATCTACTGAGAATTAATGGCACTAACTAAAATGTAAACCAACAAATAGGAAAAGCAGACAATATTATATAGGTTGACGGTTACGATTTTTTCATACACCTTAAACGTCTTAATGCTTTATTTGAGTCTCTTTTATATCTTCCTGATATGTATTGATGGAGGCTCAAAACCTTGATGTTACGGGTTTTTTTCGATTCAATTGTGAGGGAGGAAGCAAAATATATATAGCTAACACAGACTGATTAAATTGGATCTTTTTTAGGCTTGAAGGTTGAATGTATAAGATTATCAGTGAATGATAACTTGCAAAAAAAAGGCCCTCCTCTACGGAGAGGCCACTGAAAAACATGGTTCTTACAGATAGCTGAAAGAGAATCCATTAAAAAGACGACATTCATTCCTTTGTTTTTGAATGAGATGTCGTCTTTTTTTGCTTCCTCATGTCTACGAGTGCTCCTCTTTTTAGCTCATCAACTTCAAGATCCGCTTCAGATTCACCGCGAAAATCGCCATCGCTCCTTGCATTTCCATGCCAATCAGACCCGAGGAGGATGCCACATCATACCCGTGTCTGTGCTTGAGTTCACTGTTCTTGGCTTCAATTTTGTATCGCTCTTTGGCCTTGGTCTTAAAGACCTCACTCTCCTGAAATACGGCTTGAGCCAGATGTTCGTCGCTTTTTATACTTACAGAATACGTCTTGCTTTTTGCCCCGTCCTTGTAGCAGCCTTCCCGAAGAAGGCATCGCTTGCATGTTTCTACGTCAAAGTAATAGGTGTCGGTTTGGTTTTCTCCTCGGCCTTTTTTCCCCTGCCGCGCCCGGCGAGTTGCCAGATCACCAGCCTTGCACACATACATCCCTGCATCTTGAACTCAAATTCGTCTTCCTTCTTTCGGTTTCCCTGAGTAATCAAAGGATGTAGTTTTGCGACCAGTTGGATGTTTTCTTGTGCACTGTAGGCGAGGTTATCTTTTTCTGAATAGGCTGCATCTCCAATCACCGTTTCCACTTTCATTCCTACCGCCTTACTTTTTTCAATCAAGGTTTGGAGTTGCTTGCCGTCGTGTTTTTCCCCGGTGGTAATTGTTGCCGCTGTTATGATTCACTCTTCACTCATAGCGATGTGGGTTTTGTAACCAAAAAACGAGAAGTCCACACTTTTGTGACCCATTTTGGCATCGGGATCCGCAGACGTTTGCAGATGCTCCACATCGTCGGTGACGGTTTCTTTCAATAAATTCAACGGTTCTGTAACCTTCGGCAGTCCGGTAAATCGCCCATCCTGTTCAATCACAGCGACCAGTTGCTGGCTATACTGGATTTCATCTTCTAGGACATCCGTGGCGGGTTTGGCGGGAAACTTACTTTTCATGGATTCATCCAGCGTGTAGATGGCCTTTCTGAGACGCTTGGAACGTTCCCGTAGCACGGCTTGCGGTGTTTTTTGAGTGTAGCGGGCTTGGGTATGAGTTGCGTCCACAATAATAGATTTACTGTGAATAACGCCTTTTTCGATGGCGATTTCCACCGTTTTGCCGATGAGCAAATCTAACAACTTCATACCTTTGAGCCGTAATTTGCGAAACTTGGTGAGTAGACTGGGATCAATGACAGCTTCTTCTGGAGCCATATGCAGAAAAAACTTGAATGACAAATCCGTTTTTGAGCGCTCAACCAGGTCGATGTCAGACAAGTCAAAGATGGACTTGAGTAGCAAATATTTAAACATCCGAACCGGATCTACAGCTGTACGTCCGTTGTCATGACAATAGTTGTCATGCAGTTCCTCATACACAAAGCTAAAGTCCACCAGTTCGTCCATTCTCCGCAACATATGATCTTTGGGGATGAGTACATCGTAAAGTTCTGTATACGGACTCAACAAAAAGCTCTGCTGTTTCGGGAGCACAGGGATCACCAACCTTGGATAAGATACTTCAATTATACCGAAAAAAAGAGACAGACTCCTCAAAAAAATGAGGAA
>NZ_JTHP01000045.1 GCF_000943545.1 Paenibacillus terrae
AATGTCCCTTTAGAGGATAATGAAGACATACATATTAGGGCCTTTAGCTCAGCTGGTTAGAGCGCACCCCTGATAAGGGTGAGGTCGGTGGTTCGAGTCCACTAAGGCCCACCACTTCTTGATTAACACAAAATGACTGGGGCTATAGCTCAGCTGGGAGAGCGCCTGCCTTGCACGCAGGAGGTCAGCGGTTCGATCCCGCTTGGCTCCACCAATATTCCCTGATAGCTCAGTTGGTAGAGCACTCGACTGTTAATCGAGTTGTCACAGGTTCGAGTCCTGTTCGGGGAGCCAAATCTTGAATATTTTCCAATTTTATATATAAGGCGGCGTAGCTGGTTGAGGACTACAGTCTATTCCAGTTAGGTAGGGTTTAATCCATATGTTGCTTGTTGGAGAGATACCCAAGTGGCTATAAGGGGACTCTTTGCTAAGGGGTTAGACTGCGAAAGTGGTGCGAGGGTTTGAATCTCTTTCTCTCCGTCATAAAGTTTGAAAATTTCAAGGATTCTTTTGTAAGGCCCGTTGGTCAAGCGGTTAAGACACCTCCCTTTCACGGAGGTAACAGGGGTTCGATTCCCCTACGGGTCATAGTATGGAGGCTTAGCTCAGCTGGGAGAGCATCTGCCTTACAAGCAGAGGGTCGGGGGTTCGAACCCCTCAGCCTCCACCATTTATGTTATACAAGTATTCCCTTTTAATGTCGCGGGGTGGAGCAGTTCGGTAGCTCGTCGGGCTCATAACCCGAAGGTCACAGGTTCAAATCCTGTCCCCGCAATTGATTTTCCTTAGGATTATCTATGGAACTGTGGTGTAGAGGCCTAACATGCCTGCCTGTCACGCAGGAGATCGCGGGTTCGAATCCCGTCAGTTCCGCCATTTTATGAAATATATAACTGGCATTTTTGTGTATTATACATATAATGTGGGTTTGTATATTGCAGCTATAAAACAACATATGGCTCGGTAGCTCAGTCGGTAGAGCAGAGGACTGAAAATCCTCGTGTCGGCGGTTCGATTCCGTCCCGAGCCACCTTTCAAGTGGGAATGAGTAATGTGCCGGTGTAGCTCAACTGGTAGAGCAACTGACTTGTAATCAGTAGGTTGGGGGTTCAAGTCCTCTCGCCGGCACCATTTTGGAGGATTAGCGAAGTGGCCAAACGCATCAGACTGTAAATCTGCTCCCTTACGGGTTCGGTGGTTCGAATCCATCATCCTCCACCAGTCTTTTCATAATCATTATGGCGGTCGTGGCGAAGTGGTTAACGCACCGGACTGTGACTCCGGCATTCGTGGGTTCAAGCCCCATCGGCCGCCCTTTATTTTCATTTAATGGGGATTAGCCAAGCGGTAAGGCAACGGACTTTGACTCCGTCATGCATAGGTTCAAATCCTATATCCCCAGCCATTAAGAGCCATTAGCTCAGCTGGTAGAGCACCTGACTTTTAATCAGGGTGTCGAAGGTTCGAATCCTTCATGGCTCACCATTTATATTTATTTTGCGGTCGTGGCGGAATTGGCAGACGCGCACGGTTCAGGTCCGTGTGGGCTAACCCCCGTGGAGGTTCGAGTCCTCTCGACCGCACCATATTTTGCGGACGTGGCTCAGCGGTAGAGCATCGCCTTGCCAAGGCGAGGGTCGCGGGTTCGATTCCCGTCGTCCGCTCCATTATCCATTCGGCGCCATAGCCAAGTGGTAAGGCAAAGCTCTGCAAAAGCTTCACTCCCCAGTTCAAATCTGGGTGGCGCCTTTACTGCTCATTATGGATTACATTTTGCGCCCTTAGCTCAGCTGGATAGAGCGTTTGACTACGAATCAAAAGGCCGGGAGTTCGAATCTCTCAGGGCGCGCCATTTTCTTAAAAATGTATAATATCGGGATGTAGCTCAGCTTGGTAGAGCACCTGGTTTGGGACCAGGGGGTCGCATGTTCAAATCGTGTCATCCCGATACTGATTTGCGGGTGTAGTTCAATGGTAGAACTTCAGCCTTCCAAGCTGATAGCGTGGGTTCGATTCCCATCACCCGCTTTTTGCTATAGCGGATTCTTGTTGCCTCAGTGGTGACACCTTATAAATAAAGAGAGCCTGTCTGGGGACAGCGCTCTCTCTTTTTTTTGTTTATGCGGCTATATCTTTACACAGGAATGGTCAGTTGGATGGAGGTCCCGTGTTCCGGTGCAGAGGTTAAGCTAATCCATCCTCCTACGCCCCTGGCTCGTTCCTCCATGCTGAACAGTCCCACTCCTTCCCCTTGAGATTGCTCAGAGAATCCGATACCCTCATCCCAAATGGTCACTTGTATGACCTCACCCTGATCCTCTACGTCGACATGTGCCTCAGCTACGTCCGCATATTTGGCTACATTCGTCAAGGCTTCCTGTACAATCCGATAAATCGCTATTTCCTTTCGGATATCAAGGCGTTTACGCAAATTACATTGAAAATGTACCTCAATTCCATAATGAGAACAATAGTTTTCAATATAGGTCCGTATGGCTGGTACGACGCCCAAATCATCCAGAACTGAGGGGCGAAGTTCCCACGCCAGTCCGCGGACATCCTTAATAATGTCAGTCACCTGTGAACGCAGCTTTTCCAGAGCAGGACTAGGCTGTTCAGCAAGCTGGCTATCCAGTTGAATAATCAGCGCAAACAAGCTTTGCCCAATTCCATCGTGAAGCTCTCTTGAGAAACGCTTGCGCTCTTCCTCCTGTATTTGCATCACTTGCGTCATCATCGTCTGAAGCTCAGCCTCTACTTTTTTTAGTTTGGTTACCTCATTACGGATCGCCAAATACTGATAGGGCTTACCTTCTTCGTCCATGAACGGAACGATGGTGGTATTCACCCAATAGTAGGTGTTGTCTTTGGCTCGATTACGTATCTCTCCCTGCCATACCTCGCCTGAACGAATTGTGGTCCACAGGTTTTTCATAAAGGCAGGGGGATGATAGCCCGAATTAATGAGGCGATGATCCCGACCGATCAGCTCTTCACGACTGTATTGCGAAATCTCGCAGAACTTGTCGTTGACGTACTGAATAATGCCCCGGTGATCGGTCAAAGCAACGATAGAGGACGTATCCAACGCAAATTTCAGATTAGATAGCTGGTGAAGTGAGTTACGCAGTGCATGGAGAAAAGGGGATTCCGGTATATGCGCTTCCAAATTATCCAGCAGCTTATCGGCTGACTCGCCAAAAGCATGCTGGAGCAAAGGATTAGAAGGTTCATTCATAATGCAGCAGCCCCTTTTTTAGTGCAAATTTGACCAGCTCGGGCCGTGTTTTCAGGTTAAGCTTCTCCATCAGGTTACTTTTGTGGGACTCAACGGTTTTGACGCTGATCACCAGACGCTCGGCAATTTCCTTGTTTGCATATCCCTTGGCTACCCACGAAAGGATTTCCTTTTCACGTTCAGAAAGGGACTCATACGGGCCGGCTATGCCTTCCTTTTTGATCTTATCCAGATATTCACTCATTAGCCGTTTGGTCGCATTCGGGTACAGATAGGCGCTACCTTCGGCCACAGACTGAATGGCAGCAAGTAATTCCTCGTGAGGTGCGCTTTTCAAAATATATCCGGAAGCTCCGGCCTGAATGGCCCGGAACAGATATTCTTCATCGTCATGCATCGTTAAAATAAGGACTTCCGTATCGGGCAACTGTTTTTTCAATTCAGTGGTTGCCGTAAGACCGTCTTTGCCAGGCGGCATACTAAAATCCATGAGTACGACATGGGGCTGTAACTCTATCGCCTTGCGAATCGCTTCATCCCCGTCCGCTGCATCTCCTACCACCTTAATACCGTGTTTGCCGTCCAATAGGGCCATGAGGCCGGAACGTACGACAACATGATCATCCACTACAAGTATACGAATCAATTTGTCATCCCCTCGAACGGTAGAACCGTACGTTTTGTCATCATCATAGCAAATTTAAGGGATTCCAATCAACATAGACAGTTAGATATAATTATATTTCGTAATATATATCCGTTTCATTTTCTATAAAAATGCCATTAATCTTATAGAGTAAGAGTGTGGGCACATAGCTGACCAAGCTGCTCGGCGACTTGTGTGGCCCCTGCGACGTCGGAATCGGTGAACACTCTCACATCACGATTACCGAGAAGCAATACACCGTTCGGCAGATCCCCTGTGCTGGAAAAGGGAATAGCCACAGCAGAGTGAAGCTGCTCCGCCAGCATCAGCGCACATTCCTGACGTAAACGGATGCTGCCGGAGAGCATAGCACTTACGGTCACGGTACGTCCCAGACGAACAGCCATCCCGGCAATACCATGTCCTACCTTAAAAGAAATGCGCCGATAGCGTTCGCTACGGCTGCCAGAGGCATAATACCATTGCAACCTGCCGCCCGGCTTGGATATGAGCGCAAGTGCTGTGAGATCCCCATAGATACGATCTCTCAACTGATCCAGTGTTTTGCGCATTTCATCCGTTATTTCTAGCATAGAAGACACATCCTTTTTCGTAACAAAACTGTAGCTCTAACTTATTGTAGTCCCGGCAGTTACAAAAGTAAGTCAGGGAACCCCCTGATCTATAGGTGCAGGAAACACTGACTTTTGAACATGCGGGGCAAGAAGTAGGAGGGAAGCCGATAAATTAGGCTCCGCTTGATGGGAGGAGTGATATTTATCACAGCGAATCAGGGAGTAGGAAGGTGTAAAATCAGGTGTTCTCCTGATAACAACTGATGCGTCAAAACATTATGATATAGATATCAGGTAAACACGAGGAGGACACTAACATGCAAGCCACTTGTACGGAACGGTTTGGGGATGAAGTGGAACGCACGGGAATTCAGCTTTTTTTGACTGAGGAACATTTTGGGCTGCTGAAGGATATCATGTCCTGGAAAAAGGTAAAGGCGGGCATTACGCTTTTTAGAGAGGGCGAAGAATCGGAGCAGCTATATTATATACATTCGGGCCATGTTAAGCTTCGCAAGTCGACAGAAGATGGAAAAGAATTGATTTTGACCATTCAGCATCAAGGCGACTTGATTGGGGAGTTCAGCGGGATAGATGGAGAAGAGTATAGCTGCACTGCAGAAACAGCCGATGCCTGTGAGCTGGGCGTCGTGCGTGTTCAGGATCTGGAATCGCTTCTGTCCAAAAATGGAGCGATGGGGCTTCAATTCATTCAGTGGATGGCTATGAAGCAGCGGATTATGCAATCGCGGTTTCGGGATTTGCTGCTGTATGGTAAAACAGGTGCATTGGCCTCTACGCTAATCCGGGCGAGTAACACATGCGGTGTAGCAGTGAAGGATGGCGTTTTACTGAATATGAAGCTGAGTCACTCCGAGCTGGGCGAAATGATTGGAGCGACGCGGGAGAGTGTGAATCGGATGCTAAGCTCGTTGAAGGAGCAGGGGACGCTTGATACGCGGGATGGCAAAATAGTTATTCATGATCTCAAGGTGCTGCGCATGATGTGCTGCTGCCCTTCATACGGCCAATGTGCACATGAAATTTGCCGACTCTAAAAAATATGAACATGAGGATTTTACAAAAATCCACAAAGCGACGTGTAATCAGGAATATATAGATCGAAATGATTTTATTCGTCTATATATTGTACCTTGGAGCGACTGGAATCGAATTTTGCAAAATCCTGACATAAATAAGGCGGAATCCCTGAGGACCCGCCTTGATTTACGTCTTCTGACAACCTGCACTTATACATCAGCATTTTGCATAATTCGATTCTGAACGCTTAAAAGTACAATATATAGACGAACTAAACCATTTCGATCTTTATATTGCTGATTTAAAATCGCTCTTGGGATTTGTGAGAAATTATAACATTTATAACATAAAAAGGCTAATCAACGCTGTATAGCGGTCAATTAGCTGGGGAGACGATTATTGATCTATTTCAACCTGTTCTGTCTGGAGGACACTTAAGGCTTGAAGTTTACGTGTAATTTCCTTTTGCCACTTTATATCTCCGACTTGTACCGCAAGATTGAGAAGATCCAAATAATCATCAATATGCAGGGAGGTTCTACTAAAAGCTTCTTTCACTGCGGTCTTGCCTCCTTTGGAGTCCATGTATATTTCCCTTTTAATAATGAGAATCATTATCAAAGAATGAGCTTATTCATATTATGCCTGTGTTCGAGATAAATTGCAAGTTATGATATGAATGAGTTTTGAAGCGCACGAATGAGGGCTTGAAAAAACAAACTCTTCTCCTTAAGTTCACACATTGTTCACTTCTTTTCTATAGAACATAATGAAAAGAACAAGCGGGCATTGAGTGTTCACAGACGGGAGACAATTCGCGCAATGCTTCAACAAGAGGAGGAAAAAGATAATGGGCAGAACAAAAATGAAAGCGTTTGCTATTTTGATGGCGAGCGCCTTGGCATTGACGCTGACAGCTTGTAATAACGGACAGAGCGCAAGTCCGGGAAACTCAGGCAGCAAGGGTGGAGACGTTGCGAGTAAAGAAGTGACGATCACCTTCCAGAACATTAATCCTGATCCTAGCACTCCTTCATACAAAATGATAAAGCAAATTGTAAGTCAATATGAGCAGAATCATCCGAATGTCAAAATTGAGCTGGATTCGCTGAATACAGATCAACAAAAGCTAAAGCTGAAAACACAGGCGGCGGCGAAGGAAGTTCCAGATATTACAATTGTAAACCCGGCCGCACAGATGAAGCCCTTCGTAGATGCAGGGCTGCTGGCTCCTCTGAACGATGTGGCGGATAAAGATGGGTTAAAAGATACATTTCAGGATGGACTGCTCAATTATTATAGCTTTGATGATAAGCTTTATGCTTTTCCGGACGGCAACAATATAGAAGTAGTGTTTTACAATAAAGAGCTGTTCACGCAGGCGGGAATTCAAAAGCTGCCGACCACCTTTGATGAGCTGATAACGGCGGTTAAGGCGCTGAAGGCAAAGGGGATTACCCCGATTGCGATTGGGGAAAAGGATTCGTGGACCGGATCACTCCTTTTCATGAATATTTTGCTGCGTACGAATGAAGGGCCGAATTTTCTCAAGGATGTGCTGGACGGCAAAAAGACGTTTAATGATCCGGCCTTTGTGGAAGCAGTGGATGCATTTCAGGAACTGGTGCAGGCAGGGGCTTTCCCGGATGGAGCTACATCCATTGACTATAATGCGGGCGGCAATATTTTTAAAACAGGAAAAGCTGCGATGTATATCATGGGCACATGGGAAACAGGGTCTATTGATGCTTCTTCGGTAGCAGGCAAGGTGGGCGCGTTCCAATTTCCTACGGTGAATGGCAAGGGAGATGTGAATGAGTATGTGATTGCGCCGGGCAGTGCGTTTGCAGTATCGGCGAATAGTGAGCATTTGCAGGAGACAAAGGATTTTCTGCACTATTTTATTACAGAGATGCCCAAGATCCAGTTTGATCTGAAAAATGCGATTGGCAGCGGCCAGAAAATGAAAGGTGATCTGAAGGAAGCGGGCTACTCCGAGCTGGCGATTAACCTCAATGAGCTGTTCAAAAATGTGAAGGGCGGCGACCTCGCATTTGATAATACGATGAATCCGGCTATCGCGCAGGCGCATCTGAGCAGTATTCAAAACCTATTCGTGCAAAAAGAAGACTCTGCACAAGTTGCCAAGGAGCACCAGAGCGCTTTTGAAGCGAATAAATAAGTGAGGATTCTGCAAAAATCCAATAAGCGATTTCCAACGAACAATATATAGATCGAAATGGCCTAGTTCGTCTATATATTGCACTTTGGAGCGACTGGAATCGAATTTTGCAAAATCCTGAAGTTGTAGCTTAACAGGGGAGGGGCGCATTAGTTCCTTCCCTGATTTGGGATAACCATGAGCTGCGAATCCTTAGTAGAAGTTCAGAAAAAACACAAAGGAGATTGGAGCATGAATGTACTGAAGGTGCCGGCACGCACCATTGCCGTTTTCGTGCTGCCCTGCCTGCTGCTGTACACCTGTATGGTGTTTGTTCCGATTCTGGTGTCGGTGTACTGTGGACTACTGGATTGGAACGGAATATCTGAGGCGAAGTTTGTAGGGCTGGCGAATTTCGAGCGAATATTTACAGCCGATCCGGTGTTCTGGCCGTCTGTGAAGCGGACGATGATGTTCGCTGTGTTTTCCATGCTGGAAATTCCGTTCTGTCTGCTGCTGGCTATTTTGCTTAATCGCTATGTGCGTAAGGCGAATACACTGGTTACGATGTATTTTCTGCCAGTCATTCTGTCGGTGGTTATTATCGGGCAGCTGTGGAAGACGATCTATAATCCGGCCTCAATGGGTGGGATGCTGAACGGTATTTTGATGTCGGTCGGGCTGGAAGGCTGGACACGCTCATGGCTGACAGAACCGCAGATTGCCATGTACGCTCTCTATTTTGTGTCGTTGTGGCAGTATTTTGGCTATCATTTGCTGATTCAGTTTACCGGGGTGCAAAATATTCCGAATGAGTTGTACGAGGCAGCCAAAATGGATGGAGCTGAGGGTTTTAAAGCAGACCGTTATATTACGCTGCCGCTCATTGTGCCTATTTTCAAAATATCAATGGTATTGGCCTTTATTGGTTCTCTTCAATCGTTCGATCTGATCTGGGTGATGACGGGTGGAGGGCCTGCTCATGCAACGGATACGGTGTCCACGTATATGTACAACATGTCCTTTTTGTCCATGAAATATGGATATGGCAGCGCATTGGCTTCGTTTCTCGTGATTATCTGTTTGTCATTTACAATTGTGATAAATTTTGTTTTCAAACGAATCGAAAATAAGGTAAGCTAAGGGGGATGAAGCTGTGAACACCATGAAAAAAACATTGGTCTTTTCCTTGCTGGCGGTCTTGATCGTCACGCAGCTGTACCCACTCTTCTGGCTGCTGACCTATTCGTTGAAGACGAATGAAGAGATTTTGAGCGCAAGCTTCTTTGCACTCCCTAAAGTGCCCCAGTGGCACAACTATCAGGAAGCTTATGAATCAGGGAGCTACTTGCGCTATTTGGGAAACAGTGTGCTGGTGACTGGAGTTACGATGCTATTCGTCATTTTGTTAAGCTCGATGACTGCTTATGCGATTACGCGTTTCCGCTGGCGCTTTGGGGCTGCTGTGCTGACCTTGTTTCTGATCGGAATGATGATTCCGATGCAGGCAACGCTGCTGCCGCTGATGGTGATGTTCAAAAACATCAACATTCTCAATACGTATTTCTCGCTAATTTTACCCTACATTGCTTTTCAGACACCGATTGCGGTTTTCATCCTGTCCGGCTTTATGCGGTCCATTCCCCACGAGATTGAAGAATCCGCTTACATTGATGGGGCGAGCATTTATCGTATTTTTCGCAGTGTGATCTTACCCATCTCGATTCCGCCGATGATGACGGTGTGTATTTTGACCTTTATTAATATCTGGAATGAATACATTATGGCTGCCACCTTTATCTCGTCAGAGAAGCTCAAAACACTCCCTTTCGGCGTCTATACATTCGTCAGTCAGTATTCTGTGAATTACGGCAATATTGGCGCTTTTCTGGTCATGGGGGCCTTACCGGTCATTATTATTTATTTTGTCCTGTCCGAAAAGATTACCAAGGGCATGGTAGCGGGGGCGGTTAAAGGGTAGGCGAGCGATTCGAAAGGAGCGCACGGAGGTATGATGCGCCGTTTTCAGTCTATTCACCACCGCTTGTTTATTCTATTCCTGTTGAGCATGTCTGGTATTGTGCTGGCGATCAGTTTGTTATTTTATAACCGTACTACAGTACAGTTCCATGATAAGGTCAGCGAGCTGGCTCGTAAAAATGTTTCCCAAACGGCAGGACTGTTCGAATTGCTGCTCAGCAGCTATAACAGTCTGTCCAAATCGATCAGCAACAATATGGATTTGGTTCGTCTGCTAACGACGGATACCGGTGATTTACCCGCCGTCAATTACATCAATGAACGTACAATTACCAATATTCTGGGAGCTATCTATTATTCGCGGGAGGACCTGATAGGCATTCATGTCATCACAGACACAGGCAAGGTATACAACTACGGTAATTATATGAATGTTATTGATACCGATTACGAACACACTGAATGGTATAAGGAAATTCGAAAGTCAGCGGGCAAAATCGCATGGCTGGGCGTTTATCCTCACTCTGTCATTGACCAGGTGGAAACCAGACCGGTGTTTGCGTTCGGGCGCCAGCTCTATGATCTGGATGAGCATAAGCCGATTGGTATCGTCCTGTTTGAAGCTGAACCGCGCTCGGTTCTGTCCGCCCTCCACAATTTGCGGCTGGGTACCAATAGTCAGGTATATCTCGTAGGCAATGAAAATCGGATTGTGTCGGCTACTTCCTCTGAACCGCCACCGGATCTGCAAAGTCTGGAGCAGCAGGTACCTGAGGATGATGTCATTGTAAATCGGAGTAATGAGAAGGTTGTAATCGCTTCCAAGTTGCCGTTTGCCGATTGGTCGGTCATTAGTGTGACCCCCAGCGGGGATTTGAACGTGGAGTTGGTGCAAAATCAAAGGTATTTGCTCATTGTGGTGCCTGTACTCATTATTTTATCCGCGCTGATTGCCTCCATCGTCTCCAGACGTATTTCGCTTCCGCTGAAGCGGGTCATTCGGGAAATGAAACGGGTAGAGACGGGGAATTTCCGCCATACGGTGGAGATTGAATCGTATGAGGAAATCAACCAGCTGGCGACATCCTTCAACCATATGGTAAGACGGATTGCCGAACTGATCGAGCTGGTTCGCATATCATCGGTCAGTGAAAAAAATGCCGAGCTGCACGCGCTCCAGACGCAGGTCAATCCGCATTTTCTGTATAATACGCTGGATATGATCTATTGGATGCTGGATGAAAAGGGGCAGGATCAGCTCGGGGAAGTGGTGCTCTCCTTATCCCATATGTTCCGCTACAGCAGTCATTGGGAGGAAGGGACCGATGTCAGCCTGCGCGAAGAAGTGGAGCAGATCGGGCATTACCTTACGATTATTCAGGCACGGCTGGAAGGCAGGGTATCCGTAGACATCGGTATTGATGAGCGCTGGATGGATATCCGCTTGCCGAAAATGACCTTACAGCCGTTGATTGAAAATGCGGTCAAGCACGGACTGGAGCCTCTTCATGCGAATACAGGCGGCAAGCTGCTCGTCAGGGCAGAGGAATATGACGGAGTATTAAGCCTGCATATTATGGATAATGGCGCAGGGATGGAGTACGAACGATGGGAGGTGGTTCAGGTTGCTTTGGCAGAACCCGGCAAGCAGACGGGCAGCGGGCAGGCGGGAGGCATCGGCCTGCAAAATCTAAATTTACGGCTACGGCACATGTTCGGAGAAGAGTACGGCCTACGGATCTCCAGCGTACCTGGGGCCGGAACGACAGCCACTGTAAGTGTGCCTCTGCCACAGAAGGAGGAGAATCATGAATATTCTGATAGCTGACGATGAAAGTATGATTCGGCAGGGGATTCGGCGCACCATTGGCCAGGCTCTGCCAGCCTGCGGCATTCATCTCGCTGCTTCCACCGAGGAAGCAGCAGGCATTCTGGCGGAGCATCCCGTGGATATTGTATTGACCGATATCCTGATGCCCGGTATGGATGGTCTGGAATTCATGCGCATTTCCAAGCGAAAGCATCCTCATCTACAGTGGGTTGTTATTTCGGCCCATTCCGACTTCCAATATGCACAAAGAGCAGTAAAGCTGGGTGCCAAAGACTACCTGTTAAAGCCGATCGGCAAAAAAAAGCTGCTGGAATGCATTGAAATGCTGGCAGCCGAAGCACTTGTCGCTTCACAGCAGGCGAGCGAGGGCAAGCTTCTCAAGTCCAATATGGTCTATTTGCGTGAAGCTGTTTTTCAACGCTATGCACTTGGACTGGATACTGGGAAGCTCGATATACAGCCGTTTGTGGAAAACTATCCGGAGTTTCATCTCTTCATGGTTCGTATGGAACCTGATCACAGGCAGACGCACCTGGAGCATTTTATGATTGAAAATGTACTATCCGAGCTGATTGAGGCAGGCGGCAGTGGCTTTGTCGTCAGTCTCGACCGCCATAGCCTGCTGGGCATTGCACGGCTGCGGGATGAGGCAGAGGCGGCACGGCTGGAAACGTTGCTCGAATCCCACTTGAAGCGTTATGTGAAGGTGCCGTTACAAATTACGCGTTCGGGGGTTCACCACAATTTTGCGTCCATTCCCGAAGAAGTGGCACGGCTAAGACGAACGCCCGAGGAGATTGCAGCGGCGGCGGTGGATGCCGGAGAATGTTTGCGAAAAGGCATGCATACGGTGGATGTGGCGTTGCAATATATTCGGACACATTTTACAGAGGAATTGTCGCTGGAGAAGGTGGCTTCGGTCGTCTTTTTGAATCCGGTGTATTTCAGCCAGTTGTTCAAGCAAAAAACCGGACAAGGCTACAAGGATTACGTTATTTGCTTGCGGATGGAGGAAGCGAAGCGGCTGCTCGGTGATCCTCATCTTCGGCTGGCTGATATTTCCGAGCGGATTGGCTATCAGGACATGCGGCATTTTACACAGGTGTTCCGGCGCAAATGTGGAATGACTCCGACCGAGTATCGGCATCAGGGAGTCAAATAAGGCGGTATCAACGAAGGAATGATGGAAGTTCCTCCAGCATAAGGCTGTTTCATGAGTAGAGCCGTAGAGCATCTACTCGGGAGCAGTCTTTTTCGTGTCTCCAGCCTGTAGCTGTTCAACCAATTTGCGAGCTGCATTGGATAAATAACGATCCTTGCGCCATACGACGGCAGGCCGTGTGAAGGGGAACGGCTCCTTAATGGAGAGTGTGCGAATTCTGTCCCCGTATTCTTGTCCCAAGCCAGTGTCTGGAATGATGGTAATCCCCATGCCTGTGGATACGAGCGCGAGAATGGTCGATATTTCAGGACAGTCCAGTACGACGCGCGGAATAAGATGGTGTTCCTGAAATTTTCGGATGACAGTTTCGTATAGCCCGTGTCCTTCTGTTCGGCGTGCCAACAAAAGGTCATAGCTGGCTGCTTCCTGTAACGTAATTTGTCCACTCGTATGACGATCTGCCCATTCACACGGAAGTACCGCAACAAAAGAGACGCCCTCCAGTTCAATCGTATGGTACGAGCAGTCGTCTACCGGAAGCAGCAGCAGAGCCAGATCGACTTTATTTTGATGCAGCAGTTCCTCCAGATGATGTGTGTCTCCGTGTCCTATTTTAACGTATACCTCTGGATATTCCTGGTGAAAGCGGCTGAGTTGTTCGGTAATCAGAGACATACAGACCGATGAAGTGCCTATGGACAGGGTGCCGGTTACGTTGCTTTCGAACTCTCCAATTTCTCTACAGGTATCCTCCATTTCGGACAATAATCGCTTGGCGCGGGTGTATAGTGCGTATCCGGCCTCGGTGACCTCCCACTTCTTTCCTTCACGGTAAATCAGCTTTACGCCAAGCTCATCCTCCATATTTTTTAGCTGTTGGCTCAGCGGTGGCTGGGCCATGTTAAGCATTCGGGCGGCCTTCGTGATTTGTCCTTCCTCGACGATGACGCAAAAGTAATGCAGTTGCTTCATATCCATTGGGGGATTCCACCTCATTTCTGAACAACCACTTCAATTTGAATACTTTTAAAGTATGCATTACATATATTATATATATTTTTCGTGTGCAAGGAACAAGCGTATAATTTTTGACAGTGATGCATTGGTGAACATAAAACGATGGGGTGGAAGGAGGGGACATATGAAGAAAATCATTGTAGGAATATCGGGAGCGACAGGGTCTATCTTCGGTATCCGTATATTGCAGCAATTACGGGAGGCCGGAGCCCAGAGCCATCTGGTGCTATCCCCGTGGGCTATTGCGAACATTCCCTATGAGACAGGCTATACGGTGAAGGAAGTGGAGGCCATGGCGGATGCAGTTTATTCGTATAAGGATCAGGCTGCGCGTATTTCCAGCGGCTCTTTCCGGGTAGACGGCATGATCGTCGCTCCTTGCAGCATGAAGACGCTCGCCTCCATTCGTATCGGTATGGCGGACAACCTGCTCACCCGATCAGCGGATGTGATGCTGAAGGAGCGAAAGAAGCTGCTGCTCATGACCAGGGAAACACCATTAAGCAGTATCCATCTGGAAAATATGCTGGAGCTGTCACGCATGGGCGTGATGATCCTGCCGCCGATGCCTGCTTTTTATAATCATCCTGCAAGTATCGAGGAATTAGTGGATCATATTGTTTTTCGCGCATTGGATCAGTTCGGTATTGTCACAACCGCAGCCAAACGCTGGGATGGAATGAAGCAGGCTGACTCCAGACTGCACCAGAATTGAGAAATCGGAAGATGAAGGAGAATGAAAGATGGCTTATAAAGACTTTCGCGATTTTCTGCATACTTTGGAGAAGGAGGGACAATTGCTTACGATCAGTGATGAGGTAAAGCCTGAGCCGGACCTCGCAGCAGCTAACAGAGCGTTAAACAATCTTGGAGATAAGACGCCCGCCCTCTTTTTCAACAATATCTATGGTTATACGGATGCTCGTATTGCAATGAATGTGATGGGCTCCTGGCCCAATCATGCCCTCATGATGGGAATGCCCAAAAACACACCGCTCAAGGAGCAGTTTTTTGAGTTTGCCAGACGCTATGAACAATTTCCAATGCCCGTGAAGCGGGAAGAAACCGCTCCTTTTCATGAAGTGGAGATTACAGAGGATATTAATTTGTTTGATATTTTGCCATTGTTTCGTTTGAACCAGGGAGACGGAGGGTTTTATCTGGATAAAGCGATTTTGGTGTCACGCGATCTGGATGACCCCGACACCTATGGCAAGCAAAATGTAGGCTTGTACCGGATGCAGGTGAAAGGAAAAAACCGTTTGGGTATCCAGCCTGTACCGCAGCATGATATTGCAATTCATATTCGTCAGGCCGAGGAGCGCGGCGAAAATCTGAAGGTCGCTATTGCTCTCGGATGTGAGCCTGTGATTACCACGGCTGCTTCTACGCCGCTGCTGTACGATCAATCGGAATATGAGATGGCGGGCGCCATTCAGGGTGAGCCTTACCGTGTGGTCAAAGCCAAGGATGCAGATCTGGATCTGCCTTGGGGAGCCGAGGTTATTCTGGAAGGTGAAGTGTTAGCGGGTGAGCGTGAGTATGAAGGTCCATTCGGTGAATTTACAGGTCACTATTCCGGCGGCCGCGCAATGCCAGTCATTCAGATTAATCGTATATATCACCGCAAACAGCCTATATTTGAGCATTTGTACATCGGGATGCCTTGGACGGAAACGGATTATATGATCGGTGTGAATACAAGTGTACCGTTGTTTCAACAGCTCAAGGATGCATTTCCTAATGAAATCGTAGCCGTTAATGCCATGTATACGCATGGGCTGGTCGCTATTATTTCCACGAAAACCCGTTATGGCGGCTTTGCGAAGGCTGTGGGGATGCGTACGCTAACGACTCCGCATGGATTGGGGTATTGCAAGCTGGTGATTGTGGTGGATGAGGATGTCGATCCGTTCAATCTGCCGCAGGTCATGTGGGCGTTATCCACCAAGCTGCATCCGAAGCATGATGCTGTCATTGTGCCGGGCCTATCAATTTTACCGCTTGACCCTGGCTCTGATCCGGCAGGCATGACGCACAAAATGATATTGGATGCGACGACACCCATAGCACCGGATATTAGAGGCCATTATTCCCAGCCGCTCGATTCCCCGCTCGGTGTAGCGGAATGGGAGAAAAAGTTGAGTCACATGCTTCGTTAAATATTTTTGAAAATAAAGAAAGATTAAAGGAGTGCTGACAGATGCATATTTGTCCCCGTTGTGAATCTAATCGTTCGGAGGTCGTTACCCGTTCGCCAGTTAAAGGCGCCTGGGAGGTCTTGCTGTGTCCTGTATGCATGTTCACATGGCGCACCTCGGAACCTGATAGCATTACTGATCCGGCAAAGTATAAATCGGCGTTCAAGGTGAACCCCCAAGATATTCCGAATGCCGCCCATGTCCCTCCTATTCCAGAGCGGGTACAGCGTCGTTCGTAAGCAGCCGTAAATTATGGTACTTTGAAGATATAGGCCAAATGTAAAGGGGATTATACTTCATGCAGACACCAAGGATCGGTAAGAAGCTGTTCTCGCTGCTGGATGGCAAGGGGCTGGAAAACAAGCAGCATGAAGCGATGATGCTGCTGACGGTCACGGAGGACCAGTGGCCGCATATTGCAATGATTAGCGTAGGTGAGATTGTGGCGCTGGACGAGAGGAATTTGCGGCTGGCACTATGGCCAGGGACGACTACGACGAGCAACATGATCCGCACCGGGAAGGCAACGCTTGCGGTGTTCATCGGCGGGAAGGCACATTATGTCCGATTGTCGCTGGAACACCTGCCGGCTTTGCCCGGGGCCAAGCATGTACGCGAGCGGTTTGCAGCACAGGTATTCGCAGCCCGAGAAGATTCGGCCCAATATGCGGATATTGTGTCAGGTGTTACAGTCCGACTCAAGGAGCCGGAAGCAGTGTTAAATCGCTGGAAGGAAACAGTGGCAGAACTGTTAATGTAAAATTTAGTAGTTAATAAGGACCAAATTTTCTTTAAAGCCTAAACTATTCTTTTCCACATGTCGACATAAAACGTAGGTATAAGGATTTTGCGAAATCCTTAATTTTAAGTTTCGAAATGGGAGGGAATTAGATTTTGAAGAATAGATGGTCCGGTTTCTTGGCGTTGGTCATCCTGATCTCAAGTTTTACATCATACGCAGGGTTTGCATCCGCAGCTGATCCGGTGCTTTCCAAGATTGTCCTTTCCTCTAACGAGGTAACTGTGCAGCAGGGAGATACGGCTGCGTTGACGGCTACGGCTATTTATGCCGATGGGACGACTTCAAATGTAACTGTAAGCACGGATTGGAAAAGTGATAATGCTGCTATTGCTACGGTATATAACGGTACAGTTTCTGGTAAGGGCGAAGGGGATGCGACTGTGGTTGCTACCTATAAAGATAAGATACAATCGGTTCAGGTACATGTAACGAAAAAGGTTAAGGCGCTCACATCCAGTGTACAAAGCTTGAGCTTGCGTTCAAGCGGCACAGGACAGATCAATCTGACAGCGACTTACAGTGATAATACAACTGCTCAGGTTTCGGGCGATGCTACCTGGACCTCGGATAACCAGAAGGTAGCAACCGTAGTTAACGGATTGGTTACCGCTCAGGGAGCAGGTACAGCCAACATTAAGGCCGTATACGGTCAACAAACCGTAACGATTGCTGTGCAGGTAGAACAGGTTAAACGTTTGGAAGTCAGTTCATCTGAGGTTTCCCTTTTGTTGAAGGATACCGAGAAGGTTAAGCTGACGGCAACATTCCCGGATGGAACGGTGCAGGATGTTACTGAGTCGGCAGACTGGAGTTCCAGCAATGCAGCCGTGGCAGATGTACTGAAAGGCACCATTACCGGCTATAGCGCGGGAAAGGCGACAATTACCGGTAAATACGGTACGATGTCTGCTACCATTTCAGTGGATGTGGATCAAACGAATAAGCTGAAAGCCAGCGAATCCAATATTTTTCTCCGTTTGGATGAATCCAAAAAAGTACAGGTTTCTGCGGTGTACCCGGATGGAACGGTAACGGATGTCTCGGATAAAGCTACATGGTCCACAAGCGATGAAAAAATTGCGACGGTGACCAAAGGAACGATTATGGCGATTGGAGCGGGTTCGGCTACGGTGACCGCGAAGTATGGCGATAAGACGGTTTCGATTAAGGCAGACGTGGAAACGTCCAGATATCTGAATTTGAGCGAGGACAAGCTAAGCCTGAATGCCAAGGAATCCAAGAAGCTCAAGCTAACCGCGACGTACGTAACAGGTACGGAAGAAGATATCACGGATAAGGCAGAATGGAAATCCAGCAATGAAGATATTGCTTTTGTCAGCAAGGGTGAAGTGACGGGCTATAAAACAGGTGAGGCTACGATCACTGCTTCTTATGGCGGCAAAACAGTCACAGCGACGGTATCTGTGAATGTGCCTGGTGATCTGGCATTGTCCTCCAAAACGGCAACGATTGATATTAATGAGGACTATGTTGCGACTCTGACTGCTACCTATGCAGATGGTCGTAAGGAAGATGTTACACAGGATGCAGAATGGACTTCAAGTGCGGAAGATGTTGCTTCGGTATCCAAAGGTACAATTACAGGTAAAGCAGCGGGTAAGGCGGTTGTTACAGCCACTTATAATGGCAAAAAGCTGACCATTAATGTACAAGTCGGTCTCGTAGACCGTTTGGAAACAGACACACGCGTGATTGCGCTTGGTGCCCAGGAAACGAAGCAGTTGAAAGTAACAGGCGTCAAGAGCGGCGGTACAAAAACAGATGTAACCAAGGATGCCACCTGGACGACCAGCAATGTGAAAGTGGTCGAGGTTAGCGAGGGTTTGATCAAAGCGAATGGCAGTGGTAAGGCTACTGTTACAGCTTCTTATGGCAAGCAAAGCATTACATTTACAGTAGAAGTGGATGTAGCGCAACAGATTGAGGCGGATGCTATCGCGTTATCGCTTAAATCAGGAGATCAAAAAACCATCGCAATTGTGGTCAAATCCAGTGACGGCAAAGAAAAGGATGTTACGGCCCAAGCCGAATGGAAAACGTTAAATTATAAGGTAGCTACAGTCAAAAAGGGCCAGGTTACCGCGGTAGGCTACGGTAAAACCAATATTCAAGCGAAGTTTGGCGGGAAATATATCACCGTACCGGTGGATGTCGATACGCTTAAATATTTGCAAACCGACGAAGTCTCGCTGAATTTGAAAGCAGGACAGGTAGCTAAGGTTACGGCTACAGCTACGTATAAGGATGAGTCGGAGAAGGATGTATCCAAGCCGGCAGTCTGGTCCTCGTCCCGAATTATTGTTGCCACGGTCAAAGACGGCAGCATTAAGGCACAGGGTAAAGGTAAAGCTGTGATTACCGTGAAATATGCAGGGAAAACAACGAAGGTACAGGTGAACGTACAGTAAGAAAAATGAGCAAGCATACGTCTAAGGACGACATGCTTGCTCTTTTCTTTATAAGGCGACTGTTCTCTCCCCATGTGTTATTTGGGGTGGCAGTCGCCTGAAAGCTATGACTTATCCTTTTTGGCTGGTATGTTGCGCGTAAGCGACTCCGTCAGACGCTTGCCGGTCGGCGTTTGGGCCAGGCCGCCTTTGGCGGTCTCGCGGTGCTTGGATGGCATCGCGCTGCCGACTTCGAGCATCACGTCGATGACTTCGTCAGACGGGATGGCGCTGCGCACACCCGCCAGAGCCATATCCGCGGCGGCAAGCGCGGTCACGGCTCCCAGCCCGTTGCGCACGATGCACGGAATCTCCACGAGTCCGGCGACGGGGTCACAAATCAGGCCGAGCGTGTTCTTGAGCGCGAGGCCTACTGCATGGATGGCCTGCTCTGGCGTACCGCCACGCAGCTCGACCATGGCCCCTGCGGCCATCCCGATGGCTGAGCCAATCTCGGCCTGACAGCCTCCCTCCGCACCGGAGATGAAGGAATTGTTGGCGATCACGTAGCCAATCGCTCCAGCGGCGAACAGTCCGCGAACCATATGCTCGTCATCCCAGCCGAATCGCTCCTGCGCGCTGATGAACACGCCGGGGATGACCCCGCATGAGCCTGCGGTGGGCGTAGCGACAATGCGCCCCATAGACGCATTGACCTCCGACACGGAGAGGGCATACGCCATGGCGAGTGCCGAGGCATCGCCAGAGCAGGTTTCTCCAGCACGTAAATATTCCGCCAAGCGTTTGCCGTCGCCGCCCGTCAATCCGCTGCGGGATACCGTGTCCTGTGTTTGCCCGCGATGAACGGCTTCCTTCATGACTTCATAATAATCAGACATTTGGCGGAAGATTTCTTCCTCCGGTGTGTTCGTCTCTTGTACCTGTTCCTTGATCATCAGGCGCCCAATCGTAGTGGATTCCTCGGCGCACAAGGCACCTAATTCATGCAGATGGCTAAACCGCATCGGATTCAGCTCCTTTTTTCAAATTAATCATTTTGATTTCATACATATAAGGCAAAGCCCGCAGCTCGGCAATTAATTCAGCCGGAGCGGGGCTATCGGTTTCAATAGCAGTGAGCGCTTCGCCATCCCGGCCTTTGCGATCCACGTGCATGTAGGCAATGTTAATGTCAGCTGCGCCCAGCGCCGAAGTCACCGCGCCCAATGTTCCGGGCTTATCCGAGTGAAGAAGCACCAGCGTAGGCAGCTCTCCGGTCAGATTAACCCGGAATTCGTTGAGCTGCTGGACATGAATGTTTCCGCCGCCGATGGAGGAGCCTAGCAGCGTGCGCTGATCTTCACCCTTCCATAGCTCGAAGCGGACCGTGTTCGGATGAGGGGCGGGCAGTCCGCTGACAGCGAACTCTACTTCCATCCCGGCCTGCTCTGCACATTGCTCGGCATCCGGAATCCGGTAGTCGTCTGTATCGTAATTCAGCAGTCCGGCAATGAGTGCCAGGTCTGTGCCGTGTCCCTTGTACGTATCGGCAAATGAGCCGTACAGCGTCATGCGGGCACGGTCAGGTTGCACACTGAGCCAGTGCCGGGCAACACGTGCGAGCCGCACTGCGCCTGCGGTATGCGAGCTGGAGGGTCCGGTCATAGCCGGACCAATAATGGAAAATACATCTTTGAAACGCATGGTGTGGCCCCCTGTATGTTTGAATACCATAGTATATGGTGCTGCCTCGTCTTGCGCGGGTGCGACGGTTTCTAATGCTGACGCAGCATGTAAGCACAAAAAAGGACAGGATAAGGAAATTTCCCTTATCTCTGTCCTCGTTACCTGAGAGTTTCGTGCGGGTGTATACCGCCTTACCCCTTGGGTGGCTTGCGCTCTCTCCAGAGTTGCGTCAGATGGCGATTCATGGACCTGAGAGATTATCCGCCAGCCGGGTGCTGACGTCTTGCTCCTTCGGTGCTGCCGGGATGTGATTCCCGGACAGACTCTCCCGTCATCTTCATTCGCGTATACCGCTCAACAATTCCTCCTAAGCGTAATGTATGCCATGCCCGGTGTCAATCACAGGTTGGAATTTTACATAATCAGGAATCTTCTCGATAAAAAGGATTAAATTTTACATAATTATGGATGAAAACAGGAAGGAATTAGAAGGTTGATAGCTAATCTGATAGAGGACAAGCTAATCTATGGAATAATGGGAGGGACATTTACGTATGGTAAAAGGTTTCCGGTTCACAGGTTCACGCTTAAAAGGAATGCTGCATCTGGCGGCAATCGTATCACTGCTGGTAGGACTCTTCGTTCCATTCGGCCAGGCCAAGGCAGAGGGCGCGTTGACAGTAGCGGAAGCGCTTCAGCGTCAAAGTAGCGGAGGTACGGTGACGGTAGAAGGCTACGTCGTCGGACACGCCACCGGATCGAAAACGGCTAATTTCTCTGCCCCGTTTGCAAACGATTTTAACGTACTGATTGCGGATCAGGCGAGTGAACGCAATACATCTAATCTGTTAAATGTACAACTGACATCCGCGTATAGAGGACCATTCGGGCTGTCAGGCCATCCTGAGCTGATCGGCAGCAAAATTCGCGTGACGGGTGCGCTGGGTGCCTATAACAATTTTGGTGGAGTGAAAAGCCCAAGCGCTCTGGAACTGGTAAGCGGAAGCGAGCCTGGGAATCCTGGCGAACCTGATCCTGGTACTACATTGCCGGATGGAAAAGGCAAAAAAGTGCTGTTCGATAATACGCACGCACAGACAGCGGGAGCAGCGGATTGGGTTATAGATGGAGCCTTTTCCGATTTTGCCAGCGGACTGCGTAATGCTGGTTTTACCGTGGACCCGTTGAACCGTTCCATTCCTTTTACCTATGGCGAGCAGGCTATAACGTACGACAAGCTGCGTCCATACGATGTGTTCATCATTGGTGAAGCCAATGTTGCCTTTAAGGCATCCGAGCAGGCCGCACTGGTGCAATATGTGAAGAATGGAGGCAGCATTTTCTTCATTTCTGACCACTATAACGCTGACCGGAACAAAAACCGTTGGGATTCCTCCGAGGTTATGAACGGCTACCGCCGTGGAGCCTATTCCAATCCGGCCAAAGGCATGACTACAGAAGAAGCTGCATCACCAGCTATGCAGGGATTAACCAGTTCCGACTGGCTTGCAACGAACTTTGGCGTTCGTTTTCGCTACAATGCACTCGGTGACGTAAATGCGACCGATATCGTAGCGGCAGATCAATCCTTCGGCATTACGAAGGGTGTACGTTCGATTGCGATGCATGCTGGTTCTACATTGGCGATTATTGATCCGACCAAGGCTAAAGGAATCGCTTATATTCCTACAGGCACGAAAAAATGGGGCAATGCCGTGGACCAGGGTGTCTATAACGGCGGGGGACGTGCTGAAGGACCTTATGCTGCTGTAGCCAAGGTAGGTCAGGGCAAGGCAGCGTTTATCGGTGATTCTTCGCCAGTTGAGGATGCTACGCCAAAATATGTGCGTGAGGAAAACGGACAGTCAAAGAAGACGTACGATGGCTTCAAGGAAGTCGACGATTCCACCTTCCTGGTACAGACGGTCCAATGGCTCGCATGGAAGCAGGACTACACGAAGCTGTCCGATGTGGCGGGCCTGACGCTGGACCAGCCAACACAGTTGCTGCCGTTCGAGGAGCCTGCGGCTTCTACAGAACCGCAGCCTGAGCCTTGGGCTGCTCCGGCAGCGGGCTACAAATGGTACGATCCAAGAACGTTCAAATCCGGCTCCTATGGAGCGGCTTCGTAACCAGCGAAGAGAGTACAATTTGAGCTGGACCAGCCAGTCGCTTGATCCCTTTAAGGGGGTCAGGCGACTTTTTTTGTGCTGAAAATTAACCTGTGGTTGGTTATTTCATTACATTTTGTGCCAGAAAGGTCGCGCTACTGCTGAATCATTGGTTTTTTCAATGATCGTGATAGTCTATTCTTAATTGATATATCCATATACTGGTGATAGGATAAGTTCAAATTATTCCGACTAAAACGGTGTGTAATGTTCATGAGAGGTTTAACATCAAGCGTGGCGCGCATAAGCAGGACAAGGCCATGGAGAATGGAGGAAGCATATACATTGAGTAGCGAGTCGGTGTTGGAGATCAAAGGGTTAACGGTATCTTTTCGCATTAAGGATGAATATTACCCCGCAGTCGACCATCTGGATCTGACGGTCAATCCCAATGAAGTGCTGGCTGTGGTCGGAGAGTCCGGATGCGGCAAAAGCGCGTTGGCGCTTTCGATAGCACAACTGCACGATCTGGAGCGTACCCGCGTGCAGGGACAGATTCTTTTTAAAGGCACGGATCTGAATCGTCTCTCCACAGGGCAAATAAACAAAATCCGTGGAGCAGGCATCGGCATGATTTTTCAGGACCCGCTGACCGCGCTGAATCCGCTAATGAGCATTGGTAAGCAAATTGAGGAAAACCTTGATTATCATACGGCCCTCTCTACGAAGCAGAAAAAGGCACGTGTGTTGGAATTGCTGGAGAGTGTGGATATTCCGAATCCCGTACGTGTATACGACCAGTATCCGCATGAGCTGTCAGGGGGGATGCGGCAGCGTGTGATGATCGCGATTGCCATCGCTTGTCGTCCTGCCCTCATTATTGCAGACGAGCCGACTACAGCGCTCGATGTAACCATTCAATCTCAAATTCTCGACTTGCTCAAGCAGCTTCAACAGGAGACTGGAAGCGGCATTATCCTGATTACGCACGATCTTGGCGTTGTGGCAGAGGTGGCGGACCGCGTGGTGGTCATGTATGCCGGAGAAATCGTGGAAAGCGCCAATGTTTTTGAATTGTTCCGACAGCCGCAACATCCGTATACGCGCTCTTTGCTTGCATCCATGCCGGGATCGGATACCAAGGGAGAACCGTTGCACGTCATCGGAGGAATCGTCCCTTCCTTGCAGAATATTCCCCGCAATAGCTGCCGCTTTGCTCCACGTATCCCCTGGATTCAGCATGAGGCGCATGAGGATCATCCCCATTTAAGTGAGGTTTCTCCCGGGCATTGGGTCCGCTGTACATGTTATCATCATTTTCATTTTGAAGACGAGGCAAAGGGGGAAGCTGCTCATGGCACTGCTGGAGCTAAATGATCTGAGAGTCCATTATCCGGTGCGCGGTGGTTTCTTCCAGCGTGTGGTCGATCAGGTAAAAGCGGTGGATGGTGTGTCCATCAGCATTGAGGCGGGTCAGACGTACGGGCTGGTTGGAGAATCCGGCTGCGGAAAAACGACTACAGGAAGGACGATCATCGGTCTAAATAAGCTGACGAGCGGACAGATTCTTTTTAAGGGAAAGGACCTTGCGGCTCTGAGCCGTAACAACCGCCATCCGCTGCGGAGAGATATTCAGATGATCTTTCAGGACCCGTATTCCTCGCTCAATCCGCGTAAGCGTGTGCTGGATGTCATCGCCGAGCCGTTGCGGAATTTTGAAAGGCTGAGTAGTGAGGAGGAACGCCGAAAAGTTCAGACGCTACTGGAAAAGGTCGGCTTGAACGCCGATGCGGCCTACAAATATCCGCATGAATTTTCCGGGGGACAGCGGCAGCGGATCGGCATTGCACGTGCGCTCACGTTGAATCCAAAGCTGATCATTGCCGATGAGCCGGTATCAGCGCTGGATGTGTCCGTTCAGGCACAGGTGCTTAATTTTATGAAGGATGTGCAGCGGGAATTTAATTTGACGTATTTGTTCATCAGCCACGATCTCGGTATCATCCGCCATATGTGCGACCAAATCGGGATTATGTACCGGGGGCGTCTGGTGGAGCAGGGAAGCGAGCAGGATATTTATGAGCATCCACAGCACTTGTATACCCAAAGGCTCATTGCGACCATTCCGAATATAGATCCTGCTAAACGGCTGGAAAATGCTCAAAAAAGGCGAACGCTGTTGTCCTCCTACAAAACAGAGCTGCCCAAACATTTGGACGAGAACGGCAAGCCGTTTGTGCTAAAAGCGGTAAGCCCGTCCCATCAAGTCGCTTTACCATAAAGGGGGGACGAAATATGTGGAAATTTACACTGCGTCGGCTGCTGATCATGATCCCTCAGCTGCTTGCTTTGAGCATACTTATCTTTTTTCTGGCAAAGGCCATGCCGGGGGATGCCCTGACAGGACTCATAACCTCGACACCCAATCTGAATCCGGCGGCGCTGGAGGAGCAACGGCAAAGGCTGGGGCTGAATGATCCGGTGTGGGTACAATATGGCAACTGGCTTGCCCAATTGGCTCATGGGGATTTGGGAAAATCTTATGTACATAAAATCGGCGTCACCGATCTGATCGGTAGCCGTCTGGGGAACACGTTCTTTTTGGGCGTGGTGATCCTGATCTTGACGTATCTGATCGCGATTCCGCTTGGCGTACTCAGTGGACGTTATCAGCATAGCCCGCTGGACAAAACCGTGGTTGGCTATACCTATCTCAGCTTTGCGACCCCCTTATTCATACTCGCGTTGCTGCTGCTGTACGTGTTCGGCTTCAGGCTCGGCTGGTTTCCGACCAGCGGCAGTGTGGATGTGGGCGTGGAGCCGGGAACCTCGGCATATTACATCAACAAGGCTTACCATCTCATATTGCCAGCGGTTACAGGAGCATTGCTCAGTACAACAGCCACGATTCAGTATTTGCGCAATGAGGTCATCGACACACGGTTAAAGGATTTTGTGAAAACAGCGCGCTCCAAAGGGGTACCCGAGGGGAAAATCTATTCCCGTCATATTTTCAAAAATTCGCTGCTGCCGATTGCCGCCTTTTTGGGCTATGACCTGACGGGAGTGATTGCGGGCAACATTTTCCTTGAATCCATCTTTGGGTATCCGGGGCTGGGGCAGCTATTTCTCCAGTCTATCACCCAACGTGATTTTTCAGTCGTGACCGCGCTGGTGATGATTTCCGGCTTCCTGGCATTATTGGGGACCCTTTTGTCTGATGTCATCCTGAGCAAGGTCGATCCCCGCATTCGGATCGAATAACGAACAACTTCAGAAGGAAGGGGAGGGATGTAAGGTGTCCATACAGGTGGAGGAGGTTTTCACGTCGGAGATCATTCGTAAATCACCATCCAGCTGGTCTGTACTGCGCCGCGAGCTGGTGCGTGACAAAATGGCGCTGGTGTCCATCGCGTTTGTGGTTTTGTTTTTGCTCTTTATTTATTCATCCGTTCTGTTTGTGAATCAGGATGTAGTTACGACGGTCGATTTGGGCGCGATCCGTGAAGCTCCAAGCTCGGTGCATTGGCTGGGCACGGACCGGGCGGGCAGAGATATTTTCGGTCAGCTGGTCATTGGGGCGCGTAATTCCTTCACGATTGGCTTCACGATTACGCTATTATCCGCTGCCATCGGCTTGACGCTGGGACTGATGGCCGGTTTTTATGGTGGCTTGGTTGATAACATCATCATGCGGATCATTGATTTTATCCTGGTGCTTCCGTTTTTGATGCTGGTGATCGTATTCGTCAGTATTGTCCCCAAGAGCGGCATAGGATCTTTTATTTTCATCATGACCGCTTTTTTGTGGATTGGAAAAGCACGCCTGATTCGAGCCAAGGTACTGTCGGAGCGGGAGCTGGACTATGTGCAGGCCTCCAAAACGCTCGGCACACCTAATTGGAAAATTATCTGGTTTGGCGTACTGCCCAATCTCAGCTCGGTCGTGATCGTCAATCTGACGCTCAGCCTCGCGGGAAATATCGGGATTGAAACTGGACTTTCCTATCTCGGCTTTGGGTTGCCAGAATCCACGCCAAGCTTGGGTACGCTGGTGAGCTACGCCAATGACCCGGATGTATTACAGAATAGCTGGTGGATGTGGTTGCCTGCATCTTTACTTATTTTGGTGCTAATGCTGGCGATCAACTTTATCGGCCAGGCGCTCAAACGCGCCACGGATGCCAGACAACGATTGGGTTAACCGAAGTTCCATAATAAGGACAATGACAAGGAGGGGCTTACAATGGTTAAACACTGGAAAAAAGGAATTCTGCCTGTTCTATCTGCAATTTTGGTGCTTTCTCTGACCGCATGCAGCGGCGCGCCATCCGCTTCAAATGGAGGAAAATCGTCTGATGGTACAGGCGGCTCAGGATCAGACAGCAAGCAGGTGAATGCGACAGCGCTGGCGAAGGCGGTCAAGAATGATACGGCACCGATTAAGGGCGGTGTCATCAATTATGCACTTGTGTCCGATACCCCTTTTGAAGGAATTTTGAACCCTGTATTTTATGATGGCAACCCGGATTTTGAAGTCTTCCAATTTTTCTATCCTTCTTTGTTTTCGATTGACTCCAATCTGAATATTGACGATAAAGGGGCGGCGACGATTTCCTTTTCCGCAGATAATAAGGCCGTGACTGTCAAAATTGATCCCAAGCTAAACTGGACGGATGGTAATCCGGTAACGGCGGAGGACTATGCTTTTTCCTATGAAGTGATTGGTCACAAGGACTACGAGGGTCCGCGTTACGATAGCTTTATGACCAATATTGTGGGTATGGAGGAATATCACGCGGGCAAGGCCAAAACGATTTCCGGCATCAACGTGCTGAATGAGAAAGAGGTTACCATTCACTTCAAGGAGCCTAATCCATCGGTGAAATCGGGACTCTGGTCTACGCCACTGGAGAAAAAGGTATTCCAGAACATCCCGGTGAAAGATATGGCCGGATCTGATCCTGTCCGTAAAAATCCGATTGGCTATGGGCCGTTCAAAATTAAATCTATGGTCACAGGTGAATCTGTGGAATTTGTCAAAAACAAGGATTATTTTCACGGTGAGCCCAAGCTGGATGGCCTTCATTTGAAGGTTGTGAACCCGAATGTCATTACGGAGGCGCTGAAAAGCGGAGAGATTGACTGGGCCAGCTATCCAACCACCCGTTATGATGAGGCCAGCAATCCGAAAAATGTACAGTTTCTCGGTCAGGAGGAATTGTCTTATAGCTATGTAGGCTTTAAACTGGGCAAATTCGATCAGGCCAAGAGTCTAAATATCATGGACCCGAACGCCAAGCTGGCGAACAAGTCATTGCGTCAGGCCCTTGGCTATGCGCTGAATAATGAGCAGGTCGGCAAGCAGCTCTTTCACGGGCTTCGGGTTCCGGCAACGTCCCTGATTCCGCCTGCCTTTAAGGGATATCATGACACGAACGCGAAGGGCATCACATATGACCCGGACAAGGCGAAAAAGCTGCTGGACGAGGCAGGATATGTGGATACCAATGGAGATGGCTACCGTGAGGACCCTAAGGGTAAGGAGCTGGTGCTCCATTATGCAGCGATGAGCGGGGATGCAACAGCCGAATCACTGGCGAAGTTCTATTTGCAAAACTGGAAGGATGTCGGGCTACATGTCGAGCTGGTAGACGGTCGTCTGCTGGAGTTCAATTCTTTCTATGACCGTGTGCAAAAGGATGATCCCGGCATTGATATTTTTGGCGGCGCATGGGGAACAGGTTCAGATGTAGATCCTGGTGGATTGTATGGACGCGGAGCCAGCTTTAACTATTCGCGTTTTACGAGTGAAGAAAATGACAAGCTGTTGAAGGAGGGGGTGTCGGTCAAAGCCTTTGACGACAACTATCGTAAAGATATATATAATCAGTGGCAGGCGTATATGAGTGAGGAAGCTCCAATCGTACCGACGTTATTCCGCTATTCGCTGGAGGCTCTGAATAACCGGGTAGCCAATTACGACATTACCCGTGGCAAGGAGTATGGTGCAGACACGTTTGCCAATATTACGTTGACGGCGGAAAAAGCAGAAGCAGCACAATAATTTAAAAAGAAGCTCGAACCGGAGTGATCCGATCTCGTGCTTCTTTTAGCCTTTTAATGTAACCATCTGCGGAATTTCGAAGGGAGAGAAAGAAGACGGAAATACGCCAGCTTCAATACTTCATAGCCGTATGCGAGGAACTGCATTTTACGAAAGCTTCTGAAAAGATCGGAATCTCCCAGCCTACGCTCAGTTTGCAAATTAAGGCGTTGGAGGAAGAACTGGGGATGACTCTCTTTAATCGTGCAGGCAAAAAGATCAAAATGACAGAGGCTGGAAAACTGTTGCTACAGCACAGCGCTCATGCGCTCAAGGATCTACAGCAGGCGAAAGCTTCCATTGAGGAGCTTCGCACCGAGCAACGGGGAAGCTTACGGATCGGTATCGCTTTGCCGGAGCTTGAGGAACCCTTGCAAGAGATGTTTATGGATTTTCATCGTTTGTTTCCTAAAATCAGTCTGCACATCCACCCCTCGTTTGAATTGCTGGAGCAGGTGCTGGATAACCGGATGGACCTTGGCATTACGCTGCACTCAGGTATAGATGAAAGGCTCGTCCAGCTACCGCTTCGGACGGAGAGCTACTGTCTTATTGTCCCGGCAGGACATGCGTTTGCCAACCGTTCTTCGATTGCACTGGACGAATTGAGGCACATGCCTTGGGCTATGCAGCCAGGGGATCATCCGGGTAGAAGGCACATTGAAAAATGCTTCTGTGATCGCGGGTATCCCTTTGCCACTGCTATGGAGACCCATTCCATTCCTGCGATCCTGCGTTGGGTACAGGAGGGACTTGCAGTGACTATCCAGACCAAATCCCTCGCAGTATCCCTGGACCGTTCATCCCTTTGCGCAGTGCCTATTTCACGGGGAGTACCCGAGGTTCGGCTGGAGCTGATTCATCGGTCAGATCGTTACACGGGAGAAGCCATTAAACGGCTGATTGAAAAAATACATGCTGTGCTGACAGAACGTTCAGTCTGGCGGCAGCTCTGATCAAGCTATGTGTGCTGAATGCTAATGAGTGCGCACCTCCAGCCTGCGTGCAAGCAGTGACATGCTGTAATTGACAGCGAAGTACAGGAAAGCGGCGAACAGCAGAGCCGGAATGACGAAGGACTGATTTTGACCTCCGACAATCTGAATGTTATGCGTCAGCTCCGGCAGACTGATAATGACCGCGAGAGAAGTATCCTTGAGCAGGGAAATGAACTGACTGACGATAGGTGGCACCATGCGGCGGAGCGCTTGCGGCAGAATGATATGCCATAACGTTCTGGAATAGCTCAGCCCGGAGGACCGTGCGGCTTCAATCTGTCCTTTATGAACGGAGTTCAAACCGCTACGGACAATCTCGGCGATCATGGCCCCCTCAAAGATCGACAGGCCCGTAATGGCTGCCCATTTAAGTGAAATGGAAAGACCAATGGACGGTAAGACCATACCGATGAAGAAAATAATGAGCAATAACGGAAGATTGCGTATCAGATCAATCAAAAAGGCCGCTACTTGTGAAATGACAGGTAAGCGCGTATAGCGCAGGATACCGAACACGATACCGAGCACGAAGCTGAACACGATGGAATAAACGGAGACCTCCAGCGTTAGCAGGAAGCCCTCCAGTATAAAACGCACATTAGGCCATACAAACAAGCCGCTGAAATCCATACGGGCTTCCCTCCTTAGGATATTTTGGACAGACGACGCTCCATATACAGGACAAGAAAGCTAAGTGGAACCGTCAAGGCAAGGTATAGCAACGCTGTGATGGCATAGACGGTGATGGGCATAAAGGTATCCGAGTTAATCAGATCCGAATAATACATCAGGTCCAGTCCGGCAACTATGGCCAGTACGGAAGAGTTTTTGACCAGATTGATGAACTGGTTGCCAATCGCAGGCAGTACAATTTTAATCGCTTGCGGCAAAATAATGCTGATCATCGTCTGGTTGTAGCTCAGCCCGGAGGAGCGCGCGGCTTCAAATTGCCCCTTCGGTACGGACTGGATGCCGGCACGTATTGCTTCTGCAATAAAGGAGGCGGTGTACACGGTCAAGCCAAGCGTTCCAGACACAAAACCATCCAAAGGAACACCCAAAGTAGGAAGTCCCAGATAAAAGAACAATACAACGATCAGTAACGGGATATTACGAATGACCTCTACATAGACAGTCCCAATCCAGTTAAGCCATTGAAAGGGCGCAATTCGGAGGATAGCGATGATCGCCCCCAGAATAAAGCTTCCGATCAAGGCAATGACACTGGCTTGAACGGTATGAAGCAAGCCTTCTCTAAAGCGGTCGCCGTGGTCGAAAAGTACGTTGATATCAAAAGTAAGCATCTGCGGACACTACCTCCATTATTCGGGTTTAACCCCAAGCCATTGCTCGTGGAGCTTATCGTATTCACCGTTGCTTTTCAGTTCCTTGAGCGTATCGTTAATGGCTTGCAGCAATTCGGTTTGTCCCTTCTTCACCGCAATGCCGTAAGGTTCCTCAGTGAAGTTTCCGCCTACGAGGGTGTAATTCGGATCTTGCTGTTGCATGCCGAGCAAAATAGAGTTATCGGTGGTCAACGCTTGCCCTTGACCTGCCTTGAGTGCATTAAATGCATCCTGGTAGTTCTCAAACTCCAGTACAGTCGCTTTGGGTGCTTTTTCACGGATATTTTTGGCGGAGGTGGAGCCTTTAACTGCGAGTACCTTGGTATCCGGGGTCAGGGACTCCAGACCGGTAATCGGGCTTCCTTTTTTCACGAGCAGGGATTGCCCGGCGTTAAAGTAGACGTCGCTGAAATCGACCTGCTTTTTACGTTCGTCCGAAATGGTCATGGTCGCGATAATGGCGTCGATGTCCCCGTTTTGCAGCAAGGTGATTCGTGTCTTGGACGTGACTTCCTTCAATTCAAGCTTGGTTTCGTCTCCAAAAATATGTTTGGCTACCGCCTTGGCAATGTCGATATCAAAGCCTTCTACTTTCCCGCTAGCCGGGTCTTTCAGACCGAACAGCTTGGTGTCGTATTTCACCCCAACAACCAGCTTGCCACGTTGCTTGATGGCTTCCAGCCCGTTGGCTGCCGCCGCCTCATTCCCCGACGTTGCCGTTCCTTGCTTGCCTCCACAGCCAGCCAAAACGAGTAGACAGGACAGTATAAGCAGCATAAGGGCACTCCATGAATATCTTTTTCTCATTTGAACAATCCCCTTTCGATTTACATTCTGAATTTACACTCCAGAGGAGTTTGCAAAAATCCTGAATCCATTTAAAGGTCTGTTTAATGATGAATTAGACGGCTCAGGAACAGGCGCGCCCGCTCTTCACCCGGATTCTGAAAAAACTCGGCAGGCTGACTGTCTTCTAAAATCTGTCCTTTGTCCATGAAAATGACGCGATCCGCTACTTCACGGGCAAAGCCCATTTCATGAGTCACAATGACCATGGTGATGCCCTGATGGGCGAGCGAACGCATAACATCCAGTACCTCCCCGATGGTTTCGGGATCCAGAGCGGAGGTAGGCTCGTCAAACAGCATAATTTTCGGATTCATCGCAAGGCCACGGGCGATAGCAACCCGTTGCTGCTGTCCCCCGGACAATTGGGCGGGGTAGCTCTGTGCTTTTTCCTCGATTCCAACACGCTTCAAATAGGTGATGGCTGTTTGGGTAGCCTCTTTCTTTGAGATGCCCAGCACCTTCATGGGTGCGAGTACAATGTTCTCAATTACCTTTTTATGGGGATACAAATTGAAATGCTGGAATACCATACCGATATTGCGCCGGAACGCGTTAATATCAATCTTTTTGTCATGTACAGGTATCTCGTTGACGATCAGCTCCCCGTCCGATATGGTTTCCAAACGGTTGATGCAGCGTAGCAGGGTGCTTTTACCCGAGCCGGAGGGTCCGATGATCACGACGACCTCGCCCTCCTTAATCTGAAGATTGATGTCTTTAAGTACATGGAAGTGACCAAAATGCTTGTTGACGTTGCGAAACTGGATCAGAAGGCTCACCCCTTTCAGGCTTGGATACATAGCTTGGTAGATTGGCTGGCATGATCAAGCTCTATCAAAATTTCAAAATTTTCTCTCATGATACTATAAGCTTACAATAAAAAACAAGATTTTATGTCATAAAACTTCACTCAAAATATATTTTTATGTAATTATTCATGAGTGAATCGCTATTTTCACATGTGAACGAGCATGAATACACAATTTAATGTTATTTTATTTGACATAAAATAATCTCCTTCGACATTCCAAAGGAGAAACGTGACAAAAGCAACGCTATGTTTTACAGTAGGGGAGAAGGAATTTAGGGTAAAGGAAGGTTAGTGCAATGACGAAAGCTATTTCACCGCTGGTAACCGCATTGGGCATGGAGCCCCATCCGGAAGGCGGCTGGTACAAAGAAATGTGGAAGTCCCATTTTCAAATTCCGAAGCCTGTACTGCCGGATGTGTATTCCGGTCCGCGCTTTGCAGCTTCATCGACGTATTTTTTGCTGCATCCGGGCGAGTTCTCCGAGTGGCATGTCGTGCATTCGGATGAGCTGTGGCTGTATCATAGCGGAAGCCCTGTGGAGTTGAAATTGGGTGGAAGCGGAGAACAACCTGGTGAAGAAACGGTGATTATCGTCGGTGCCGATGTGGAGGCAGGACAGCATCCACAAGCGCTGGTGCCGGGCACAGTATGGCAAACGGCACGTCCGCTTGGGGATGAGCCTGTGCTGGTAACCTGTGTCGTTGCTCCGGGATTCCACTTTGACGATTTCAAGCTGATTGCAAAGGGTAAAACTGAATAAAGAAGTTTTTATTGGCGGGTGTGTTCCTTAAATCAACAGGAATGGCCCGCCTGATTTATATTCTCAGCTGGGTTTGGATTGTTTCCTAGCTTATAGAGGTGCAGGTTGTTTTTTGGCATGGGCATTATGGCGCTTTCGAATGTCTTTTGCGAGGTTTTTGATCCGTGTAGTGTTGTATGAACTGCTCTGTTTCCGGCTAATCCTGGAATACACGGCATAACGATTTCTTCCCATTCGTTTGGCATGGTACATGGCGATATCCGCCTCTTTGAGCAATGTCTGCAAATTCCCCTTCTGGGATGGGTTCAAACTAATGCCAATACTTCCCGTGACAGATAGTCTGTGTCCATGAATGCTGTAGGCGCTGCTGATTTTTCTTAGGAGGAGTTGCGCCAAAATTTTTACCTGGTCGGAATCAAAATTTTTTATAATGAGTAAAAATTCATCCCCTCCAATTCGAAAAGCCTTTTGGTTCGCATTCATGACTTGTAGCAGATGAAGGCTAACTTCATGTAACAACATATCGCCAACCTTGTGTCCATAAGCATCATTAATGGCTTTGAAGCCGTCCAGGTCAATGTATAAAATAGCAGTGCTTTCTTTGCCTTTATGTTGCTTCCAAAAGTGGTTGAGCGCATTCCGATTGAACAAACCTGTTACAGGGTCTTGGTAAGCAAGTTTCCTTAGCATAGTTCTTTCCACAAATACAGACCTTAAAAAAATCCCAAGGCATGTCCATACGATCAGGTTTAAGATCAATAAACACAAGAGCATATAGGAGTTTTGAGCTAAATTCAAGTTCATGTCACCACCCATATCATGATAGTACCCCTTCCTCGCTTTGTGTAAGCCAAGAAAGGGGATTGTTTGATTATTTCATTCTTTTATTTTTGTGCATCCGTCTGTATTTCAAATAGGCACCCAGAAGAATGAAAGACATTCCGCTCAAATAGAAGGGAGCAGGACTGTTTTCTCCTGTCTGCGGTAATTTATTTACCTGCGGAGTACGACCTGAATCACTTGGGTCCTCGGGGTCCTCAACAGGGAACTTGATGCCTCCTTTGGGTATGGGTTCATCTTCAATCTCTACAGGTGGAGACGATTTCTGAGGAGGATCCATTTCTGGCGATTCCGGCAGCGCATCGGGTTCTGCAGGAGGCTGCTCAATCTCTGGAACACCCAATGGCACATCTTCATCTTCAACGATCTGTGGCTCATTGGTTACTGGCTTAACGGGTACATTCGGCGTTTCTGTGGGTTCAGGATCTTTATCGTGCTTTTTACCTGAACCCGGATTGGTAGGCGTTCCTGGATTCGTAGGCGTTTCCGGATCAGTAGGTTTACCCGGATCGACAGGGGTCTCTTTTTCATTAGTTACCACAATCTGCTTAATACCTGAGCTTTGTTTAACCGTGGCGTCTATTTTGACCGCTGTCTTCGAGGCTATTATTTTATAGCCTGTTGGAGCCGCAAGTTCCTCCAGAATATATTCATCATACAGCAATGAATTGAACAAAATTTTCCCGTCTGCATTGGTAGTTTGAATGAGCGGGGCTCTTTTTTGGTTCTTATCATAGAGTGCAAAGCGCGCTCCAGGCAACACCTTGTCAGGATGATCCTGGTCAACCTTGGTCACTTCCAGGCTTCCTGTTATGCCTCCCCCTGAACCTGAACCGGAGGATGTCCGCACGATGATTTCTTTACTGGTTTCTCTCAGCTCCGTAGTTAAGCGGTCGCCTTCAAAATAGACGCTGTTACTCACTTTCGCTTTATCATCCGCTTGAATAAAAGATTGATATTCCAAAATATAGCCGGATGAAATGGCCTGTGTGAAGCCAAGCTCAAAGGATTGCTGACCTTGATCGTTAGTCGCAATTTTCAGCTTATAGTCCTGATCTTTGACTAATTCAGTGTCTTTGGCAGCTTCTCCGTTGGCTGATACTCTGGTGGAATACAAATGAAAGGAATCTTCAATCAGGATTTGGTTGCTGCTGGGTGTATCCACGATTTTGGCGTTGGAGACATAAGATTGCCCTTCATTGATACGGATCTGCCAGTCAATCTTATTACCATTCTGGCTACCGGCTTTTGTAACGTATTCTCCCCCATGAGGCACAGTTACTTTGGCTGCCCACTCAGAGATCATGTTTTTTCCATCCATCAGCAGAGCCTTATTGTTGATTTCTTTATCAATAATCTCTCCCTCCAATGTGGTCTGGAAAGTGATCCAGTAGGGAGTGTTGATCTGTTCATTAAAACGGATACGCAGCTCATTGCCGTTATCAGCGGTGGGAAGAACAAGGGTGTATTGGTCTGCCGACAGTTCAGCTCCCTTTTCCACACCATTCCACCATCCAAGCAGTGTCATGTCATACACTTTGACAGAGCCGGGAACCAGCTTCTGACCTTGCTGTAGCGTATCCTTTATTTCAGCCTGATTCAGGGTTTTACGGTTATAGTTCGTCAAGATGTCCCATGTGATGTGCTTGGAGGTAGCGTTATAGCTTCCTTGCTTGGCACCGTTCTGCTGTGTCAGATTGTCAGGCCATAGCCGGGCTTCGGCTTCAGCAGAGTAGGGCGTTCCATTTTGCACCCATGAGATGGAAGCTTTATTCCAGAACTCCGGCTTGCTCGTATCCTTTTTCCATTCATTGTTAAATGTTGTTGAATAGCTGATGGTATACGCGTCCTGGATCGTTTTATGGAAACGTATCGTGAATCCTTGCTTATAGTCTTGCGATAAAGGAATCAGTTCATAATCTGCTGGTGATGTTAGCGTTGATTTTCCGTCCGCGCTTTGGATCTTTAATGTATCTGGTAAGAGAGCCAGACCGCCATTCGGAAACGTATCGTTGATCACAACCTGATTCATCGTGTATTTATCCGTATTGATGGCAATAACCCAGGGAATCGTTTTTGTGTTGTAGTTCGGTTCCTTGAAGCCTTTCACAATGACCCCGCTTTTTAGCTCGGTAGTGGTATCTTTGGTTACTCCATCAGACGTTACGGTATTCGTTATCCGTTCATTTTTAAGTACACGATCTACCGCCTTGGTTTGATAACGGATCGTGTATGCTGTCTCCACATCGGAGTTGAAGCGTAAATCGAAGCCGTTGGCCGTTCCATTGCTAACCAGTGAGACGGTATATTCAGAGGAAGAAAGTTCCTCTGAAGTAGCTCCTTTGTACACTTTAAGTGAACCGGCCACGAGCTGCTGGCTTTTGTTGAAACGGTCAGCTAACACGGCTTTCCCGGCGGGAATTTTCTTTTCGCCAAAATTATACTTGATCGCCCAGGATACCGTTTGAGTAACCGGATCGTATTGCTCCACTTTTTTGGACAAAAATTCGCCGCGTTGAACGGTTACTGTAGCTGTTGCAGAAGCTTCTTTCGTATTGCTGCCTGAAAAAGTAGCTGTGTTGGAAAAACGGGATTCTTCGCTGGTGATGTTTGTGGAGTATTGGATTCGGTATGCGCTGCGGATGTTTTCATCTTTAAAACGGATGATGAAGCCGGTACCAGCCGAATCGGCTTCCAGCGTATACTTATCCTTATCTACCGGATCACGCAGCAAGGTTGAACCATCCACGTTGATTTGTAAATGGTATAACCGGATAGAATCCCTTACCAGCTCCAATCCTTGGGGAGTCGGGTCGGTGACTACAGCATGTTGAACCGTATCCAATTGTTTATTTACGTCAATCGTCCAATCAATCTGACGGGTTCCATTGGCTTTCCCTTGCTTATCCAGGGAAGAGCCTGCCGCAGGCTTGATATTTACGACTGCTGTTTGTACGCCACCCTTGATCGGGATGGCGATAATGACCTCTGTACTGCCTTTTTCTATTTGCTTGCTGAACTCGGTCTTAACCTCCAGTTTTCCGCTGACATTGGAATGGCTCTCCACGTAATCGTTAAAAGTCATGACCACTTTGCCTTGGCGGTCTACCGTGAAATGGCCAACATTTCCATCTGTCGTAACCAAAGGAGAGGAGATATCTGTGTAGATTTCAAATTGCTCGGGCAATTGAAAGGTAAAAGTGTCTCCGGCTTTGTACGTATTGTTGGGAAGCTCCCAGTCATAAATGAGATGGACTGCATCGTCAATGTCCAAGCGACTATCGGGATTATATACCGCATCAATCACTTGACCGGTCGCATCGGTCAGGGTAAGTTTCGTTAATATACTCGCTTGAGCAGCTTTTTCAGAATTTGTGGCGACCGCTGCTTGAACAACAGGAGCTGGTAGGGAAGGAGGCATCTGCTGTTCTGGTTCTATGACTGGTTCTGTTTCGGGTACTACGATATCATATACATCATTTGTAACGGTTTGCCCTGCCTCGGTTCCAGCAATCTCCGGCTGATCCGGGGCAGGGATTTGAGCATAAGCTTGGGTGATACCAAAAAAGCTTTGTAAAATGAGTAATAGTGCAATAATCATTACATTCCATTTTTTTCTCATACTCTATTTAAGTCTCCTTTCTAAAGATTACTGTATAAAGATTACTGTATATTGTATTCATGTCCGGGCGTTTATAGCATCCCTCCTTCTTTCCCGGAAGTAATATATTCAACGGACTAAGAGTCTGCCCAATGAAATAGAGATACCCCCTAACGCTGCAAATTAAGTAAATCTGAGTAGCAAAGGGTGTTCGGATATGGCGAACAGATCCAGCTTTAGGTGCTTTGTCGGGCCTGAACAATGAGGCGATGTGTCGGATTTACAAGAGGGTCACATGTAATTAATGTGAGCAGCTTTTGATTTTCAAAGCTTTTCAGAACGGAGACGTCTGTAGGAGCGACAATCGAAATTTTATAGACTGTATAACTATATTGTTCACCCTTGGTATTAATAATGATTTTATCTCCAATCTTTACCTCGTTCAGCCGATTAAATAAACGTCCTGCTGTACGCGCACGGTGGGCTGCTATGGCGGCGTTTCCTGTCTGACCCAGAGCTGCCGTTTCCGACATATGTACAGATGCGTGCTTCATATTATCCCGAGTTGCACCCTCCAGCACAGGAAGCTTCAAATCAATGCGATTAATGCTAATGGTGGCAATGGGGAGTTGCCTAGGATCTGTTTCATTTGCAGGTACCGAAGGACCTCGTGTGGTTTCGATGCCCGTGTTTTCTGCAAGCTTGCTGGACAAGCGCTTATAGCCGTCGATAATGCTAGGGTTCAGCACCTCTGCTTCTTTCAAAAGCTCGCTCTGCTTCCGATCTTCGTTCCATTCATTGGCTTTAGGAAACAAAATAACGAGTATTCCCAAGGCGATGAACAAGTATGATAGCTTACGCAATCTAAAAAACCTCCCTAACTTATGTAAGTGTATCACATACTGATTTTAAAAATCCCCCCTTTCTCATTTAGTGTAGTCTGAGAAAGGGAGGGGATGATTATTTTTATTTTTTGCCCATCCGTCTATATTTCAGATATGCGCCACAAATGATCATAGCTAGACCTGTTAAATAGAAGGGAGCAGGGCTGTTTTCTCCTGTTTGTGGCAATTTATTTGCCAATGGTGAAACATTCAGATCTTTCGGTACATCAACAGGAACTTTGATTCCACCACGAGGCAGAGAGTCGTCATCACTTTCCACGGGGGGATTAGGTTCCTTATTAGGTTTAATGATTGGTAATTTCGATTTTGCTTTCGGTGCAGGTGTAGATTCAGGCACAATACCACCCGTTGGCAGGCCCCCATCATCATCCGTCTGTTTTTTGTCAGGTGTAGATTCAGGCACGATGCTATCTAATACCGGGCTCTCACCATCCACAGTCTGTTCTTTATTGTCCACTAAAGGAACGGGTATAGACGGTGTAGTTGTTGTTTCAGGCTCCTTGTCGCGTTTTTTGCCTGATCCCGAGCTGGTAGACGTACCTGGATTAGTAGGCGTACCAGGCGTACCCGGGCTGGTAGGTGTACCAGGCGTACCTGGGTTGGTAGGTGTACCAGGCGTACCTGGGTTGGTAGGTGTACCAGGCGTGCCCGGATTAGTAGGTGTACCAGGTGTACCCGGATCTGTGGTGTTTTCTTTTTTGTTGGTTACCACAACCTTCTTTATGCCGGCACTTTGTTTGATCGTTTCGTCTATTTTGATTTCAAGCTTACTATCCATTATTTTATAGCCTTGGGGAGCTACAAGCTCTTCCAAGATGTAATCATCATGGAGCAATGCAGAGAACACAATTTTCCCTTCCGCATTGGTAGTTTGAATGATTGGGGCTCTTTTTTCCGCTTTATCATAGAGCGCGAATTTTGCTCCGGGCAGTACCTTATCAGGCTCATCTTGATCAACCTTTGTAATTTCGAGGCTTTCTTTAATACCGCTGCCTGAACTGGAGCCGGAAGAAGTCCGCACAATAATTTCTTGATTCATCTCCTTCTGTTCTGTCGTTAAGCGATCCCCTTCAAAGGTTACTTTGTTGCTCACCTTTTCTTTGTCAGCTGCATCAATGAACGCTTGATATTCCAGAATAAAGGCGGAGGAAATCTCCTTCGTAAAAGCAAGCTCAAAAGTTTCCTGACCTTGAGCATCTGGCTTGAAAATGAGCTTGTAATCAAGATCCCTGGTTAGTTCTGTACTCTTGGTAACCTTCCCGTTTTCAGACACCACAGTTGAATACAGATGAAAAGAATTCTCGATCAGAATCTGATTGCTGCTGGGATGATCCACAATTTTAGCATTTGTTACTTGAGACTGTCCTTCGTTTATACGGATTTGCCAGTTGATTTTATTCCCGTTCTGGCTGCCGCTTTTAGAAACATATTCTCCACCGTGAGGTAAGGTTACTTGGGCTGACCATTCTGAGATTATATTTTCTCCATCCAGAAAAAGGGCCTTATTGCGGATTTCTCTTTCAATAAGTTCTCCTTCCAGCGTCGTTTGGAACGTAATCCAATATGGGGTTTGAATCTGATTGTTAAATTGGATACGCAACGTGTTGCCATTTTGTTCGGATGGAAGAATAAGTGTGTACTGGTCTGCTGGTAATTCGGAGCCCTTTTCCACGCCGTTCCTCGATCCAGTCAGTGTCATGTCGTACACTTTAACGGAGTTTGGCAGTAGCCTCTGACCTTGCAGCAATGGATCTTTTATTTCCGGTTGTTTCAGGGTCTTACGGTTATAGTTGGCCTTAATGTCCCATGTGATGTGCTTGGAGCTGGCATTGTAGCTTCCTTGCTTGGCTCCATTCTGCTGGGTCATGATGTCTGGAAAGACCCGGGCGTCTGCTTCTGCAGATTTTGAATCTCCGTCCTGTTGCCATTCAATGACGGATTTATTCCAGAACTCAGGCTTTGTTGTATCTTTTTTCCAGTCATTATTGAATGTGGTTGAATATTTGATCGTATAAGTATCTTTAATCGATGTATGGAAAATGATATTAAACCCTTGTTTATAATCCGGTGATAACGGAATCAGCTCATAATCTGCGGGGGCTTGAAGCTCCGTTTTTCCGTCAGCGGATTGGATTTTCAAAGTGTTCGGCAACAAGGCCAGGCCGTCGTTGGGAAATACATCCTTGATGACGATATCGTTCATAGTATATTGATCTTCATTGATGGTAATAACCCAAGGTATGAATTTTGCGTTGTAGTTCGGCTCCTTGGATTCTTTAATAATAATTCCACTTTTAAGTTGTGCGGTGGCATCCTTAGAGACTCCACCTGAAGTCACACGGTTCGTTACCTTATCATCTTGATATACACGTTCTTTGGCTTTCGTTTGATAACGAATGGTATAGGCTGTATCCACATCGGAGTTGAATTGGAGATCAAAGCCGTTGCTGTCCAGATCATTCGTAACCGGAGAGACGGTATATTCTGAGGATGGAAGCACCTCTTGAGTGTCGTCTTTGTATATTTCAAGTGAATCGGGAAGCCATACCTGACTGTTGTTGAACCGATCACTTAACAAGGCTTTGTCGGCAGGTATTTTCTTTTCGCTGAAGTTGTACTTGATCACCCAAGATACCGTTTGTGTAACAGGGTCGTAACTTTCCACCTTCTTGGACAAAAATTCTCCGCGATCAACCTGTACGGTAGCGGTAGCAGAGACACCATTCATAGAGTCTCCCGAAAAAGTAGCTGTGTTGGAGAATCGGGTCTCGTCACTTGTAATATCTGTAGAATACTGAATCTGATAGGCTTGGCTGATGCTCTCGTCTTTAAAACGAATAACAAAGCCCGTACCGGCTTGATCTGGTTCGAGCGTATACTTGTCCCCACTGATTGGGTCCTTAACTACCGTCGAGCCGTCAATATTGACTTGCAGATTATACAGTTGGAAGGAGTCTCGCAACAGCTCCAGCCCTTGAGGAGTCGGGTCAGTTACGATCGCATTCTTTACGGTGTCCAATTGTGTATTCACATTAATGGCCCAGTCAATCTTGTTTTTGCCGTTAGCTTTTCCTTGTTTACTTATTGGGGGACCGGACACGGGTTTGATGTTGACGATGGATGTTTGTACCCCGATCTTAATTGGAGTCGAAATAATGACTTCTGTGCTGCCTTTTGCAACTTCCTTACTGAACTCGGTTTTTACTTGCAGTTTTCCGCTTACGTTGGAATGATTCTCTACGTAATCGTTAAAGGTCATAATGACTTTCCCTTGGCGATCTACCGTAAAGGTACCAACCTCTCCATCTGTTGAAATCAACGGAGACGAGATATCTGTGTAAATTTCAAATTGTTCCGGTAAGTTAAAGGTGAAGGTATCGCCTTCTTTATGCTGATTGTCCGGAATCTCCCATTCATAGCTCAGCTGGACTGCCGCGCCAATGTCCACACGGACGCCAGGATTATCGACAGCATCAATGATACGGCCGGTTTCATCCGTCAAGATCAGCTTGGTTAAAATATTGTCTGCTTGAACTGAGTTGGCCGCTGCCTGAATCATGGGAGCTATGCTGGGAGGTGCCTCTAATGGTTCAGGGTTTGGAATACCGTATACATCTTCCATAACTGTATTCGCAGGATCGCTTATAGCGCTTTCTGGTACAGCCGTGGTTGAAGTGTCTGCGTAAGCCAACGCTGCACTAAAAAAACTTTGGAAAATAAGCAATAGTACAATGATCGTTGCGTTTATTTTTGTTCTCATACTCTTAAGTAAGTCTCCTATTCATCATAATATTATGGAAAGTACCCGGGCGGATTTGGTTCCCCCTTCTTTCTTGTCCCGGAAATAGTATATTCAACAACTTAGTTTTTAAATGACTGACTAGATATACAATACCTTCCTTATCTCAACAATTTCTCAACAAGAATAGAAAAAAGCCCTGATCGCAGTGATCAGGGCTTTCTAAAAGAAATTAATATTGCTTTGTTTTTGTGTATTTGGAGGGTTCTTTGGCCATTGCAAACTTCTGTTTTCCGCTTTTTAGAGCGGCATCTACTGTAGTGTCAATGATAACCCATTGATTGTTGATATTGACTTCATTCCAGGCGTGGTAAGTTTTCACATAGGAGGATTCACCCATAACCAGCTTCGTTGGAACATCCACACTTCGAAGCATGGCGGCGAACAGTGAAGCGTATCCATAGCAAATGTCTTTTTGCGAAACTATTGTACGATCAATTTGTGGAAGGTAGTCTGTTGATAGGTTGAAAGGCTGATTGGAATCGTATTTAATATGACTAATGACATACTCGTAAATACGTTTCACCTTTTCATCATCTGTCGTTGCACCCTTGGTTAATTCCTTGGCTTTCCGAATCGCCTGATTCGTATCGCTCCAGTCAATATTTTGAATAGAATTGAGGTATATGGTTTTACTGTCATTCAAATTTAACTGGACCGTTTCTTCACCTATCACTTTATACTGGTTGCCAGTTAACTGTTCCAATAAACGAATGTTATAATTGCCATTGCCCATTTGAAGAGCAAATGCTTCCTCAGGCTTGCTCGAATTCAGATAATAAGAGTATTTCTCCGCATCCTTGGTAATTACAATCTTGGTTTTGACATTGGAGTTGACAGGATAACGTATACTAACAATACCGTGGTTTACGTTGTTTTGATTCAGCCATGCCTGACTTTCGGCAGCAAATGCTGTCGTATGTAGGGGGATGGATAACAAAAAACCAAAATAATTAAAAAAGATGACATTTTCCTCATAGAAAAACTTCCTTTCGGCGGCCAGGCTGCCATCTTAAAAAGAAGGCCCTATAGCTTTGCGTCCCTGCCTTTCGACAGGTTTGCTATTATCGTATAAAGTTTTTCAGGAAAAAAAGACACGACAAAAAGCCTCTCCAACCGGTAGCTGGCTGCCATCTTAAAAAGAAGGCCCTGTAGCTTTGCGTCCCTGCCTTTCGACAGGTTTGCCATTTATCCTGAACAGTCTATATCTATCATTCTATCAGTTGGACTTCCGATTAGGCAAGCACAATCTCAGATTTTCTCTGTTTTTCGACAAAGTCATATAATAGATGAGTTTATAGTTTGGTTCGATTCCCCCATTTTTTGCGGAAGGAATGTGGGGTTTCTCCGACATGTTCCTTGAACAGGTTGATAAAATGGCTAGTGTTGGGAATCCCTACAAACCGTGCGATATCCACAATGGATTCGTCACTGGTTTTAAGCCAGCCTTGAGCCGCTGTGATGCGGACATTAATGAGATAATCAATTGGAGAAAATCCAATCTGTTTCTTGAAGTTTTTAGCGAGATTGAATTTGTTCAACTCAAACATGTCTGCCAGCGAATCCAGCGTAATTCGTTCACTGTAGGATCGATCCAAATATTGCTGAACCTTGCGTACCTCGGTGATCGTATCCTGATTTACATACGGATGATCGTAGGGGTGCTGCAAAATATACGTCAGCAACTCACTGATGAGTCTGGATGTCAACAGCTCAGCAGAGAGAGTTCTGTCAGATTGTACGCATAAGAGGGAACGCAGCTTGTCCAATATGGTGACTGGATCGTTGAGTGATATTACAGGCTTGTTGTGCTTGGCAAATTGTTCGTAGAAATTGTCGATCAGATTGCCGTACACATTTACACTGATAAACTCCCATGCTTCATGACCAGCGCTGCTGTACTGTACGAATTCCTCACAATTAACAAATAACATATCATGAGGCTTCAATATGTATTTTTTCTCCCGGTACAGTAATTCCCCTTGTCCTGATAACGTAAAAACGAGCAGAAACGAGGTGAGTTCCTTCCGTTCCATGGCATAAGCAGATGTTTTTTTGAAATAACCTATTTCCTGTATATAAAAAAGGGATCGCTTGGCAAAAGCGGAGGGAGTACGTGCAATGACGACTGGATCGCTACTCCAAGGGGTCCCATTCCCGTTGTTTTTTTGGTCTGTTGTCATATCCAATTCCTTTACAAAAGAGCAAATTTATCAAGCTAATCACTGTTTGTTTAACAAATAAAATGGTGGTTTACACATGATTTCCTATGAATACGGTTTATTTTATCACATCACATAAATGCATGTAGCGAATAATATTTTGAATTATTTTCCATTTGAATTCAGGTTGTACTATTATGGTGAAAACAGCCTCGTTTCCTCCATATTTTTAACTCATTCATCCATAAGAAAAAGTTAAATCATGTTGAAAAAATTCGGAGATGCTATGGTTTCAATTCAATTCTGGAATAAAATCCAGGACAGGATGCTAAAGGTATTCTATGCCCATTCCACCTTCCAACGCGCATATCCTTTCGTTTTGAAAAAAATGGGTCTTTGTTCTACCGAAATAGTTCATTAGGCTTATCGTGAAGAAAATTAGATTGGGTCCAATGTTGTGATTTTGTTCACAAATATGTAGGCGCACGAGGGAGATATATGAACTCTTTTTATGCTGATTAGTGTACTGTGAATATATACAAATCATATGATAAATAACAGCATAAAAGTACAAAATCACACAAAAAGTGTATTCACTTATTTGCGTGATTTTCTGCTTCGGTGCGTTCTAATATAATTAGGAAATAGAGTGCTGTTAGCTTTGGAATTCATACAGGCAATGATATGATGGGTAATACAGATATAGGGCTTCACTTACTCGACAGTCAGTTTGGAGGATTATAGGATGGGAAAACCAAAAAATACGAAAACCGCAGCGGCTTGGTCGCTCGTTATTCTGGGAGCGGGCTTTGCAGCGATGTTGCCTTTTCAGCAATATGGCTGGGCTCGGTTGTTAGCAGGTGCTTTCGAGGCCGGGCTTGTCGGAGGACTGGCGGACTGGTTCGCCGTCACCGCATTGTTCCGTCACCCGCTGGGCATTCCGATTCCACACACAGCACTTCTTCCCAAGAACAGGGACAAGCTAACGAGTACCTTGGTGAGTACGGTGGAAAATAACCTGCTTAATAAAGACAGTATCGCATCTAAAATTGCCGATATCCGGCTGGCCGATTTGATGCTGGATGGTGTGGAAAAGGGCTTGCGCACGCCAGAAGCGGCCGCATCCATAGATGTTCTCGCCAAACGACTGGTCCGGTCGCTTCCGCTTGCGGAGCTGGCCCCGGTAATTGCGGCCGAGATCAAGCGGCAGGTGACAGACTTCGACGCCGGACCGCTGCTGGAGGCGCTTGCCCGTCAAACCAGTGAGAAGGGCTATGACCGCCGCGCGCTGGATTACTCGCTGGAGCAGGCTGAATCCTGGCTTTTGAAGCCGGAAACGGGCTACACGCTGGGTAGCTTGGGAATGCAGGCTATTAGCGGTTTGCAAGTGAGCGGGCTGATGCAATTCGCCCTGAATGCGTTCCTTGGCTATCTGAACGAAGAGCGCATGGGTGAAATGATTCGCCATTTCCTGCTGGATCAGGTTGCGGAGCTGCAAAGGGAAGAACATCCACGTCGTCAGGCCGTGCTGGATGGTCTGAAAACACAGCTGACCCGTCTGGCGACGAAAGATACGGTTCAGGAAGGCTTGAACAGCTGGAAAAACAACCTTGTGGGAACCTGGGAAGGCGATGCGTCGGTGCTTCATAAGATGGAAGAGCTGCGCGTACGCTTATTGGACTATATGGAAGACGGCAGCTATGTGCCGACCAACATTTTGCCGCTATTGGATCGGATGCTGGCTGATTTGAGAGGGAATACCGAGCTGCTGGACAAGATCAATTCTAGAATTGTGGCAGGCATTACCGGGCTGGTGGAAGCCAACCATAGTCGAATTGGTAATCTGGTACGCGAAAATGTAGATAAAATGGATAACGATTCCCTGATTGCTCTGATGGAGGACAAGCTGGGGCAGGACTTGCAGTGGATACGTATTAACGGCGCGGTTACGGGCTTCCTGATCGGTATTGTCCTGACAGGTATCCGTATGTTGATCGGTTGATTCATTAGAGAAGAAAATGCTACAGATAAGGTTGTGGAAGCATGAGACTTTGGCACGAAGAGTTGATCGACAAGCTGCCGCGGCCGCAACTGCTGGGGCAACACCGCGAGTGCTGTGCACTGCGTGGGAACGGGTGGGGAAAGCGACATGCTACGGTTAATTATGTGTTCGACTATCACCCGATGCTGCTCGTCCGCTACCATAAGCTCATCATGGACGAAATGAAAAGTCGCGGTTACAACGTTGATCCGCTATGGGAGCAGCCGTTGTATCGCGGCAAGCAGTGCGAACCGTGGGCGACAGAGCTTGGCGAGGAACTGGAAGCTGTCGGCGCGTATGCGGAGCATGACGATGCTTATATGCAGGAATGCCTGGATAATCTGGCCTCCAAGGGTATTCTGATCTTGGAGCAAGGTACAGGAAATTTAAGAAATGGATCGAATGTATAAGTACATGATGACTAAACGAAAAATATTCCTGATTACGGTGTTATTTGTGTTTGTGATCACTGGTTTCCGTATGCTGTGGTTTCATTATTATCAAGGACAGGGGTATCCCGAGGCCAAAAAAGGAGTATTGGACTTGCGGGGCTGGGAATTGCAGGGCCGTGAGACTATTCCGTTAAAGGGAGAATGGGAATTTTATGCAGGGAATCTATCAAATCCGGATCTTTTAAAATCATTACCAGCGAAGGAGCAGCAATGGATTCGTGTTCCAGGAAAATGGAATGCTGCTTTGCATTCACCTGATTCTACTGCATATGGCTTCGGGAGCTATCGTCTGTTAATCTTGGTTGATCCCCAAAAAGCACCACTGTACGGGCTTCGAATTCCGTCGATTTACACCGCATCCAACCTGTTTGTAAACGGGCGGTTGATAAATAGCGAGGGCCAGGTGGCCGATCATCCTGAACAACATACAGGAAGTTTCTCCCCTTATTCTGCTGCTTTTGAAGCGCATGGAAATTCTATTGAAATTGTTATACAGGCATCCAACTTTGATTTCCCCGCCAACGGAGGAATCATGAAGTCCATCATTTTCGGAAGCTAGGAGGCTGTTAACTACCGAACTAATTTTTCAATTACTATGCAGATGATCGTATGTATTATTTTGCTGCTCCATGGAATGTATACGGGTGCCATCTTTTTTATGGCGTCTCGTAAAAAGCTGCTATTCTATTTTTCAGGTATCGTGGTGTGTACCGTTTTAACCATCATGATGAACGATGACAAGCTGTTACTGAGCGTGTTTCCGCTCAGTTTGGAGCTTTCACTTAAAATACATTTGCTTTCCTATATGGGCAGCCATATATGCATACTCAGGGTTGTGCAGTTACTATTGGGCAGGTCCAGAATTGTTCAGACTGTTTCGTGGGACAGTGTATTTTTGCCATCCTGATTTTATTTATACCTTCACAGGAAATCCGTTCTTATCTAATGTTGATAATGGTGTTTCAGGGAAGTACGTTTGGTGTCATCATTCCCTTGTTTGCCTTTCTTAAGATATTCAGAGGTCAAAAAGACGCCATATTTCTATTGCTAGCTACCATAAGCGCCGGCTCCAGCATATTGTGGGGCGTTTTCAAAATGATATGGTGGAATGATCTTCCATACTACCCTTGGGATGTCGTGCTGTCCTTCCTGGGCTTCGCCTCATACTGGTTCAAGCACTTCTTCCAAACGAACACCGAACTGAGAAGTTTGTCGGACAGATTGCAGCGAGCTGATCAGGTTAAGAATGATTTTCTGGCGAATACCTCACATGAATTGCGAAATCCTCTGCACGGAATGATCAATATAGCGCAGTCTGTGCTGGATAATCAGACCCATACCTTGGATGAACGGAACAGGAGCAACATGCAGCTGCTCATCACCGTGGGTCGGCGGATGTCTCTGCTGCTTAATGATTTGCTTGACGTAACGCGCCTGCGAGAATGGGATATTCGCCTGGAAAAACGAAGTTTGAAGCCCCAAGGGGTAGCTTCCGGTGTACTGGACATGCTCCGGTTCATGACAGATGGTAAATCGTTGGAAATGGTTATCTCGATTCCAGATCATTTCCCCAATGTGCTGGCGGATGAGAATCGGCTGGTGCAAATCTTCTTCAACCTTCTCCATAATGCGGTCAAGTATACGAATGCAGGAACGATCTCGATTCAAGCAGATATTCGGGACGGGATGGCCCATATCCACGTTCGGGACACGGGAGTTGGCATGGATGAGGAGACGCAGCAGAGAATATTCCAGCCCTATGAACAGGGAACGTCACACTTGACGGTGATTGGAGACGGGCTGGGACTGGGGCTAAGCATCAGCAAGCAGCTCATTGAGCTGCACGGGGGAACCTTGAGGGTTCACTCTGAGGTGGGAAAAGGTTCGGTCTTTACCTTCACTCTTCCTCTGGATCATTCCCCTGTAGTCGGTGAGATACCAGGAGATGAGGGGGCTTATATGGAGTATGCAGCGAGCGCTGCTCCTATACTGTCCCCTAAAAAGGCCGTTATGCCAGTCGCAACGGCAACGGGTACTCCAAGATCCAGAATATTAGCCGTCGACGATGATCCTGTGAACCTGAAAATTCTGGAGGAAATTCTCGTTACGGACGCCTATGATATAGTCACCGTTACCAGTGGTGAGGAGGCTTTGCGGATACTGGATCATCAAGAATGGGATCTGATTATAGCGGACGTGATGATGCCGCAAATGTCTGGTTATGAATTAACTCGTCGTGTGAGGGAGTACTTCGCAATTTCCGAGCTTCCTGTTCTTTTGTTAACTGCACGTAGCCAGCGGAAGGACTTGTATACAGGCTTTTTAGCAGGGGCTAACGATTATATTACGAAGCCTGTGGATTCATTGGAATTAAAGTCAAGGGTTCATGCCTTGACGGAAGTGAAGAGATCCGCAAGTGAACGACTTCGTATGGAGGCTGCATGGCTGCAGGCACAAATCAGGCCGCACTTTTTGTTTAATACCTTGAATACGATCGTGAGACGGATGGAGCAAGAATGATCGTTCTGATCGAGGAATTTGGAAAATACCTAAGAGGAAGCTTCAATTCCCGAAACCTGGATCGTGTCGTTTCACTGGAATATGAGCTGGCACTCCTTCGATCCTATCTGTATATCGAGAAGGAGCGCTTTGGAAACCGATTGAATATCGTCTGGGAAGTGGATGAAGAGTTGAGCCTGCATCTCCCGCCCCTTTCGATCCAGCCACTTGCGGAAAATGCCGTTAGACACGGCATTCTGAAGCGTATCCGTGGAGGGACATTGCATATTCGTATCACGGATCATGCGAAGGGTACAGAAATAGCAATCTCAGATGATGGAGTGGGTATGGATCAGGAGAAGCTGGACAATATACTGACCCATCAGGATAAAGAAGGAGGAGTCGGTTTGCTAAATACAGATCGGCGCCTAAAGCAAATGTACGGTGACGGACTGCATATCAGCAGCCATCCCGACCAAGGAACAACCGTCAGCTTTCATATTCCCCACGTGCAGAAAAAAGAAGACTGACGGCTTTTGTCAAGTACGGATATCATGCAGGATCGGCTGGAAAAAGCACGCTTCTGCATGATATCCGTATCATATATAGGTTGCAGCTTGTTAGTTGACGCACGCAACTAGACATGCGTCATTTTCCATCGATTATACCAATCGGTGATCTGTTCATTTGGCTTCACATGAAGTTCTTCCCATAGAACGGATAATAATAAATCATACCACTGGCTAACCAAGGTATCCTTTTTCATATCCGCATATATTTTCATCAAACCCCAATACGCATCCTCTGCTTGAGGGTGTCGGTTACAGATATCCTCATAAAGCGAGATAGCTTTGTCAGGCTGAGCGTTTTTGTTATACCATTCTCCCATTTTTAATGAGGTGGCTATCCACATTTTTTGAAGTCTTTGACGTTCGCTTTCAGCCCACCAATAATCGTATTCTTGTAAATAATCGCCTCTGTATAGCTTCATTATTTTGGTATAGTCATCAATCGTTTCCTGGCTAATCGGCGGAGCAGACGTCAGGCTGTACTCCCATTCCTCTTTATCCAGTAGTATGTTTGTCGTATTCAGAATATATCCGCCGCTGGTATTATCAATTTTTAAATAGTCCTTATAGGGGCCCATAGCTTTTCTGAGGTAATAAGCAGCAGTATATAAAAGAGAGTAAGCCTTCTCCTCATCATGCTCCGACCAGAGCAATTCAATCAGTGCTGATTTTCGAACCAACTGGTCATGGTGCAGAAGCAGGTATAGAAACAACTCCTGTGATTTTTTTGTTCGCCACTGTATAGCCGTTAACTGCTGATCTGTTAGTTCAACCGCGACTTCCCTGAAGACTTGTAACCGGAGAGGAGGATCACTGGAAGGCTGGAGCGCAGGGTGACCATCACGTTCCAGAATACGGTTTAGGGTCTTAATGAGGCGATCTGTGGTGACTGGTTTGATCAAATAATCCAGTGCATTAATTTCGAAGGCCTGAATGGCATATTTATCGTAGGCCGTTACGAATACAATATGGAGACGAGGCTTTTCAACCTGAATTTGCTTTGCTAGCTCAATGCCGTTCATTTCAGGCAGGCTTACATCCAGAAAAGCTACATCTATATTTTCGAGAAGAATGTGCTCTTTTGCTGCCAGTGGATTCATAAATGAACCTACTATATGTATGTTTTCAATTTTACTAAATAAACGCTTCATATAATCTAAAGCCAGCTCTTCATCATCTAGAAGAATAATTCTTGTGAATTTATCTGATCTCCCCACAAATAGTCTACTCCTTTTTAAGCGGATACATACCATTATATATGATAACTTAGCTCCAGATATAAACAAAAGTATCGAAATAGAAAAAATTTTAACGAATCATTATGATCACATGAAACAGGCGGGCTGTGGCATATTCATGATTAAGATGAAATGCCGCAAGCCCGCCTGTTTGTTATTTTGTTATGTTCCAGTGTCATTGTCTAATAGGGGGATAATTAGTTACAGAATCCAGCGTGTGATCTGTTCCAGCGGCAGTCTGGATTTTCCCCGCTTGGGTTCATCGGCCCGATAACCAAAGGCAGCGATGACCGAAATATCCAGCAGTCCGTTCTCCAACAGTCCTTCTTCCTCCAAAATGGCATGCACCTGATCGTAGTTAAATCCCTCAATCGGGCAGGAATCAATGCCGATCTGAGCCGCCGCGGTCATCATATTGCCCAAGGCAATATAGGTTTGCTTGGAAGCCCAGTCGAATAACGTACGTTCGTTTTCCAGCAGGCGTTGATTTTCACCCTGAAAGATTTTATATCGGCCCGGCAGTGAGGCAAAGTCTTCCTCGGACATCCCTTTAATCTCTTTATACATATACTCCACATACGGGGAATCATAACGAACATCCTTGCGTGCCAAAATCAGGACAACATGGCTGGCAGCAGGGATCTGTTTTTGGCCCCCGCTTGAAACCGCAGCCAGCTTTTCTCTCAATGCCTGATTTTGTACGACCACAAATCGCCACGGCTCAAAACCGACAGAGCTTGGGGAAAGTCGTCCGGTTTCGAGAATAAATTGAAAATCTTCCTCCGGTATGATGCGATCAGGATCGAATTCCTTGGTGGCATGTCTGAACAGAAAGGCATCCAGAATCTCCTGTTTTTTAGCTGATGTATTGGACATGAAGTGTACTCCTTCCGTTTTGGGTTAAGTTGGTGCTCCATTTATTTTCTGCTACTATAATGAGAGCTGATATCGAATGTATAGTCATCATATAAAAAGTTTTTCGCAGGAACAAGTACGCACATATTTGTTCCTTGTCATAAGTCTGAGATTTCGGGTCTACAATCGGTAGAAAGAAGGGGAAACCATGACGCAAGAGATGGAAAATACAGTCAGCGTGAACTTTGGATGTCCGGTAGCGAAAACCGTAGGGGTTATCGGCGGAAAATGGAAGGGAGTCATTTTATATCATTTGACCACGGGACCGCGCCGGTATAACGAAATTCGACGAACCTTGCCCAATATTACGCAGCGTATGCTGACCCTGCAACTGCGTGAGCTGGAACGTGACGGTATCGTACACCGTGAAATCTATAACGAGAATCCGCCGCGTGTGGAATACTCGCTTACTCCGTTGGGGGATACGTTGAGGCCGTTGCTGGATTTTATGAGAGAATGGGGTATCTTCTATGGGGAACAGACCTGCGAGCCGGTGGCGGCAAATTCCAAGTGTGGGGAGCCTTCTTGTTGAAGTGAAAAATGGAAAGCCCGTTGATGATCTCATGAGCTTCGCATGGAAGATGCATGAAATTCATCAGCGGGCGGAATAAGAGCGAGACGTTATTGTGAGGTTTACTTATTTGAACTCGATAGATTCGTTCATCTTCGTCCAGGCAGTTTCTCCGATGATGCCCAGCCGCCAGATGGCGATGCCTTTCAGGTCATAACGTTTGGCCAGACCGATCTTGGCGTTGACGGTGCTGTCTTTTTCGCTACCCATAGAGATGCCTAAAATCAACTTGTCCCGCGAGGTTTCCTTCAAGGCCAGTCGAATGGCTTCGTCCACTTTATCGAGTGGCTCAGGCGTTGCCTTTTGTCCGTAGTCATAGGCCATGATGATCAGATCGTCCGCCAGATTACCCAGCGTCTTGTAGTCGTAACCTGAGTAAGAGCTGTTCAGCGGGTGCAGGACGACAGTGAGCTTGAGTCCGGCCTGATGCGCTTTGGCGGACAGCTTTTGGATGAAGGCGTTGTAGTCTGAACGCGCCTTGGCTTTATCTCCGCTCCAGCCCAGCCCCTCGAGATCCAGCGTGATGCCTTTAAACTGCTTGTCGGTGGCGGTGCTGACGATTTGTGAAATCGTCTGCTCCTGAAGCTGTGCATTTTCCAAAACTTTGGTCAGCTCGTGATTGCCATCTCCAGAATAGACCATCAGGTAAGGGGAAGTCCCCTGACCGTCTGCCTCCTGTACAATGGACTCTGGTGTCACGGTGTCGGCGGCTTGAGGCCATTTGTATTCCTTGCCGCTGGTCGTAAATTGTCCGTTCGCATCAATTCGGCTCCAGCCGAAGGCTACCGCGTTAAAATCCGGTATTTTGGATTTTTGGTCGAAGGAAGATAGCGCATAAAATCCCACTGTATACATAGGCTCACGCGGCGATGTAATGGATACTGTCCGCGTTCCCTGATTCCAGTTGACCGTGGCTCCAAACTGCTGCCCGAAGAAGCCTAACGGAATCATTGTGCTGCCACGCACGGTTTGCGGTGCGGCTGTTAGTTGCACCGTTTGCCCGTCGACTGTCGCATTGCGGCTACCCATTTTCAGCACCACCTGCTTGGTTGCAGAGCCCTGTGATTTGGTAGCGGTAATGCTTTGGCTGGCTTGATCCCATTTCACCGTAATGCCAAGAGCCTCAGAAATAGCACGAAAAGGGACCATGGTCGTGCCGTTCATCATTGCGGGCTGTACGGGGAACGGTAACGGATATCCGTCCAGCACAATGCTGACCTGCCCCGCATTGGCCTGCGCCGAAGGGCTATAGATGCCTGCGGCGGCACTCAGAAAGATGGCGCTGGATAACAGAGCCTTATTTACGATTTTCATCTTATACTCTCCTATGCATCATAGATTACAAAGCTATCATGTTAGAATCGTGAGGTTTCTACCATTTTATCAAAAAAAATGATAGATAGGTTAATGTTAAGTTCGTACATACAGTTTCGAATTCTATGCAAAATACAAAAAAG
>NZ_JTHP01000046.1 GCF_000943545.1 Paenibacillus terrae
AAATTGTTGAGCAATATAAGCTCCAGTCATTTGTTGAGAGTACAAGTCAAATTTATAAGCTGACCCGGGAATTCAAATATGGACAAATGACAACGTATCAATGGGATATAGCACTACCGAGTATTTCAATGCAGAATGATTCTGTAAACCTATGGGATATTTCGCTACAAATGGCATTCCAATTTTTTGGTGTTTATTTCCGAAAATCCGAAATTCCGTTATGGTTAACGCAGTATGGAAGACAGTATGGGGATCGGAATTACTTTGAATCCGTGGGAGAATACATTGATCATATTCCCGTGTTACTCCATAAGGAAGAAATGCTATCTTATCATGCGGTGATCAAAAAACAATTAAGCGTTGCTGCAAATCATCATTTAAACTTCTTTAATTTAATTTTTAATGAAGAAATGGAGCCTATGTATCCACAAGCAAGCAGTATGCTAAAAAAGGGACTTGGACAATTACCGATCGTGTTCAATTACCTGGGAGAAATGCAAGAGGCCTCGAAGATGTTGAGCACCTTAAACAGAAGTACAACCTTAGTTGACGGAGAAGAAGTAATTTTCTTTGAAGCAGCCCATACTGGAGCAGTACTTCAAATATTCCTGCGCCTACCATATGAAGAGAAACATGAGGATATCTATCGAATATTGCAAGCTGCTAACGATAAGATTATTTCTGACCTAGCCATACGGCAGTAGGGAGCTGAAAACGTGAATCATTTGTTCAAAGACCATCGGTTTGTCCGCTTTTTTGCTTCACGTACCGTGGCAAATATAGCGGATAGCATTTATTCCATTGTGTTGTTATATTTTGTTCAGCAATCGACGCAGTCAGTGGCATTTACCAGCTTCACGTATGCGGCGGTATCTACAGCATCTATTTTCAGCTTTTTTGTTGGGCCACTCGTAGATCGTTATTCACCCGCACGCTTGGCCAGCATTGCTTTGTTTGCGCAGGCGATTCTAATTTCGATTGTCCCGTTTCTTATTCGAGACGGGATGACCAATTTGATAATTATCCTCGCGATCGTTTTTATAGCGTCTTGCTTCTCCATGCTGTTCTATCCGGCTAACAGTAAAATGCTGCCTCAACTTGTTCGTGCACCAGATTTAATTATTAGGGCGAACTCTATGATTTCATCGTCGGACCAGATCATTAATATCGCTGGTTATCTGGCTGGAGCTTCGCTCATTATCGCTATGGGCATGCAAAACACCTTTTTACTGGCTAGCGGTATGCTGTTCCTTGCAGGTGTCGTATATATTAGACTCAGCAAACAGCTCGACACTCATTCAACGGAAGGGACACATATCGAGGGCTCGCTAACATTAGGGCACTATTGGAGAGAACTGAAAGAAGGATATACCTTTGTAAAACGCCACACCTTTTTGCGAATTATGTTGCCATTCTTTGCTCTTGCTAACTTTTCAATGGCTTTTCTGATTATTACTATGCCCTCCATAGCTGTCGATTACGGTTCGCCAATCTATTACAGTTTGCTGTATATTTCTTATTTCATCGGCATTTTTGTAGGTTCTTTTCTGGTAAATGTGCTTAAAAGGAACGGTCTTACTATTGCAGCTGCATGGGTAGCTACAGGACTTGCCATTTTCCTGTTTTCCGTGATGCCCCAGATGTGGATGAAACTACTGGCGACTCTCCTAATAGGTGCTTTTACAGGCATAATTAATGTATTGCAAATGTCTTTGATCCAAATTATTACTCCCTTACCGCTGTTAGGACGTGTGATCGCCTTTACGAATACCCTCTCGAATGCGGCCCTTCCGCTGGGAGCTCTGATTGGCGGCGCGTTAGCTTTGCGATTCTCACTGCCTGAGGTCTTGTTTTTCAGCGCCCTGACTACCGTATTGTCTGGATTAATCATGTTCTTTATCAAGACAGTTCGTCAGTTTGAAATTCCATTAGAGAAGGCAGGTGGGTTGGAGCATCCTCATGCAACAAATGAAGTAAGTTAAAAGTTTTAATGCCTGTTTTTCATGTAAAATAGATGATCAACTTTGTGTGGAAGTTTCCTCACAACAATGCCAAGTCCTACTTATAGGGCTTGGCATTGTTTGATATGTCATGACTATTAGGGCTTACGTGCTTGTTTACCAGGATGCTTAGGACATTAACCTAGGAGAAGTGCTCAGTTTCCAGATGAAAAATATTTTTTGCCGAATACACTTGTAATTAGAGCGCTTCCATATTAAAATGAAGTCAATCCAACTTGTACGTACAACTAATCATTTTTCATCATAATATTGAGAAAAATATTAGATTGTACGTACATAATATTTTACCTATGAATACAGCTGCAACTATACTTATTTCCTGACAGGAGGAATTTTTAATTATGAAACCGTTTAAATTTTGGTTTGCTACAGGAAGTCAGCATTTGTATGGACCCGAGACGCTTGATCAGGTACAAGAGCATTCTCGTCAAATTGTAGAGGGATTGAACCGAAGTGGTCATTTACCATTTGAAGTGGTATTAAAGCCGGTTCTGACAAATTCTGACGCGATTCGCCGTCTTATTATTGATGCGAACGGGGATGACCTGTGCGCAGGGATTATTACCTGGATGCATACATTTTCTCCGGCGAAAATGTGGATTGCTGGCTTGACGCGTTTGGCAAAGCCTTTATTGCACCTGCATACTCAATTTAACCGTGATATCCCTTGGGATAGTATTGATATGGACTTTATGAACCTGAACCAATCCGCGCATGGTGACCGTGAATTTGGCTTTATCGGTGCCCGTCTGGGTGTAACTCGCAAAGTCGTCGTAGGCTATTGGGAGGAAGAAGGCGTTCAGAAACGCATCGGCGGTTGGATGTCCACGGCTGCTGCTTATAGCGAAAGCCAAAATCTCAAAGTAGCCCGTTTTGGTGACAATATGCGTGAAGTAGCTGTAACCGACGGCAACAAAGTATCTGCTCAGGCCCAGTTGGGCTGGTCGATCAACGGCTATGGTGTGGGTGATCTGGTTGAGGTCGTTAATAGCGTGTCAGAGGGGGATATCAACTCTCTGTTCGAGGAGTATAACGACCTGTATGAGTTGTCCGCAGAAGCCAAGCAACCGGGTACAGTACGTGATTCCATTTTGGAGCAGGCCCGTATTGAGCTGGGCTTGAAAAAGTTTTTACAGGACGGAGAATTCGGAGCCTTTACGACAACGTTTGAAGACCTGCATGGTCTGAAACAACTGCCTGGTTTGGCTGTTCAGCGATTGATGGCTCAAGGCTACGGATTCGGTGGCGAGGGTGACTGGAAAACGGCAGCGTTGACGCGCCTGATGAAGCTGATGGCGAATAATGTGGATACTTCCTTTATGGAAGATTACACATATCATTTGGAGCCGGGCAATGAACTGAATTTGGGTTCTCATATGCTGGAGGTATGTCCGACGATTGCTGTGAACAAACCGCGTATTGATGTTCAACCGTTGGGTATTGGCGGCAAAGCCGATCCGGCTCGTCTTATTTTTGAAGGCAAACCGGGTAAAGCGCTCGTAGCATCCATCATTGAGCTGGGAGGACGTTACCGTCTGATCATTAACCAAATCCATGCTGTGGAAAATAAAAACCAAATGCCGAAACTGCCTGTAGCCAGCGTTTTGTGGAAACCAGAGCCTTCGCTGGAAGTGTCCGCAGAAGCATGGATTCATGCGGGTGGAGCGCATCATACGGTGTTGTCCTATGCTGTAACCACTGAGCAATTGCTGGATTACGCAGAGCTGACAGGCATAGAAGCCGTCGTCATTGACAACAACACGAACATCCGTCAGTTCCGTCAGGAGCTGCAATGGAATGAACTGTACTGGCGTAATAAATAATGGATGCAATAAATAAACAAGCTGCTTGTTGAAGCAGCTTACTCATAGGGTTTATCAGCGAACAGCCGCATGCTATGCGGCTGTTTTGCGTATGTTGCACCATGTGTAAAACACTTATTTGAAATTAATATTTGACAATGAGAATCATTATCAAATATTATTTGAGTAATAGGGAATGAATGCATTCCATATGTCAAACAAAAGTGAGGGATGAACTTGGGTAAAATCATGATTGCTTATGCCAGTATGACTGGTAATACAGAGGAAATCGCAGAATTGATCGCCGAAGGCGTCCGCCAGGCAGGACATGAGGCGGAGTTGAAGGCTTCGTATGATTGCAGCGCGCAGGAACTGCTCGGTTATGACGGGTTCCTGTTGGGTGTATATACATGGGGAGATGGTGAGCTTCCTGATGAATTTTTAGATTTTTACGAGGAACTGGATGAGCTTGATCTATCCGGTAAAAAGACCGCTGTATTTGGCAGCGGAGATACATCCTATACACTATTCTGCGGCGCGGTTGACCTGGTAGAGGAAAAAGTCAAAGAACGCGGCGCAACTGTTATTCAGGAGAGCTTGAAGATCGAATTCAACCCACTGGATGATGAGAAGGAAAATTGCCGGGCTTACGGAAGACAATTTGCACAGGCTGGTATTGGGGTGTCCTGAGAAGAGAGCGAGGGATAGGTATGCGCAACAGCGATAGCTTAAGCGGCTTTCCTCTTCTGCACGACTATCAGCTTGAGGAGATGTGGAGAACTCCGCAGTCTACCCGTCAATCGCAGGGAAAACGCGGGCGTGAAGGCTGGAATTGGAGGCAGCGGGTTCAATATGCGGTAGGGCATGCGCTAAATGAATACTTTGGAATGGAAGTAGAGGTGCGGCGGGAAATCCCCGTCCAGTATGTGCTGGAGAAATGGTGGCCCACACAGCCAACCGGCTTCGAATCGTTGTTCCATTACTGGGATGTCAAAAATAAAGTGTCAGGCGAGCTGTCTAAAATTTGTGCGTTAAATAGGGACTTGTCAGTGCCAGTGATGTTGTACGAGCAATTTTGCACGCCGGTCCCTGAGCTTGAGGTCGACATTTCGCTTATTGTGCAGGCTGCCTGGCAACTGTCAGCTGGAGCCGATTCCTTACTGATTCAGAAGTACATCGTGGATTATAATCCCAACGTAATTCATACATTTCAACATTTGACGAATGTTTTTTGTTATTATGCATTTGGCGCTCTTCCGCAGCTTATTGAGGTCTACTGTTTGCTGGAAGGCAAAAAAGTCCGCTTTATCCCGGGTCCTGCTTCTTTACAGCAATCTCTGGATTACGTTCGGTTATTGCGGGACTCCAGAGAGGATGTACACGCGACAACAGAACGATGTCGTTGCGGAGCCTGCATAAGGGAACAACGATCACAGGGCAATAGCAACAGGATGGATAAGAACAAAAAAGAGCAGCAGGAGGCCAAAAACCGTAAAGAACGGTTATTGGGACCTTTGCTTTTCTCATAGTACATTTTTTAAACCCTTTAAATGTAAGTAATACCTTTTCGTTGAAAGAGCCTTGTTTCCCAAGGCTCTTTTTTATGAAATTTTTTTTGAAAAACTGAAAATTTATATTGCCTGAATAGATAAATGTAACTATAATATTTCAATGTACGATATTTATATGAAAATATTTAAATATAAAAGGAGACGGTGTGTGAGCATAGACAAGGATTGCCTATGTACATAGATAATGTTCTTTCTTTTTGCATGGTATGCTGCCATGTGCTTATTTTACGTTCTCGGTTTGGTTTGATGGCCTAATATTTCGAAATTAAAATATTAGCGTTGAATAATAAAAATTTTTTGGACAACAGGGGTGGAAGAAGTGAGTAAGAAAACCGTACTGCCAATTCTCATCATACTGCTTATTCTGAGCGGCGGAACCATTGGCTACTATTATTGGTATCAGGCAACACACTTTGTTAAGAGTGAAGATGCGCGTATTCAAGCGGATCAATATAAGGTAATGCCGCAAATTTCCGGAGAGATTACACACATTGATGTGGAGGAAGGCGATGTTCTTCAGCGCAATGAACCGATTGCCGAGCAGGATGTATCGGGGCTGGATTCCAGCATGATCAGCAAGTCCGTACTGCGTGCGCCGATCAATGGTACCGTTATTAAGATTTATTCGAAGGAGCATGAAATCGGTTCTCCGGGCAGTGCTGTTGCGACCATGGTTGATATGAACAGTCTGTATGTCTCCACGAATATTGAAGAAACCGATATTGACCGCATTAAACCGGGACAGCTTGTTGACATTACGCTTGATGCAGCAGGTGACAAGACGATTCAAGGCAAAGTGCGTAAAGTGGGCGAAGCCTCAAATGCGGTGTTCTCGCTCATTCCTGCGGTAAACACAAGCGGTAACTTTAACAAGGTGACCCAGCGTGTGCCTGTAGAAATTGCTATTAACAAGCCGAAGGATATGAAGCTCATTCCAGGAACGAACGTGGAAGTTAAAATCCATACACCTTAAAAAGGAGGGGTCCATGTGGCTGCCAATGAAACTGCTGCTGCTCCTTCGACAGATTCTTCCAAAGAACGCTGGCTTGCTTTTTTTGCCATCGTTTTAGGCGCCTTTGTCGCCATTTTGAACAACAGTCTGATCAATGTCGCCATTCCTCGATTGACGACGGACTTAGGATCAACGACGACACGTATTCAGTGGGTTATTACAGGTTACACGCTTGCATCTGGTGTAATCGTCCCGATTACCGGATATATGGAGCAGCGCATCGGATACAAAAAGTTTTTAATACTTGCGCTCAGCGTGTTCTCGCTGGGAACGGGAATATGTATTTTTGCATGGAGTGATTCTTCCCTGATCGCAGCACGGGTGCTGGCTGGTCTGGGAGGCGGTGTCATTATGCCGCTGAGTATGACGATTATTTACAAAATCATGCCGCGTGAACAAATCGGTATGTCCCTCGGGATATGGGGGATCGCCGCAATGGCGGCTCCAGCCGTTGGACCTACACTGAGTGGCTATTTAATTGAATGGTTTAACTGGCGTTTCTTGTTTATTGTCAGTGTGCCGGTAGCTTTATTTGCAATTTTAATGGTTATTCTTCTGATCAAGGAGCCGCCTAAAGCAACACCGAAGCCGTTTGATTTGCCAGGTTTTTTGCTGGCCGCAACTTGCGCAGGAACACTCTTGTACGCACTGACAAACGGTCAGCATGATGGCTGGACTTCTTTTAAAATTGTATCTCTACTGTTCGTCGCCTTCTGGGCGCTTGTCTTTCTTATTTATGTGGAAAGCGGAAAAGACAATGCTGTAATTGAAATTTCATTATTTAAAAACTCAAAATATACGATTAGTGTCATTGCCTCCAGTCTGGTCATGATGGGGATGTATGGAGGAACGTTTTTGACACCGTTATTTTTGCAAAATATTCAGCATGTGTCACCGATTGATACCGGAATCATCCTCATTCCACAGGCGATTGCAATGGCGGCTATGATGCCGATTGCGGGGCGGTTATTTGATAAGTTCGGCATTGTGCCCCTGGGACTTGTTGGCCTGACGCTGACCAGCTTCATGACATATCATTTGCATCAACTTACGCCAGACACACCGCATATTTGGCTGGAAACCGTAATGGCATTTCGGGGCCTGGGAATCGGTATTTGTATGATGCCATTGTCTACCGTTGGTATGAACGCTGTTCATCCGAGCAAGGTAGCGAATGCGTCTACAGCATCCAATCTGGTGCGTACCGTTGCAGCATCTATGGCCATAGCAGTGTTGACAGCGATTATGCAAAGCCGTTCGGCAGCTCATGCCCAACAAATTTCGGAGACTGTTACACCGGACGCGGCTCATGCGCTGCAAGCGACGTTGGGCAGCTCTTGGGTGTCATCTATAAGTGGTTTAATCACGCTGGATGCCACATCGAGAGGAATTGCGGATACGTTCCTCATTTCATCCATACCGCTGTTTTGCACGATTCCACTAATCTTTTTGTTTATTCAGAGGAAGAAAGCAAAGACACAGCCGGAAGCTTTATAAAGAACTACAAAATATCGACTGGATGGCTTACATTATTTCCACGGACAGAAAGAAAGGAAATTATCATGAAAATATTGAGAGTAGAAAGTACATTAGCGGCCTTAGTGCTCGGCGGCGCAGTGCTGGCAGGCTGCTCCAGTAATAGCGGAGCGGCGCAGGATATGGTCGTTCCTGTCAAGATCAGCCAAGCGCAGCAGGGTATCATTGGGCAAGGGAACATTTATACAGGAACGGTAACTCCTTCGGAAACAGTGAATATCGTTCCAAAAGTGGGCGGTAAAGTAGTTGAACTGCCTGTGGATATTGGCTCAGAGGTCAAAAAAGGTCAAGTGCTGTTCAAGCTTGATGACAAGGACATGCGGAATAATGTAGCGAAGGCCCGCGCCGCAGCAGGTGCGGCGGCAGCAGGAGTGAGTTCTGCTCAGGCATCCCATGAATCGACGATGGTTCAAGCCAACTCGGGCGTAGTACAATCCAAAAGCGGCGTGATTCAATCCCAAAGCGCAATCAATCAGGCGCAGGGAGCCATTAATCAGGCTACTACAGCCGTAGAACAGGCGACACATGGCGTCTCCTCGGCGGCCAATACGGTGAAGCAAACGCGGCAAGCGCTGGCGGATTCTCAGAAAAATGTAACGCGTACTCAAAGCCTGTTTGATGCGGGTGCAAGTACTCAAGCACAATTGGAACAAGCAAAAACAGCCGTTGTGAACGCAGAAGCGGCATACAACAATGCGCAGAACGCACAGGCTAATGCCCAGGACCAACTGGTGGCTGCTCAGAAGGCGCTCACTACGGCCCGTAACAGCTACGATTCAGCAAAAAACAGCTATAGTAATGCTAACAGCGGCTACAGCAATGCGCAAAATCAACTGAAGGTATCTCAAAATACAGCGATTATCGAGTCCAGCCAACAGTCTCTCAAGCAGGCTCAGCTAAATGTGAACATCGCTCAGGATGCACTCGACGATACAGTGATTACATCACCGATTAACGGTATTGTAGGTACGAAAAATGCAGAAGTAGGCGAAATGGTATCCGCTCAGGCGCCTGCGCTGGTCATTGCCAACCTGAGTACAGTTAATACACTGATCTATGTACCGGCTGAGCAGATCAACAATGTAAAAGCAGGCGACAAGGTACAGGTACGTGTAGCAGCTTCCAATATTGTGACAACAGGTACAGTTAAAAATGTAAGCCCGTTAGACGCAAGTGGAAAAGGATATCCTGTGAAAATTTCGGTGGCTAATCCGGACGTGAAACTGAAATCCGGTATGCTGGCTGATATCAGCTTTGTCGCTGCGAATGCACAAGAAGGTATTGTCGTTCCTGCCGCAGCGATCCAAAAGGATCAAGGTAAGCAATATGTATACGTTGTGAATGGTGACCATGCGAAACGCAAGGAAGTGAAGACGGTTCAGACGACAGGCTCCCAAACACTGGTTACCAGTGGATTGAGCAACGAAGAGAATGTAATCGTGAATAATCTGGCGTTGCTGTCTGATAACTCGCCGATCACCATTAGCCAATAATTGGGCTTCAAAATCTATTGTATTATATAGTAGAGATTTATTAGTTAGTATAAGTGCAGGGCAGACTGGAGTAATTTTACCGGGCTGCCCTGCTTTAATTTCATTGCGCACATTTTACATAGGATTGATGTCGTTAGGGGTCTATTTTTGACGAACATTGGTGTGATAGGATAGACTAAACTGGAAATAGATAGTTTGCGAGATAGGGATTTATTACATTTTTAGATGAGTGATCGGAGGTATTACGAGATGGAAGTAAAGCTGGTAGTGGATTATGAAGCTTATGAGAAGGGTCAAACGATGGCTAATTCTATTGAAGAACTGGCAGTCAAGCCAGAGAGCGCAGAAATAACGGATTTGATTATTGGAGACTGGGGCGGAGCCTATGAACAATCGCCTGAGGATTTTATACCAGTGCTGGTAAAGCACAAAGATCAATTTCCGAAGCTGCGTAAGCTGTTTATCGGGGATATGGAATATGATGAGTGTGAGGTTTCGTGGATTAACCAGACGAATCTGTCTCCGCTGTTGGAGGCGTTTCCAGCTTTGGAATCCTTTTATGTCAAAGGAAGTCAGGACCTGAGCCTGGAGCCGTTACGGCATAAAAACCTTCAGGAATTGGTTATTATTTGCGGAGGTTTACCTGCGAGTGTCCTTCAGGAAATTCGTAATGCAGAGCTGCCTGAGCTGCGCAAGCTGGAGTTGTATTTGGGCGTGGATCAATACGGCTTTGACGGTGGTCTGGAGGATGTATTACCGTTCCTGAACGACAATCTTTTTCCCAAGCTTACCTATTTGGGGCTGAAGGATAGTGAAATACAGGATGAAATCGCGATTGCTGCGGCAAACGCACCTGTGATTGGACAACTGGAGGTACTGGATCTGTCTCAAGGCACGTTGTCCGATAAAGGGGCAGAGGCACTACTGGCTAGCGAAAGCATCAAAGGGCTGAAGCACCTGGATTTGAGCTATCATTATATGTCTGATGAAATGATGAAACGTTGGAAAAACTCAGGACTATCTGTAAATGTGGAGGATCAGCAGCAAGCGGACGAGGAAGATGATTGGCGTTATCCATCGTTGACTGAGTAAGTGAGGTGAGGCGGCTTTATGGTTGGGATATCAGACAGCAATGTCAGCGAGCCGTTTATTTTGTTCGGCAATCCGGAGAATCGGCGGACCACAGGACTACAGGAGGCGCGAAGCAGATTGAAGCTGCCGCCCGCTGTTGAGATTTCCTATAAAAATGTGCTGGAAGCCATCCGGGAGAAGCAAAGTCTGGGGGAGTTGTTGGCCCGAATAGCTGCACAGGCTGCGCCAGACAGCGTAAATGCTAGTGTTTATGTGCAAGAGAGCATTCGCCAGTTACAGACGGGAAGGGCGGACATTAGTCCGCTGCTTCGTCTGGATGCACCGGGTGAAAGCTTTGAGGTAGAGCGTGAATTGATTGCTTTGGGAGCCCCGGATACGGAGGGAGACGATTCTTTGTTGCCGTGGGCGGAATTAGCACATAGCCCAGGTATATTGGCGTCAGAAGCGCGAGGCCTGCTGGAGCAGCACGGTCGTATTTGGCACCCGGCACAATGGTTCCGGGGCTATTGCCGTCTGCTGGCGTGGCTACGGCAAGAAGCGGCCCTGCTATGGCCCTCATCGCGCTGGATGAATGATCCGGAGGAAGTGGCTGTGATGTTCGACAAACGGCGTTGCAGCGCCGTATTGAACAAGGCGGGCATAAGGGTTCCGCCTGTGCTCACACCACCAGACGGTACCTTTCGTGATGTTGCTGATCTGCACGCAGCGATAATGGAGAGCGGGGTTCACCGTCTGTTTGTGAAAATATTTTGCGGGTCCGGTGCTTCCGGTGTAATGGCCTATCAGGTGCATCCGCGGACACGAGCAGAGCTGGCGGTAACCACCGTTGGAACGGAAATCGTACACGGACAGCGTGTGTATTACAATGCCGGACGCTTGCGCCGTTATACGGACAAGCAGGACATTCATGCCATCCTGGGCTGGCTATGCTCGGAAGGGGTGCATGTGGAGCGCTGGATACCTAAAGCGAGTCTGAGCGGACGTGTTTACGATGTACGCCAGCTCGTTTGTGGATCAGAGGCTTGTCATGCCGTTTTACGTTTAAGCCGAAGCCCAATTACGAATCTGCATTTGCGCAATGAACGGCTGTTGCTGGAGGACGCCGGATTGCCGCAGGATACGGTAGAATCGGTGCAGCAGACTGCGGAAGCCGCAATGAGCGCTTTTCCGGCCTCTATGGTTGCTGGGCTGGATGTGCTGGTTCCGGCGCATGGTGGTCGTCCATACATGCTGGATGTAAATCCGTTCGGAGACCTGCTATACCGGGTAAAACATCAGGGCTGGAATCCTTATGAATGGGAAATGCTGCATCTCGCCAATGGGACTGCAACTTTGGAAAGGAAAGACTCGTTATGACCGATATGAACCAGATTGTCGGTTCTCATGATATTGTCATGATTACGCTCGACACGCTGCGTTACGATGTAGCCAAGCTGGAGGAGGAGAACTGTCCGAATCTGTGCGAGTCTGGACCATGGGAAAAACGCCATACGCCGGGCAGCTTTACCTATGCTGCACATCATGCGTTTTTTGGTGGATTTTTGCCTACACCAGCCAATACGGATAAGGCCTCTCACATACGGCTGTTTCATACAAAAGATACGGGATTGCGAACGCATCCGCATACGTGGCTGTTTGATGCACCGGATATTGTATCCGGGCTGGCGGGTGAGGGCTACCGGACTATTTGCATTGGTGGCGTTATTTTTTTTACGAAAAAAAACAAGCTTGCCAAGGTGTTGCCGGGGTATTTTCAGGAAAGCTACTGGCGTATGACCTTCGGCGTTACGAATCCCCGTTCGACGGAGCATCAGGTGAATCATACCCTAAAGCTGCTGGAGAAGGCGGACCCGGCGCAGCGGCTGTTTTTGTTCCTGAATGTATCAGCTATTCATGGCCCTAATCACTATTTTCTGGGGGGCTCAGCCAAGGATTCGGTGGAGTCCCAACGCGCAGCCTTGCGTTATGTGGATGGGCAGCTTGGACGTTTGTTCGACGCATTACGAGAACGGGGAAAGACGTTTTGCTTGGCCTTTTCCGATCATGGTACGGCTTATGGGGAAGATGGCTACGAAGGGCATCGTCTAGCTCATGAGGTAGTATGGAATGTGCCTTACCGCGAATTTGTGTTGTAGGGCACAAGAAATTTTAGATTGCACTGGTAAAATGTAAAGAATCAATCCAGCGCGAGGAGGGAGCAGAAATGAAAGCCATGAATCTGAATCACTCGCTTCTAACGGGAGCAGGAGCCAATCCCCCTGCGGGGCTGGACACAGGCTCAACATCAAGGTCTCTATGGCCTGAGAACCCTGTTGAATGGGCACGCACGATCCGTGAAGCTCCCTACCGCTCCTATTTGTACTCTTACCCGCATAAAACGGCCTATCGGCCTTTTGATACACCGCTCTCACTGCAAGAGTTGTGGGAGAAGGAGGAGCTGGAGAGCTATTTTTTGTATATGCATATTCCGTTTTGCGCGGCTCGTTGTGGATTCTGTAACCTGTTCACTTTGCCTGACAAGCGGCTGGATGTGCATAAGGAGTATGTGGATGCGCTTGAAAGACAAGCCCGACAATGGGCGCCAATCATGGGCAGACGGCCGTTTTCACGCTTTGCCATCGGCGGCGGTACGCCAACCTTGCTGGAGGCTCCTTTGGTCGAACGATTGTTTGACATTGCGGAAAATCTGATGGGTTTAGACCCGGAGCATGCTTCCATTTCGGTGGAGACGTCGCCGGATACGGTAACCGAAGATCGGCTGGAGGTGCTCAAGCGCCGCCGAACGGACCGTGTCAGCATGGGGATTCAGAGCTTTGTGGAGTCGGAGAGTGCGGCCATATACCGCCCTCAGAAGCCCAAGCTTGTGCGTGAAGCGCTTGCGCGGCTGGTAGAGTACGATTTTCCGCTGTTGAACGTAGATCTAATCTATGGTCTCCCCGGTCAAACGGCGGAAACGTGGCTGTATTCTCTGGAAGAGGCATTATCTTACGCACCGGGTGAAATTTTTATTTACCCATTATACATTCGGGAAAATACGATTTTAAAGCCAGGCTATACCGGGCTGGATCATGATATTCGTCTCAGCTTGTACGAAGTAGCACGTGAAAGACTCAAACAGGCGGGATATGTACAATATTCCATGCGCCGTTTTGCCAAAAATGATGATGCACCCGGCAAGGAGCTGCTGCCATACAGCTGTCAGGAGGAAGGCATGACCGGTCTGGGCTGCGGTGCGCGCTCCTATACGCGTAATGTCCACTATGCCAGCCGATACGGTGTTAGTGCAGCCGCAACGCGCGGTATTATTGCTGATTATGTCGCCGCCGAGCGTCATGATCTGGCTGATTACGGCTTTATTTTAAATGTGGAGGAGAGCAAGCGGCGTTTTATTCTGAAGGCACTTCTCCATCGTGAAGGTCTGGAGCTATCTGCTTACGCCGCGCGCTTCGATGCGTCTCTGGCGGATGATTTTGCAGGAATGTCCTTGCTATTGGAATCTGGTATGGCGGTGGTTGTAGACGACACACTGCAACTGACCGAGGAAGGAATGGCTTATTCCGATGCGATTGGCGACTGGATGATATCCACGGCAGTACGGGAGCGGATGGAAGGCTACGTAGGCGCATGAGAGCAACCCTATATTATCGTGGTTCGTTGACTTCGTGCAACTATGCTTGCCCTTACTGCCCGTTCAGCAAAAACGTGGATAGCCGTGAAACATTGAACAAGGATCGGGCGCAGCTGGAGCGTTTTGCCGATTGGGTACGGGAACAGGGAACTTTGGGGCATCGACTATCCATATTTTTTAATCCGTATGGAGAAGCTCTCATTCATTCCTGGTACCGCAAGGCCATGATTGAGTTTTCCCATATGGCGCATGTGGATAAAGTGGCTGTACAGACGAATCTGTCCACTAAGCTGGATTGGGCCAAGGAACTGAATCCGAGGACGGCTGCGCTGTGGGCGACGTATCATCCGGGAGAGACGAAGGAGCCGGCTTTTATATCTCAAGGTATGAAGCTATATGAACTTGGTATTTCCTACAGTGTCGGCACCGTGGGATTGAGACAGGCCTTTCCCGCTATTCATTCCTTGCGATCGCGGCTTCCGAAGGATGTATATTTGTGGGTCAACGCTTACAAGGATCGGCCACATTATTATACCGAAGCCGAGATTGCTGAATTAACGGCTATAGATCCCTATTTTCAATGGAATTTGCAGGATTACAGTAGCCAGGGGCGGGCGTGTCGCGCTGGGGAGGATGTATTTTATGTCCAGGGCGACGGACGAGTAAAGCATTGCTATCAGGATCGACGTGTGATTGGGCACCTGTACAGGGATGGTCTGGAAGGTCTGAGCGCCAATCGCCCGTGCCGGATGAAGGAATGCGGCTGCTATATCGGCTATATCCATATGGAGGAGCAGCCGTTTCGGGAAATGTACGGTCGCGGCTTGCTCGAAAGGGTGCCGCAAAGGTAGATGAATTCAAACTTCTAATGGTAGCTAAAATACTGTAGTGTGGTATACCGATTTGACTAATGCAAATGAGCCCATCACCGATTGCTTGGAAGTTGATTTATTTCCAATTGGCATCGGGATGGGCTTTTGCTTAACGCCCCCCAAAGATATGACTCATCATAACACAATCGTATGCGGCTTAATGTCTGGGTCATGATTAGCGATCACTTCTATACAGTTAGGTTCATTACTCATATGTTTGACCCACTTCAACGATTCAATGGCCTGTTGTTTATTAACAAGTACACCCTGAAGAATCATTTCCTCCCAAGACTTTTTTGCATATCCTGTATCACTAGTTAAGAGAACAAATTTCCCGTTATTTTTTACAATAGTAGCTGACAAACCATGGGAATGACCAGGAGTGTGCACAAAAATTAAAGATTCATCACCAAATAAGTCAAATGACTGATGTTGTGGACCATATTCTGATGGTTTAAAAGAGAAGGTCCTGATCGGTACTCCTTCCCACATATGTTGTAAGTAGCGATGTTTGCTTTTGGGCGCGGCTTCCCATTCAATGTCACTAGTCAAAATATTCTTAGCTTTGCTTACCAGTTTAATACCGCTCGCATGATCAATATCGAGATGGCTTAAAATGACATAATCTAAATTCTTTATTTTCACACCCAAATTCTGAAGTTGTTCATCAATTGCCTGACCTTCTGGAAGAATAGCTTTATTAATTTGGTAATGAATTCTACCCATGTATTTGCGCTGATCTTTACGTACATCGGTGTGCCAACCGGTATCAATTAATACGAGGCCCTTAGGATGTTCGATTAAATAAGCGGAAACAGGCAGCTTATTCTGATATTTTTTTGACCTGAAAATCCCTGTAAAAGCAATAGGGTTGAGTGTGTTTTGGTTAAATGGCAGAGCCATGTCGGTTTGAACTTGGCCGCAGTGCAGTACATGAATTTTAATCGTTTCAGACATTATAATAACCTCAGCTTTCGTCAGCAATTTAAATTTCATTAACCGGTTGTTGAATTTAATTTCCTATTAAACCCCTTGACACGATTATGATGTCAAGGGGTTCCATAAATCGAGCATATGATCAATAATTTGTTCCCTGGTAATATCTCTGGAAAGGTCGCTTAATAATTCAATATTGATCAATTTGCTTACAATATCCTGTATACTCATAGACATGAACTGTTTAGCTGCGATTTCAAAGTTCATTTTACGTACTTCGCCTTTTTCATATCTTCTCTGCAAAAAACCTGCGAACCATTGGAGCCGCTCATGAAGTAAATTTGAAAGGTGAATGGTTTCAGAAAGCTCCATCACATCACTTTCTCTGAACAAAATACGCATGAGTTCTATGTCCCCCGTAAACAATTCATTTCCCAATTCATATGTCTTTTTCAATGCTTCCTTTAATGGAAGGGATTCTAAATCTGAATTAGATGAATTAAGTTTTCCTAGTTGTTCTTCGAATCCTTCTTGAATAAGAACAGTCAGCAATTCTCTTTTCCCACCAGGAAAATAATGATACAAAATGCCATCTGCCATATTTAATGCTCTATGAATGCTTCTTACTGTAGTTTTATGATAGCCTTCCCTAAAAAACAGTATTTTAGCTTGTTGCAGAATTTTTCGACGTGTTTCTGCAGCTTGGATCTGTCGAGAGTTTTTTGGAGTATGCACTACATACATCATCTTCTTTCATATTCATTAACCGTCCGTTGAATGAAATATATAATAATTAAATTAAAGTGTCAACCGCATTAAGTGCCTGATCAATAAATAAGGATGTGGCTGGGCCTTTACTGGAGCTACGTACTTCACACTATATTTCCACATTTCGAAGAAGCTATAACAAGAAACGGTGTCAAAAAAAGAACCGACCCTTGCATCAAGCAAAGGTCGGTTCTGATGTTGTATAGCGTGCTTAGCACGACTAATCTATGCGAAATGCAGAGTTAGTTCTGGACAATGGCTGTAATTTCTTCGTCCAGATCCAGTCTGACCTGCTCGCGATAGGCACGGATATTGTACTCGGAATGCAGGTATCTCAGGATGGCCTCAATCATGTTGGCTTCCACCAGATACTGGCTGCGGCCCTGTACATGGACTTCTGCCGAATATCCTGTATCCTCTTCCCAGCTTAATTCTACAGTCACATCAGTGGGCTGGACGCCTTTGCGTTCAGCCATATGCAGACAGATGGCATTTACAATTTCATCCATACTTAAAATCATAACTTAGTAACGTCCTCCACGGGAATCGTCAGGTCTGCGACGATTTTTAATAGCACGGTAGATACCTACTCCAACCATGATCAGGACGTATATAGCGAGAACGTTGACCGCTAGGCCAAGCAAGCTGCCCAGTGCGCCCATATTACCGAACAGTCCGCCGAAGAGCATACCTGCCAAACCACCTAGCATCATGCCTTTCAGGAATCCGCCGCCACCGCCAAGGAATCCACCCGTTCTGCTTGTATTACCCGCAGTTGCACTGGATTTGGTGCCACTATCGGACTTATTGACGCCGTTGCTGTTAGTGGCCTTGCTCGGTGTAGATTGGTACGTTTTTTGCCCGGATTTAAATCCGCCGCCTCGCCTCGCGTCGGCTGTAGATGGTGCGACCATAACAATCAGCAGGGTAAAGGCCATCATCAGCATCATCATATTTTTCAAAGTAAATGTTTTTTTCATGTAAATATAATCCCCCTTGGTATGTTGGTTTGATATAGGTCAAACAGCCGCTTACCAGTAATACGAAACGGATAGAAAAGGGTTTCAAAAAATTTAAAACATTCAAATTTTATTGATATATAAAGCCTATGCATGATTGGACTAAAGCATTCAGTCTTATGGTTTAAGTGAAAATGGATTAGTGTCAGCTCTTACATCTCCGGCAAGCAACATACGCAGTACCATTTGGCACCACTCCAGACCCGCTTTGGCATTCATAAGCCCTTTTTGCACGAGAATGTAATCACCGAAGTTTTTGCTGCCAAAATGCAGATCCTCGTCGGGAATGTCGTTCAGAATGTCCTCAAGGTGCCGTATTCGCTGAATAAAATGACGCTTGCGTTCCTCCAGCATACGGTTGGCACTGCTTTTGTCCGTCAGCCAGAGACAGAACAGCCGCAGACTTAATTCGTCCCGTGTGACCGGAGCGGCCAGTGATTCCTGGGACCATTGCTGAAGCATATGAATTCCCTTGTCTGTAATGGTATACATTTTTTTATCAGGTTTGTCGGACTGCTGAATCCAGCGGGAAGCAAGCAATTCCTTGCTTTCCATACGCGCTAGCAGTGGATAGATCTGACTGTGCTTGGCCTGCCAAAAAGGCTGAATACGCAGCATCAGATCATAGCCGGAGGATTCTTCTCTGGCGAGAAGGCCCAACAGACCATACGATAGTAAATTCATAGATTTTATCTCCTTCATCCATCTTAGTAACGGTTATAGCGGCTCTACGGCAGGTGTTCTGCCGCTTCATGAAAAGTGTACACTGAAACTGTATGGTTTGACAACTTTCAGATAGGCCGTTCACAGGTTAGCCAAAATTAGATCCGGTCGACATACACTCATATGTGCTTATTTTCATAAAAAAGAGGGTATCTTTAGGTCGTAAAATACGGCCTAAAGATACCCTCTTAAATGTTAATTATAGGATTTTCACTGCTTATTTCCATCAACAACCAGCGTTAGCTCCCCGGTGTCCGGATGGATGACCATACCGTGAACAGGCGCATTAGGCGGGAGCAAGGGGTGATTCTTAATAAGCTTTACGGTACTTCTAACCCCTTCCTCGATGTTGTCAAAACCTTTCAGCCATTTGTTTAGTTTAATTCCTGAATTTTCCAAAGTGCTTAGTACCTCTTGAGAAATCCCACGCTCCAGCATTTCATTGACCATGTGGTCGGCATTCAGCGCGGCCATACCGCATTCGTAATGGCCTATGACGAGCACTTCATCCGCTTCCAGCTCATACAGGGCAACGAGCACACTACGCATAACGCTTCCAAAAGGCTGGGAGATGATCGCACCCGCATTTTTAATAATTTTGACATCACCGTTGCGCAGATTCATGGCTTTGGGCAGCAGTTCGGTCAGACGCGTATCCATACAGGTAATGATGACCATTCTTTTATTGGGGAACTTGCCTGTACGATAGGCTTCGTATTCTTTGTTTTCCACGAAAACGCGGTTGTATTCCAAAATCTCTTTGATGTGATCCACGATTGTTCCCTCCGTATGCTATTTAATGTTGAACTATTTTTTGTAGCAGACCAGCATGGAAAAAGCCTAATCCAGGTTTTAGCAGGCCGGAAATCAGGCTTTACCCCTTGACAAATATGTACTATCTGACGGTTTTTCAAAGCCTTCAGGAGCTGGTCGCAAATGTTGTGTGTTGATTATACTTTTTAATATAAGTATCATCAAGTATAAGAAGTATAAAGTTTTATCCATTTTTAGATAAAGAGGTGACCTCGATTATGGTGCAACAGACGTTGGATCAATTGGCAGCTTTAAAAGAATTAGCACACAAAATCAAAAGTTATGGCGAGGCCGTGGGCTTGATGCACTGGGACTTACGGACAGGTGCTCCGCGCAAGGGCGTTGATATTCGTTCGGAAACGTTGGGTATGTTGTCCACTGAGATGTTCAAGCTGATTATTTCGGATGAAATGGGACAATTGCTGCAATTTTTTACCGCAGAAGACAAACTGGAGCAACTGGAGGACAATGATCGCAGACTGGTGGAGGAATGCCGCAAAAATTATGAGCTGAACCGTTCGGTTCCGGCTGACCGTTACCGGGAATACAGCGTACTCGCTGCTCAGGCGGAGAGCAAGTGGGAGGATGCCAAGGAACATAGCGATTTTGCCGGATTCGAGCCTTATTTGTCTAAAAACGTAGAGATGAAGCGAGAGTTTATCGGTTATTGGGGAGTCAAGAACACGGAATACGACACGCTTTTGGATCAATATGAACCGGATATGACGGTAGAGAAGCTGGATGCTGTGTTTGATCGTCTCAAAAAGCGTCTTGTGCCGCTATTATCTAAAATCCAGGCTTCACCAAACCAGCCGGACAAGAGCTTTCTGGATGGTGTGTTTGATGTGAAGCAGCAAGAGAAGTTCGGCCTGTTCATTTTGCGACAGATGGGCTATGACTTCGACGCAGGTCGTTTGGATGAGAGCGTGCATCCTTTTGCGACAGGATTAAATCCGGGTGATGTGCGCATAACAACACATTATTTGCAAAATGATGTGACTAGCGCGATTTTCAGCTCATTGCATGAAGGTGGTCATGCGCTGTATGAGCAAAATATTGCGCCTGAGCTGGCAGGATCGCTGCTTTCTGAAGGAACCTCCATGGGGATTCATGAATCCCAGTCTCGCTTGTGGGAAAATATGATTGGACGCAGCCGTGCTTTTTGGGATCGGTATTATGCTGACCTGCAAAAGCATTTTCCAGACTGTCTGGCGAAGGTTACAGCAGAGCAATTCTACCTGGCCGTTAACCGTGTGGAAAATTCACTGATTCGTATTGAAGCGGATGAGTTGACATATAACTTACATATCATTATCCGCTATGAAATTGAAAAAATGCTGTTTAACGAAAAACTGGATGTGAAGCGCCTTCCAGAAGTATGGAATGCAAAATATAAGGAATATCTGGGACTTCTCCCGCCGGATGACGGGCATGGCGTTTTACAGGATGTTCACTGGTCCGGTGGTGATTTTGGTTATTTTGCCTCTTACTCGCTTGGCAATATGTATGCAGCGCAAATTTTGGCGACACTGCGCAAGGAGCTGCCAAATCTGGATGAGCTGATTGCTGCGGGAGAGCTGGAGCCGATCAAGCAATGGCTGACCGAACGAATTTACCGTTACGGCAAGAGCCGGACGCCGTCCGAGCTGATTGTAGCCATTACAGGTGAGGATCTGAACCCGGATTATCTGGCTGATTATCTGGAAGAAAAATATACCTCCATTTACAAGCTGTGATTTACTAGCTGTCATATCATCATTTGTGCATCTACCCCGCGTTCCTGGGCGAACGTGGGGTTTTTGTGTGCAATTAACCATTGAGTAGGCAGCCGCATAACAATATATGAAGTCTATAATGCAAAAAGGTGGGGAGGGAACAGGGATGAACATCGGCGCTCGTTTCAAAGCTGTGGCGGCTGCGGCACTGCTCGGGTTGCTGCTGCTCGGCGGGTGCGCACCCAAAGGGGAGCAGACGATTGAGATTAGACTGGGCGAAGTAGCTCGAACGGTCTTTTATGCGCCACAGTATGTAGCCTTGAGCCAGGGGATGTTTGCTCAGGAGGGACTGAATGTCCAACTGGCGACGATTCCCGGTGGCGACAAGACGATGACGGCGTTGCTGTCCAATCAGGCGGATATTGCGCTTATCGGTGCGGAAACATCTATTTATGTGTATCAGCAAGGGGCAGAGGACCCCATCATTAATTTTGCCCAACTGACGCAGACGGACGGAACCTTTCTATTTGCCCGGCAAACGCAGGCTAGCTTTGACTGGGAAAAGCTGAAAGGGCAAAATTTTCTTGGACAGCGCAAGGGTGGAATGCCACAAATGTCGTTGGAATTTGCACTGCGCAAACACGGTATTGATCCACACAAGGATTTGAAGCTGATTCAAAATATTGATTTTGCCAATGTTGCCTCTGCTTTCGGTTCTGGTACAGGGGATTATGTGCAGTTATTCGAGCCGCAGGCGTCTATTTTCGAAAAAGAAGGCCGGGGACGGGTAGTGGCCTCCATTGGTGTGGAGAGCGGCGAGCTGCCTTATACCGTATATATGGCTAAACGAAGCTATCTGAACGAAAATGGCGAGGCCGTACAAAAATTTACGAAGGCTGTATACTGGGCACAGCAGTGGATTGCCACGCATTCACCGGAGCAGATTGCCGAAGCCATTATGCCCTATTTCAAGGACACAGATCTGGCGGTTCTGACCAGTAGTGTCAAGCGGTATAAGGAACAAGGCACCTATGCCTTGAATCCAATGATTGAGGAAAAAGAATGGAAGAATTTGCAGGATGTTATGACTTCGGCGGGCGAGCTGAAAAGTCCGGTTGCGCTGAATCAACTGGTGAACCGAAGCTTTGCAGAGAAGGCGATTGCAGCAGGCTCATTGGGGAACGCTGACCAGCCTGCAAAAGCGGGAACAAATGGAGCCGCTGATACAGGCGTAGACGCCGGGGGCTCGCCATGACAGAAGAACGGAGTTGTCTTATTTCGGATGCAACGGTCCCGGTGGTGGAGCTGAAGCAAGTAACGCATGTGTATGTAACAGACCGGGAGGCCTCGCTGGCGGTTGAGGATATCGACTTCGCTGTAGGGACAGGAGAGTTTATCAGTTTGGTTGGCCCAAGCGGCTGCGGCAAAACGACAATCCTGTCCATGATCGCCGGGTTATTGCGCCCGGCGGCGGGTCAAGTGCTGCTGCAAGGTCAGCCTGTAAACGGTCCGAGTCCCGAGGTCGGCTACATGTTGCAGCAAGATTATCTGTTTCCGTGGCGTACGATCATGGATAATGCGTTATTGGGTCTGGAACTGGGCAATCGGGTAGATGAAGCCTCGCGTGAACGGATTCGACTGCTGCTGGAAGGCATGGGGCTGGGAGGGAAGGAGCATCTGCATCCGTCCCAGTTATCCGGGGGGATGCGCCAACGTGTGGCGCTGGTACGGACGCTGGCGACTAATCCAGGGCTGCTGCTGCTGGATGAGCCGTTCTCCGCGCTGGATTATCAGACCAAGCTCCAACTGGAAGACCTGATTGCCGAAACCTTGCGTGAGCGGGGGAAGACGGCTATTTTGGTCACACACGATTTGGCCGAGGCGATTGCGGTCAGTGACCGGATTATTGTGCTGGGCCGAAATCCGGGCCACATCCGGCGTACCTTTGCAATTCCGGATGCGATCCGAGAAGTTCAGCCTTTTTATGCGCGCGAGCAGCCGGGTTTTAATGAGCTTTTTCATGAAATATGGGGTGAACTGGAGGCTTCGGGAGCAAAGGAGTGAGTCAAAGGATGAAAGGCGAAGCGGATCGGCTTGGGCAACACTGGATTCAAGGGCTGTATCAGGAGTATCGACGCAGAAGACGTTCGGAGCGGCGGTTGGTAACGGGTGTACAGACAGCTATTTTAGTGTTTTTATTCGTGTTGTGGGAAATTGCGGGTCGGATGAAATGGATTGATGTACTGCTGTTTAGCTATCCAAGCAAAGTATTTACCCAAATTGGCAAGGATGCGGTCAGCGGTGAGCTGTGGGGGCATGTCGGTGTCACGGTTGGAGAGACGTTGGTGGGTTTTTTACTGGGAACGCTGTTGGGAACACTACTGGCTGTGCTGATCTGGTGGTCGCCGTTTCTGTCGAAGGTACTGGACCCCTATATGGTTGTCTTCAACAGTATGCCCAAGGTGGCGCTGGGGCCCATTTTTATCGTCATGTTCGGAGCCGGATTTACCGCTATTCTAATGACGACCCTCTCGATTACGGTCATTATTACGACGTTAGTCGTGTATAACAGCTTTCAGGAAGTCGATTCGAATTTGATCAAGGTGGTTCGCACATTTGGTGGATCGCGGCGCGATACGTTTAGCAAGGTGATTTTGCCTGCGTCCTTTCCGGCTATCGTCTCTACACTAAAGGTGAATGTCGGCATGGCCTGGGTTGGCGTGATCGTCGGTGAATTTCTGGTAGCTAAAAACGGGTTGGGCTATTTGATCATCTACGGCTTCCAGGTGTTCAATTTCACGCTGGTGATGTCCAGTTTACTTATCATTGCGGTCGTAGCGACACTGATGTATCAGGCGGTCGTGTATGTCGAGCGTCTGCTGCTATCTGATCGTCCTCAGCGATAAGAATCAAACTTCTATACATTTCTGGATTTTTGCAAATTCCTCATTTGTGTAAAATCTGAAAATAAAGTACCATGAAAATGAAAATGATTCAAAGTTTACGAAAACAGATTTCATCCAGAGAGGACAGAATTTTTTCATGGGCTTTCGTACGATTAAAACGGCTATTGCCGCATTAATGGCCGTACTCATTGCGGATGGTTTTGGCATTCATGGAGCCACCTCGGCAGGGCTTTTGGCTATTTTGGGGGTCGATGTCACGCGCAAGAGAAGCCTCCGTACCATTTCGGCGAGATTTTTTGCATCCGTCGTGGGGCTTCTTTTTGCATGTGTTTTGTTTGTTATATTCGGATTCCATGATTGGGTACTGGCATTATATATTTTAACAGCGTTTCCGGTCATTGTACGGGTGGGCTTTAAGGAAGGAATTGTCACGGGTTCAGTCGTTGTGTTCCGTGTATTTAGCGGTGGTGTGATTGATATGCAGGTGCTGCTGACCCAACTGTGTCTGCTGGTCATCGGATTAGGGTCCGCGATGGTCGTCAATTTGGCCTACATGCCGCGCTCCGATAACACGATGCAGCAGATCCGGCAGGAGGTAGACCGGACGTTTTCCATTATATTCAGAAATATGGCCAATACATTACGCAGTCCGGCATACATATGGGATGGCAAGGAAGTTATAGAAGCGAACAGCGTCATAGCCAGAGGTGTAACCGAGGCAGGACGTTCATTGGAAAATCAGATGCTTCGTCCCCAAGAAGGTTGGAATGTGTATTTTTATATGCGCAGGGAACAGCTGGATTCTATTCAAAATATGATGCAGCTGATCTCGCAAATGTATCAGCATATGCCGCAGGCCAAACTTTTGGCCGAGCTATTCGATCAGCTCAGCAATGACGTTCTGGCCGGGCATTATACGGGACAGACGGAGAAGCTGCTGGAGCAGGTACGTGAGGAATTCAAAAAAATGGAGCTTCCCGCAACCCGGGAGGAGTTCGAAATTCGTTCGACACTGCTGCAGCTTACACATGAATTACATCAGTATTTAAAAATTGCTAAAAAGGACAAGGCCCCCACTCCAGTCAAAGCTTAGAATCGAGGCCCAATCTAAACGGCTACTGTCTAATGATGGACAGTAGCTTTTTCTTTTTCAGTGATGACGGACGGCGCAGGCAGGGTCCGTTTGTGCCGAATCCGACCTGCGATCCATAAGGCAACGGTGATCAGGCAAGGATAAAGCATGGCCCAGCCGACAAAGGGGAACACCACCGCCGTCGAGATGAATGACACCCAACTAATGGCTACGCCCCAGCGATTACCTCTTAGCAGCTTGATACCCGCAGCACACCCGCCCAGATAGGTCAGGATAAAGGTGGCGTTCGGGAACTGGATCAGGTTGGTAAGTGAAACAGTACCGCTACCGTAAAGAGACATAATGACGACGAAACAAAGGGAAAGAAACGTGATACCCCCAATTGGCGTATGAAAGCGCCGGGACAATAGACCCATCCAGCGGAAGGCGTGTCCTTGCCGGGATAAGGCATACGCGACGCGTGAAGCAGCACCTACATAAGCGATAATCGTAGCTGTACAAATAAAGATGCCCGTCAAGCCCGCGATCACTGCGCCCCACGGACCAATGGCCCGGCTAATCACCCATACGAGCGAAGCGTCTGATCCACCTGCAAGGTAGCTTTGTGTCCCGACTGTAGCCAGTGCAGTAAGAAAATAAAGCAGGCCAACGATGATGGCTGCAACGGTGACACCCTTAACAGCCGCCCGCTGAGGATTGGTGAATTCCTCCGACAAATGGGAGACGGCTTCCCAGCCGATGAAGCACCAGAACAGAATCGCGGCTGCCTGACCGACAGGAAGCCAACCGTGCGGAGCAAACGGTGTGAAGTGTACTGTTTTCATCTGAGGCAGCGCTGCGGCAATGGCGAAGATGAGGACAGCAACAATAGCAATAACAACGGCGATCTGAATACGTCCCGCAACCTTCATCCCGACCCAGTTAATGATCAGTCCAACCGCCAGCATGGCAGCGGCCAATCCCATGCGGCTTCCCTCTCCCCAACCCATGGCGGCGGTCATATAACCAGCTCCGGTGAGTGCGGCAACAGGTGCCCCAATCGGAACTGACATCAGAAAAAACCACCCGATATAAGAGCCTGCACTCGGTGAAAAAGCCAGCGTAACAAAATGCGATACCCCTCCAGCGTTCGGGAATTTGGCGGACAGCAGTCCCATGGACAGGGCCATTGGCAAGATGAGCAGAGTCATAAAGCCCCACGCCAGTAGTGATGCCGGACCCGCCATTTCGGCGGCAAGACCGGGCACAATCAATATCCCCGAACCCAGCACCGCCCCGATATATAGCGCAATGGCCTGTGGAAGACCAATGGTGGATTGAAGTTTATGTTCATTTGTCATGCAGGTAAGCCTTCTTTCTCTTGTCATTTCCTTCAGCTTATCAGATAATCAATCTATCGGAAAAACGGAATATAACGATGGCTTGCATCGAAAAAAACGATTGAAGGAGCAACTTATGGAATCACGGCATTTGTTTACGTTTTTAAATGTGGTTGAGGCAGGCAGTTTTACCCGGGCGGCGCGTATACTGGACTATGCACAATCGAGTATAACTGCTCAAATTCAGACGCTGGAGACAGAGCTGGGCACACCTCTTTTTGACCGCATAGGTAAGAAAATCATGCTCACAGATGCCGGACGACGCCTGCTGCCCTATGCGCAGGAGATTTCCAAGATGCACGCCCTTGCCAAGGATGCGCTACGTTCAGAAACGGTGCTGACGGGCACACTGAAAATCGGAGCGCCAGAGTCGCTGGCGGCTTTCCGCCTGCCGAGCCTGATCCGTGAGTACAGGGAGCGTTATCCGAAGGTGAAAATCGTGCTTAAACCCGGCGAATGCTGGGAATTGCGTGATATGACCCGTTCAGGTGAACTGGATTTGGCTTTTTTGCTTCAGCCGGAAACAGAGGATAGAGAACTGCATGTCACTACGCTCATTCACGAGCCGATGGCATTGGTCGCACCATTGGGTCATCCACTGGCTTCCTATAATAAGGTAGAGCCAGCTGACTTGAAGGACGAAACCATTTTGCACACGGAGGCGGGCTGCACCTATCGTATCCTTTTTGAGCAGTATTTGAACAGACACGGTATTTTTGCAGACCCGAGTCTGGAGTTTTGGAGTATTGAAGCGATCAAGCAATGTGTCATGGCCGGATTGGGCGTTGCGCTGCTTCCGCTGGTTACGGTGCAAAATGAGCTGCGTGAAGGGAAGATGGCGCGTTTAAGCTGGGATGACAGCGAACAGCAGGTGGCTACCCAGGTCGCCTATCACACGAAAAAGTGGAAATCCCCGGCGCTCAGCGAATTTTTACGAATTGTCGAGCAGCATGTAACACATTGGCGTGCATGAGTTCAAGCCGTTAGGGCATAAGCTTATACAAATAATATTTTTTCCTTTTCGCCTATTCACTCAACATTCGCCCACAACCTGCATACATATGTATGGAATGATTGATTGTATGGAGGAGGTTCAAGTATGGCATTAAGTCATAAAAATCGTAGAGAGATTATTACAAAAGCGATCTGCGGTAAAGGTCGCAAATTCTCTACCGTAACCCATACCGTAACTCCGCCTAATAATCCGACCAGCATTTTGGGGGCGTGGATTATTAACCACCAGTATGAGGCTGTGGCGGCTGGAGACGGCATTGAGGTCGTGGGGACGTATGATATCAATATCTGGTACTCATACGATAAAAACTCGCAGACCGATGTGGCTAAGGAAACGGTGTCGTACGTGGAAAATGTGCCGCTCTCGTATCTTGATCCGAAACACCGGGCGTCTACAGTGGAAGTATCCGCCGAGGCGACACAGGAGCCAAGCTGCGTTGAGGCCAGTGTGTCTTCAGGGGGCGGCAGCGTAATTATCCGGGTCGAGCGGGAATTTGCGGTGGAGCTGGTGGCAGAAACGAAGATTGTTGTAGAAGTATTCCCGAATGGCAGCAGTGACGATTTTGACAAGGACTATGATTTTGGAGCGGAAGAAGGGGACTATGAGGAGCTCGACCCCGACCTCATCGACGACGAGCTCTGACGGAAGTAACCCAAAAGAGGGCCGCTTTACTCTTTTGCGCCGGCTGAGACTGCGCAGGGGGGAAGGCCCTCCTTTTTGTTGTTGTAGGGAAGAAAAGTCGTTCAATCGTCCGTAATCTGGTAGGGAGGGGGAAGATGATGCAGCAGGTGGGACAGGCGCTCAGACGCTTCAGACAGATGTCGGATGATGAAAAGCAGCGCAGATTGGAACGCTCCGGCATATCGGTTCGCTGGATTGACGATAACACAGCAGATTTTGCGGTAGGCTATGCGGTGCAGATCCATCAGCTACGAATGCTGGAAATTCGAAGACGCACGATTGAAGGACACTCCAAAGTCCGCGCTTATGATCCGTCTGCGTTGGATAGCAGCTCTCAGCTGTCCGTCCGAATGGAGCGACTGGCTGTACGTACTTTGTACACACTCGGCCTCGACAGTGGCGAGGTGACGCTGACACTGCTGGGCGAGCGCAGCTGTCAGGTACGTGAAGTCGTGGCCCAGCCATGGCTTAATGATAAACGCCTAGACATGCTATATGAAGCCGCAGCTCGCGAAGAGGATGTTCAGGGACAGGGCCTTCCAGCGGTACAAGGGGATAAACAGCTGCTAATCGGAATGGACCCTGAGTTTGTACTGGTCCGCATGCCGGAAGGACGGGTTGTACCGGCTTCGCGATATTTGGGCCGCCTTGGCGTGGCGGGATGCGATGCGGTTACGCGCCGGGGTCGGACGTTGTACCCGGTTGCTGAGCTTCGACCCGCACCAAGTGGCGATCCGGCTCTTTTGCTGACCCACTTACGCCGTGCCTTTGCGGCAGCAGCCCGGCGCATTGCCGATCGTACGCTAATTTGGCAAGCAGGCGGGATGCCGCAGTCCGGTTTTCCGCTGGGAGGGCATCTGCATTTTAGCGGAATTCCGCTGAACGGGTCTCTGCTACGTGCGCTGGACAATTATTTAGCGCTGCCTTTGGCGTTGTTAGAAGACAAACGCGCAGCCCGGCGCAGACCGCATTACGGCAATTTGGGCGATTTTCGCTGCCAACCGTATGGAGGTTTTGAATACCGTACACTACCCAGCTTTCTTGTTTCGCCGCAGCTCGCGAAAGGCGTGATTGGAATGGCCTTTCTCATCGCGTCTCAATATCCGCGCTTGGAGCGTAGGCCACTGGATGAGGAAGAGGCCCATAGAGCTTTTTATGAAGGAAATCGGATTGTGCTGGGGGAATATATGGAGCCTCTTATTTTGGATATCGTTTCACTGGATGTTTATCCGCAATATAAAGCTTATGTAGGGCCTTTACTGGACAGCCTGCGTCAGGGGAAACAATGGGATGAATCGCGGGATTTGCGTCCGTTTTGGAAGCTTTCGTAAAATCTGTGGTGTTGTCTGCGATACTTGCATGTTATCGACTGTCATTTTTGCTATAATGAAAGGTAATGTAAGTTTAAACGGAACAATGTGTGGGGGTTAGTAAACGGTATGACCAAATATACACCGATGATTGAGCAATATTTATCCATAAAAGACCAGGCGCAGGATGCGTTTTTGTTTTTCCGCCTGGGAGATTTTTACGAGATGTTTTTTGATGATGCGATTCTTGCATCCAAGGAGCTGGAGATTACACTCACCGGACGCGAGGGTGGCGGCACGGAAAAAATTCCAATGTGCGGTGTGCCTTATCATTCGGCGGAAAATTACATACAGCGCCTTATTGAAAAGGGTTATAAGGTTGCCATCTGCGAACAGATGGAGGAAGCCTCGGCTACGAAGGGGATGGTACGGCGAGATATTGTCCGTGTCGTCACTCCGGGTACGGTGATGGAAGGCAAGGTACTGGGTGACAAATCCAACAACTACATGGTATGTGTCACCGAGACGGACGGGATGCTGGCACTGGCGGCCTGCGATTTGTCAACAGGTGAGCTGTATGTGACCTCTGTACCTGATTCGAAAGAATGGCTATTGGATGAAATTAATATTTATGAGCCGTCAGAAATGCTGGGGGATGGTCATCTGCTCGATTTCGTAACCTCCCGAATGTCACCCGTTGGGCGTCGTGTTGTATACACAGCCTGGGACAAGTCTAAGGATGATCTTGTGCGTGGTCAATTTGGTGAAGCAACGTGGGCAAGGCTCAACGAGGAACGTAGGCAGTGTGTATCGCGTCTGATTGCTTATTTGAATGAAACGCAAAAAAGATCGTTAGGCCAGTTGACCCAGATTTCCGTTTATGAGCCAAACCATTATATGATTCTTGATCCATTTACCCGCCGTAATCTGGAACTGGTGGAGACGGTTCGTGAGCGCTCCAAGAAGGGATCGCTGCTGTGGTTGCTGGATCGGACGGAGACGTCGATGGGAGCGCGGTTGCTGCGACGCTGGATCGACAAGCCGCTGCTTAGCAGCCATCTGATCGAGGAACGGCTGGAGGCGGTGGACAAGCTGTACCACCAGTTTATTTTTCGTGAGGATGTGCGTGCACAGCTTAAAGAAATTTACGACCTGGAGCGCTTGGTTGGGCGAATTGCCTTTGGCAGCGCCAATGCACGCGACCTGATTGCACTCAAGCTGTCATTGACCCGAATTCCGGCTTTACGTGAGCTATGCGCAGAATCGGAATCGGAGACACTTCGCCGAGTTGCCCAGACGCTGGATAGCTGTACAGACTTGTGCGCGTTAATTGAGGAAGCCGTGGCGGACGAGCCGCCTATTTCTGTAAGGGACGGGGGTCTCATTAAGGAAGGCTACCATCAGCGTCTGGACGAACTGCGGGAGGCGAGTGTGAACGGCAAGCGCTGGATCGCAGAGCTGGAGGCCAAGGAACGTGTAGCGACTGGCATTCGGTCGCTCAAAATCGGGTACAACAAAGTATTTGGCTATTATATCGAGGTAACCAAATCCAATCTGGCTTCATTGCCGGAAGGACGATATGAACGCAAGCAAACGCTGGCGAATGCGGAACGATATATTACACCGGAGCTGAAGGAAAAGGAATCTCTGATTTTGGAAGCCGAGGATAAGATGGTAGATCTGGAGTACTCTCTCTTCACTGAGCTTCGCAGTAAACTAAATACTGAAATTCCTCGTCTGCAAAAGCTGGCAGAGCGGGTGGCTGAAATTGATGTGTACCAGTCCCTGGCATCGGTCAGCGCAGAGCGTGGCTTCGTGAAGCCTGAGTTGACAACGGGATATGATTTCGTGGTGGAGCAGGGGCGGCATCCCGTTGTGGAAGCTGTGATGAAGGATGGCAGCTTTATCGCCAATGGTACGGCGCTGGAGGAAGCAGATGCACATATTTTGCTAATCACCGGTCCGAATATGGCCGGGAAAAGTACGTATATGCGTCAGGTTGCACTGATCGCAATTATGGCGCAGATCGGTTGCTTCGTTCCGGCTGCACATGCGAAAGTGCCGATGCTGGATCGCATTTTCACGCGCATCGGTGCGGCGGATGACCTGATCGGCGGGCAGAGTACGTTCATGGTGGAAATGGCTGATATTCAGGTCATGACAGACAAAGCGACTCCGCGAAGCCTGATCATTATTGACGAGTTGGGACGCGGTACGTCCACCAGTGAGGGGATGGCGATTGCTCAAGCTGTGATTGAATTTGTCCATGACACGATCGGCTGTAAGGCGCTGGTGTCTACGCATTTTCATGAGCTGGCTCATTTGGAGCAAAGCCTGTCCTCGCTGCGGAACTACTCCATGGCGGTACAGGAAAGCGGCGACAAGGTGAATTTCCTGCGTAAGCTCATACCGGGCGCGGCCAGCAGCAGTTACGGTATCTATTGTGCCCGTCTTGCGGGTTTGCCGGATAATATCATTGAACGTGCAAACGGGCTGTTGCATGGCTTTGAGCACGCGGCTGCCCAAGTGACGGCAGGCACCGAGGCTGTTGCAGTAGCGAAGGAAAATGTTGTTCACCGCACAGTTTCAGGAGCTGGAGCTTCTTCTTCGGACGGCACCCATTCAGACCAGACGCTACGGGAAAGCAGGGAAGTGGCGTTGCAGGCTCCACTTATGTCACAGCAAGCCAACGTTGTAAAAGAAAACATTCAGCAGGCGGTGGAAGACTCCAGTGTGCTGGACCATACGGCTACCGGGGTCGTACAGCTGTCCATTTTCGGAGAGCAAGAGCTTGCTCCTGCTAAGCCACAGTTGGAGACGGCCGAGGTTAATCCGATTGTGCGCCAGATTTTACGCAAGGTGAAAAACGCTGATGTCATGAATATGACACCTTTGCAGGCGATGCAGTTGTTAAATGAACTGAAAAACAAGGCCAACGGCCTGTAGTACCGATATCTGTAGTTAACGATATTATAATTCTATTTTCATCACACTTTGAAGTTAGGGGGAGGTTAAAAGGATGTCTAAAATTCGGGTACTGGATGAGCATATTGCCAACCAGATTGCTGCTGGTGAGGTTGTAGAACGTCCAGCCTCCGTCGTGAAGGAACTGGTGGAAAATGCGATTGATGCGGGCGGTACGCGTGTCGACGTATGGGTAGAGGAAGGCGGACTGCAAAGCATCCGGGTGACGGATAACGGTAGTGGCATTGAGCCTGAAGATGTCGAAACGGCGTTCTATCGGCATGCGACCAGCAAAATCGGGCATGGACGCGATCTGTTCCAGATCACGAGCCTGGGCTTCCGGGGAGAAGCGCTGCCGAGTATTGCGGCTGTATCGAAAGTGGAGTTGCTGACAGCAGCCGGAGATGACGGACGTGCCCGCAAATTGGTTATTGAGGGCGGCAAGCTGGTGCTGCATGAGGATGCAGCCGCGAGACAAGGGACGGATTTTACCGTCCGGGAGTTGTTTTATAACACGCCTGCAAGGCTGAAATATATGAAAACGATCCAGACGGAGCTGGGGCACATTTCGGATGTACTTTACCGAATGGCGCTTTCACACTCCGAAGTTGCCTTCACATTGCGGCATAACGGGAATACACTGCTTCAAACGCTGGGTAATGGTGATTTGCTTCAAGTGATTGCCGCTGTTTATGGAACCTCAGCAGCGAAATCCATGCTGCTGTTGGAAGGAGAGAGTCTGGATTACCGCATTAGCGGCTATGTCAGCCGTCCGGAGTGGACCAGGTCGAATCGGAATGCCATCTCAACGGTGGTGAACGGACGCTTTGTGCGCAGCTATGGGCTAAATCAGGCGTTGCTCAAAGCGTATCATACCTTGCTGCCGATCAATCGTTTTCCACTGGCTGTGATCCAACTGGAAATGCATCCTTCACTGGTGGATGTTAACGTTCATCCTTCCAAGTTGGAGGTACGTTTCAGCAAAGAAGCCGAGCTGTTTCAATTGGTTGAGGATTCAGTAAAAGCTGTTCTAGGACAGCAGGTGCTGATTCCGAAGGCAGTCAAGCGCGAAATCGGCGGCAAGGATAGCGGCTCGTTCGTGCAGGAGCAGTTTCATTTCTCGAAGGGAAGCGGTATGGAAGGAAATTCTTCTGCTGGCGAGAGCCGAGGAGAGGCACAGCCGCTTGCCGGACCTTTCTCGGAGGGTCGTGACCCGCGCCAATCCATTCGCTTGGACGGAAATGAGGAGCACAAGCTTGGCACGGAGTGTGTGCAACGCCAGGATAGGGAGAGGTTCCTTGTCTCTGGTCGGGGGAACCCGTCTTCTGGGCAACGTGTCAGTGACGAGGAACTGGATGCAGATTTTGTGGATGGAAACGATGGGAATAAAGGCGAATCCGGTTCATCCCCTTTGTACAGCGGCAGAGTACAGGAAGCGGCTGCTTATGTGGCTTATCGGTCTTCTGCTTCACCGGATGCAGGAAACGCTGTGGATTCCCGCTATTTCACGGATCAGAAGCCACGTCAGTCACGGCTGAATGCAGAGCAGTTGGCGGTGGTATCGGGTGAGGCTCCCGAGCTGCCCGCTTTTCCTGAGCTAAATTTGATCGGTCAGCACCATGGAACCTATCTGATTGCGCAGAACGATCAGGGGCTGTATTTAATTGACCAGCATGCTGCGCATGAACGGGTTAACTACGAATTTTATTATGAAAAATTCGGCAATCCCGAGGCGGTATCGCAGGAGCTACTCCTGCCGATTACATTAGAATTTACGCCCTCGGAGACGGAAAAGCTGAAAACAAGGCTGCATTGGTTTGAGCAGGCGGGAGTGTATTTGGAGCATTTTGGTGGTCAAACCTTCCGTGTTAGCTCTTATCCTTACTGGCTTCCTCAAGGGCAAGAAGCGGATGTTATTGAGGAAATGGCAGGATGGGTACTGGATGAAAAAGCAATTGATCTTGCAAAGCTGCGGGAAGCAGCCTCGATCATGTGCTCCTGCCGGGCTTCGATTAAAGCGAACCAGAAGCTGACTGACCGACAGGCTGTCGTACTGCTGGAGCGTTTGGCGGCGTGCAGACAGCCGTACACCTGCCCGCATGGGCGGCCCATCGTTGTGTCCTTTTCCACATATGATTTGGAGAAGCTGTTTAAGAGAGTAATGTAAGGGAGTTTATATATGTTGCAGGATCGGGAAAACCGTGAAGAAGAAAAGCAGGCAAGGCTCCGGGAGGAACAAGCCCATTTATTGGTGACGACAGGGGATTCTCCCTCTGCTGAGGTCGTGCAGCGGGCGGAACTGCTTGCAGCCGAGCTGGGGGTGCTGTATGCTCCCCGTCGTGGTATATCGGTAGCAAGGCTGACTGCTGCTCATAGAGTTCGTCAGGCGCTGGTGCTCGTACAGGGTGGGGTGAGGCTGATTAGCCCGGAGCAACCGCCGATGACTTTTCACCCGAGCATGGGCTTCATCCGCGCCAAGCGGGTGTTGAAGGGCGAGCCTGATCCGATGCTGACCGCCGCTCGGCTCGTTCCGGGGGACACCGTGCTGGATTGTACCGCAGGACTCGGAACGGATTCCCTCCTGTTTTCAATTGGAACAGGAAGTTCTGGACAAGTAACTGCTGTGGAAAGTTCTTTTCCTGTTTATGCTTTAATCAAGGATGGAATGAGGCATTACCGTTCCGGCAACGCTGCGGTAGATGAGGCATTTTCCGGCATTGACGTCCGCTTTGGTCATCATTTGGATTATTTGCAAAGCTTGCCGGATCGCAGTGTGGATATTATCTATTTTGACCCGATGTTCCGTGATCCGTTGCTCGATTCCAGTGCAATCGGTCCATTGAGAGGGTTGGCTAACCCGGATGCGCTGGATGAGGAAAGTATTGCTCAGGCAAAACGGATTGCAAGGAAAACAATTGTATTGAAGGAAAAACGGGGCAGCGGGGAATTTGCCCGCCTCGGCTTCCGTGTGGAGCAACGGGGCACAACGAAAACAGTGTACGGAGTGATTGATATTGACAGCGGCATCTAAGCCTAAACTACTTGTTCTTGTTGGCCCGACAGCGGTCGGCAAGACAAAATTAAGCATCGAGATGGCACGGCAATTTGGCGGGGAAATTATTTCCGGAGATTCCATGCAGGTGTACCGTCATATGGATATTGGAACTGCCAAAATTTCCGAACAGGAAATGGAAGGAATCAAGCACCATTTGATTGATATTCATGAGCCGGAATACCCATATTCGGTAGCTGCATTTCAGGAAGATTGCCGTCGTCTCATACCGGATATTCATGCCAGAGCGAAACTGCCGTTTATCGTAGGTGGGACAGGTTTATATGTGGAGTCTGTCTGCTATGAATACCAGTTTTCCGAGGTGGGAGCTGATGAAGCTTTTCGTCAGGAACAGCTTGATTATGCCGAACAATTTGGAGCCGAGGCGCTTCATGCGCGACTCCAGGCGGTTGATCCCGAAAGTGCACGTCGTCTGCATCCCAATGACCGGCGCCGAGTCGTTCGAGCGTTGGAAATTTATCATGTTAGCGGAACGACGCTCAGCTCGCAATTAGCCAGTCAAAAAAAGGAATCTCCCTATCAGCTCTGCATCGTAGGTTTGACAATGGATAGGCAAATGCTATATAAACGTATTGAAGACCGAATTGACGGGATGCTCGACCAAGGGCTTGTTGCTGAGGTAATCTCCTTAATGGAACGGGGAGTGCGAAGCGATGCCATCTCCATGCAAGGTCTAGGCTATAAAGAGATATCCTCCTACCTGCGAGGAGAGGTGTCTTTGGAAGAGGCGGTGACTTGGCTGAAACGGGATACGCGTCATTTTGCGAAGCGGCAGCTCTCGTGGTTTCGCCATATGAAGGATATCCAGTGGGTAGATGTCACCGATTTCGGAAATTTTTCTGCTCATGCAGCCCGAATACACGAAATTATAGCAGGAAAGTTCCGGACAGACCTTGAATATACTTCAAAACAATCCAAATGATTATTGGGGGTACGGCTAAAATGAACAAGTCCATTAATATCCAAGATACGTTTCTGAATCAATTGCGCAAGGATTCTATACCGGTAACGGTATACCTTATCAATGGATTTCAGGTGCGGGGAACCATTAAAGCATTTGACAACTTCACAATTGTTATCGACTCGGATGGAAAGCAACAGCTGATCTACAAGCATGCTATTTCCACCTTTACACCGCAACGCAATGTGTCGCTTGTACAGCAGCAGGATAACGTCAGCGATAACTGATTACGGCTTGACGGTCGCCCGGGTTGTTGAAACTTTTTAAGCGACCGTCTCGTCTAACCGTATAGGAATGAGACCCGGAGCAACCTGAACAGGGTTGTTCTTTTCATTCCGTTTGCTTTCATGCTGCCGACAGCAAGCTATATATACGTTCGGCAACATGTGATTATTCGCGAAAGGGAGTCAGGGGAATGCCAAACGATTCATTGTCCAGATCCGGCAATCGCAATAGAAACACACCTAAAGAGAAGCCGAAGGGCAAGAAAAAGAAGATTACAGGTAAGCAAGTTGGATGGACGCTGTTTATTACGGCGGCGTTAGCTATATTTTGCGCGCTTGGTGGATATTTGTTTGTCATGGTAAATGGCGAACAAATTTACAAAGCCAACAAGGATAAAATTACAGTGAACGAGACATCAAAGGTTTACGATCGTAACGGTGTGCTTATGGGCGAGCTGTCCGTACAAAAAAGCGATCCCGTCAAAAGTGAAGAAATTCCGCCATTGCTCAAAAAAGCTTTTATAGCAACAGAGGATAAGCGATTTATGGAGCACCAGGGGGTTGATATTTGGTCTATCGGGCGGGCGGCTGTAAAAGATATCGTAGCCCGTTCGGCAGTGGAGGGCGGCAGTACGCTGACCCAGCAGTTGGCCAAAAACCTGTTTTTGTCGCGTGACAAGACCTTTTTCCGTAAAGCGACCGAGGTATCTATTGCAATGGCGCTAGAACGGAATTTGACTAAAGATGAGATTATTACGTTGTATTTGAACCGAATTTGGTTTGGACGTTCATATTCAGGAATCAAGGCAGCTTCGGTGGGGTACTTTGGGCAATCTAACTTAAAAGAATTAAAGCTTTGGCAGATCGCCACGTTAGCAGCTATTCCAAAAGGGCCTTCCAAATATAATCCAATTAGTAATCCGGAAAACTCAAAGGAACGACGTGCTGTGGTTCTCCAGCTGATGTTTGAGCAGGGAATGATTGGCAAGCAGGAAATGGAAGAGGCCAAGGCTGTAGATTATGATTACAAGCAGCCGGAAAAAGTTCAAAAGTATCAAAATTTTATGGAGTATGTGATGAATGAGGCGGAGGATGCTTTGCCGGGAGTCAGCGGAAACGATCTGATCGTTGGCGGCTACAAAATTCATACGACGATGGATGCTCAGGCCCAAAATGCGCTGGATCAGGCTATGGCAGATGATAGCATGTTCGAAAAGAGCCCGGATGATCAGCCTGTTCAAGGCTCCATGGTCATTATTAATAACCAGACGGGCGGAATTGCCGCGATGGCACCCGGACGGGATTACAAAAAGGGAACCTTTAACCGCGCGACGCAAAGCCGCAGGCAGCCAGGTTCGGCCTTTAAACCTATTGCGGCGTATGCGCCGGCTCTCGAATCCGGCAAATTTACAATGGATACACCTTTGAGTAATGAGCGACAGAGTTTTAACGGGTATAGCCCGAAAAACTTGCACGGTTACTCTTCGACCATCAGTATGATCGATGCGATTACAAAGTCTGAAAATATCCCGCCAGTATGGTTGCTCAACCAGATCGGTGTGGAAAGAGGGGTCCAATTCGCGGAAAGCTTAGGCATCCCGATGGACAAAAATGATCACTCGCTCGCTATCGCATTGGGTGGATTAAGTAAAGGAACGAACACGCTTGAAATGGCACAGGCATACAGTGCTTTTGCCAATAATGGACAGTTCCAAAAAGCTTACTCCATCAAGCAAATTAACGATAGTGATGACAAAACAGTTTACACTCACAAAGAAGAATTTAAAACCGTAATGAGCGAGAAAACAGCTTATGAAATGACGCAGATGATGCAAAATGTAGTCAATAGCGGTACGGGCCGCAAAGCCCGTATTGATTGGCCTGTAGCGGGTAAAACGGGTACAACCCAGAGTGGCATTAGCGGGAACAGTGGCAACCGTGATATCTGGTTTGTCGGTTATACGCCGGAATATACTGGTGCGGTATGGATGGGCTATGACAAGCCGGACAGCAAACATATGCTGAGAAACTACAGTGGGCAGTCGGCAGCCTTTTTCGGAAGGGTCATGGGTGAAGCCCTCAAGGGGCACCCGGTTACGCAATTCAGCCAGCCAAAAGGATATGAACCACCAGTTGAGCAGAAGCCAGACGTGCCGGTTCAGGCTACCGCTCCAAGCGGACTGAGCGGGTCTTATAGTCAGGATACCCAAATTGTATCGTTGTCCTGGACTGCGGCGGCGGGAGATAATGTGCAATACCGCGTGTATCGCAAAGAGGCTTCCGAAGGGGGCTTTACGGTGATTATGGAGGCGATGAAAGGCACGAGTGGTGAAGATACGTCTCCAGTAGCCGGAGCCGCGTATGAATATTATGTAACGGCTTATGGAGCGGATAGTAAGGAATCTGATCCATCCAATACAATCCGTGTGGAAATTCCGGCAGAGACCACTCCGGTAGATCCACAGCAGGGAACTGATCCGAATCAGGATGGAACATTACCGGATAACAGCGGGACTACAGACGGTCAGAACGGCACCGATCAGGGGAATACAGTCCCTGGAGGTACCGATAATAGCACCAGCCCAGGGCAGGTTCCGACGATTCCTGGAGACACTAGCGGAAATGGCACTGGCAGTACAGGCAATCATAGTGGCAGCTCCGGCACTGGTAGTGACACGAATCAGGGGAATGGCCAGACAACAACACCGGATGCAGGTACCTTCAATAGTGATACCACGGTAAATCCAGTTACCACGGATCCATCTACCACAGGAACCACACCGGATGGAAGTCAGGAAACCAACTCCAACGGTCAGTCGAACTCCAATCGTGGACATCGCAACCGAGATTAGAAGACATATGCTGTGTGTGATTTGAATTTGTTTTAAACCAAAGGTATTTTTGGACCATTTTATGGTCTGGGAATACCTTTTTTGTTGTGATAAAGGGTGTTATTTTTGAGTGTACAGTTTAAATATGGTAAGCTGGTTTTACCAATGTTGGAGAGGAACATCATTTATGAAGCGCAAATTCGGAGACCGGGCCAACTGGCGCAGAATAACGAACCGCAAGTTTGCTTGCCGGTATGTGGAAAGTGACGTGTTTACAGGATATGTGACCTTGTATACCATTTTGAGTCTCAAAGAGCCGTTATGGAAAAGCTACGGCGGTCATACGTTTTGCATAGCGGACAAAGGGTATTCCTGGTTGCAATATTATCCGAAGGGCGAGCATTATGTAGTAACTGCTATGTTCGACAATCGGGAGCAGATTGTGGAATGGTATATTGATACCTGCCGAAATCAGGGAGTGACCGATCAGGGAGTGCCCTGGTTTGACGATTTGTATTTGGATGTTGTCGTACTTAAAAATGGCGAAATCTTTTTAGTGGATGAGGATGAGCTGGAGGATGCGTTACAGCGCGGGCATATCTCGACACAGGAGGCAGAACTGGCTAACCGTACAGCGGCTGAGGTTTTACGACGGATAGATGCCCATATATTCCCCTATTTTAAAATGTCGCTGAAACACCGGGCAGAATGGTTTCACAACGGTGATTTTAAGAGGGATCGGTGAAGGTTTTGCAGAGGATTAGAAGCACTGGGCCAAAAGATTCTGAATCAAAAAGCAGGCTGAGCGGCCCAGAGAAAAAGTTTTCAGCAGCCAAGCGTCTTATGCTTTGTCTGCTGGTTATCATTATGATCGGTTTGGTATGGGTAGGTATTCGATTTTGGAATATGAATAACGCAGCCTCTACCACTCCGCTTCAGCAAGCACAGGTAGGAATTGTACTTGGGGCTTCCATGTGGGGAGCAGAGCCAAGTCCGGGGCTAAAGGAGAGGCTGAACGAGGCCCTGCAGCTATACCGCAACGGTACAGTAAAGCGTCTGATTGTAAGCGGAGGGCTGGACAAACCAACTTACCCGTATACAGAGGCTGAGGGGATGCAACGCTATTTGGTTGACAGAGGTATTCCAGCGCAGCATATTGTGTTGGAAAACCATGCGACCAGCACCTACGAAAATCTGCTGTATAGTCAGCGTATCATGCAGGAGTATGGTTGGACCTCGACTGTGATTATCACACATAGTTATCATGGCCCACGGGCGCTCGAGATTGCCCGATTTTTGAATTTGGAGCACCCCCAGATGGCTCTGGCGGAATCTAAAGTACTGAATATGCCGCTTCATCAATCAAGAGAGGTACTGGCTTACGCCAAATGGACGCTGCAAAAGTGGTGGCTCAGTGCCCAAACCTGGGTGTCCTGAAACGTACAACGTTTTCTCATAAAGGCATCTTCTCTATAAACAAAATGCATTGCACAAGCTCCTGTTGCTTTTATGCTAATAAGGACATGCTGGGCCGAATACATTAATAGGGTAAGCTGTGCCTGAAGAAATGTTGAGGTGATGGATGCATGAACGGACGGGGAATCGCCGCGGGCAAGCGGACGGAGGAGAGACCTTCCAGACAAATCAATGTCGTGCTGCGTAGCCCGGAGCCGATAGCTTCGGTAAATGTTGATGAGACGGATGCAGCAACTTCGACCAAGTCGCAGGCGTTACCGCAGTATCTTAGTCTCTATCAGGAAATTCAGAAGGAACTCGATCATCTCGTCGGCTTGGATAACATCAAAGACCTGGTATTTGAAGTATATGCTTTTTTGCAAATTGCCCATATGCGTACTGATGCGGGGCTGTTGAGTAACGCGCACGTATATCACATGATTTTCAAAGGGAACCCTGGTACGGGGAAAACAACGGTAGCCCGCATTATCGCTAAAATGCTGCAAAAAATGGGGGTACTGAGCAAAGGCCATCTGATTGAGGTGGAAAGGGCTGATTTGGTAGGCGAGTATATTGGGCATACAGCGCAAAAAACGCGGGATCTGGTCAAGAAGTCTCTGGGTGGAGTGTTGTTTATTGATGAGGCATACAGTTTGGCGCGGGGAGGGGAAAAGGATTTTGGAAAGGAAGCTATTGATACCTTAGTAAAATCCATGGAGGATCAGAAAAATCAATTTATTTTGATCCTTGCCGGATACTCGGGTGAGATGGACTTCTTTTTGCGTACAAATCCAGGCTTGCCTTCTCGTTTTCCCATCCAGCTGGATTTTCCGGACTATACCGTAGATCAGCTTATCCAAATTTCCGAAATGATGGCCAAAGAACGCGATTATATTCTCATGCCTCAGTCCATACTCAAAATGAAAGAGTATTTGTTGAATGAACGCAACGACAGTCTCCATGCATTCAGCAACGCGCGTTATGTCCGCAATGTGATCGAAAAAGCGATTCGACATCAGGCTGTCAGGTTGCTCAATCAGTACAGGAGCGGGCAGCCGGGAAAGCAGGAACTGATGACGCTGCGTCCTGAGGATTTGAAAATGGACAAAAGATAGGCGATAATAGAAATCTGAATCACATCGAATTGCATAACATCAAACGGGGGCCGGCCTGAATATCAGGTCGGTCTCTGTGCGAGAGTTAATATGGAAAATAAAGGAGAAAACAATATGGCGAACTCCACTTATGATACACAAACCGAAATGCAGGATAAGGCGGTACTGGTCAGTCTGATCACGGATGAAGTCAAGCGTTCTGGCATCAATACAGAATACTCTCTGAATGAACTTGTGAAGCTGGCTGAGACGGCTGGTGTTGAAGTGCTTAGCGTTTTGACCCAGAACAAGGAAGTAAAGGATTCCAAATGGTTTATCGGCAAAGGTAAGGTAGAGGAACTGCGCGCAGCTGCCGAGGAATTGGGAGCGAATACGGCTATTTTTGATCAGGAGCTGTCGGGGGCTCAGGTGCGTAATCTGGAAGAAAGTCTGGATCTCAAAATTATCGACCGTACGCAGCTCATTCTGGACATCTTTGCCCAGCGAGCGAAAACACGAGAAGGTATTATTCAGGTTGAGCTGGCGCAGCTGTCCTATTTGTTGCCCCGTTTGTCTGGACACGGCAAAAATCTGTCACGACTCGGTGGAGGTATCGGAACACGTGGTCCCGGTGAAAGCAAGCTGGAGACAGATCGTCGTCACATCCGTGATCGTATCAGTGATTTGAAACGTCAGTTGGAGGAAGTGACCCGTCATCGGTATTTACATAGAGAGCGCAGACAAAAGAGTGGTATTGTGCAGGTAGCGCTTGTCGGCTACACCAATGCGGGGAAATCAACGCTGTTAAAGCAACTGACGGCGGCTGATGTATATATTGAGAACCAACTGTTTGCGACGCTGGACCCTACCTCCAGAACGATGGAGCTGCCGAGCGGCAAAGAGATTATTCTTACAGATACCGTTGGTTTTATTCAAAATCTGCCCCATGATTTGATTGCTTCTTTCCGCGCTACTCTGGAGGAAGCTAATGAGGCTCATCTTATTTTGCATGTGGTAGACGCTTCTTCGGATATGCGTGACGAACAGATGAAGGTCGTGGAAACGATTTTGGAGCAATTAGGAGCAGCGGACAAGCCACAGATCGTATTGTTTAATAAAAAAGACGCTTGTACTCCTGAGCAAATGGAAATGCTTCCTTCTGGCGAGGGCTATTTGAAAATGAGCTCATTCGACGAAAGTGATCTGCTGCGTCTTCGTGAGCTGATTCAGGAGCATCTGAGCGGAGATACGCTGAGATTCCGTATTCCGGCAGAACGTGGGGACTTGACATCGGTGCTTTACCGGATTGGGGATGTACTTCTGACCGAGTATGATGGTAATGATGTCATTTATGAGGTAGAAGTTCAGCGAGGTGAGTATGAAAAATATGGTCATGCCCTCAGGGACTTCACAGAAGGTTAACATCTGATGGCGTTTTTAGGTCAATTCAATGATAATGCACATCATTCCGAGGAAATGATGTTATAACAACAATAGCCTAAGGCTGCGTAAAGAGAGAGGGTCATGAAGGTAAAATGGTAGTTTTTAGTCCAGAAATCCAACAAATACAGGAAACAGCAGAACGCAAAATACAGGAACGGCTACAGCGCATAGATCATATTGTAGATGCAAATCAGTGGAAGGTTATTCAGGCATTCCAGCGGAAGCAAGTGAGCGATTTTCATTTTGCCGGCTCTACGGGATATGCGTACAATGACCGAGGGCGTGAGGTACTGGAGGAGGTATACGCCGATGTGTTCGGTGCGGAGGCGGCATTGGTCCGCCCGCATTTTGCCTCGGGAACTCATACGATTTCCACTGCTTTATTCGGCGTTCTGCGTCCAGGTGATGAGCTGTTGTATATTACGGGGCAACCGTATGATACGCTTCACAAAGTGATCGGCAAGCCCGGCGATGGGACCGGGTCATTGCAGGATTTTGGCATTACTTATGGAGAAACGGCGCTGACAACAGAAGGTAAAGTAGATTGGAAAGCAGTGGAGGGTGCAATCCATGCCAATACGAAGGTGATCGGCATCCAGCGTTCACGCGGCTATGATTGGAGAGCTTCCTTTAGTGTGGCAGATATCGAGGAAATGACAGCCCGTGTAAAGGCGATTAAACCTGACGTTATTGTCTTTGTGGACAATTGTTATGGTGAATTTACCGAAAAGCTGGAGCCTACTCAGGTCGGTGTCGATTTGATGGCAGGTTCACTGATTAAAAATCCTGGCGGCGGCATTGCCGAAACGGGAGGATATATTTGCGGTAAACAGGAGTATGTTGAGCTGGCAGCCTACCGCTTAACTGCGCCTGGAATCGGTGGTGAGGTAGGGGCCATGTTAGGTACCACGAGAGGTATCTTTCAGGGCTTATTTCTTGCTCCAACACTGGTTGGGCAAGCGGTTAAAGGAAGTATATTCGCAGCTGCGGTCTTTGAAGACATGGGATTTGAAACGAAACCTGCCTGGCATGAGGAACGCACCGATTTGATTCAGGCCATTTCTTTTAGCGGACCGGAGCATTTAATTGCTTTTGTCCAAGGAATTCAGCGTGCTGCCGCTGTGGATAGTCATGTGGTACCGGAGCCGTGGGATATGCCGGGCTACGAGCATCCAGTTATTATGGCTGCAGGCACTTTTATACAAGGAGGAAGTCTGGAATTATCTGCAGATGCTCCGATTCGTGAACCCTATATTGGTTACATGCAAGGGGGCTTAACCTACTCTCATGTGAAATATGGAGTGCTGATGGCCCTGCAAACAATGAAAGAACGTAAATTATTGTGAGTTTTTCTAACATGTCATTGACACTTTGCATCAGCTAAATGTACAATAAGGTGAATAATAGATCACTGGAAGGTTGATGACAAATGGGCGACGAAATTCGCAGAAACATGGCCTTATTTCCAATAGGTATTGTCATGAAGCTAACGGACTTGTCAGCACGTCAGATTCGTTATTATGAACAGCATAACTTGATAGTACCTGCCCGTACGTCGGGTAACCAACGTCTTTTTTCTTTTAATGATGTAGAGCGTTTGCTTGAAATCAAGGCGTTGATTGAGAAGGGTGTTAACATTGCGGGTATTAAACAAGTCATGAATCCGGTCACGAAGGAATCGGAAGAAGCTACAGTTATTACTGCAGATACGGAAGTCAAACGTCGTGAAATGTCCGATACCCAGCTTCACCGCTTGCTGAAACAACAGCTTGTGGCAGGTAAAAGACCAGGACAGGTATCCCTGATCCAAGGTGAATTATCACGTTTTTTCAATAAGAGATAATGTATAGCCTGCATTTTGGCATACTACCGCTTTACTTGCAGACCAGGCCTCATTATTTAAAAGGATTATGGAACAGCTGATTTGTATATAGTCGTTACAGAAAGGGAGAGGTTAGTGTGAGTTATACCAGAGAAGATATTCTTCGGATTGCCGAAGAAGAAAATGTTCGTTTTATTCGTTTGCAGTTTACAGATTTGCTTGGTACGATCAAGAACGTAGAAATTCCGGTTAGTCAACTACCAAAAGCGCTGGATAACAAAATGATGTTCGACGGTTCTTCCATTGAAGGTTATGTACGCATTGAAGAATCTGACATGTACTTATACCCTGATCTGGATACATGGGTAGTTTTCCCTTGGGTAACCTCGGATCGTGTAGCTCGTCTGATCTGCGATATTTATAAGCCGGACGGAGTTCCATTTGCCGGCGACCCGCGCGGTATCTTGAAACGTGTACTCAAGGAAGCAGAAGAAATGGGTTATACTTCGATGAATGTCGGACCGGAGCCTGAATTCTTTCTGTTCAAAACCGATGAAAAAGGCGAACCGACTACAGAATTGAATGACCAAGGTGGATATTTTGACTTGGCACCGATGGATCTGGGTGAAAACTGCCGTCGGGAAATTGTTCTAAAGCTTGAAGAGATGGGCTTTGAAATTGAAGCGTCTCATCATGAAGTTGCACCTGGACAGCATGAGATTGACTTTAAATATGCGGATGCAATCAAAGCAGCCGATCAGATCCAAACGTTCAAGCTCGTTGTTAAGACGATTGCACGTCAGCATGGTCTGCATGCCACCTTTATGCCAAAACCTTTGTTTGGCGTGAATGGCTCCGGTATGCACTGTAACCAATCGTTGTTCAAGGACAATGAAAACGTATTTTATGATGAATCAGACGAACTCGGATTGAGCCAGACGGCCCGCCATTATATGGCTGGTATTCTCAAGCATGCACGTGCGATGGCAGCAATCACGAATCCAACGGTGAATTCATACAAACGTCTTGTACCAGGTTATGAAGCTCCTTGTTATGTTGCCTGGTCTGCCAGTAACCGTAGTCCGATGATTCGAATTCCGGCATCTCGTGGTTTGAGTACTCGCGTCGAAGTTCGTAATCCTGACCCGGCTGCGAATCCTTATTTGGCACTGGCTGTGATGCTGAGAGCCGGTTTGGATGGTATCAAACGTCAAATGGCTCTGCCAGCTCCGATTGATCGTAACATCTATGTTATGTCTGAGGAAGAGCGGATTGAAGAAGGGATTCCAAGCCTGCCTGCAGACTTGAAAGAAGCTTTGTCCGAGCTTATTCGGAGCGAAGTTATCTCTGACGCTCTGGGTGACCATGCGCTGGCTTACTTCTACGAGCTTAAGGAAATTGAATGGGATATGTACCGGACCCAAGTGCATCAATGGGAACGTGATCAATATCTGACGCTTTACTAAAATGTGGAATCCCTTGGCGCTCTAAGCGTTGAGGGATTTTTAGTTTTGCGGGGAATCTAATGTGATTTTTATGTAGTTGATATCACCCACAAATCACCCACAAAAAATTATTATTGAAATATTTTTTGAGTGAACGATTCGTATTTGTCCATACTGTCAGATTCGATTTTTTTAGATATGTGGGCATAAACATCGGCGGTAATTCTCATGCTTCCGTGTCCAAGCCGTTCCTGTACATACTTCATTTGGACACCTGTCTCTAAAAGCAAGACCGCATGAGTATGACGTAGAGAATGAATAGGTAAGGGTGGTAAACCAGCGCGCTTTAAGATGCGCGAAAAAGCATTGAATAAAGATGATTTTGGAATCGGGTTTCCATCGGTTCGGCACATCACCAAATTTAAGTTGTGTTTATATCCGTCTCCCAAGGCGAGTTTGTTTTGATTATGAACATTCAAGTGATGTTTCAAAGCAGATATCAAACGGGTCTGTCAATAATTTTGTGTAAACTCATTTGGAATACGTTACCAGTGGGGGGATACCCCTTATCGCAAGTGCTGACCTACACGGTCTGGAAAGAAAATAGACAATTGAAGCAGCATTTGTCCCCAGTTTTGAACCCAACCTGTCCATTTGCGAACGACGTCCATTGTAGCCAGATAAAGCATTTTGAGCAGAGCTTCATCGCTCGGAAAAATACGCTTGCCCTTCGTGACTTTTCGAAGCTGGCGATGGTAACTCTCGATGATGTTCGTGGTATACATGAGCTTGCGAAGCTCCGGTGGATACTTGAAAAAGGTCGCCAGCTCATCCTAATTCTTGCGCCACGATTGAACAATGAGTGGATATTTCGTGCCCCAGGCTTCTTCAAACCGATCCAGTTCAGCCAGAGCGGCTTCTTCGGTTGTGGCTTTGTAGATGGGTTTAAGATCTGCGGTGACCTTTTTCAGATCTTTGTACGAGACATAACGGGTCGAATTGCGGATTTGATGAATGATGCACTTCTGAATTTCCGTCTGGGGATAACAAGCCGTAATCGCTTGAGAGAAGCCTGTTAGATTATCCACACACGTGATGAGCATATCTTGAACGCCCCGGTTTTTCAGCTCATTCAGGACGCTAAGCCAGAACTTGGCGGACTCAGGCTCACCGATCCACATGCCCAGTACATCCTTGTTCCCATCCAGATCGATACCAATGACCATGTACGCCGCTTTGTTCACAATGGCTCCATCTGGCTTGACTTTGAAGGGAATCGCGTCCAGAAAGACGACCGCATATACGCCTTGCAGCGGTCGATGTTGCCACTCTTGAATGAGCGGTATGATCTTGTTCGTTACATTGGAAATGAGCGTAGGCGAAACCTCAATCCCGTAGAGCTGCTGTAAATGATCTTGAATCTCCCGTGTGCTGACTCCTTTGGCATAGAGCGCAACGATCTGGTCTTCGATGCCGGTGACATTCGATTGATGTTTCTTCACGACCAGCGGCTCCAATTCACCCAACCGGTCCCGAGGGACGCTGATCTCCTGTTCGCCGTATTCACTCACCACCGTTTTCTTGCTTTTTCCGTTACGGCTGTTGCGTGTCGTTTTGGCTTGGACTTCATGTTTCTCATAGCCCAGATGGGTATCCAGCTCGGCCTCCAACATCTCTTGCAAAGTTTCAGCAAATAACTCTTTTAAAGCCTTCTGTGCATCTTGAGCCGTCACCAGCTTATTCTCATTGATGAACGCTCTCAGTTGCTGTTTCGTCCAAAGTCCCATGTGCGCTCCCCAACCTTTCTTTGATTACCATTTTAATGGTTTGGGGAGTTTACACAATCTATTTTACAGACTCACTCCACTGGAATGTAGCCTAGGTATGGAGTCCTATTTGTTTTATTTGCAATTTTCTCCTTACTTCGACATGAAGCATAGGATAGACAGAAAAATAAATCTCTAGACTGTCGCTGGTTCATTGAACTAACGTTCCCCGTTAGCTTAAGTACATTAATTCACTATCTTACTCTCCATACCGTGACATTTAAAGTTATAGTCGGGATTTTTCATAACCTCTTCTTTCTGAAGTTCATACATGGCTATTTTATAGTTTATTTCTTCCAAGTGGTTTAAACTTTTGTCAATTTTCTTCTGTAATTCCAATTTATGCAGCATCAACATTTCTTCTCTTTGTAAATAGGTAGTATTTCCTAATTCATAAAGTTCCTTGTAATCCTTTATTTTTGAAAGAGGCATGCCTGTCTCTTTGAGGCAACGAATAAAAGAAATCCAATCTATTTGTTGTTCGCTATAAACTCTACGGCCTTTTTCGTCACGAGATATATTTGGTAATATCCCTTGCTCTTCATAAAATCGAAGCGTCTTTGCAGATACATTTAAATTCTCCACTACATATGTCATTGAATACAACATCTACTTGTCCCCCTCCTTTAGTTACAGTTACTGTAACTAAATATATATCATAAAGAGAATGACAACGCAACAAATCTATATTTAATCATATAAAAATAAATACTTGACTTGCCGTAACGGCAACCAATTAAACTGAAATAGAAAAGAAAATATGAGAGCGAGGTTAATGAAATGAATCAAAAATACAGTAGGTTATTTGAATCCTTCACATTCAGAAATGGAATAACAATTAAGAATAGTATCGTTATGGCACCTATGACAACCTGGTCAAGTAATGACGATCTTACCATTTCGGATGACGAAGTAAAGTATTACAAACAAAGAGTGAATGGAGTAGGACTCGTCATTACAGGGTGTACTCATGTTACACCTAATGGGCAGGGTTTTACGAATGAATTCGCTGGGTACAATGATGAATTTACTCCAAGTTTACGAAAATTAGCTGAGGCAGCGAAAAGTGGAGGCGCTCCTGCGATCCTACAGATTTTCCATGCTGGCAATAAAGCCGTGCCTGGATTGGATGCAGTTAGTGCGAGTGCATTGCAACCCGAAGTTACTAATTTAGGTTCAACTTCAGAAACAAGAGAACTATCACATGAGGAGATCTTGTCGATTGTACGTGCTTTTGGAGACACAACAAGACGAGCAATTGAAGCCGGATTTGATGGCGTCGAAATTCATGGGGCTCATGGATTTTTAATTCAGAATTTTTGGTCGCCAGCGACAAATCAACGGACGGACCAATGGGGAGGATCACTTGAAAATCGCTTGCGTTTTCCGTTGGCAATTATTGAAGAAATCAAAAATGTCATTGAAAAACATGCTACAAAACCATTCATTATAGGATTCCGACTTTCCCCTGAAGAATCCTCCAAAGTGGGCGGATTACGTATGAAAGACACGTATGAATTAATTGATTTCCTTGTTGGACAGGATTTAGATTATATACATGCTTCATTAGATAATGTGTCTTCAAAGCCAGTAGATAGTCAAGATGAAAAAACACGACTTGAATTAATTCTTGAAAGAGCAAACGGTAAGGTACCTGTGATGGCTGCTGGTTCCATAATAACACCGGATGATGCTCTTAAAGCTATGGAATTAGGTTTGCCGCTAGTCGCCATTGGGCATGCGTTAATTATGGATCCTAATTGGGTTGAAAAGGTCGCAAATGGACGTGAAGCCGAGGTAGATTCTGAATTGAACGTTTCGAAACTCGACCAGCTTAATATTCCAGAAAAACTTTGGAATGTATTTCAAGCAATGCCAGGTTGGTTTAATATTAGTAAATAAAGAGTAGTCCTAAAGGCTACTCAGATTGACGAGAAACCCAAGTCTTTTATGAGACTTCGGGTTTCTTTTGCTGATTCTAAGGTGCTCCGTCCATCCGTAGTTCGGTAGGGCAATTCTTGCTGTTGCGGACACGCATACCGCGTATGTTTCGATCTTGAAGGCCTTTGCAAATAGGGGGCGTTAAATAACCTGAATCTAAGGCTACCGCTCCAGAATATTGTTGCGTTAATCTGCCCGTTCGTATTATGAGATCAACCAGTTCTTGAAAAATTCAATACAGTCCTCAGTTAGAACCTAAGGAAACAAGAGAAAAGGATCAGTCTGATGTCTCGCAAAAAGTACTGGAAGGCACATATAGTAAGAATATGTTAGTGTATGCTGGAAATAATACTTTTCCGTTTGAAAATCCTCTGGTAGAACTAGAAAAGGCTTGGGTGCGAGGTGTAGAACAGGTAAAAGATTCGACAGACACTGTAATACATTATCCTGATCGTAAAGCATTTACATTAGTAGCTGTTCCTATAGCTCGAAAGAAGTACGGAGACATCACAGCCAATTTACTTCAACATTCACTTGATTACAAACCAGGACATTTATACTTTAACGAGTGGTCATATGAGGCGCAGCAAATTAAAAAATCTAAAGAGCACATCGCAATAGTTAATGCCGCAGTCAAAAAAGCTAACGCTAATAAAGTTAAAAGTTTTTCATATAATGGATCTGAGGGATTAGAAAGTGATAGAGATTTATATAATGCTTTTCACAACATGTATTATAAAATAAATGGAAATTACGTTGACGGGCAATGGAAAATTACTACAACGTATTCTGATGTCTATAATTTTGAGTATAATTTTAAACAAATGTTTACTGGGGACAACAAACTTGGTTGGGCTGCAGCAAACCTAACAAATTTAATGGAATCATGGGGAACACTAAATGAGTATACGTCTCATGTAACAGTAACTGATACAAGAAAAGCTTGGAAGTGAGGAATAAATCGCAGATGAAGCGTAGATACATCATTATCTTGATTGCTATACTAGTTACAACTACTACTCTAATTTTCCTGGTGAATTCTGGGGATAATACAAAGTATAAATACCCATCAGGCAAAGATACCGTAGAATATTTTAGTGACGGGACTTTTCAAATTTTTAGAGGGGGGCCGCACTACCCTTTAATACTTTATAATCATCTTGCTGATCCACTGGAAAAAGCTGTTGATAATATTGTGTCATATAAGATAAAAAAAAATATTGTGTATTTGGTTGGTGAAAATAGCTTCATTAAATTGGATTCAAGTACCAACACATACGAGCAAAAGAAACGGATTTCCGACTTTACTTCCAAAGATAGAGAGATATTCAATAAATTAATGGAAAAATAGAGGTTATCATAAGCAAAAGTGGTTGCCAGGGAGCTTTAATTTGTTCACAAAGGTTTAAGTTAACATGCGGTTTAGTTGAGTATGAAGCTAGATCGTGATGGTGATGGAGTAGCATGTGAAAGATGATCTTTGTTAAAAACGATTCCTCGGTACATATCCGAGGAATTTTTATGCGTTCATTATGGACTATTGTCAATAAATTGGACACACTGAAACGAGAAATCCTTAGGCTGCATTTGCATACTTAATTGGCTTTGCACTCTACAAAAAAAAGGATGAGAATTTTGATTGAGATTAGTATAGATGAAAAGGAAGCGAAAATACTTATATTGAAGAAAATTTCGGAGTTGGTGGAAGTAGTTGATGCTGAATATGTATTTTGGGATACAAATGAATTAAAGAAAAAGACTTGTAGAGTTGGAATATGATACTGGGAACATTTTTCTATGATCCTAGATTTCCAAAAAGAAAAATCGGTGGTAAATGGTATTATCCAGCTCGTGAAACGAGAACATTCTTGGAGCAATGGATTTTAGAGCAATAAATCAATTACTCGTAAACGGATTAATTGATACACAACCCCAAAAATATACCTTACATGAGGACAAAAATTACCAGTTTACTAGGTTATTGCATTGCTACTAACCCGAGTAAAATATACAATTACAGCAGGCTAAATAGGAGGATGGTGTATCTGTGTTATCTGCTTTTTTGTATATTTTACTTGGGGTATTCGATGCTTTGGCCGTTGTTACTTTGGTCTTAAAGCTTTATATGCTTCCCGTTTGGGAATATCGTAGAAAAATACTATTTTACACAATTGGCATAGCTTTGTTTTCTTTTCTAATGAGAGTAGTTATAGGTGTGCCTAAATTAGATTTGCCGTTTCAGTATTTGTTTATGATTATCTTTTTTAGATTCGGTTTAGGGATCAAAACACATCTTGCGGCTTTTTCTGCAGGTTCTGGTCTGACGGCCTACATTAACCTACAGCTATTTGTATATCTATTTGCAAATTTTTTCGGAGTAGCACAACCGGGTGCTATCAATTACACTTCTGGGTTTTCTGTTTACTTTATTCAGGTATCTTCTATCATTATTGCGTACTTGATTTCTTTTGTTATGGGGAAATATAACTTTGGATTCTCGTTTATAATTCAGCCTCCACACGATTTTTTAAGAGGTGAAAATTATTTCTCATCTCTAAATAAGATGTTAATTATAGGTGCAGTAATATCAGCGGTCACTATCTCTATTACTTTATATATGCTTTATAACTCTAACACAATAGGATTACTTTCTATTTCATTGTTTACTTTCGGATTGTCATATTTCTTTTCAGAGAAAGGAGATTATGAGGATGCTAGAAGCGCTATCGAGGCACATCGCAATAGAAATAAAAAAGGCTGATCCTGATGGTCCAACAAGTGTAGAAGTGATGGAGTATGCGCTTGGTATAAAAATTACCGAAGTTTCAGCGATACTAATGGTTGCGGTTATAGGCTGGCTGACAGGACATTTTTCGGGGGCATTATTAGCATTAGGTACTATTATGTTTATGAGGAGATTTTCAGGAGGGGCACACTTCCGCAATCTTACGTTGTGTGTCTGTTTTACAACGGCAATATGTGTAACTATACCTTTCATCGCTTTGAATGTGCCAACGATTTTTATTATTAGTGCTTGTTCATTATTAGTGTTTGTCATTTATGCGCCTAATCATTTTATTTATATTAACAAAACTACTAAACATAAATATTATAAAGCGGTATGTATTTTGTTTTGTGCATTGAATTTCTTTATACAATCACACATAATATGCTTATCTTTAGCTATTCAAGCTTTCAGCATTCTTCCTTTATGGAAAGGAGGGGAACAGAAATGGATAAGAGATTGGCGAGAGCTTTAAATGTAAAACTGGGGAAATACGCTGACGAATCTACCAAAAATGAAAAAACAGTATTTGGTGCTAAACCAATACCAGAAGAGCTGAAGAAAAAAGATCAGAAGAGTAAAGAAACGAATTGATATATGGAAGATGGAAAGCGAATTCTTGCCACAAAATTGTTGAGTGACAACGCATTAGGAGAATGTTCTTTTTTTCGCGAAAATCACCTGGTGGCGATTGAATTGTGGAAACCCAAAAGCAATTATCATATCCCACTTTTTCATACGTTGTATAGAAAATTCACCGTTCCCACCACTCTCCATGAATGTTTATCTGGTCTGCCCACTTTTGCTAATTTGGATGGTTCTAATTTAGTCAATATTAGCCTTGTAGACAAAATAATCACGGGAGATTATACGGGCGGACAGGTTACCTTCAAAAACAAGAACAATAAAGAAAGTATAAACGCGTCCAATTTGTCTCGTTGGAAACAAATTTACAAAGATGCAATCAGCGCTGAACGGGAACTGCGCTACATTTTCGGAGCAGAAATTTAAAAACGGGTAAGTCAGCAGAAAATGGTTTTTTTAAAATTTCAGATATGATCAGTGTGGATATGTGGGAACAAAAGAAAAATTATTATGTCCCATGTTTCAATTCTGGCGATAAATCGTATGGTATCAGGTTAACAGTGCAAGCTTGTAAGGAAGCTTTTCCTTACTTATATCCGGCCCCTAATTAATCTCAGCTTAGTTAGCAA
>NZ_JTHP01000047.1 GCF_000943545.1 Paenibacillus terrae
CTTTTTTCTGTCTCGGCTTCCCACTTAGCTATTTCTTCTCGAACTCGGGGTGCTACCTCTGTACCTAGCAGCTCAATGGCTCTCATCACCTCGGCATGCGGCATCGTGCTTAACGGAACATACAGCATAAAGCGTGTAACGCCTACATTTTTGCGAAGATGAATGATCTTCTGGGCAACAGTCTCGGGATCGCCAACATACAGTGCACCTTCAAAACTGCGCGCGGCGTCGTAGCTAGAACGATCATAATGCGCCCAGCCCCGCTCCTTACCCAAGCTATTCATACCTGCCATGGTAGAAGGGAAAAATGCATCGGCAGCCCGTTCAGTATTCTCTCCAACAAATCCTATCGAGTGCGATCCAACCTTAAGCCGCGATTCATCATGACCAGCGTGCGCTGCTGCTTTCTTATAAAGCTGCACAAGCGCTGCAAAATCCGTCGGTTTCCCACCAATGATCGCCAGCATCAATGGCAGTCCTAACAGGCCTGCTCGGATAGCAGAATCCTGTCTGCCCCCACTGCCAACCCATATCGGTAAAGGATTCTGAACCGGCCTTGGATACACGCCCAAATTGTTAATCGCTGGCCGATGCCCGCCCTTCCAGGTTACTTTTTCGGACTCACGTATTTTAAGGAGCAATGCCAAATGTTCTTCAAACAGCTCATCGTAGTCGTCCAAGTCATAGCCAAACAGTGGAAAAGATTCTATAAAGGAGCCCCGGCCAGCCATAATCTCCGCACGTCCATTCGAAATACCATCCAGCGTAGCAAAATCCTGAAAAACGCGCACCGGATCAGCTGAAGAAAGCACCGTCACTGCACTGGTCAGCCGAATCCGTTTCGTCTGCGATGCAGCCGCAGAGAGCACAACTGCTGGTGAAGATGCCGAATAATCCTTCCGATGATGCTCACCTACGCCAAACACATCAAGTCCTACTTGATCAGCAAGGACAATTTCCTCGACAACTTCACGCAATCGCTGTGCGTGACTCATCACTTCACCTGTCTGAACGTCCGGTTTCGTTTCTACAAACGAAGTAATACCTATTTCCATGATCAATCTCTCCTATACTAATAGCTTTCTCTGTCAGCAGCTTCAAACTATTATTCCGGTTATTTTCAAGCAAGTTGATGTGTAGCTCAGATTGATGCTGTCCACCCTATCTCCATTGATTTTAAATACCGTAAAAAATATCATACTGATCGGTACGATAATTTGCCCAGTAAATATAACTCACAGAAACTAATAATGTCAATAAATCAAACTTGTTAGGATAAACCAACCTGCATTTGACAATATAAACGGCTAATTATAAGATAATAACATACTATTTGGTACGCAAAAAAAGACTGCTGACAATTACACATGATCGGAGTCATTGAGCAATTAAAATAAAATCAAGAGTAACGAGAGGTATTGATTATGGGACGAACCCGCGAATTTGACGAAGAAAAAGTATTAGATGCAGCTATGCAACTATTTTGGGAGAAGGGATATGAGGCTACCTCATTAAGTGATTTAACTTCCAGAATGGAAATTCAACGCCCCAGTATATACTCAGCTTTTGGGGGCAAAAAAGAATTGTTCGAAGTCGCGCTACGCAAATACATGATGTTCCATGCTTCTCTGGTCCGAACCAGACTTCAAAGCAACCCATCTGTAAAAGAAGCATTTCGCACTTTTTTTGAAGGTGTGGTCGATGAGGAATATACAGGAGACCCTAGAAAAGGATGCTTTTGCATCAATACAATGGTCGAACTTGCGCCTCATGATGAGAAATTTGAAATTCTTACAAGGGAACATCAAATGTACCTATCGGTCATATTTCAAGAAACCATTGAACGAGGTATACTATCAGGTGAACTTGATATTGGGCTAGATGCGAAGGCTGTATCACAGGCGCTAATCGTATCGTTAATTGGACTAACCGTAATGATGAAGTCTCGTCCAGAGCGATCATTTATTCATAATACGATAGAGGTGACACTTACATTGCTTAAGTAATTCGGAATAAGTTCAATTTTAACGAATGGGAATCACGATTGGGTCATTCATTTATGATACGGTTCAGCTTAACGGTTTATCGGCTAAAAACGACCTATGATTAAGCCATCTAAGCCTGTATAAGCCTATTGGAGTAAAAACAACCATCAACGACATGGAACGTCGGCAATGGTTGTTAGGATGCGCTGTTCACATTCTCACAGTACACGGCCCTTTGAATATTTATACTTAATATAGTATAATAATTCAAAATTAATGAAAAAGGAGTCTATCTAATGTCATTTGTAGTAAGAAACGCTGCGCCTGATGATTTAAACAGTTTGACCGAGTTAATGTATGAGTACATCGTTGGTTTTTATCAAAACCCTAGGCCACCTGTCGAAAAAATTCATAATTTGATTCAAACCCTTTTAGATCAGCAAAACGGTATACAATTTGTGGCAGAACAAGATGGAAAGCTAGTCGGCTTTGCTACATTATTCTTTACATTTAGCACGATGAAAGCAGACAAAATCACAGTTATGAACGACCTCTTTGTAATGGAACCATTTAGAGATACGGAAGTGGAATCACAGCTTTTTTTAGAATGTCAAAAATATTCACAAAATCATGGATATGCTCGTATGACCTGGATAACTTCTACTGAGAATAAACGGGCTCAAATTTTCTTTAAAAAGATGGGAGCTGCCCAAGGGAAAGATTGGGTTCACTTTTCATCATAACAAAGCTAGGCTTTGACGTACTTGTCTCTCGAGACTGGCTCGAATCGTAACGAATCGCTGCTCTCGCAGGCTTCTTCACAGCAAGTCGCTTAAGACAAACCCTTGAGCTTTAAACACGCCCTTGATTTAAGTCAATGAACCGTCATCCCCCCCTATTGTAATGAAATCAGTTCAGAAAAATAGGGGGTTATATGATGTCTACCTCAGGAAAAGAACGAACGGACCAGCGGAACGATAGCAAGGCAAAAAAAGAGCCTGAACGAATCAGACTCCTCATTTATTCTTTTACCAGCCCGCGAATAAAGGCCTCGAAATTGGGCGCAAGCTGCGTAATCTTGTAGTTATTCTCCTTATCCACATAGACAACCTCCGGTTCGCCGTCATTGCCAGATTCCCGGTAATCCAGCATGACCACCTCGGACTCGGTAGGGCAATCACAAATGACCACGCCAATTTCAGGATATCCCCCATTCTCAATTCTGAAACGGCTGCCTGATTCACCGCACAGCGAATGTCTCTTTTCCCGTCCAATTCCCAGAACGCCTAAAATTCTGATATGCTCTTGCAACCCGGAGACCGATCCACCTATAGGGAAGCATCTGTTCTGAGGAACTCCCCCGTTATGCAGCTTCATCATATGAATATAGAAGGCCGGCAGCCTGAATACCAATTCTTCTTCTAAGGAGGCGATTAGCTCATCAGTGGGCGGATCATCCATAACATATTGTTCTAACGCATGTTCACTGTCATCCCAAAAGTCCGTGAAATCGAAATCCACAACAGTATCAACCTCGGCATTAGACACCTCCACTACCTTCTGAAGGACTTTGCTCCGAGCCAAATCCAGGAACTCCAAGGTATCCTCATCCCCAGGGTCTAATTGATCTGCGGTTTCAAATGAGCGCAAGGCCTCCTCATATTGATCCAGGTAGTAATAGGCAAAACCTATGCGGTAATGCCACAGCGGATCGCCTTTCCCCTCCTCTTCAATGGATAGGAACTGTTCAACCGCCTCTTCGTAACGCTCGAGATTGTTCAGCGCTCTGCCCAAATGACTGATCAACACATAATTCCTGTCCTCCTCAGCAATCTCCATAATGGCATTTACGATTTCTTCGAATTCATCTTCCTCATGCCACGCTTCCAGCTGTGGCAACAGATTGTCCCGCATCAGCTCTGCCTCCTACTTTTCGCCCTTTTTTTTAATTCTAACATTCCCGGCACCGCTATCTCCAGCAACCGGATGATTTAAAACTCGGTCTATCCTACTTTTTGCGCTTTACTATTACTTGTGATACGGCTCGCTGCGCTATCTGTAACGGCAAGTTTTGACCAAAAAGCCATCCCGCAAAGGACAGCTTTGATATACCCAAATGGTCTATCGAAACAGCAGGAAAAGTCGCCACTGTTGATGCAATTTCAGTTAAAGAAGTAGAATCAATATATAATTCTGAGTACCAGCCTACTAACTCATAGACTCTTCTTGCGAAGTAATCTAAACGAGATATATCATGAGGTAATTGATCATGCACATGATTTAATCACCGACCGAATGTGATCCAGACATGCAGGCAGGAAATGCAGATAAGTTTCGCTTACCAGTATATCCTAGCGAATCCGAGTTGTTGCTGCGGCAATGTCCCCGAAGGCCCAATGTCCGACTGGGACATCTGACCACTTGGACGAGTCAGTGAAGGATACTGGCTCTCTCTTCCATACCCGATTGAACAAAGTGACCACCTCTGCCCGGCTCAGAGTCTGGTCCGGCTGGAAGCTGCCGTCCGGCATGCCATGCATATAGTCGGCTTGCTGTACCCGTGCAATATCATCTTTCGCCCAGTGTCCGGTCGTATCCGGGAAGGTTGCCGAAGCTGCCCCGCTCAGATTCTTCCAGCGTGCCAGCACTGTCGCCATCTCTGCTCTAGTGATCGGACGCTCCGGTGCGAAAGTGCTGCTGCTGTAGCCCTTCATCCATCCAGCCGTTGTCACGGTATCAATCGCTTCGGCAGCCCAGTTCTGCCCAGCAACATCCGTATAGCTGGCGCGATTCTGCGATGCTGACGATTCCACCAACGGCTGCTCCGACCGGTCAACAGCCAGACGAAACAGAATCTCTGCCAGCTCCGCCCGTGTCATCCTACGCGCCGGTTGGAATGTCCCATTCGGGTAGCCTTGCATATACGGCTGCGAACGCTCACTCTCCTGCTCTCCGCCTATGCTCGCGATCTGCTTGTTCAGATGCAGTACCGTAAAGGTGCTGAACTTGTTTATACTAAAACTAAGCCCTGCCGGCTGGTTACCGTCCCACAGCAGCGTCGGCTGCACCAGCTCCCTGGTGCCGTCGCTATGCTCCACATATACAGCCAGATTGCTCAGGAAAGCCTGGCGTTCTTCGGCAGAGTTCGGCAGCGACTGCTGCGGCAGTGGCAGCACCAGTTCTACCGACTGCCCCTGCAGATTCGTCTCGATCATCACCGGGCGGCCGATAACGCGAACTTCACCCTGTCCGGCGGCTGCTTGCACGAGGCTATTCTGTTTTGCCCGTTCCGCTACCGCCTGGATTGCCGCTTCACTCTTTACTGGACTGAGTGTAAACTGACGATTCCCGTCCATCGAACCGAGCGTTGATGGGGACAGGATCAGACGGGCATGGTTAGTGTATACTTCCAGACCGACCCCCGCATCCGCCAGCGTCTTCGCCGTATCCTTTGGCAGGGCGAATTCAAGCTCGGAGACTTCATCCTTTGGATCAGGCATCACCAGCCGGACGCTGGAACGTCCTTCAGCCTTCACGCTGCTCAATGCCTCCCGTGCCTGAGCAGCTCCATAGCTGACCCGGTCTTTTTTCGACCCGTCGGACAGCGTTGTCCGCTGAATAACGACATTGGAGAGCATAGTACTACTGTTCTTGCCGCCGTCCACACTGACTGTCACATTCTCGCTCTGTCCGTCAGATGTACCGCCGCCGCCAGTAGATGAATTTCCGGAGGAATCTTTGCCCGGTGCTGCCTCTACATCCCGGACGAACGTCAGATAGAAATCATCCAGCGATCCCCACGCCCCGCCGTCTGCCTGGATGGAAGCACCCACCGTCAGCTTGCCGTCGGTTACCCGTATATCGCGAATGACCGGCTGATTCCACTGTACCCAGCCATTTACACCGGTATCTACCTTAGTTTCCTTGCCGCCGGTCGCAGCAAACAATTTCATCTGCGCGTTCTTCGCATCACCGCCCTGGATCGACATCGAGAGCTCATAGTAGCCGGGCTTCAAACCGTAGACCGCCTGTTCCACCCGGAAATTGACCGCATCCGCCGAATAGAAATGCAGCGAATACTGGCCCGACTTCGCATCGGAAGCTTTGTTCTGGTAGTCGGTGTGCGGTGCGCTTTCGCCACCGTAAGTAATCTTCCACGTGCTCTGATCGCTCAGTTCAAAGCCACCGTTCACCAGCAGATTCGGCCGGCGAATCTCCAGCACCGCCTGCGCCGGATAACCTCCTTTGGCTGTCCCGTTAATCACGTAACTGCCCGCCCCCTGGCTCACCGCTTGCGCTAAGGCCGCCTGATCCCACTCCACAGCAAGTGTTCCGGTGCTGCCATCGTTATACGTCACAGTGACCGCATCCGGCAGCGAGATGTTCTCGCCCGCGTTGACCGTTAATGTTACCGCTTGGACCTCATCGACCTGGAGCGTAGCAATCGCTCCCGTGTTGACGTAGTTAAACACCTTCAGCGAAGGAAGTGGATGGCCCGTAAAATCAAACAGCGCCTGGTTGTCTACCGCGCTGCCGCCATACCATTTGCCCGCATCGTCAGGGTCATATTCCGCAGCATAGCTCGCCGCCCAGCCGGAACCATATTGTTCCCACAGCTGCTTGTTCTGCTCGACATCTGCTTTTGGTCCTACCGGCAGCCAGGCTGGCTCCCAATAAAATACACCAATGCCTGCATCGCCTACATTGGACACCGCTTCAATGACATTACGGACCGACGTGGCCTGCCCCTGAGCACTGATCGGATAGTCCAGTGTCTGTCCCGAGCTTCTCGGGGCGGTATTCTCATGCCCATCGCCATCTTCAGATGTATACGCATAGGACGTTTCCGCCACCATCACTTTTTTACCATACGTATCTGCTACCTGCTTCAGTACTGCTGTGAGATTGCTCAGTGAACCATGCCAGAACGGATAATACGAGCTGGCAAAGACATCATAGTCCACGTGGTTGTCCGACATCGCCTTCGCATAGGAAGCATAGCGGCCCGGCGTCTCCGGATTGGTAAAATGCAGTGCCACGAGAATATTCGGATCCACGGCACGCACCGCCTGGCTTCCCTTATTAAATAAAGCACTAATCTTCGTCCAATCTTTCTCCCCGATAAACGACTGGTTCGTCTCATTGCCGACCTGCACCATCCCCACATCTATACCCTGATCGAGCAGCTGCTGCAGGCTGTCCCGGGTATAGTCGTACACCGCCTGTTCCTTGTCAGCAAAACTCAGATTCTGCCAGGCCTTCGGCACATGCTGCTTGCCCGGATCGGCCCAGAAATCGGAATAGTGGAAATCCACCAGCAGCTTCTGCCCGTTGTTGGTCGCCCGCTTGCCGATTTCGATCGCTTTGGCCAGATCGTTATTCCCGCCGCCATAGCCGTTACCTTTCACATCATACGGGTTATCCCACACACGCACCCGGACATAGTTTACGCCGGATTCCTTCAGCGTCTGGAATATATCTTGTTCTGTGCCTTGCTCGTTATAAAAGCGTACTCCACTCTGCTCCAGCGAAAGAATGCTGGATATATCGACACCTTTGATAAAATCAGACTTCAATCCTTCGACCTTTTTCACGAAAATATCCGCTGCCACCGGCTGGGTCGTATCCGTGCTGGCCTGCTTTAAGGTAAAGTGGTCCAGATAGCCCCACGCAGCCGCAGCGCCCCTGATCCTCGCTCCAATGACCAGATCGGAAGTCTGCTCGGTCAGCACGAATTTCAAAGTCACGCTTCCCCATTGGTTGTAGCCTGACGTTGCCACCTCACTGCTCTGATCGGTACCTGCGAATACCTGTACATGTCCAGCTTCGGCATCGGCACCGCCCATCGATTGCACCGACAGCTCATAACTGCCTGGCTGCAGCGTCGGAAGCTTCTGGCTGACCGTGACCTGCTGATCCGTCGGCGCCGCGTCGTTGATCCAATACTTGAGTGCATACGTGTCTTCGGACGGCGTAATAAGAGGATCACTGGCATAGGCATAATGCTGAATATCCACCTGATTCCAATCCGATGCTTCCACCTGCCACGATTGATCACTCCAGAAGTCCGTCTCAAATCCCTCGTTTACGACTGCCGAAACACCTGCTGATGCGGCTGCCGCCGCTGGTGTCAGCCGCATCAGCCACGAACTGAACATGATCACCACCACCAGCAACAACCATGCCTGCCTCTTTCTTCTCATCTCTCTGTCCCCTTTCTTCAACCCCGAATACCCATAAACAATTCCGTTGTGTGAAGCGCTTACATAATTACTGTGATCACTATATCAGACACCTATGATCGGAAACATGGGAGGATTGCAACATTTTGTATTCTTATGCAAGCATTTTAGCGGTGGGAATATTTCCCACCGCTTGACGTTGTTGCTTATGCGATTTTAATACATATCGTAAGATTAATGTGCATTTTATCAAAAAAGGTAATTCTCACAAGTGAGTTGAGCCTGGGACTAGGTTCTACATCCAAAAATTAACCATGGATCGGTTCCTTTTCGCCCAGACCAAGCGTCTGCGTTGTGGAATCATGAATTTCTTGGAAAAGCTCCGGGTTTTCTGCTAGTGACACACCATAAGAAGGAATCATTTCTTTTATCTTCGGTTCCCACTCTTTCATATGTTGTGGGAAACATCTTTCTAATACTTCCAGCATAACGTTAACAGCAGTAGAAGCACCCGGAGAAGCACCGAGCAATGCAGCTACCGAGCCGTCAGCGGCACTAACCACTTCCGTACCAAATTGAAGGGTTCCTTTACCAGCCTCCGTATCTTTGATCACCTGCACACGTTGGCCCGCTATCACGATCTCCCAGTCCTCAATTTTGGCGTTCGGAATAAACTCACGTAATTCTTCCAGACGCTTTTCATTCGATAACATCACTTGCTGGATCAGGTATTTGGTCAATGCCATCTCTTTTACGCCTGCTGCTAACATCGTGAAGAGGTTATTGGGTTTGACAGAACAGATCAAATCCAAATTTGAACCCGTTTTCAAAAACTTTGGTGAGAAGCCGGCAAACGGTCCAAACAACAGTGCCTTTTTGTTGCCGATGTATCTTGTATCCAGATGCGGAACAGACATGGGAGGAGCACCAAGCTTAGCTTTACCGTATACTTTTGCATGATGCTGCTCGACAACTTTAGGATTGTTACATACCATAAACAGTCCACTTACCGGAAATCCTCCGATATGTTTGGACTCAGGAATACCGGTTCTTTGTAGTAAAGGTAGACTTCCGCCACCACCACCGATAAAGATAAATTTGGCAGTATGGTATTCGATTTTACCGCTTTCAAGATTATGCACTTTGACTTCCCACGAACCGTCACTCGTACGTTTAATATTCTTAATACTATGCTTGTATTTGATCTCGACATTTTTACTTTGTAAATGATCAAACAACATGCGTGTTAAAGCACCAAAGTTGACATCTGTTCCAGAGTCGATTTTGGTTGCCGCGATCGGTTCACTCGATGTACGGCCTTCCATGATCAGCGGAATCCATTCCTTTAGCTTTTCAGGGTCATCAGAAAATTCCATTCCTCGGAACAGGGGAACGTTTGATAGCGCTTTAAATCGCCTATTCAAAAAAGATACGTCTTGTTCCCCTATTACCAAACTCATATGAGGTATTGACTTGATAAAGTCCTGCGGATTACGAATCAAATTGCTGTTTACAAGAAAAGACCAAAACTGTCTTGAGAGCTGAAACTGCTCATTAATGTTTACAGCTTTACTAATATCTATAGATCCGTCAGCTTTTTCGGATGTATAGTTCAGCTCACACAGTGCAGCATGACCCGTACCCGCATTATTCCATTCGTTAGAGCTTTCTTCTCCTGCGTTTGCGAGTTTCTCAAACACTTTAATTTCCCATTCCGGTGCTAACTCTTTCAGCAATGACCCCAGAGTCGCACTCATGACTCCGGCACCAATTAAGATAACGTCTGTTTTTTTCTGTATGCTACTCATAAAAACCTTCCTTATCTCTTATTTTGCAAAAAAGAGCAGGCCCTCCTGCTTAGGTGATACAAGAAGCAAGGCTCCACTCAGGAACATACCTTTTCTATCTCTATTATAACTAAAATATAGTCTATTAAAAATTATATCGACTATTATCTGATAATTATAAACCATTTGAATATGGAAAAAAAAGTGATAAGTTGTCCACAGGGCTCCAAGAATATAAAATCTAGGCCTTAACTCAGCTTTTTGCAAGGGTTATGGCTTGGATTGGCCGTTACTTGTAGTATCGTTCTCCACTTCACTTTCTCGAAATTATTGAACAAGTAAGCATAAAATAGACAATTACTTTTCCTTCATTGAGAACCATTTTAACCGCAAGTTTTGCTTTAGCGTCAACCTTAAGAAGGTGCTAACAACTCACCATGGATGAAGCATTCCGTGGACAACCAAAAGCAATTTATACATAGGTAAAAGCACAGGCTAAAGATGGGGCTTCTTCTTGTTATCTACATGCAATAATAAATTTTATATATTGACATAGCATATATCTAACTGATATATTGTAATCGTGATATACAAATATTTCTAAATTGCAAGGAGGTCCTAATTTGAACAGTCAGGATGTTATTTTAGGCATGCTTATGAAAAAATCGTTGACTGGATACGAAATAAAACAGTTATTGGAGGATGTATTCTCTAATTTCTATAGTTCAAGTTATGGAACGATTTATCCCACACTTACTCGAATGGAGAAGGAGGAATTAATAACTAAGGAATTTGTGCTCCAGGAAGGTAAACCTAACAAGAATGTTTTAAATATAACGGCTAAAGGACGAGATTGTTTTAACGCCTATTTACAAGCGCCACTAGAGGGAGACAGTATTAAGAAATCTGATTTTATGATGAGGCTTTATTTCGGTGAATTTGTTGGGTATGACAAGGTGATTATTTGGTTGAAGCAAGTACAAGAGGAATCACAAAAAAAGTTAGATCAATTATTTGAGCAATATTCGCTTTATAAAGATGAAATGCATCCAGCACAGATCATCTGCATCCAAATTGGGATAGAAGAATATAAGGCTAAACTTACAACCATTGCCGAGGGATTGGTAAGCCTGGAGAAGTTAGTGCAAGAGTAGAGCTGAATGTAGTGAATCCAAACGCTTACGAAGTAAGTTTTGTACAAACATGTTGAAGATGTAACGCTCACAAAACTTTTAGGAGGAATTGTTATGAAAACAATTTTTATCACGGGTGCTTCATCGGGCATTGGGAGAGCTACAGTAAAACATTTTGCTGAAAGAGGATGGAACGTAGTAGCCACGATGCGTTCACCTGAACAAGAAACTGAATTCATTACACTAGATAATGTGTTGGTGCTAAGGCTTGATGTTGAGAAAGAAGATACTATTCAATCTGCGTTAGCGGAAGCGATTCAACGGTTTGATAAAATTGACGTTCTTCTCAATAATGCTGGATATGGAACAATGGGTCTTATAGAAGTAGCTACGGATGAGCAGATTAGAAGACAGTTTGAAGTGAACGTTTTTGGTCTTATCAGTATGACTAAAGCCATGTTGCCACATTTTAGATCTAATCAAGAAGGTTTGCTGATCAATATCTCTTCTATGGGAGGGAAAGTGACCTTTCCTACGATGTCTCTGTATCATTCATCTAAATTCGCGGTAGAAGGTTTTTCTGAATCCGTATCTTATGAATTAGCATCACAAAACATCAAAGTAAAATTGATTGAACCAGGTGCTATTAATACGGACTTTGGTGGAAGATCGATGGAGTTCTTTTTTAATGATGCATTAACGGACTATAAGCCGTTTACTACTGCATTTCTGGGTAAATTGGGTGAAATGGAAAAACACCCAGCATACGCTTCGCCTCCAGATATTGTTGCCGAAACAATATATCAAGCGGCCACAGACGGTACAAATCAATTCCGATATGTAGTTGGAGAAGATGCAAAGATGCTCATTCATATGAAAGAAAATACGGATGAAGAAGAGTATCTAGCAAATATAGCTCAGCATTTTTCTTGAAAAGAGAAAGTTTGAAATCATCGTTCATGTAGTATAAAAAAATAGAACCAGCTCAGCGTGGCACCCTGTGCTTTTTTTCTCATCGCTCCGCATTATTTTTCGGATGCTCCGGTACATTAACAACGGGTCAGCAGATACACAAGTTCACATTTTGCATGTCTGCTTGGTATGTCTAAGAATCGTAAGCGTGATATACTAATGATGAATTATCCATTCTTGCCCAACGGCCAATACTACAAAAAATAGAATCCAAAGAAAGCATAAGGACCCGAGAATCTGTAGCGGAAATCCTTATGCTTATTCTTTACTTAGCAACGCGCGGCAATAAGCTGACATTACCTCCAAATTATGAACCGCCGGTTTGCCTATTAACCTTAGGGTACGCTGGCTTGAATTTATGGCGGGAACGTAAGTTATAATAAATTTCATACAATTGGAGGTAAACATGAATCTAAAAAGGATAAAATATTTTATAGATCTCGTTGAATGTAGAAATTTTACAGAAACAGCAAAGAAAAATTTTGTATCGCAGACTACGATTAGCCAACAAATTGCCGCGCTTGAGAATAAGTTCAACATTCAGTTGATTGACAGAAAACAAATTCCGATTGAGCCCACAAAAGCGGGATGGCTGTTTTATGCAGAGTCCGTCGTGCTCTGGAAGCAATATAATCATATGAAAACAAGCATGGAAAATTTTCAGAAATATAATACCCAACTATTGAGCATCGAATATGCTGCGATCACAGATATCCATAGCCTATTAAAATTCATTCCTTCTTTTAAAGAAAATCATCCAAAGATTAAACTTGAATTAAATAAAGTATTGCTAAAGGATATCGCTGAGTATCTGCAAAAAGGAATATATGACGTGGCCGTTGCCTTTGACTCAGAGTTTAAAGGGAAAGAGGAAATCCTAACCCATACATTATATAGCGGACGATACTACGCGGCTGTAAGTAAACAACATCCCCTCTTCTGTTTTGAATCCATCTCAAAGGATGAATTATATAAGTATCCGCTTGTTATGCTGAATCCAATGGTTATTGGAGACTCCTATTATTTAATGATTCAACATGCCATGGAAGATGGTTACCAGCCCAACATCCTTCGAACCGCAGATGATGTCGAGACAGAGCTGTTTTATATCATTACAGAGAATTTAATTGGCTTTTTTCCAGATAACTATGATCTTGCTGACCTGAAGGAAGAGGTCCGATTCATTCCCATACATGATTCACACCATACTTTTAAAATCGAAATAGGCTACTTAAAAAATAATTCTAATCCGGCCTTATACTCATTCCTGCAACAAATACAAAATTCGTTTTAGCAATAGCCCATAAGTTTTTTGTGTTATACATTGTTATTTTTTTCACATAATATATAAGTGAATCAATTTCATAAATGATTAAGCCAACGAAATGTATAGTACATATAGACAAACTAAACCATTTTGATCTATATGTACTCTTTATTAAAGCTACTGAGGGTATTATGAAATTGATTCAAGTGTAGATCATTTCAGCAAGGAGTGACGACGAGCATGGGTAAGTTATTATTAACGGGTGTGGATGGCAATCTGGGCAGACAAGCGGCTGAATATTTATTAAAATTAGTGGAAAAAGACCAAATTATTTTTTGTGCATATGATCCGGCATCTTTACAAGAGTATGCAGAACAAGGCATTGAAACGCATGTGACCAATTTCAATAAAATAGACGGTCTTGCAAAAGCTTTTGCTAATGCAGATAAGCTTGCTTTAATCTCCATGCCTTTTGTAGGGATAAAGCGCCAAAATGCACACAAAAACGTGGTCGATGCGGCGAAAGAAGCTGGAGTAAAACAAATCATCTATACTTCATTGGTTAACGCGGCTGATGAATCCAATCCAAGTGTTGAAAAACTGGACCATGTCTATACGGAAGATTATATCAAAAGTGTCGGGTTAGATTATATTTTCCTGCGTAATTCGCAATATGCGGAAGCCATGGTTACCAATTACTTCACCTTTGTGAAGTCGGACGGCGTGTTGAAAAATAACCAGGGTGACGGCAAGATGGCCTATATCTCACGGAAAGATTGTGCAAAAGCTGTCGCTTATGCATTAGCAGCAAGCAATTATCACGAGGCGATATTAAATATAAATGGTCCTGAATTAATAACAATGTCCGACTTTATCGAGATTGGAAATGAAGTAACGGGTCATCATGTTACCTACAAGCACATTACGGATGAAGAAAATTACGCCATATTTGATGCAATGGGAGTTCCCAGAACAACGGATGGCAAATTTGCAGAAGATTCCGAAGCCCCCTTCTCTTCTGAAGGTATGGTTACCTTTGGACAAGCAATTCGCTTAGGGAAAATGGATATATTTACGGACGACTTCAAGAAGCTGACGGGCCAAGATCCCGTAACGGTGAAATATATGTTTGAACATGCAAATGAGTACCAAGTGGGGGAACGACACTCCAAAGATAATTAATCCAAGTCATGACAATGTTTGCGGAGAGATCGGAAGCCGATTTATGACCAAAAAGTGGGGCCGCACGGCTCCCTGCATACCATCAACAAAGCGAAACTCTGGGTACCTGCACCAAGGAACCCAGAGTTTTTTTGTAATCTAAGAGTCTTCTTATCGTCTCGGCTATGACATATTCTCTTACATCATCAGTTGACCTTTAGTTCCCATAGTCCAGCAATCATACAAACCTCCCTAATTCCGAGCATAGACTCGCCTGGTTTCCCGACCCAGTAGAATTTTGATTTCCCGACGCGATCTTCATGTAGGGGAATAATATTAAGTAACTTTTCGTAAAAGAGTGCTGAACTTTCATAGTTACTTACGTTAATATGAGTTTCAAAAATTCCTTGTATCATATGAGTATCCTTCCTTTTTACTCTGGAATTCTGCAAATTCGATCCGATTGCGTCCATTTTGCTTGGCTTGATAAAGTGCCTTATCTACTGCAGCAAAAAGTTGGATTAAATACTCTTCTGGATTGTCCAGTACATGTTCATGATCAAAATCCTCAATGGATAAAATCCCTATACTTATCGTAATGGAAACCTGTTCGATCTCATGCTCCACTACAATGTGGTTCGACTCTACCGATAATCTTACTCGTTCCGCTAATTGTTTGGCTAACTGGCGTTCTGTATGCGGAAGGTAGATCATGAATTCCTCCCCGCCGTATCGAGTTAGAATATCGGTACTACGAATGGATTGTTTGACTGCTTGAGCAGTACGATAAAGAACTTCATCCCCTTTTACATGTCCATAGCGGTCATTGATAGCTTTAAAGAAATCAATATCGAAGAGTATGAGTGAAAACGGGGTTCTATAATGAATATTGGTAATCACCTCATGAGCCAAGTGTTGGGTCAAATAACGGCGATTGTAGCAGTTTGTTAAACTGTCAGTAAGGACTAATTCTTCAAGTTTTCGATTGGCTTGGGATAACTCATGACGAATGCGATCAAGTGAATGATTTCGTTCCTGAAGGATCTCATTCTGCCGATTCATTTCTTTAACAAGATAGCGCTCTTGTGAGACATCCTGAAACGTAAGGATATGACCGATTTGCATACGGTAAGAATCAACAATCGGAGAAGCTTGTAGTATAAAATGACGCGCGCTGTCGCGCTCAACAATGATTTCCATTTGAGACAAGGTATTTTCTTTTTGCTTATAATGATCCAGAAACCTCTTGCTACTGTCCTCTACACGAACAGACCCCAGAAACGCCTCCATATCAAAGTGATCGCCTACATGTAGATCTATAAAAGATCGTAAAGCTTTGTTGACTTCAACAATGGATTCATTTTCATCTAGCACAAGTATTCCATATGGAATCGTATTGATCACATCCTCATGAGCGATGTAAACAAGATCAAACACATTGTATTTTTTTATGACATATACGAAAAATAGATCTGAAAGAAAAATCCCCAGAGAAGTCAATCCTGGAATGATAGGTAACCACTCGCTTAGGACCACATTAAGAAGGGCGTCGCTACCTGCAAAAGCGGCCAGCACGAATATTCCCCACAGCGTTATTTTCACTTGTTTTTTAATCGTTGGTGACGTTTGGGAAGAATGCAGTGCCCGAAACAAAACAGAGAGGGAAGCAAAAAAGTAGCTGACCAGAATAACGATCACAATCCAGAACCATGGGCCATATGCTCTATCGATGTAACCGCCCTCCAGCGGAGTTACAAACAGACTAAACGGGTTCATGACCACACCAACTGCAACAATAACCGCTGGCGCAAACAACAGGAATAATCTTTTTTTTCCTAATTCATCAGCATTTCCGGTAAGAAAAACGGTAAGAAGAAGCCAACCGCTCCCCAACATGGAGAGTGAGACAAAGGACATGGTCACATAAAACAACTGCAACCGCCGATCATGAGCCATATCTGTGGCAAATTGACACAATGGCCAAAGCATCATTAAAAAATGAAATAAGAAATAAACCTTATGTAAGTTTGTAATCCTAACGGTAGCAAAAACATAAACATATAAAGCAAACAATAGGAGGAATAAAACGAGATCATACCATACTGATGGGCTCACAAATCTTCTCCTTTTTTGATTCGACAACTACGATTCATTGAAATACAGGATTTTGCAAAATCCTCAAATAGTATATTCCTTAGCTCTTAAATGAACCTTCAAGAAACATTTCTTTAATATTGCGTTTAGTTAAATTAACTACATCTTATCATACAGCAAAAAGAGTGAGCCAGCTTACATAATCGCAGTTCAATCTCTGACGGTTCACCGGGTTGTCTGTAACGGCAAGTTTTAGGGCCATCCGTTACCGGACAGCCCTTTCATAATCCATATTAATGATCCAGGGGAAGATTATCCGAGAACAAATCCGGATTGTCCTTGAGCATTTCCGTGATGACTTCCGCCACCATAGCCGCATCACAAACCCTTACAACCGCATCGCCAAGCTGTCCCTTATACATCGCACCTTTACGTTCAAGGACCTCATCTACTTTCCAAAAATGCTCCGACCACGACAACCCACAATGTCTGCGGGAAGGTACAGGAATTTCCGTTCCATCAGGTAAAACCGTGTAAAGCATCTCATGCTCATCCGTTAACCTGCCCTGGATGTCCACCCATTCTTCAACTCCATGGATAAATGTGTTGCGTTTTAAATCGACCCCAACCAACAAGATGGTCGCCTTTCGATCGAGCAGCTTCCCCCAGGCGGAGCCTCTTGCGCATGGCGTATCGTAACGATGATCGTCGTTGGTGAAAGCTATGGAATCCCGACCTAATGCTGCCACCGAATGGGTGGGGTGTAACGAACGCACCACGCCAGGCCGTTTGCGAAAAAGTTCAGGTAGGATACCGACGCAGCAAGATGACTGATCCACGTAAAATATGGGATTATCCGCGTTGATGTAGGACCACGTATGGGTAGGTAACACCAGCAGCCCATCCTTCATATACTCTGTAAACGCATCCAAGACTGTGTCCGCACCACCCTCGACCGCCCCCATACTTTTCATCGAAGAATGGACCAACAATGTCCCTTTGCTGTCAATGCCCAGCTGCTCTAATTGCTTCATTAAGCTCTCTATCGTGTACATGTTCTTCTCCCTCCCGGGTTATTATACCAAAGCTTTCTATTATTTATAATACAGTTCACCGTGCTGTCTGAAACAGCAACGAAAAGACTGGTTGTCAAAGACGACCAGTCCTTCGAGGTCACGTTAGCTTCCTTTTTAGAAAAGGATAGGGTATAGGCCGTGCCGCCATTATCCCTTGATCCGCGCAGAATATGCGTCCGCACCTATCGCGAATAGCCCCCTTTGACAGATATACGATTATTCGTTATCCGGCGCGGCCGTGGTCATCAAGCCTTGAACGGCGCCGAAGAACGGACGAATGGACTTGATCATGCCGTAGCCCATCTTCACGACCGGAACAAATTTCTGGATCATGCCGAACAGCCGCAGGCCGCCACCGAGCGCACCGCCGAGCGCTCCTGCGCCCGCAGTGGCGCCGCCCAGGCCGCCGAGCAGCGAGCCCATCATCGGCAGGAATGACGACACCTTGGCGTCCGGCTTGCGGGAGCGCGAACGGACGGACGGTTTGCGCGCGCCGCTTCTCCGGTTGCCGAGACGAACGCCCGGGGCATGCGAACCGGCTCTGCGTTTGGGAGATCGGGAGCCTTGCTTCCCGGAAGAAGCGGGTGGGGGGGCTCCAGCGGTGGCAAGTACCAACCCGCCGCAACTTACGTCGGTGATGTAGCCGACGTAAGTCTCTCCGCTGTGCAGGGTGACGCAGACCGGACGGCCCTGAAGCTTCTTAGCCCGTGCGCGCATCTCATTCGATTGTGCCATGGAAGTTCACCTCGCTCACTGATTATAATTCAGTTTACGCCAGGGGCGGGCTGCCTGCTTGTGCGAATGGGGCATGCGCACGCCCAAAATCGCTTGATGGGCTCGCCGTCACCGCGATGGCTGTAACGGCAAGATTTAGGGCCATCCTTTTGTGGGATAGCCCTTTCTTTGATCTCGCATCTTTTTTGCAAATAGAAAAAGTGGATGGATTTCTCCAATTGCGCTTTTGCTTACTTTAATATTCTCCTTTAATTACAAAAAACGAACCCCGAATTGTTCCAGCTAGTTTTGACTTCTGCCTAGCAAACTTAAACTTCCCTTCTAGCTCCTTTGGTACCTCCATCCCCTCAGAAAGCTTAAAACCAACGGCTCGCTTCTTAGTGTCATCAATCGTATACATGACGTTGACCTCAAGACCATCCTCATAAAAGACGTAAGCAAATTTAATATTTTCCACTTGAAAACGTGACGTTTCTAAAGGTTTGGCCGCAAACTCAATATCACGCTCTATCAAAATTCGGTTCACATAATCAAGGGTCTCCTGGCTTTCACTAGCTGATACAACCGTAAATTCATGCTTGTATTTGTTCATAAAGTAACGGGCTTCATTAGCACGCAAACCAGCAAGCGCTTCTACTACAGGTGAAGACTCTAAGCCAACCGTAGACACATTATTAAAATCAACGATATAGGACATTTCCATCTCTCCTTTTATCTCATTATTCCCAAAAAAACTTGCTGCTATTTATGTTACGGTTCTGCGCTCAAAACTTACTGGTACACTCCTCCGCCGTTATCACGTAGAAACCTATCTGTTGACATTTTATGGAGAATACTGTATATATTCAAAGCTAATATGAAAGACAAAAAAGGAGGATCTGCATGCACAGAGTGATCAAAATCAAATTTACGCTCTTTTACGGTGAAGCGCCTGAAGCAAAATGTTACGGGTACATGGAGTTGAATCAGGATGGCAATATGATCGCGCTCTACAATAGGTACGGTGGGGAAATAGACATGTATGGACAACACGAATTTGTTAGGATACGGACACTTGGCAAATTTGATGACGAAGACCGTGATAATTTTTATTCCTTGTTAGAAAGTGATGGTGTAGGATAATTTGCACGATAGGCTGACGATTCCGTTGCCAAGGCACTACGGAAAGTCAGCCTTTTTGATTTTATTTTGCCTTGTAGAGTTGACCGGCACGTTATTTCACTTAGAATGATCTTCAGGCGATGTGGGATAAGCGATATACAAACAATGGACGGAACGTAATGAACAATCGGGAGGTAGAAGATGGACACTATCGGAAGCTGTTCCGGAGTCGGCTGGCTTTTAGTATTTGAAAATCATGGGCGTTGGGAAGCATGTCAACTTGAACTCAGTTAGGGTATGATCGGCAGCAACAAATAAGAATCAAATTCATCCCCTGTATATAGAGTAATGTCTGCATCCCAAACCCTGTCATCCCCCGTCTGAGTCAGCAGTGCGCAGCCACTCTGATTCTGGCTTCCAATTTCCAGGAGCAATCGGTTTCCTATAGCTACAACAATTGCGCTATCCCATATCTCAATATCCAAGCAATAGACTTCTCCTGGAACCAGCTTTTGAACCTCATCGAAGGTGTAATAAGGCTTATACTCCGTGGATAATTCATCATCAGTTTTACGTAAGGAAGCGCGCAGCCAGCCCTGGCTAATTGGGAATTTCTCTGTTAGTGCTCCTGAGTTAACGACCTCATTGCCTAGTGAGTCAATATTTCGCAAAGATACGAAAATGTCCATATCATCTGTAGTTGACGATGCCCACAAACGGAGCTTGATAGGCCCGAGAATTTCTGTTTCGTTATCAAACGGATCGGTTTCAAACAGAACACGCTTTGAATTGTTTTCCTCTCTCGAGAATTCTTTCACCATAAAAGGCTTTGACCAGTGTTTTGACTCGCACTCCTTATCGCCTTCATAGCAAAGCTGGGCCTTGGCTTGCGGAGGCTCTTGCGAAAGCAGATTCGAGCTTGCATCAAGGTAAAAGCGGGTCCATTGGGTGCGCTTAAGCGGATACTCGTTCTCGTAGCGCCATGTGTAGTTATTGCCTCCGCGAGGAATGGCAAGCTTCACTTTCGGTTCCCTCATTATGCCAGTATCGAGTCCTTTAAGCCAATAATCCAGAAATTTTTTCTGCAGTTCCCGACCCTGAGCGGTGTAAAATGCGCCAACATGGCTCCCGATATGTACTTCAAGCCACTTGTGCTCTGATACCGCATTCTGAAAACCCAGGAAATTTCCACGGGTATGCATTCCGGCGCTAAACCAGTTGCTTGCGGATAATAAAGGCACCTCTACTTTATTCAAATCAGAGAATCGATTCGTCCACGATTGATCACGTAATGGATTGTTTTTTACCATCTCCGGGAAATCAGCGCGATTGGCTTGCAATTGTTCTTCCGAGAATCTTCCATCGGGATTGTATTGATGCGCCAAAACTCCGTTCTTCCACCAGAATGAAAGAAAACCGTTCGCCTGGATTCCGCCCGGATAACAGAATTCTGCATAATAATCTACTGTACCTTCCCAAGGTATGATACAAGCTAAATGAGGAGGTTGTTCGGATGCCACGGCCCATTGGCTCATAGCCAAATAGGAGATGCCCAGCAGCCCTATCTTTCCATTACTCCATGGTTGCGTTCCAGCCCATTCGATTGCATCATAATAATCCTTCTTCAAAGCATTTGATAATATATCCAGCTTTCCTGGAGAATTACCGATACCACGTTCATCTACTCGCAAGACAGTATAGCCTTGTGGCACCCAAAATTCAGGATTTGGTGTTTCCCAACTAATTAAGGGCCCTTTATCCTGCGAGTGTGTATATTCTATTGCGATCGTTGGATTAGCAGGAGCAAATTGCGAGAAATGCAGATCCTTTCCATACGGACACATCGTCATGATTACTGGAAAACTCCCATCCACATTAGGCTGATAAAGATTTGCGGCGAGATAATTCCCGTCTCTCATAGGAATCTGTACTTCTTTCCAAGTAAGTTCATAAAAGTGATTACTTCTTTCGTTAATGTCGATAGGTAGTGGATTCATAGCTTGCCTCCATTTGATAGTTTTTCTTCAAACCAGTCAATCAATAAGCAGCGTGCTTCTGTATCCTGTTCAATCGCATTGTGAACTTTCCCTGGATATACTGCTAGGCTCTTATCCTTGCTGAAAACCTCGTCATAGAACTGTTTAATTCCATTAACATCAAACAGGATATCTCCTAGGTCTCTTTCTGATTTCTTGCAAGTGGATTCACTCCCTCCAATAATTATTCAGAAAAGTTTTAGTACACGTGTACTAAAACCAGTATATTCCTGCAAATGCAGTAATTCAACTCTGGTCTTTATTGGGAATGGCATTCTTGGCTGAGGATTTTCGCAAATTATCTCTCGAATTCTTCCGTATTCTTAATCAAGCTACTTATTTCAGCTTGAAGGAACAATTTATGATATAATGCTTTTGATTTCAAGTGCATAGCACAAACGCTCTAAAGGAGATAGAAATGGATATTAACTTAAGAGATAAGATCCTTGAGACTTCAATTGAATTATTTAATAAAAAAGGATATGCATATGTAACATTGAGGGATATTTCCGATGCGTTAAATATAAGTCCTGGTAATTTGACATACTATTTCAAAAAAAAACATGATCTTATGATCGGTGTTATGGCAATGCAGTATGAAGAATACCAAAACTTAAATTTCTCAGCGGAGGTTTCTATCGAAGGGCTGAATCAGCAGTTTTTAATTCTTAATGCATTCCGTAAAAAATATTTCTTTTATTTCTCCAGTTTTACAGAATTGCCTAAGTTGTATCCGGAGATAGCTAAAATGCAAATTAAGGTTGTTAATGATTTCTATACGCTTTTTACCAACATATTTAAGGGGTTTGTTAATAAAGGAATTATGAAAGAAGAATTATATGCCGGGCAATATGAAGATTTGTCTATTTCTTTACTATCGATAAATATGTATGGCACACAGGAAATAATTCTTCTCCAAAAATTTATTCCAAAGCTGAATAATATTTTGTCCATCCTATGGAGCCTTATACTGCCTCATCTAACCAAAGAAGGAATGGCCATGTATTGTCGGATAACGCAGGTTGATAAAACTCTTCCCCCCAAGCTATGCTACAAGCCAGATCAATCGGATGGAGGCTTGGAAGGCTCAACATGAGGCGCCAAGGCATCTACGATCTGACTAAACACACAGCAAGGCCGGAGTCAGTCTCAACTTCCCGGTGGGCTTATTGAACAAGTGACTCGTAAGTATTACGAGTCACTTGGCTTGGGGGTGGCTTATGATGTCTACTTTGAAATTGGAGCCATTCTCCAAACCTAAAAACTCGCCCCTACTTATGATACGGTTCACCGTATCATTTGAAGTAAATACCTCAGTTGCTACATCAATCGGCGCATTTCGTAAAATTAATAATGAAAACTGATAGGATGTAAACCGTTCCTTGTACTTATCAATTTTATCAATCGAAACTTCAGAATATTTCTTTAGTAGATTGCTCATTTTACCATAAAGAAGTTCCGTTACTTTTATGTATCTTTCAGGTACATTCCGATCGATATCTACTACGGTGATTTCATCGTCATCCCCGGCGAAAAAATTGATGTATATTTCAGAGAAATCTTCAATCTTCCCTTCCCTTTACGTACTCACGTTGAAACTGAGGTATTTTTATTCCCCCACTAGAAATATCAGCCATTAACGCATTAAATTCAGTGCTTTGAGGCTCTGGTTGTATCATAGTTCCTTCTCCCCAGTTATCTACTTTTTATATAAATTTCTACATATATCACTAATTCCCCCTCGTTATTACAATGAATCTTCAAAAGTCCCCTTGAGATACCGTATCCAACTTGGCCTCCCGCAGATAATCGAGATCTTCTTCAGACAACCGGTTCAATGCCGTGCTTCAGCAGTTTGTTGATCATCTCATCATAGAATTGCAGGCCTTCTTCGTTGACAGCACCTATGCCATCAGGCAGAATCCGCGCCCAGCTCAGAGAAAATCGGTTTGCGCTGAAGCCCATTCCTGCAAACAATGCGATGTCCTTTTTGTAGCGGTAATAGAAATCAATCGCATCTTTCCAGTCTGATGCCGTCTACGAATTACGCCCATTTTTGTCCACTCCTATATGACTAGTTTAAAAAACTTAAATTATGACAGTAAGCAAATCTTCATCCATATGAGATGCTGTCCTTATCGGTTTTAAGCACATTCAGAAAGCTGCCCAAACTGGCGACAATTACCGGTGTGATTAAACTGAACCCCGTGTCCCTGATAGCATTGGTTAATGAGCGCTTTCCACTTTTTTCTTGGAGTTCGGAGTAGATTCATAGCAGAACATTATTTCAATAAAATCCATTAATAAGCAAATTGAAAATCTAAATAAACATTTAATTTTATTAAAAATCATATTTTTTCATTTATTTATGACTTTAAATAAATTTTATTGACAATTAATGATTCTTGGATGTACTATCTGATTAAGAAATTATCATATATTTTCAAATTTCAAAGCTTGTTGGTCTGCGAAAGGGAGATGATTATCCTCTATCCCGCGATTGAAAGCGTTATCTTTTTAATCGCAAGGTCCTCTTTTGAATGGATTTGAGATTTTGAGATTTGAAATGACAAGGAGCGTTAACGATGAAATTTGCAACCCGAATAAATTCGTTCAAAAGCATGTCCATTATTGAGACGATTGATGAAATCGCAAAGGTATCCGGACTTACCCATGTGGATTTGAATTATCCCGAACATTTTCAAACGCATTCGGTGAAAGAAATCAAGGAAGCTTTGGAGCGGAACAATCTGAAGCTGAATGCCATCGCACCCCGGTTTAGAAGCCAGTTCGTCAACGGAGAGCTGGGTCACGCCGATCCTGAAATTTCACGTAAGGCCATCGAGCTGTGCAAACAATCCGTCAATGTTTGCCGCGAGCTCGGAGGGAGCAATATTATCATCTGGTTGGGAAATGAAGGATTTGACTATTCGTTCCAACTCAATTACTCCAAGGTATGGAAGCAAGTTGCAGCCGCATTTTCCGAAATATGTGAATACGGAGCCGACCTAAAGATCAGCATTGAATATAAACCGTTTCAGCCTCGGGCTTATTCATTTATTTCCAGCTATGGGGACACGCTGCTTATGGTGAATGATGTAGGGGCTTCCAATCTGGGCGTTACACTGGATTTTTGCCACATGCTGATGAAGGCTGAGAATCCTTCTTACGGACTTAGTCTGGTGGCCGAGCGCGATAAATTGTACGGCGTTCACCTCAATGACGGCAATAAGCTGAATGATGACGGTTTAATTGTGGGTTCGGTGAACTTCATACAGTCGCTTGAATTTATCTTCTATCTTAAAAAATACAACTACAGCGGCGTCATCTATTTCGATACCTTCCCGGTAAGAGAGAATCCGCTGGAAGAACTGAAAGCCAATATCGCCATGTACAGCAAACTGGACAGCCTGATCGAGCACATGGGCTTGCACAACCTGCAGTCAATCATAGATAAGAACGATGCGATCGCTGCTCAGGAAATCATGCTTGCTTGCCTGAAATAATTTGCAATAGCCAAACCATTATATTAGGGGGAATACACATGAAAAGAACCGGCATTTTGAAAGCGCTTGTTTTACTTTCATCTTTGCTTATTTTGATGACAGGCTGTGCAGCAAATTCCACAGGCGCCAATGGCGGGAATGTGTCAGGGCAGACCAATGCGGTTGCTTTTAACCCGGATGAGGCTACTGGCGGCATCGATTTAACCCAGCTGCGTGAGCAATTCGGCCCCGTGCCGAAGCCCGCGGGAGCGATCAAGCTTGGCGGCGTATCCAAAGCGTTCGAAAACGAGTATTGGCGCACCCTTAAAGAGGGGATGGAGATCGGGACAGCCGATATGAAGTCTAAAGGAATTGATATCAGCATAGATGTAAAGGCCGCTCAAGGTGAAAGTGATGAGCAAGGCCAGCTCTCCATTGTCAAGGATATGATCAACAAGAAGTATTCCGCCCTGCTGCTGTCGCCCATTTCGGACGGCAACCTGACACCGGGTGTTGAGGATGCCAACAAGGCCGGAATTCCGGTAGTGAATGTTAACGACGGACTTATTGCAATCGCTCCCAATTATCTCGGTCCCAAGGCCATCCAGAATGGGGAACTGGCTGCAGAGTGGATTTCCGGAAAAATCGGCGGCCAAGGTGAGGTCGCTATTGTAATCGGAATGCCGAAAGCGTTTGCAGCCCGTCAGCGGACAGCCGGTTTTGAGCAGTGGATAAAAGAAAATGCTCCCGGCATTACCATCGTTGAGAAACAGAACGCAGATTGGGATCGCGCCAAAGCGAAAGATCTGGCCGAGACATGGATCAAGAAGCATCCTGATTTGAAGGCGATATTCGCGAATAATGACACCATGGCACTCGGCGTGGTGGAGGCTGTCAAAACCTCCGGTAAAGACATCCTTGTAGTGGGAGTAGACGGAACAGGCGAAGCCTATGAATCCATCAAGAAAGGAGAACTGTCGGCAACGATCGATTCTTTCCCTAAGTATAAAGGCCAGATCGCAGTCGAAGTTACCTTACGGATTCTGGGAGGCCAGAAAATTCCACGCGTCATTTGGACACCGCAAGCCTTGATTGACAGCACGAATGTAAACACGCCTGCAGAAGAAATTATTGGTTGGACACCGGCAGTTTTCGAATAAAATCGTAGATAAATCTGAGTGTAAGCAGCCGACAATAAAGCATCTGTGATCTTTAACTGCCCGCCTGCTTACTTGAATAAGAGGGTGAATAGAATGAGTGAAAATCCGATTATCCGCTTTAAGGGCGTAACGAAAATCTTCCCGGGACAGAAGGCGCTCGATAATATCCATTTTGATGTGTGCGAGGGTGAAGTTCACGCCCTGATCGGGGAGAATGGTGCCGGTAAATCGACTTTGCTGAATATTCTTCATGGTATTTATAACGAATACGAAGGAGAAGTTTGGATTACCGGAGAGAAGGTCGCCTTCCGAAATGCCCAAGATGCTTTGCAGCGGGGAATATCCAAGGTCCATCAGGAAGTCAGTTTGATTCCTGACTTGACGGCAGGGCAGAATGTTGCCCTTGGATTTGAACCGATGAACGGACCTTTTATCGACTTCAAGGCGCTTCACGACAAGGTAAATGATATTTTGATCAGGCTCAGATGCAAATTCAAAAGTACAGATCTGGTAAGCGAATTAAGCACCGGAGAAATGCAGATGCTTGCGATAGCCAAGGCGCTGTTTCACCAATCGCGGATCATTTCATTTGACGAACCGACCGCTGCGCTTACCGAGAATGAGACTACCGCATTGTTTGAGATTATCAAGGAATTAAAGACCAACGGTATTACCGTGCTATTCATCTCACACCGGCTGGATGAATTGTTTCAAATTTCGGATCGCATTACAGTTTTGCGTGACGGCAAGCATGTGGGGACGTTCGACACTGGAAGCATTACCCGGAAACAATTGATTCAGAGCATGGTGGGACGCGATGTCGCGGCTTTCGCAGAACGCAAGAAACCGGATCTGTATACCGAAGAGGTCGTTCTCGAAGCCAAAGGACTCTCCAGAAATGGAGTTTTCGAAAATGTCAGTTTTTACTTAAAAAAGGGTGAAATTCTGGGCTTCTCCGGCTTGGTCGGCTCCAAAAGAACGGATGTGGTTCGCACCCTCTTCGGTGCGGAACGGAAATCCTCCGGTGATCTTTACATCCGTGGCCGGAAAGTAAAGATCGGTTCACCGAAGCAGGGCTTGAAGCACGGCATTGGACTCATTCCCGAAAACCGGAAGACCCAAGGATTTGTAAGTGTGCTGAACAACGCGGATAATATGGGCCTGGCGGCAATGAATAAATTCTCTGCGTTCGGCTTTGTAAATGAGAAGAAGAAGCTGGAGAATTGCAGCCACTTCAGTGAGGAGATCCGGCTTAACCGGAGGGACCCCTCTTATCTGACCTATAACCTCAGCGGAGGAAATCAGCAGAAGGTGGTCATCGGCAAATGGCTTTCGACCGATGCGGATATTCTCATTTTTGACGAGCCGACCAAAGGTGTGGATGTTGGAGCCAAGGCGGAAATCTACAGGCTTATGGAAGACTTGCTGGAGGCGGGAAAATCGATCATCATGGTATCTTCAGAGCTGCCAGAGGTTATTGGCATGAGTGACCGGGTGATTGTGATGCATGAAGGAAAGCTGATCAAGGAGCTTCAGCGCAGCGAACTGAACGAAGAGACCATCTTGCATTATGCTATGGGAGGGACGGAACAGACGTCATGAGAAACTTAAACCGATTCAAGTTAAAAATGGGCAGAGAGATGGGTTTGGTCGTCTCATTAATTATTATGATTCTTATCTTTACGGCGATTGACCCCATTTATTTAAGTCCGGGCAATCTGCTTGATATCGTGGATCAAAGCACAATTAACGGGCTGCTGGCTATCGGCATCACCTTTGTTATCATTACTGGCGGCATTGACTTGTCCATCGGCTCCATTATGGCCATTGTCATCGTCAGCGTGGGGCTGCTGCTGACCAAATACGGTCTTAATCCGTACCTGGCTATGTTCCTGGGTGTGATCATCGGCGCTTTGATTGGAGCGATGAACGGTCTGCTCGTTACCAAAGTCAAGCTGCAGCCGTTCATAGCTACCCTTGCCACAATGAGCGCTTTCCGGGGCGTTGCCTATATCATTACCAAAGGCTGGCCGGTGCTGGATATTCCCCCGGCCTTCCGAAGCATGATGGATGGCGATCTGATCGGCAACTTTCCAATATCCATTCCGATTCTGCTTGGATTTGCCATTGTGGGGCATGTGCTGCTCAAAAAAACCCGCTTCGGAACGTTTGTGTTCTCTATCGGCGGCAACGAAGAAGCCACACGGTTGTCCGGAATTAATGTAAACTTTAATAAAGTGGTGACGTATGCGCTTTGCGGCGTTGGGGGGGCACTGGCAGGCATGGTCATGCTGGCCCGTCTGGGCACAGGTGAACCTACGGCAGGACAAGGCTATGAGCTGTATGCTATTGCCGCAGCGGCGATCGGTGGAACGAGTCTGGCCGGAGGAAGAGGTAGCATTCTGGGGACACTGCTCGGTGCGTTGCTGCTGTCTGCGCTTAGAACTGGTCTTGTGGTGGTCGGTGTAGATACCTTTTGGCAGTATATTGCAACGGGCGCCATTATTGGAGTGGCCGCTTACTTCGAAGCATTCCAAGGCAAATTCAGCGGAATCCGCAAAAAACGGTTGGCCAGTAAAGAATCGGCTGCACTTTGATTGGACGGGAGCTAATCAATTATGAAAGAGAATATTATTACAGTGATCGGTAGTCTGAATTTCGATATCATCTTGAAACAGAAGCGGCTGGCTGCGAAGGGCGAGACGTATACAGCCGACAGCCTGACGACAACAGGAGGCGGCAAAGGCGCTAATCAAGCGGTGCAGTGTGCTAAGCTTGGAGCTTCAACCTGGCTTGTGGGGGCGGTGGGAAGCGATACCTTTGGTGACTTCCTGCTCCGCGGTCTGGCGGAATATGGTGTGAATACGGAATTCGTGAATAGAGTGAATGAAACAACCGGGGTGGGTGTGGTTCAGGCGCTGGAGGACGGCACAGTCGCCGCCACGATCTCCCAAGGCGCGAATTACACGCTGACGAGACAACGTATTGACGAGGCCACGCCGCTGCTGGTGAAGAGCAATATCGTTATTTTTCAACTGGAGACGCCTGTCGATGTTGTAGAATACGGTATCCATAAAGCCAAAGAACAGGGCTGTTACGTCCTGTTGAATGCAGCTCCGGCAGCAGCGTTATCGCCGGAAGCCTTATCCAAGGTGGACTGTCTGGTAGTCAACGAACCGGAAGCGAGTTTTTATTGCGGCGAAGTGATAGACGATCTGGATTCCGCCATGCTGCACTGCGAAGAGCTGTTTAGTAAAGTCGGTGGAGTGCTTATCATTACACTGGGTAAGGGCGGTAGTCTGTTGTATGACGGAATTAACAAACTGCATATCAAGGCGGCGGATGCAGCAGCCATAGAGACGACTGGGGCGGGAGATTCCTATATAGGCGCGTTTGCCTTCCAGATTCTCAATGGAGCTGAAATCGGGGCCGCGGCCCGCTTTGCATCGGAGGTTGCCGGAATCACGGTTACCCGTATCGGAGCGCAGCCCGCAATGCCGACTATGGAAGAGTTCAAAAGGAAATATTGGGTATGATTCCGGTAGTATGATATAATTTACTATATTTATTTGGCTTTCAAAAATGGTGCCAGAGTCGGGGTGAGACAAATTATGATACCGTATGTACGAAGAAAACAGATCCTTGAAGAAGTGGAGAAGAAGGACATTGTGTATCTCGATGAGCTCGTGCTAACAGTGAAGAATACGTCTTTGTCCACCATCAGACGGGATCTGCGTACGCTTGCCGAAGAAGGGCAGATCGAACTGCTTCGCGGCGGCGGTGTTCGAATTAAGGAAGACGCTTACGAAACGCCGATCGAAACCAAAAAAATGCTGAATATCGAGAAGAAGGATCAAATAGCCAGATTTGCAGCTTCCTTGGTCAACGAAGGTGACGTCATCTACATTGATTCGGGAACAACCGTTTTTGAGATGATCAAATACCTTAAACATAAGAACGTGAAGGTAGTAACCTCCAATACGAAAGTAATTGCTGAACTCGATGATGCTCTTTTTTCCTGTATTGTTCTTGGAGGGGAGATCACGAAATCTATTGCTTCCATAGCAGGACCTATCACCGAAACGATGCTGGAAAGCATGTTTTTTGACAAGGCATTTCTGGGGGCGAGCGGCTACAGCCTCAAGAGCGGCATTAATACCCATGACTTGAAGGAGTCCAAGAAGAAGGGAATTGTGAAGAACAATTCTACGGACACCTATGTGCTTGCAGACAGTTCCAAGGCGGACAGAACCACGTTCTGCCGGGCATTCGGGCTTGAGGAGTGCATTATTATCACCGATCAGTCCAATGAAATTCTGGAGAACAACGCTAAATATTTCGTTGCTCCCGAACCTTTGATGGATCATAACCAGAAAGCATGATGAAAATAGGTTTTGTGCGCCATGGGACAACGGAATGGAATCAGCTTGGCCGAATGCAGGGACAGCAGGATACCGTGCTCGCTGAACCGGGAAGGGAACAGGCACAATTGCTGGCAGAGCGGCTGGCCCTTGAGGAATGGGACGGTATATTATCCAGCAATCTATTGCGTGCGCAGGAGACGGCAAAGCTGCTGTCTGCGAGTTCGGGTATTCCATGCCTTGGCACCGACAGCAGGCTCTGCGAACGCGGGTTTGGCCTGTTGGAAGGAACCACCTTACAGGAAAGAAACGCGCGGTGGGGTGAGCATTGGCGGCAGCTGGATATGGGGAGAGAGTCCATCGAGTCTTTGCTGGTCCGCTGGGATCACTTTTTTGAAGAGAGGGTGCAGGCTCATGATGGGAGACGAATGTTGCTGGTCAGCCATGGCGGATTCATCGAACCTGTTCTTGCCCATCGGTTCAATACGGAGATAACAGGCCATGTCGGTAATACGTCGCTGTCAGTAACCGTACTGATTAAAGGGCGGTGGTGCTGCGAACTTGTGAACTGCATGAAACATCTGGCTTTGAAACTGGAACAATAGTAAGAGCAGCGTGCCCCGATGTAGCGGGCGTGCTGCTCTTTTCGTTTCAGGATCAGAAGACTGTTGTTTACGCATCGTTCAGACCGGTGTGTGATCTACTCTACTCCCAATGTCAGCATGTTGTAAATACAGATCCTGCGAGCTTTTCCTCAAAGAACTTGCCCATACTTATGATACGGTTCACCATGCAAAGGATATCACTCCAGGATCTGCGTATCTATGCTCGCTAACATCCCGACTTTCTGGCATTGAACCCCAAAGCGGTTGTGATGGATCTGGCTCAGGCCTATCACACCTGGATCAGCGAATGTTTCCCGCGTGCCATCCGAATTGCGGATCGGTTCCATGTTGATGGCTATGTCATGGAAAGTGTCCAGGCTGTCCGCAAGCCGGTTCAGCAGACGCTCTCCCCCAGGGCCAAGTCGATCTTGAAAAGTCACATCGACTACTGAATCCACCCGTCGACAGTCTGTCTGAAAAGAGCAGAGCTCAGTTTGAATTCCTGCTTGCCTGCTCTGCGTTGCTTCGCAGCGCTTGGGAATGGAAGGAGGCATTTTCCCGATGGTACGACTGTTCATCAAATGTCTGCATAGCTCGTCTGGGCTTTACCCGATGGTTGGAGCAAGGCGAAAAAATTGATCATGACACCGTCCGAGGCACCTTGAAAAACCATGCGCAATAGGCAAGATGACATCGTTGTCGTTGGACGAATGCCACAGTAGAAGGATGTCATAATCGCATTAAGGCTTACCAGCGTCGGCATTACATTACACGGAATCGTGAGTGCTACAAAGCTGGCATTCTAATTGAATGCAATCGTCTCCGTTTATCATCTTGAAACGTTCAACCGCTAATTTCTAGATTGAGCCTGCAAAAACTGATTAAATATTTTTTGTAGTTCCCCTTGGTCCCTTAAATATTTCGCAATGTTATGATTATTATAGTCGTATTCATGCAATATAACCTCTTTGAAAGCATTTAATCTTAGGGCGTATTTCTCATCAGGTCCACAGTAATAAACATGAAATTCTTTATTTGTATTGACTAACTCTTCTCTTTTCATATTAAATTCAACCAGTAGATCTAGGTATGCTGTCGGAGTATGATGAGGAATAGCTTTTATTTCCTCGGTCCACCTGGTTTCATTATATAATTCAAGGCGGCGATATTAATGAGAAACGAAGAAATAGAGCGGTTGAATGCAGCAATGAAACAAACATCGGATAAACGACTCTACGAAAGGTACCTGGCAGTCCGTCTTCGTCTTGAAGGACATACGTTTGATGAGATCGGTGATCTGCTCAGTCGTGCGCGTCAAACCATCGGCCTCTATTGGAGAGCCTACCAAACGCATCGTCTGTCCGGCCTGAAAGTTGGATCATTCCCTGGACAACCGACAAAGCTCACGGAAGAGCAGCGTAAACAGTTAGCAGTGATGCTGGAGCAGCAACAAATAGCCAACGTGGGTTTTGAAGCTCGGTACACCTTAAAAGGCCATGTTGCATGCAGGGATTTTTTCGACTTGCTCAATCGCTTCTGGAAATTTTCAACCCTTTGATTTCAATTCCCATCCAAAGCTTTTTTAGTTGCCGCCATCATTTAGCGTCTGCCCCCAAAATTCCGTGTACAGTCCCGTATAAGGGAGATATTTCTCTGCGGTGGACCTAATTCATTACCTCGCTCATGGACAGCCTTCTGCGCCCAGCAAGCAACTATAGCCAAAGTTTCGCCCTAGAATAAGGGCCTCCCGAGAATCAGCAACACCCTACACATATTTAGGGTGTAAGGTAAGGCCATACCAACAACTTAATTCCACCTTCAGCTAAAGTATTGCAGTCTCTCAGAATGTAAGACTACCTCTTAGAGACTACTACAGAGATAGAGATTTTCCACCTATTCTTCATTGTGCCATCCAAGTTCGAGATAGTTCATGCCTTTCAGGTAATTTTCAAGGGCATGCTGAACAAGTGGAATGGTATTTTCCGGCAAATATTTCATTATTTTTTAGTTCTCCTCGCCAGGTATCTGAGGTGAAAAATAAATCAATATATTCACAGTGATCAAGCTTTCGATGAACAGTTACAACTAACTTTAAATCCTGCGGCTGCACCTCTATATTGATCTCTTCCTTTACCTCCCGAATCAATCCGGAGGTTGCAGATTCTCCTCCGTCAAGATGACCGCCTACTACCGCAAACATTCCGTCTGCAAATCCCGTGTTGTTGGTAAGAGCATTAAAATATTTTGTTTTTGGAATAATAATAAATTCACTGCACAGTGAAGTGAAAAACGCTCCATTGAGTCATGTTCACATCCACCCATACAGGAATGAAAGATTCTAAATCACCTTCCTTTTGAAGATAAGGTTTCAAATCCACCCGAAGATTTCAAAAATGTTTCTCTGGTCAAGCTCAAAAAGGCTTCGATTGCAGGCGAGATCCACTTCTCTTCATGCCAAAACATTTGGGTTGCAAACGATGTGGCGGTCAAATCCCACGGCAACGGAACCAGTTCTCCCCGTTCCACTTCTCCTATCACGGCCATTTCAGGCAATATGGCAATGCCCATTCCTATTTTCGCACATTGTTTAATAGCCTCAGCACTGTTAAACTCCAATTCGGTAATTCCCCCCATGCCCCTCTGTGAAAGACTTCGATCAAAAAAAGTGCGATAGGAACATCCCTTCTCCGTCAACAAAAAGGTCTCGCCATGAAAATCTTCAATGGCCAATGCAGTATGTGCAGCCAAAGGATGATCTGGTGATACCAATAGATAAAAGGGCTCATCCAGCATTTTTTCACCGCAAAATCCTGTCTCACCCTTGTCCTCATCCAGCATAAAAATAATGTCAGCGTCCCCTTCACGCAAGCTCTGTTTGAGGTTCGAATTAGCCAGCGGTCGAAACATTAACCCAATCCCTGGATAGCACAAACGAAACTGGCGCAATACAGCCGGCAGCCGGTACGTACACAACGTTTCATCGGCACTTATGACTATCGTACCCGTCAATTCGCCGGATTGCTTGACGGCATGCTGTGCTTCTTCAACCACACTCAATATGTTATCTGCATAGCGCAGGAACTTTCTCCCTGCATCGGTCAAAGTCACATTTTTACCCAATCTGTCCACCAACTTGACACCCAATTCTTCCTCTAAGGCCTTCATTTGCATCGTAACCGTTGAAGGGACATAGTTCTGCACTTCTGCAGCTCGGGTAAAGTTGAGTGTGGACGCAAGCGTATAAAAGGTTTTTAATTGGCGCAATTCCATCAAGTTCCCGCTCCTTAATTCAAAAATAATGAACGTTCTATTCATAAACGTTTCTTTGACTTAACAATAGCAGCATCGTAGAGTGATGACAAGGAAGGCAAATCCATACTTTAGCTATGAAAAGGAGTTTATTATATGAAGGATTATGATATTTATGAACTAGGAGATGTTCTGCTGCAATCCGGTATCACTCTGCCAAATGCCATTCTCGCCTACAAAACATACGGCATGCTAAATGCAGCCAAAAATAATGTGATTGTATATCCCACCTGGTTTGCCGGCTTGCATACTGATAACGAATGGTTAATCGGACCTGGCAAGGCACTGAATCCAGAAAAATATTTTATCATCGTCCCTAATATGTTGGGCAATGGACTCTCCTCCTCGCCAAGCAATACGCCATCGCCCTATCATCAAGCGAATTTTCCACTGATTTCGATTTATGATAATGTGCGACTGCAGCATCAACTGGTGAATCAAAAGTTTGGTATTGCAGAAATCGCCCTCGTTGTAGGTTGGTCACTAGGCGCTGTGCAGACCTTTCAGTGGGGGGCAAGCTATCCCGATATGGTAAAACGAATCGCTCCATTCGGCGGGACTGCCATGACCCGGCCACATGCAAAGGTTGTATTTGAAGGAATGATCGCTGCCCTTCAGGCTGATTCTGCTTGGAAAAATGGCTTTTACACGCAGAAACCCAAAACGGGATTGGCAGCCATGGGTCGAGTCTACGCAGCTTGGGGGTTCTCTCAGGCTTATTATCTAGAGCAGCTCTATCAGCAAGAGGGCTACCACACACTGGAGGAATATCTCGTCGATTACTGGGATCAAGTATTTTTGGCCTTTGACGCTAATGACCTGATCACCATGTTACGTACCGGAATTACAGGTGACATTAGCGCTAATCCGACGTATAACGGCGATTTTGACCTTGCATTAAGCAGGATAACAGCACGGGCCCTGGTTATGCCGGGAAGTACAGACCTTTTCTTCCCTCCCCAGGATAACAAAGTTGAAGCACGCCATATACCAAATGCATTCTTCCTCCCGATTGAATCCAAGTGGGGGCATTGCGCAGGCATTGGACAGCATGAACCAGACTCCGTATTTATAGATAAAAGTCTAAAAAGTTTCTTGCTTGAATGAAACTGAGGAGGAGCGGATTAAATTGAAAAATAAATTGATTATATATGTCCTAGCACTTGCTGTTTTTCTAATCGGAACCATTGAATACATTATTACAGGAGTCATTGAAATGATCGCCGTGGATTTGAGAGTATCTACTTCAGAAGCTGGTTTACTGGTGACTGTATTTGCTCTCGCAGCGGCCATTGTTGCTCCGATTCTGATTGCATTAACAATAAATATGGATCGCAAGAAGCTACTGATGGCTGCCCTCAGTGTGTTTATTGTCAGCAACGGACTTATGCTTGTAAACCTTTCTTACGAAACATTACTATGGGTACGAATTATTCAAGGGGTTAGCGGAGGAATCGCTACCGTAGTAGCCATGGCAGTAGCGACACGACTCGTCGAAAAAGAAAGAAGGGGCAATGCCATCGGTATTATTTTGATGGGGCTCAGTAGTTCGTTAGTTCTGGGTGTTCCAGCTGGCACATTTTTTAGCGAGATGTTTGGATGGAGAGTTTTGTTTATTTTGATCGGTATAATAAGCGTTCTTCCATTGTTTATCATCTATAAAAAGGTTCCTGCAATCAGAGAAGAAGAAGCTGTTACCCTCAGGATGCAGCTCTCTATTTTAAAGGATTCAAAAATTGTAACTGCCTTGGCTATTACTTTATTTTATATTGGTGGTTACTCTACGCTCTTTACTTATATTACACCTTTCTTGCAAGCCGCATCCTCTCTTTCCATAACCGAAATTAGCGGTGTTTTATTCCTAGCGGGAATTTGCAGCTTTATCGGATCCAAAGTGGGTGGACAATTGGCAGATACAAAGGGATCGAAATTCACAATTTGTATTGGACTCCTGTTACAGGGAGCAATGCTCCTTTTATTCACTCTAGCTGGTGTCAATATCATTGTATTAATCTTAGTTTTAATGATCTTTATGTTAGCAACCTGGAGCATTTCCCCTGCTCAGCAGCTATTTTTGGTCACTCTGGTACCTCGAAATCCAGACATTGCCCTGAGCGTAAATACTTCCTTCATCCAATTTGGCTTTGCGCTAGGATCTGGATTAGGCGGCCTTGTCATCAGTCGTACCTCTGTTCTGAATTTGAATTGGGTAGGTTTGGCTGCTGTAAGCGTTGCATTACTTCTTGCCATCTTGCTATTCAAAAAAATGAGCAGTGGGATTGGAACGTCTACTGTTACTAAAGAAAAATATTAAATAGTTCCCTCTTTCTACAATCCCAGCATTCAAATCCAAGGTATTTTTTAACACACCAGGCACGGCATTCCCATATTCAAATGTATAAAAGTACATCATTTGCCTCCCAAAGCTGTGTCCGTAGTTCTCTTACCGAAGCAGGTCCTTCATCGAAATCGAGATCAGGGTTGAAATGCGGAAGATCGCCCAACCCTTTCCTTGAAAAAAAATTCGCCCTACTTGTGATACGGTTCTCCGTGCTGTTTGTAACGGCAAGGTTTAGGACCATCATTTTGCGGGAAGGTCCATTCTTTGATATCGCATCTTTTTTGCAAATAGAACAAGTGGATCGATTCCTCCAAATTGCACTTTTGCTTACTTTAATATTCTCCTTTAATTACAAAAAACGAACCCCGAATTGTTCCAGCTAGTTTTGACTTCTGCCTAGCAAACTTAAACTTCCCTTCTAACTCCTTTGGTACCTCCATCCCCTCAGAAAGCTTAAAACCAACGGCCCGCTTCTTAGGGTCATCAACTGTATACATGACGTTGACCTCGAGACCATCCTCATAAAAGACATAGGCAAATTTGATATTTTCCACTTGAAAACGTGACATTTCTAAAGGTTTGGCCGCAAACTCAATATCACGCTCTTTCAGAATTCGGTTCACATAATCAAGGGTCTCCTGACTTTCACTAGCTGGCACAACCGTAAATTCATGCTTGTATTTGTTCATAAAGTAACGGGCTTCATTAGCACGCAAACCAGCAAGCGCTTCTACTACAGGTGAAGACTCTAAACCAACCGTAGACACATTAGTAAAATCAACGATATAGGACATTTCCATCTCTCCTTTTATCTCATTATTTCCAAAAAAACTTGCCGCTACTCAATAGGCTCAAATCTACTAACGGGATCATCTAGACCTTCCTCACGATTCGTCTTTGTCGAAATAATCATCTGGCAAATGTAGTTCTCGCAAACAACCGATAAATTTTTCTCTGAATTTCGGATCTCTTTGATATTTCGGCCATACCGCCTTATAGTAAGGCAGCAACTTCTCATGTGGAATAATGCCCCAGTACAAAATTAAGTTATTCATAACCTGCGGGCCGCCCCCCATCAACATCTGTTCAATGATCTGCCAGCCTCCCAGCTTGTTTTCGCAACTGCGCGCGGCATAGATGGCCGTGGTTTGCATTTTCGGGTCGGCGTGACACAAGAAAGGCGCAAAGTTCTGGAGAGTAATCCCACCGTAATCTTCCAAAATATACCCTGCATAACGCAACGTTTCCGGGTCGTGAATCCTGTCAAGCCTTTGCAAGATCACTGAAATACATTCCGTTAAATCCGCAGTTTTACTGGAAGCATGTAGAATCTGTAAAGCTTGCAGAAAATCCTCATGCCCATCCGATTGCAACAGCTCCAGAAGATATTTTCTACCCGCGTCAAAAGAAGTTTTGCAGATTAGCCAAATGGCTGCGGTCCGATTTTTTGGGCTTTGCTCCGCAATATTTTTCAAAAAACCAAGGGTTGGCTGAGATATTTTCTTAAACTTGGACATTCCATCAAGCGCTTTTGCTTGGATTTCTTCGTTTGGAGCGCTCTGATAAATCTGGATCAGCGCATTCTCATCACCCGGTATTCGACTGCCAAACCACCCGATATCATAATCCAGAATAATTTCATCCAGCCAGCGCTCGTACCAGTCCAGAAAGCTGTCTTCATAGACAAAGAAAAAAGGATGATCGGGATGAAAATCAGAGGTGTACACAATTCTCCCCCTGTATTTCCCTTCAAGTACGAGATACATGTCGTATTCGCAGCCTTGAGTGCCTATGCACAACATGCCGCCCAACACCTTATTACAGGTGTCGTCGTATTCCTCATCGGGGATGTCCTCATCCTTGGTCAGGGGCTCAATCAGATGGTTCCATTCCTCTTTGGCCATCCCGGGATGCAGAACGGATTTTGCAAGGAGTGCCTGGCGCTCGGTATAGGAGGCTGCCTTTTCAATCGGATAAATTCCATAATAGGGTCCGGCGCCTCCGTTGCCGACTTTCGTTAAAAACTGCGCGTAAGGCTCAGGAAGAGTGACCTGATTGTGGGCTTGCCAGTCCGCCAGCTCTTTTGCAGTAAGCTTCCCATTAACCTTGTATTGATGTGAGGATGCTCCAAACACCGAGAAAGCCGTGTCTTTGCGCATGGCTTGATTCAGTTTGTTTTTTATTCGATCCAGTTGCGTTTCTTTCTTTCCAAACCACATATTGAACCCTCCTGTTGACTATAGCCAGGTTTCCTTTGTTTGCTTAACCAGCAATTTTATTATTTTTTCTAAGGGTCTTATCTCTTTAGAATTATATGTATCTTTAAGTAGGTTTTCAGCAGTATACAACCGGTGCAGCAAACAGCTTGGACTACTGTCAATAGAGTGGACACCCCAAGTGGAGAATTTCAAGCGAGCCGATTCGTTTCCATTATAAAAGCATGTAATATATTCGAAATCTGCTTTCTTACTTAAAGTTTAACAAACTTATCTAAAAAATGCGTATACATTTCCCTAACTATTCGCTTCTGATAAGGTTCTCCGCGCTGTCTGTAACAGCAAGTTTTAGGACCATCCTTTGTCGGATGGCCCTACTTTGTAATCACATACGTTTAAACCATCAAGCACCATCGAACGCCAAGCTTATCAACAAACGACCAGTTAAACCCAGTCTTCGCTTTCATTAGCGAATCTTTGTAAATCATTCATAAAAACAGATGCATGGTAGCCATCGCAAACAGAATGATGAATTTGTAAAGAGACAGGCAGGAATAATTCATTATTCACTTGGGAGTATTTTCCGCCAGTTATTATTGGTAAGAGAAAGTTTCCACCATTTTAAGTTAAACGCTTTAAAAGAACTCCAAGGAATCATAGATATCGGAATATTATTATCTGGTATAGGTTCTTTTGGAAATAAACTACCTGTACCATTGTATTTTCGGACATCCTTTTCATACTGAAAATGAAACTCTGAAAAATTATTCATATTTGGCGACCAAATGGCTGGAAATGTATGCGTCCTATTGTCAAAAATAGTATAACAAGGACAAATCTCTGCCCAATAACCTAAATTACCCTCTGAGTTAAAACACGTTCTAAATTCTCTGTGAGAATTAACTATTCTTGTAACCATAAAAATAAACGCAGGATATAGCTTATATCCCTTTTTCTTTAAGTTCTTCATTAGAACAGTAATATTAATTTCATTCGTCATACTGAATGTTGTCTGTTGTTGTAAATAATGTTCAAAGTATTCTTTTCGATACCAATTGTCACGATTAATAATACTGAATTTCAACTTCAACGCCCCCTAATATAATTTATTTAATATTAGGAGGCTACTTTCACTGCTTTTTTCATATCAGTCATCCTTTTTAATATTTTATGCCATTATATCATCAAGTATATCTAACACCCTCTGAGCCATCTTTCACAGGCAGCTCTCTCACTGGAGTAGCGCCTAGCCTTTATTGCATAACTTACAACAAGTCCATTTTTATATCAGCCTTTCCATGAATTAAATGTAGTCGCTAGCATTGTCTGTATAGTTTTCAGGGTTTGGCGATTAATAAGTTACCAGGCACAAGCTCAGTGTCTACAAATTCCTTCAATAACCGTGCTTGCTCGTATTCCCCCATGTAACTTTTGAACCAATCAACCTAAGAATATGATTGGCATTGACGATGCTCATCAATACCAAAAGCTACATCATCCCACTTAAACGACCACCTGCTCAAAGCAGGTTGATTTTGACATGAATGTCAACGACTAAAGTCGTTACCTAAGACTAAAGTTCTTCTGAAAGTCCATACGCTGAAGCGCATTGGTATTGAAATTCGTAGCTCTTATTATTTTTCGCCCTACTTATGATACGGTTCAGCTTACGTCTCTATCAGCGAAATTGCTAAAGGAGCTGCATCTGTCAGCTCTTTTAGCAATTTCGATCTGGTGTGCATATTGTCATTTTCCGACCTGTTTATCCACTGGAATACTCTGAGCAAAACGAAACACATTATGAGGATCGTACTTTCGTTTCACCTGCTTCAATCTGCCAAAGTTCACGCCATAATACGCCTTGGGCCAGTTCTTAATCTGCAGATCGGGAAAATTCACATAATCCCCTTTAACAAAGGGACGTAACGCTCTGCGAAACCTTTCCACCCACTGAATATTCCGCTCCTGCTCCCCATTGTTTCTCCAGCGGGCTGACAGTTCGTAGATTGTCTCAGCCTTCCGATGAGGATAGGCCGTTGCAGTAGGCGATACTCGACTCACCGCGCTTCCTGCACCACCTAAGCTTTGACTCCACACGCTAGAATGTCTGTTGGGTGCTTTGGATAAAAAGTCACGTATAATTCGTACTCCTACAGGCGGCAAAGCTTGGAACCCGTAGGCCCCGGTTATTTTAAACTTCGGTTCCAAATTCAGGTCCGATTCGGCAAAAAATTTGGTTGCTTCAATAAAAGGTACTGTCTTCACCATCACCTTCACCGGAGTGCCTGCTCGCAAGAGCGGTCTAATCAATCGGCGCAGCTCCTCTGCACCGCCAAGCAATTGCCCGGTAGATACAATGGTTCCCACCTGCTTGGCAGCCACCTCAATTGTTGAGGTTAAGCGGTTCGTGACAGACGGGGCCCAGCGCTGCCAAGTTGGTAACACCTTCTCAAGGTCACTCCATTTCCATGTAATACTGTAAATAGATACCGATGAAATCGGCCTAACCCGAAATGTATATTCTGTAGCAACACCAAAGTTCCCTCCCCCTCCGCCTCGTGATGCCCACAACAGATCGGAATGTTTCTTCCGGTTTGCCACAATCGTCCTTGCCCCATACCTTCCCGAAGCTACGACCATCTTCACTTGTTTCAAGTTATCGCACGTAAGTCCATATTTGCGGGAAAGAAGTCCAATGCCTCCTCCCAAGGTAAGCCCAGCTACGCCTACGTCGGGCGCAGTCCCCGCCGGAATGGCCACACGCTTATCCCACAGCTTTTTGTACACACGGGCAAGTGGATTTCCCGTTTGTACAATGGCCACTCTATTTTTTCGATCAACCTTAACCTTATTCATCTCGCTCACATCAATAATAATACCGCCATTTACAGCCGAGAAGCCTTCATAGCTATGCCGCCCGCTGCGCACTCGCAGACGTATGCCCCGCTCACGAGCCCATTTGACTGCGTTGATCACATCCTGAGTCCGTTGGCAAAAAACAATGACCCTTGGAAATTTGGAAAAGCGCCTATTGAACTCCATTCTGGCCGTATTGTATGACGGATTACCCGGAATTACGATCCTTCCGGTTAATCGTGTACTTTTCTTTTGCAACTTTTGTGCCATCTACTTTACACCATCCCTGCTCATGACATAAGCCTTTCTCATCAACTTATTTCTATGTAGGGACACCCGTCCTAGTAACGGCAAACGCCCAGTTTATATCGTAAAAGTAGAACAAAGACGTGGTAGGTGTATAAGTTCTTCATTCATCAGGTAGCCCACCTTTTGCTCAATCAATCCTGTAATAAACCTCCTTTAAGTAAAACTATTTAAGAGCTGCACATCTTACAGAGCATTTAAATGTAGTATACTGTAGTATTCTTCACTAATTTCCTAGATTCTACAGGTGGCTAACATGACTAATAAGGGATGATCCATTTCCTTGTCTGTATGAAGAGGATATGCTGGAGGTGCATTTGCTTAAGGAACGAAACGGTGGCGTCAGATGGAGAGATTGGTCACAAAAAATAGAAGAGAGGCACTAATGCCCTGCCTCTCTTCTATAACGCATATGAAGCAGCTTGACACCGTGTTTCAATATCGTCATTTACGCTTTCGGGCGATCACCGCTAACCGGCCGTCCTCGGTTGAGTATTCACACGTAGACAGTACAATAAGCTTGTCGCCATATCGGGCTGTCACGCCCGTATCGTAAAGAGCGAGTTTTTTGATGTTCTGAATATATGAGTCAAACTCGGCGGGCGTACTTACCTTCTCAATCTGGTAGTATTTAAAAACGTCGTCCGATTTGCGATAAACTTTTGACAGAATAACGGCAACAATTTCATACTCTTCCTTTTCGTAAAGCGTGCTGAACTGGAACGTAGCATGCTCTTTATAAAAGCTTTCGTTCTTGTACTTCATTAAATCTTTAAACATCCAGCCGCTTTTCATGTGGTGTCCGTGAATCAGCAAAATGTCCGAACCGTTGGTCCGGCTATGCGCGTCCAAAAAGGGGAGGCCCCCTTTGTTTTCCTTTTTATCGAAATCATGATTGAGATAGTACTCCGCATCCTGTGGATTCTGCATGACTGGGTACTCAATTCGGGTGCCGTCAATCTTCAGCCAGCCGACGATGTCCGAGTTCCTCTCGTAAAGCTCTCGAAATTCGGGAAGCATAACCGGCTCATTCGCCTTATTGAACAAAAGGGAGGGGAATGCATCCCCTCCGCCTTTGTCCGACCCTTCCTCCCAAACTTTTGTCAGCTCTTCGATTTTCTGCTGCTCGGCATAATCCCCCAGAAAGGTTCTCGCAATATTAACGAGGGAAAATACCAACAGAAGGGAGGAAACGGCGATAAGAAACTTTTTAGTTTTGCTCATTTTCTTACCGCCTTCCCGGTCACTGGATGTGCTTTTTCTTCTTGTTACCGAGTAGACAGAACCCAATCGTCATCAAGGACATCAGCGCCAAAACCATATAGAAGATTGGCGATACGCTGTTGTCTCCGGTTTTCGGAGCATCGTCCAGCTCGTTGCCGACGTTGTCGGTTTCGTTGTTACCGTTATCGGTTCCGCTGTTACCGTTGTCGGTTCCGCTGTTACCGTTGTCGGTTCCGCTGTTACCGTTGTCGGTTCCGTTGTTACCGTTGTCGGTTCCGTTGTTACCGTTGTCGGTTCCGTTGTTACCGTTGTCGGTTCCGTTGTTACCGTTGTCGATTCCGTTGTTACCGTTGTCGGTTTCGTTGTTGCCGTTGTCGGTTCCACTGTTACCGTTGCCGGTTCCGTTGTTGCCGTTGCCGGTTCCACTGTTGCCGTTGCCGGTTCCGCTGTTACCATTGCCGGTTTCGTTGTTGCCGTTGTCGGTTTCGTTGTTACCGTTGTCGGTTCCGTTGTTGCCATTGCCGGTTCCGTTGTTGCCATTGCCGGTTCCGCTGTTACCGTTGCCGCCGGAGCCGCCACCGGAACTGATCGGCTTCATTGGCACGTCGTATTTTATAATGTCAAAATCGACAGAAATCGTATCACTCCGGTGCGTCTCGTATCCGTCCTTCGTTACGATCAGATAGTAATCCGCTTCAGGAAACACCATGTACGCATAGGAGCCATTTGCATCGCTATCCTGCTCCGGGCTCTCGTTGTTGTGCGGTGGAAAATTCGGAACCGGAGGAAGCGTTACTTTCGTACCCGGAATGCGGCCGTTATCTCTATTCCGCTTCGTATCCGCATAAAACAGTGTAACTTTGGCTCCGTCAATTTTCTTGCCAGTGATGGCATCTCCTGTCGTTTCATCATAAACCGTACCATAAGGGTCGACCAATTCCTCGGAAATATTCAGCTCTCCGTTAGCTTTCACGTCCAGTTGCGTCACTTTGAGGAGCAGTTCCTCGCCGGTCTCAGCTTTATAGCGAACTTCCATTGTGTACTTCTGCTCGCTTAGCCCTTCCACAGAGAAAGTTCCGTTCGAAGCCATCGGAAACGCCTTAGGACGACCGTTCTCCTTAATATAATTGCCGTCCTTGTCCTTCAAATAGATATGCATCTGGTTGGTAAACGAATCGTTGAATAGCTCTTTTGCTCCATTCAGCTGCTTGAACAGAACGATCCCTACCGCCGTAATGTCCGCCGGAACGGTCTCGTCCGTCACGCTGCCGTCCACATTTGCTTTTTGCGTGAACTCGACAGTCACACCCTTCCCACCTACCTGATACCACTTCGTATATGTGATCGTATAGTCGGTATCCGCTGCGGCTGGGACCGAATATTCACCCTTCTCATTTGTCTTCGTCTGAAGCTCCTTGCCTGTGTTCAGATCGGTCACCGTGATGGGGGCATTCGGAATGACTTCTCCTGTGTTGTTATCACGCAGCACGCCTTCCAGATACGGGCGGGTATTGACAAAGTGTGCTTCGGCCGCTTTTTTCTGTGGAATGGTGCCTGTGCGAACGAGACTTTCAGGATCTGTCACATAGCCGTCTTTCGTATAATCATCCTGGGTCACCTTATACTGGAGATATGTCGGAAGTCCTTGCACAATGAGCGTCTGGCCATCTGTAAGCTCGAAGGTCTCTCCGCTCTTGATCGTGCCCTTACTGCCATCCGACTTCACATAAGAGTAGGATTCGTTCGCTCTCTCGCCTGTGAAGGTGACTGTGTACTTGAACGGCTTCTTTTTGTCGTCGTCTTTGCCTTTAATCGTGTTGCTGATTAGCAAGTCGCCCTCCAAGACTCGCACGTTCGTAAACGGGGCATCTTCATCTTTGCCCTCCATGACTCCGGTATAATACCGTTCCTCAGGAATGGTCACGTATTCGTCGGCTGTGTATTCCTTCTGGGTAATTGTGTATTTCAGACCCTTAGGCAGACCCGAAATATCCAGTGTCTCTCCATCCTTGAGCTTGAAGGTATCGCGGGACTTGATCGTACCTGTGCCCCCGCCCGACTTCAAGTAAGAGTAGCTTCCATCCTTGCCTGCATCCTCAAAGACGACGGTGTACTCGAACACCTTCGTCTTGTCGCCGCCGTTGCCCATGACCGTATTGCTGACGGTCAGTTTGTTGACGGTCCGTTCATTGATGAAATCCGCCTTGTGGTCGCCTTTATTCACGATTGTGCCGGACAGCTCTCTCGTCTCCGGCGTGGTGATATAACCGTCAACGGTCGTATAATCGGCCTCGGTTACGGTATAGACCAGATCCGCAGGCAATATCGGGAGCGTCACAGATTCCCCGTGCTTGAGGGTAATCTTATCTCCGCTCTTGATCGTGCCAAACGTATTATCCGGCTTCTTATAGGTGTACTCTCCATCCTTGCCTTCGCCGGTAAAGGTCACGGTGTATTCAAATTCCTTGGAAGAATCGCTGCCGTTTCCTCCAACCTTATTGCCGATAGTCAGCTTTCCTTGCGCCGGCGTAGGTACGACCAGCGGATTATCAGAGGTTACTTTTACGCCATCTACCCAGATGGGCTTCCCGGGCGTATTCCCTACGTACACCTGATAAATTCTTGTAGTCGGCAACCATGTCGTTGTGTCAATATAAGTTTCCTTCAGCTCATAATACCCTGGATCTGGGAATAGCAGATTAAGTTTCCCTCCGCTATCGGTTGTTCCTTTGGCGATTTGAGTTCCATCATCCTTCTTATAGAGCGTAAACTCTACGCCTTTTAGCGGATTGCCATTAGGATCCACCTTTTTCAGGGGCAGCAGGGCATTGGAGCTTGAACTGCCGGCTACATCCGAACTGTCCAGCGTGCTTTCGCTTCTGGCACTGACAGATTTCAGATTGTCATCACCCTCCAGCTTTACCTCGTTGCCCATTTTGTCTCCGGCTTTCGCTTTAGATGAATCAACCTCTGTTTGGTACACAAACTGGTAAAACTTATTAGGGTCGTTCATTTTGAATTTTAAAACTGTGGTGCCTCCCGCGCCTGGTGCAGCTTCTACCTGAACTTCAGCATTCGGGTCGCTTAGATCCAGTGCTGCGCCCTCTCGTTCCAGAGCACCGCTGGCAGTCAGTTTAGCACGATAGACTGCCATACTAGGCGCTGTCAGCACAAGCTTTCCGTTTTCTTCATAGCGCAGATTCATGCCTGCACCTAGGGTATCCTGCAGATAAACGCCCTGCTTCATGTTAAATGGCGGGGTATAGTTCACTGTCCATTCCAGCACCCCTGGAACTGGCTTAGTTACCGACTTGCCCAAGGTCTGAATAGGTACGATAATCTTACGTTGTTCAGTGAGAACCTTTTCCTCTCCGCCCCATGTCATATGAAGGTCAGCTTTATTATACAACACCTGCTTGGTTGTGCCGTTTGTAGTGTATTCCTCTAAATATTTGCCTAATGCCACATTGGATGGTCTTGCCTTTACCAAAATGACATAAGGACTTTCCAATTTAGAGAAGGTGAAAGTTCCTACGTTTCCATTATGGGAGAAGTTTACCACATGAGCATTAGTGCCTGGTTCAATAATTGTTTTGGCGTCGTTTCTGACACCATACTCGGTACCTCCATTATTGTCCGAGTAGCCTTTCCAAAGCTCAACATCTTTGCTCTCAGAAAACGGAACGAATTCCCAGCCTTCAGGCAGTGTATCCACTAGCTTGATGTTGCTGATTACTCGGCTACCACCGTCCTTAGCCATTTCTTCTGTGTTGTATCCTGGCATATTCACCCCTAAGCGGAATGTAACAGTCTTGGTTGTCCTGTCATAGCCAGAAATCGTCCACGCTTCATTGCTGTCGTTTCTAATGTAGCTACTTACGTTATTTGGATTAACATTTTCAAGTGTACCATCTGCTTTCAATGGCTTCGACGCAAAGAGCATATCCTTGTTCAGCATACGAAGATGAAGATTAACAGCGTTTTGCGCAGCAGTTTTTACGGTTTCGCCGTCAAAGAGCAAAGCCCGATTCCAACTTGTTTTCCCTGCATTAATATCCTGTCTGAAGAGGATATCCGGCTTGGTCTCAAGTGAACGGAAGCTGAAGGATGCAGCTTTGTCGGTGTATCCGGTTACCTTGATCAAATCGGCCACGACTTCACCGTTCACTGTCAAAGGGATAACCTTCAAGGTTAAGCCGTTTGTGCTCTTGAGGGTACCTTCGTGATATTGCTTCCAAAGCTGAGTAGTATTAACATTTGCCTTGATTTTCGCAATCGTTTCCGCGCTCACCTCGCCGGTTGCATCCACTGCGTTGTCCAAGACGTTCAAATCTCCGCCATGCACCAGCACATCGTATACCGCCGCATTTGGCAGGGCATACTGTGGCGTTAGATTAACGCTCCACGTGATGCCGCCCAGGTTATAATCCTCCATTGAAACAGATCCATTTTTTGTAAAATCATGCGCACCAATAGTAACGATTGCCTCGTCAGTTACTGCGGCAGGTCTTATACCAGTTATCACATCATTGTTCTGAATACCGCCTGGTGTGTCCAAATTCCAGTTAGCGCGTGGATCGATTCTGAAATTTGAACCGTTTTTCACCTTAGTCTTAATCACTAGTTCCACTTTACCGTTAATGTCCCCAAAGGAATAAACACTGTTCGCATCCGGTGCAATTGATTGTACCTCAGATGCAGTGCCATCCACCCATGTCTGCCATGTGGCTGAAGTAAAATCCAGCCCTTCAGGTAGTACATTTGTGATGGTAAAGTTCTTTAAACCTTTTTTGTTATACTGGTTAACAGTGACTTTCCATGTGATTGTTTCATTAGGATTGTCATACGAGGCGCTGGCTTGAATCCAGTCGGGTGCGAAAGAAATTTCCTGACCTGCCTGCACCAACATATTATTGTCCTGTCTCAGTTCCACTTTGCCATTCATATCCCGATAGCTGCGACCAAGATTGCCTGGCGGATTCCGGTGCTCGTAATAATAGGCTTCCTTTGGAATCCATGTTTTATATTCAACCTTTGGATCTACACCTGTCCCCTGTGGGAAAGTGTAAGTCAGCGATCCGTCTGCCCCAATGTCTGGAGTTACATTTTGGTCATTTACTTTGAATGAATCCTCCATATAGATACCGCGGACATTTCCAAAGCCGGTATTATAAGTTGAAGGATTCGTATAAAATGTCTTCCCGTCTAGCGGTAATTTGATTGTTTTATCAAACTGATCGAATGCAGATACGCTTGACTGCCAAGTAATCGCTCCCTCAACAAATTGTGCCGGTTGAATTCCGCGATAACTATACTGATCCCACCTGATCATTCCAGGCGAGCTTAAAGTAATGCTATACGCTGCTGTAACATTTGGGTTCTCTAGCTGATAAGCACCGCCAAAGATGTTGATAGGCTTTGTATCGCCATACTCCATTCCCGTTACATCTGCATCGGCAGTAGTTACAAAGCTGAAGACAATACCTCGTCCAACACCATTGAAAAAGTTATCATCACCGTTAAATACAATCCTGATGCTATTTGGAGTGAAATAGGCGGTACCAAGCTGTTTCATACCTGATTCAGTCTGTGCATTCAGGGTTTTATTAGTTGTCGGCAACACCACTTCCTTGAAGTAGTCTTCTCTTTTCAGCTCGATCCAGTCACCCTTCTGAATGTATAGGTCGAGATTCGCATTTGTCGGATTAGAGTCATCACCATTCACTGGCACCTTCAGACCTTCCGATTTGAGAGTAAATGGCTGTCTACCCTGAATAATACCGTTTGAATCAATAACAGCATTTCCCTGCGTCACTTCCAGCGGAAAGGTTGAATTAGCTTCCATGAACACCGCCGTTTTGTCCGTCGGGACTGCCGCCATCGCTACGAGATTGGCCGGCATAGCGAACACCGCCTCTGGTACTGGCAACGGTTCGGTCGGCGGAGCGTACACTGCCTCAGATACCGACGACGGTTCGTCCGCCGTCCCGAAACCGTCTGACGTTCTCTCCGCAAACGCGACAGCAGAGAACGTCACCGTCTGCAAGAAAAGCAAAACTGCTAGGCAGAGAGATAGCACAGCTTTGCTCAAACTGCGTTTTCTTTTCAAACAAATTACCCCTTTATTGCCAGATTTTTTTCTATATCGAGCTCATTTCCTCGATTTAACCGCTCAAGCGAATAAACATATGCTATTGGCTTGATCCCAGCAGCCTTTATATCATCGAAACTCTTGCGGAGTTCCAGATGAACGTGTAAGTGCCGTGGGGTGCTGGCTGTTGATCATGCTTAGTAGCTATCTTCCCCTCTCCTTCGATGGTCTTTGCCACTTACATAATGCAAATGGCAGAATACGCACAGTTTACACAATGTATTTCAACATTATATACGAGGGACCTATACAAAATCTAAACAACCACTCGACAATATGAAGCGTGAAACTCAATTTCCACCATCACATGCGGTCCAACCATCTGTTCAGTTGATTATTCTTGGAACTAGGTATGCTTAAACCGTCTGCCGAGATGTAACTTGCTAAGTTCCCTCTTTTTCACCTCCTCTTAGAAACGGATTGGCTTGCTGGTAGATGTAGTAGTTCCTTCTTCCTAGTATCTTCGTTTCGCTGTAGACTATCATCACAAGAAAACTCTCAGATGTAGGACACCGATTATAGGACATCTACATATAGCTAGCCTATCTTAGTTCTTTTTTCATATTTTAAATTTGAGACAATTTACCTACTCAGTGTAAGCCAATAAACATTTTTCGACAAGACTTGGAAAACATACTTCTAGTATCTTGTCTGACAATGTTGAAGAATATCTGCTTTTTCAAAACACAATTTTATTGTGATCCTTAGGAAATCAGCTCATGATAACTACATTTTCACCAAACTTTTTTCATAGTTTAAATCGTAGCCTCTACAAAATCTCTATAAAATACAGACCGTACCCTCTCCCTGCAAATCTCAATAAAAAACAACCTCTGACAGACTTCAAAGCATCAGTGGTTGTTGGGGTAATTATTAGAATAGTTGTTGAGATTAAGAATGCCTTCCTGCAAGGTCGATTAGCTGACTTTGGATTGTCAACAGTAAATCAGACAACTTTTTTAAGGGCTGCATGACGATACTGAACAGGCGTCATATATCCTAGTGTTCCATGGATACGAAGCTTGTTAAACCAGTTGACGTAATCGTATAATTCCAGTTCCAGATGACGAAGGCTCTGGAAGTTCATCTGGTTCACGAACTCTGTTTTCATGATTTTGTAGGTAGCTTCGGCCACGGCGTTATCGTATGGACAGCCTTTCATACTCAGAGATCGGCCGATTTCAAACGTCTCCAGCAGTTCGTCCATCTTTTGATTTTTAAACTCGCTGCCACGGTCCGTATGAAACCACTAAATCTGACACAAATCGCCCTTGACGCTCGCAAAAGCGCGGGAAATCAGAGCAGCATCCTTGTTTGGACCTGCGCTATGGCCAATGATCTCTCGATTGAACAAATCGACCAGCACACAAATGTAATGCCATCGGTTCTGGACCTTCACATAAGTCAGATCGCTAACAACGAAGCGTTTGGCTTCCGTTTGCTCAAACTCACGCCGTTGTGGCTGTATTACAAGCGGTTTTATGGGGCTTATATTGTGCCACGGTGTAGCTGGAAACCAGTCCTTGCTCTTTCATAATCCGACCAATTCGGCGTCTGGAGACAATGAACCCACGCTCACGGAGCTTCACCTTGATTTTGCGTGTGCCGTAGGCTTTTCGGTTCTTGTGAAAGATATCTACAACGGCTTCGGTGACATCGTCTCCAGTTGCTCGTTCTTGGGCGTCGTAATAAAATGTACTTCTTGCGATTTGCAGGACGTCACACATTGCTGATACCGAGTATTTATCACGGTTATTCTGGATGATAGCTACTTTCGTCCCATGGCTTTAAAATATCGTTTTCCATCCTCAGACGCTGGAGTTCTTTTCGCAAAGCGATTAATTCGTTTTCCTCGGGCGAACGATTGTCCTTCTCTTTGAAGGAACCCGATGTCTGAGCTTGTTTGATCCAGCGGTCTAAAGCTGAGGCTGTGAGGCCATATTCCTCCACAAGGGCTGCTCTGGATTTCCCGTTTTCATAGAGTTGCACCATTTGCTTTTTAAATTACGATATTGGTTTGAAAATCGAAAAAAGTTTTATGAATAATGATGAGAGTAGCTTACAACAAGTCAATAAACATGTCTTAGATTCAGTACAATCCATAACCAATCAGCTTGTTGCTGAAGGCTACGAAATTATTTTTAGCGGTGCTGATGGGATAATATGCAAGAAAAAAAACTTCGAAGTTCAACCACTCTTCCACCTTGTCAAAAACTGTAGTAAAGAGATATCTTTCTCAATGGGAGTCAGTCCTAGTCTCTGCGATGCCTTTCTTGCTTTGAGATATGCAAAATCTAATGGTAAAGATACTGCAGCGATTCATAACTTGGGATTTAGCTTAATTAGATAAAAAATGACCGGCGCAAGCAGTAGCTTGACCGGTCATTTTTTAACATCATCTTATTATGCATTGATAAGTCGACTACTATTTCAACTTTCCTATAACCCTCGTAAACTTTTCAAGCTCAAGGTGTCATTATTCCTTTAGGCAGCGACACAACCACATCACAGTCATTACGAATCATTAAAATGACCGGCTAATATGAAACGAGCCGTTAACTCAATTCCTATAATCCATTTTGCCAGCCTTTATTGTTTCAGTATTTTCCCCAGGATGTTTTCCGTAAATAATTGTTATATCAATATCTTTAATTGCGTTATATATATCTGGATATAGTTCTTTAGTTTTTAATAAGTTTTTTGCAGTCCTATGATATTTATCTTCTGGTAATTCTGGATTCCTAGCATGAATAACTCCCCAGTTTTTAACACCTACAGGATATATTCCATCACTATCATTATCTAACTTATTATACTTTAGTATTACTTTTCTCTTGTTATCGGATAGTCTGTATTCAGCCGGAATCTGCTTATCTAAATAATCAACAAATTCTTTAATGCTGAATTGTCCTTTGCCACTTCCAATCCCAAAGTATTCAATAAAAGCGTTATATTCTTTATCCCCAATAATAGCAAAACGGTATCCTTTTTGAATCGGAATACAAAGAACATTTCCCCTGACTCTTTTTATAAATGTTAGCGACCACCCGCTTGAATCTCTGGTATCAAATATTGCATCTGATATAATATTATTGTATTTATGTTCAAAAGTTCCTATCTCCACATTAAGCTGATGCATAGAACTATAAAATACTTTTAATCCATCTACTATGCCGCTATAAGAGTACCCCATATTTTCTACCTCCAATCGACTCCACATGCAACAAATGTAACACTTAGCAGCTGCAAAAATAACGTATCTATCTGTAAATGCCCCGCCTTGCCACCGCAAGTAAATTACGAAATTTTCACATTCGCTACAGTCTCTTAGAGTCTCCAATCTGCAAGTTTAGCATCGAAGCCTCAACCTCCAACTCCGATTCCCGTTATTTGTAATAATGTTCTCTGTAAAGGAGCAACGGTAAAAATAATAAATGATGTATCACGATTCTCCTTGCGTTGAACTATTCTTTATTACAATAAGTTCTTTAACTTTCGCTCGTTCCATCTCAATAAAGAAACCTGCTATTTATAAAAAAATTTTCACATATCTTAAATTTATATTTTCAATTTATCAAACAGGATGCGATTTCGTTTCGAAGCATCTGAGAGCAATTTGTCATACGTTATTATCTCAATATATGCATTATAATAATCGTGAAGGTAAAAATAGCCCATTCCATCTGGTGTAGGCTTATAATTGTTTTTCTTTGCCGTTTCTTCTAATTTTGGTGTCATATCAGCAATGATATAACAATAAAATGGAGTGTTCGGTGACAGATTGAATGGTCTACCGTCTTTATCTCTCACCTTTGCTTCTTTAATAACGGACATATAATTATAAACTTGATCAATCGGGTTTTTACCCTCACTGTCAGAATTGTAGTCATCACGATTTGGTCGTTTAAACTCAACAATTACAATTGAGTTGTATGGCTTTTCAAGCCCAAAGGCATGAGGTGCGTTAAACGCAATTATGTCCGGTCTTGAATCATCACCACTTAATATTTCAGTCATATTATTTAGCGAAATATCCGAAGCCAAATACCTGTGATACGCAAGCTTCTCATCAATAATCCACAGGTTGTGGCTTTCGAAATCAATTTCATCTGTCGTAGTTTTTAAAGGAATAATTAGTTCATGCAGGTTTTTTTCGAATAAATACTTCCCGTTATCTTGAATCTCTAAGCTTTTTTCAAGTAGATTTAATAATGTCCTTCTTTTTACAATATACTTCGCCAAGTCCATTTTACTTTCATCATTTACTTTTTGAAGAACCTCATCATATTTTTTCTTGTATATTTCTAAGTCTGTAATTTCATCTTCCTTCATATTTAATATGGACTTTACATCAATTAAATTCTTCATCTCATCAACTTGCTGTATCTTATATAGCTCAAGGTCTAGGGAATTTTTGCTATTTGTTGAATCCGGATTAATCTGAGCGATTTTGTCTGGATAGTTTCTTAACAACCTACGATAATGAGGAGCCTCATTCATTACGTAC
>NZ_JTHP01000048.1 GCF_000943545.1 Paenibacillus terrae
ACACGACGACTGCACGCGATTCCCTGTCGTATACCGGCCATTCCCCCTCCGGCAGCACAGGCTTTCCGTCACGTGCAAAAGCAACCCATGCCTGCTGCATATCGTAAGCCAGCGTCCTCATAGGCGGATGAACGTCCAATCCGAGCTTACCTAGCAGCTCCAGATTATCAAAAACAAACGCAATTTCCGCGCCGTGAACCGCTTGTCCGAATACAGGATGCCCCGGCAGTGTCCAGTCAAAACGGTACATCCACACCGGGGCATGAACCGCTTGTGCAACCGCTAGAGCCAGCGCAGGTCGCCAGAAGAACAGATCGGTCAGCATCTGCGCTTGCCCCTCAATCGTAACAGGGAAAGGTTCCGTCAAATCGCCAACATCTGACATGCCCGTCATCATTTCCAATGCCTGGCTCGCCATCGACTTGTTCATCAGATGGGATTCCTTGCGAATAAAGTAAGCACCCTCATGCAAATTCGTTCCGATCAAAACGGATACCTGCTTGGCTGATCCTTTGGCAATCGCAGATAAAGGTACGTCAGGCAAGGTCACACCGTCCACAACGGGTTGATAGAGCATCGCCAGCCCCGAACCCATCATTTCATGCGTCTTGGCCATGGCAAGCATGAGCGCTTCCGTCGGTAGCGTAAACAATCGTTCCGGATGCAGGGTGTCCACCCCCAACTGCTGGAGATATGCAGCCGTGACTTGCTCCGCCTGTGAAGTCGGCAGCACCTGCGATGCTCCGCTTTGTAAAATAGCACGCTGGAACAGGCCCTCAGCGGCCGGCATAGCCAATAACGCGGCAATGCTCATAGCTCCCGCTGATTCACCGAACACCGTCACCTCGTCCGGGTTACCGCCAAATGCGGCGATATGGTCCCTGACCCATTCCAAGGCAGCAATCTGATCCAGCAGCCCCGCATTAGAGGTCAGTCCGTCTCCCCGTGGAGTCAGGTGCAAAAAGCCCAACGGCCCGAGCCGATAATTGAGCGTAACGACGACAACATCGCCATTTTCTGCCATCCGTGCCCCATCATATAATGGAATAATTCCCGACCCGGTTACAAAGGCTCCGCCGTGAATCCACACCATCACGGGTCGTCCCTTTGCAGGTGCCTCCGAAGCAGGCGTCCAGACGTTCAGGTACAAGCAGTCCTCCGACTGCTCAGGCGGTTCCACCAGATTCCCAGTCATACTCTCAGCAGATGGCATAGGCTGCGGACAGATCGGTCCAAAGTTCGTCGCATCCCGCACTTCTTCCCAAGGCTTCAAAGGCTGAGGTGCGTGAAAACGCAATTCTCCCACAGGAGGCTGTGCATATGGGATGCCTTTCCATACATGATATCCATTCACCGTTTCCCCACGAAGCTGACCCAGGCGGGTATGTACTGTAATACTCTCCATAATGAAGCCTCCTTTAACTCTATTATACCCTTTGCGCAGGCCCAAACCAAAAATCGAACAAAGCTAATCCAAAGTTTACAAAGCCAAACACAAAAAACGCCGGGAACGCTTTTTGCGCTCCGGCATTTTTATGGAAAGAAAAGAGGATAAGCGATTAATCACGAACCTCTTCCTTCGGGATCAGCTTGTATATTTCTTCGCTTTCCATCGAATCAATCAGTCGGTCCAGCCACTTGTAATAGGCCACAGCCTGCTTCATTTTCAAACGATCCTGCTGGAGAACAGCCTTAAACTCCTCATATTCCCCGCCCTGCTCCAGCAATCTGTCCAGCTCCTCAATGGCCTTGCGCAGCACCAGCAAATTCGTTTCAACCGCTTTTCTCCATTTAATAGCAAAGAAGTCTGTGAACGTTTGATGCCAGTCATATTCGACTTCATACAAATCCTTGCGTGAGCCTTTGCTCCACACCTTGTTGACCATTTTCAAATCCAGCAGTGTTCGGACACCGGTACTCATGCTCGTTTTGCTCATTTCCATTTCACGACCCATTTCGTCCAGCGTCATCGGTTTATCCGCAAAAAAAAGCAAACCGTACAAATGCCCCGCAGACAGGGTGATCCCATACAAGTCCATATTTTTACCTATAGCTTCTATGACACGTTTGCGAATTTTTTGCAGCGAAGCCTGCTGCTCATCACCTAACTGGTACAAGCTCATGCTTGCATCCTCCTAATTTTAGAGCATTTTGCCTAAGATCGTATGAACGACTTTTACCCGTAACCGATTGGCTTTGACGCAACACATGAAATCTTTCAATAAAAAATGAAATGTTTCAAAAGCAAAGCTCCTGTCTATATTACAACAGCATGGGTCGTTCAAAATCATAATTCGCAAAATTGCTAATGATAGTAAACTTTTAAAATTATGGATATACATAAATCTTTTGCTTATGGTTATATTTCATTGTCTATTTTAAAAAAAGAGCTATCGGTTGTAAAGTTCCGGATGTTTGAGCATTCTAAAGAACGAAGGAGCATATGGCAGGAAACTTTGTACAGTTTTTACTGTACGTACTTTATGAACAGTTTTTTAGTTTGAAAAGTAAGCAATGCTTCTGTTACAATTAATTTTGTCATTAACCGTTTCAGGATGTTCAAAATATTGATTTTTATACTCGATCCTTAATGCAACACGGGGTTAATACCAAGCAAAGTATAGAAAGAAGAGGTGTATGTATGACGATTTTGGAAGTCAAAAATGTCAGCAAACTCTTTGGTCCTCACGCAGAGCAAGGTGTTCCGCTCCTGGAGCAGGGCTGGGGCAAGGAAAGGCTGGCCAAAGAAAAACAAATTACCGTTGGTGTTAATAAGGCCAACATGGAAATTAAGCAAGGTGAAATTTTCGTTATTATGGGTCTTTCGGGCAGTGGCAAGTCCACTTTAGTGCGAATGCTAAATCGCTTGATTGAACCTACCTCCGGTGAAATTCTGGTACACGGCAAGGATCTCCGCAAGATGAACAAAGAACAACTCCGCGAAGTTCGCCGTAAAACCATCAGTATGGTTTTTCAAAAATTCGCCCTGTTCCCACATCGGACTGTAATGGAAAATGTAGAATACGGCCTTGAAATTCAAAAGGTAGAAAAAACGAAACGCCAGGAAAAGGCACAGCAAGCGCTGGAACTGGTCGGTCTTAAAAACTGGGGCGATAAAATGCCCGATGAACTGAGTGGCGGTATGCAGCAGCGGGTCGGTCTGGCACGGGCGCTGGCTAATGACCCTGAAGTGCTTTTGATGGATGAAGCATTCAGCGCACTGGACCCCCTCATTCGCCGTGACATGCAGGATGAGCTGCTGGAGCTTCAAGATAAAATGAAGAAAACGATTGTGTTTATTACCCATGACCTGGATGAAGCGCTGCGGATCGGTGACCGGATTGCATTGATGCGGGACGGATCGGTCGTGCAGATCGGTACACCGGAAGAAATTATGATCCAACCGGCTAACTCTTATGTAGCCCGCTTCGTCGAGGATGTGGATCTGTCCAAGGTATTGACGGCTGCTCATGTTATGCTTCGTCCAGAAACGATCACAATGGATCGCGGTCCGCGTGTTGCTCTGGAATTGATGCGCGAACGTGGGATTTCCAATCTGTTCGTCATTGATCGTACCAAGAAGCTGTTGGGCGTTATCAATGCTGAAGATGCTGTCCATGCGCTGCGCAATAATTTGAAGATTGAAGATATTCTCATGACGGACGGACCGCAAGTTGCTGCGGAAACGGTCATTAATGATTTGTTCGAAATTACAAGCTCGGCCAAGGTCCCTCTGGCTGTGGTCGATGACAAACAGAAGCTGTTGGGTGTTATCGTCCGTGGAGCTTTGTTGGGCGCACTTGGCGGAGATGTAACCACCACGAAGGAGGTGAATGCCCTTGATACCGAAACTGCCAATCGCTGAGTGGATTCAGACTATTGTAGACTGGATGGGTATTCATCTGGCCGGATTGTTTAATGTTATCTCTTCTGTTATTGAAGCTGTTGTAGGCTTTTTCTCTGGGCTGTTCATGCTTCCGCACCCTCTGGTGTTCATCGTGATCATCGGAATTATCGCATTTATGATCGGTCGGGTTCAGCTTACGCTGTTTACCGTCATCGGCTTCCTGCTGATTGACAACCTGGGCTATTGGAGCGAAACGATGAATACGCTCGGACTGGTCATTACGTCCGCACTCGTATCCATTGTCATCGGGATTCCGATCGGGATCTGGTGTGCATACAGCAAAACGGCGTCACGCATTATTACGCCTTTGCTTGATTTTATGCAGACGATGCCCGCGTTCGTCTACTTGCTCCCTGCGGTTACCTTTTTCAGCCTTGGTGTTGTACCGGGCGTAATCGCATCTGTTATCTTCGCGATCCCTCCAACCATTCGCATGACGAATTTGGGGATTATGCAAGTGTCGGGTGAATTGGTCGAAGCCTCCGACGCATTCGGTTCAACCTCGGCGCAAAAGCTGTTCAAAGTACAACTGCCGCTGGCTATGCCAACCTTGATGGCTGGTATTAACCAGACGATTATGCTGTCACTGTCTATGGTTGTTATTGCTTCTATGATCGGTGCGGAAGGTATTGGTGCCGTTGTATACCGTGCCGTGACACAACTCCAAATTGGTAAAGGTTTTGAGGCCGGATTGGCTGTCGTTGTTCTGGCTATCGTGCTTGACCGTTTCACGCAGAACCTGTTCAAACCAGCGAAAAGAGGCAAAAGCCGCGTATCTACCAAACAAAAGGTATGGATTACCTCTGCGGTTACGGCTGTCATTCTGATCGCTGGCGCATCGCAATATTTTGTTGGATCGAACCCTTCTGCATCTGGCAAAGGAAACGCTGCTGCCAACCCGGTTGGCGAAGAAGTCGGCTACAAAATTATCGGAATTGATGCCGGGGCAGGTATTATGAAATCAACTGCCAAGGCGTTAAAGGACTACAATTTGTCCGACTGGAAGCTGGTAGAAGGTTCCGGTGCAGCGATGACTGCAACACTAGACAAAGCCATAAAAGCGAAAAAACCGATCATTATTACAGGTTGGACGCCGCACTGGATGTTCAACAAGTATGATCTCAAATATTTGGAAGACCCTAAAAAATCTTATGGTGAGGCCGAGGGTATTCATACGATTGCCCGTAAAGGACTGCAACAGGATGCTCCTATTGCTTACGAGTTTCTAAAACGGTTCAAATGGACACCGGAAGACATGGGTGAAATGATGGTTGCTATTCAAGGCGGAACCAGCCCTGAGCAAGCTGCCAAGGATTGGGCTGAAAAGCATGCCGATAAGGTGCAGGAATGGACCCAAGGACTGCAACCTGTCAATGGTGACACCTTCAAGCTCAGTTATGTGGCTTGGGATTCTGAAATTGCCAGCACGAATTTGCTGAAATATATTTTGGAAAACAAATTGGGCTACAAAGTAACCGCGTTGCAAGTTGAAGCAGGTCCAATGTGGACGGGTGTCGCCAGTGGGGATGTGGATGCTTCTCCGGCTGCATGGCTGCCACTGACACATGCGGATTACTGGGCTAAATACAAGGATAAGCTTGATGATCTGGGCGCTAATATGACGGGTGTCAAAACAGGCTTGGTTGTTCCAGCTTATATGAATGTTAAATCTATAGCTGATTTACAAGGCAATGGAGCCGCAGCGGCTCCAGCTTCTGCCGCTGCGGGGGACTTTGGCAAGGAGGTCGGATACCGTATTGTCGGTACCGACCCCAGTGCCGGTCTGATGAAGCTGACTGCCGAAGCTATGAAGGAATAAGCCGCTTCAAGTGGACTGCCGAAGATATGGGTGAAGTGATGATCGCCATTCAAGACGGTGCTGCTCCACAACAAGCTGCCAAGAGCTGGGCTACAAAGTGACTGCCCTTCAGGTAGAGATTGGCCCTATGTGGACAGGCGTTGCAGGCGGGAGTGTGGATGCTACCGCCGCTGCCTGGCTTCCACTGACGCATGCCGATTACTGGGCAAAGGACAAGGCTCAGGTGGACGACATCGGAACCAGCATGACTGGCGTTATGTCCGGGCTTGTAGTTCCATCCTACGTTCCCATTGATTCTATTGAGGACTTAAAGACGCAATAATATTTCATTCAGCCAATACGATATACACTTAAAACCAAAAGGCAGATCAGGAGTAAAAACCTGGTCTGCCTTTTTAATATGCGTATTTAGTTACTCTTAGCCTTTTAGCCTTTAAGTGTAACTCCCTCTTGCGTTGATATATCGGCATGCTGGTCTGCCGTCTGACGCTGTCTAAAGAATAGCGGATAAATGGCGAAGGACACCAGCAGACTCACACAGCCAATAACGCCCAGCGCAATCGTATCCTTGAAGACGTACGTGATATCCAGTCCTTTGAGGGTGATATTCCGTACAGCATCCAGAAAATACGTCAGTGGCAATATTTCGGCAACCCCCCGCAAGAAGCCGGGCATCGCTTCCAGTGGCCACGTATAGCCTGACAGCATAAAGGAAGGAACGGCAATCAGCATGAGGGTTTGGGTCGCATCCACTCTTGTCTTGGAAAAGAGGCTGAACAGGAACCCTAAACCACACAAGGCAAAGTTAAAGGCCAGCGACACCAGAATCAGCGGCAACACCTGCCCCCTGAACGGAATATCAAAGCATAGGGCGCTAATACTGAATACAGTCAGCACATTGAAGGCTCCCGCCACATAATACGGTGTCAGCTTGGCAATTGCCAGTCGCCAAGGGGTATTTTTCCATGCGGCAAATTTTCCCCAAGTCCCTGCTTCCTTATCCCGCGTACAGGACAAAGCAATACCGAGCAGCAAACACTGCTGGAGAGCGGCAGAAATGACCCCCAGCGGCATGAACAGCTTGTAATCATATACCGGGTTGAACAGCACTCTGGACCGGAACGGGATGGTACTCAGCGTTGAGGCGGCCTGATCGGCGTTCATTCCCTTTTGCTTCATGGAATTGACCGAAACCCCGGCGCTCACGCTACTGATGACCTGATTTGCGATCCGGCTGGCGCTGTTGGAATACATCATGTTACTGCCGTCAATCAGGGTCAGCACAGGCGGGTTCTCCCCATGCTTAAGCCGGGTGGTGAAATTGTCGGGAATGACGATGCCTACCTTGGCTTCCCCGGTTTCCACCTGACGGACAACATCCTCCTGATTGGTGGCCTGCCGTGTAACGGCAAACGAATCTGTCGCATCGAACGCCTGAATGATCTGGCGACTGAGTTGTGAATTGTCTCCGTCATACACAGTGACAGGCATCTCGGTAATCCGCTGATGAGAATACAGGAAGCCGAACAAGATGGTATACACAATCGGTGTAATCAGCAGAATAGCCATAAAGCGCCGATCCCGGAAGATGCTCAGCCATTCCTCACGAAATACATCGCGGATACGAAGTCTTTCCTGTTGATCCTGCATATTACTGCGCCCCTTTGCCTGTAAACAGAACCGTGGAGCCTGTCGGAACCGAAGCCGCAAGATCCGGCAAAGCTATTTTAACACCAAAGGAACGGACATCCTTATCACCGGAACTTTGGCTCGGTTTTTGAATAGCAAAGTCGGCAGCCGATTCCAGCAAAATAACTTTACCTTTCAGCTCCTTGCCGCCCGACAGCAGTTTAACTTGTACAGTATCCCCTGCCTGGAGACCATTCAGGGACGTTTCCGGCACATAGAATTTAGCCCAACGCTGCGTCGAAGTTTCAATCGTATAGACCGGGAAGCCTGCACTGGCCATTTCGCCCAAGCTGAGCGATTTGGATTTTACAATACCGTCCTCAGATGCGCGTAGCGTGGTGTAGCTCAAGTAGGTCTGAGCTTCCTGAAGGGCAGCTTCCGCCTGAGCTACTTGTGCGTTGGCACCTGCAACCGCCGACTGTGCCTGCTCTACCGTGGATTGCGCCGCCTTCACAGCGGATTGCGCCTGTTCTACCGAAGCCTGGGCGGCTTTGACATCCTCCTGCTGCAAAGTAACCTTGCCTGCTCCTGCCTGTGCTTCCTTCACCGCAGCCAATGCCTGACGGTATTGCGCTTCAGCCGCCGTAATTTCTTCCTTGCGGCTTCCCTCGCGTACCATATTCAGTTGCTGGGATGCTGAATTGTACTTGGCTTCCGCCTGTTGATGGTCCAGCGTCGCTTGATCCAGTGAGGCTTGGGTTGCTGCCCCGGCTTCTTGAAGCTTTTTGGCACGCTCCAGGTTTTTAGCGGTCAAATCCAGCGTTTCCTTGGCAGCCTTCACACTCACTTGTGCTTGCTCCAGCTCTTGCGGTCTTGCGCCGCTCTTGAGGGCATCCAGCTTCGCTTTGGCCGCAGCCGCAGCCGCTTGTGCCTGTTCGATCTGACTGGAGGAAGCCTGTGCAGTCACGCCAACTGCTGTGGTACCTTGGCTCTTTTTGGCCTGAGCTGCACTCACGGTAGCCTGTGCCTGCCCCACTCCCGCTTGAGCCTGCAATACTCCTGCCTTCGCTTTGGACACATTACTCTGGGCTGCCAGCAATGCCGCCTGTGCCTGTTTCACCTTGTCTTCCAGCTCACGGCTTTCCAGATGGGCTAACACCTGCCCTTTTTTTACCTTGTCGCCCTCACTCACGAGCATCTGATCAATACGTCCCGCCATCTTAAAGCTGGCATTGAGCGTATCCGATTCTACATAAGCTGTCGGAATGGAAGAGGACTGATCCGCAGACAGGCTACTGCCACCCTTTTGAAAAGCGGTCAGAGCATAAATCCCTATGGCGATTAAAACAATAAGTACGGCGTAAATCGTATATTTTTTAGCTTTCATGTTCTCATCACTCCATCTGTCTATTTATGATGCATACCCAGCGCATTACAAACAAAAATTTCAATACTCTCCCGAACTTCCTGCAAGTTCATCGTTTCGCCCCAAACCATTGATCGCATCGGTGCAAAAATGTAAATACCAAATAAGCAATTTGCCGTCGTTTTCGCATCAAGCTTACTCGAAATTTTCCCGTAAAACTTACCAGAGTCGATCTCCGCTTCCATAAAATCAAAATAGTCAGCCAATACCTGCCTGATATTAAAATGCTGCTCCTGCGAAACCCATCCCTTGCTAACTAGCAAACGACAAAAATCCGGCTCTCTTCCAATAAACTCAACGTGTACTTGAATCAGCTTGTGAATCCTCGTTTCTACCTGATCCTTCGGAACCTGAGACATGGTTTCACGGATATCCTGAACAAAGCGCTCCATCCCCATCTTCAAAATATAAATGTACAGATCTTGTTTATTTTTGAAGTTGTAATAAAGGGTCCCTTTAGCAATGCCGCATACCTTGGCGATTTCCTCCATATTGGTTTCATTGAAGCCACGTTCGGAAAAAGCCTTAAGCGCACCGTTAAAAATAATTTCCTTCGTCTGGTTTTTCATGCTTCCTCCTTTTTTGAACTGACCGTCCAGTACAAAAATTATACGTTTATTATAAGCCCATTTTTAGTTATCCAGCAATAGGAAATGTACAAAATACACAATTTTAGACAGTTCGTCTAAACGGACGTTCTAAAAACGGGAGAATTCAGACATACAAAAAACAGACCGAACAAGTGAGGGGGTCACTTATTCGGTCCGTTATTTTATAAAATCGGCTGGTAAAGGGGTCGCGTATTAAGTTTACCAGCCGCTTTTAAGGGAAGGCCGATTATTTTTTTACTGTTTGATTGTATTGCGCAATTTTGCCTGTAATCTCTTGTGCGGCTTGATCCAACGCCTGTTTTGGCTGTTGCTGTCCGCTCAAGACGGCCTCGATTGCACCCTCTACGATTTGACGCGCTTCCGGGAATACGCCCATCACTGCGCCTTGTGTAGCCGTGGATTGCGCCGATGCGTGCAATTGGTCAACAGCAGTTTGGAATTGCGGGTATTTCACCATATTGTCCTTAAGTACCTGCTCGTTATAAGCTGCTTTGGTGATCGGGAAGTACCCCGTATTCACGCTCCATTGTGCCTGTACAGCCGGGGAAGCAACGAATTTAATGAACTCCCACGCTGCCTTTTGCTGGGCTTCAGGCTTGTTGTTCATGATGTACAAGCTCGCGCCGCCTACAACCACGCCGCCTTCTTTCGCTTCGTTCGCTCTTGGCAGAAAGCCAGTGCCTACCTCAAATTTATCGCCAACCTGCTCCACAATATTACGCAGCGAAGCGGTGGAATCCAGTGTCATAGCAATTTGTCCTGCGGAAAAAGCTTTGGCAGTATCATCGGAGTTACGTCCCAGATTGGATACAACCTTTTCGTCGATCATTTTCTTCCACCAAGTCAGGGTTTTCACACCTGCATCTGAATTCAGCAGCGATTCCGTTGCTGCCTGATTGCGTCCGTTGCCATTATTCACATAATCCGCATTCTGATTAGCAAACAACTGCTCCATAAACCAGCCATAGATAGCGATGGATGCACCGGATTTCCCGTCCTTGCTCAAGGCTTTTGCAGCCTTTTCGAATTCATCATATGTTTTTGGAGGATTAGCCGGATCAAGTCCCGCCGCTTTAAAAGCATCCTTGTTATAGTACAAGATCGGATTCGACGTATTGAAAGGCATTGCATTCAATTTACCGTCGATGGTGTAATACCGTGTAATATTCGGCTCAAGCTGCGACAGATCGAACTTGTCTGCATCAATAAATTGTTGTACAGGAGTGATCATCTTGGAGTCGATCATGAATTTACTGCCGATTTCATACACCTGAATGATGTCCGGGCCGCTGTTGGAGCCAAGTGACGCTTTCAGCTTGTTCAAGCTGTCATCATATTTGCCTTGGTATACCGGCTCTACCTGAATGTCCTTGTGGCTGGCGTTAAAGTCAGCGGCGATTTGCTTGATCGCTTTTTCACCGTTACCGGACATGGAATGCCACCAAGTCAACTTCACTGGAGAACCTGCTGCTGTTCCCGCATCGCTACCGTTGCTTGGCTTCTCAGCCGCCGTGTTATTGCTACAGCCTGCTGCAACAACGATTGCAGTCAGAATGAGCAAGGTCAAAGCACTTTTCAGACGAAAAAATCTCATAATCTCTCTTCTCTCCCTTTGATTAAATGATTCTCGAATATAGATCAAGCTTTATATAGGCTGCTTGCGCAGATGTTGCTGTTTGCCCGAAGGGAAATCCCCTTCAGGATCAACCTTTAAGTGCACCCGCTGCCATCCCGCGTACCAACTGCTTCAGACCAAAGATCAGCAGAAGCAGAGACGGTAAAATGACGAGTGCCGTACCCGCGAACACAAGATTCCATGAGGTGGATTCCTGAAATTCGAGCATGGAAATTCCGATTTGTACCGTACGCATATTCTCGCTGTTCGTGATCAACAACGGCCACAGGTACGAATTGTACATATTCAGGAACGAATACACAGCCAATGTTCCGAGCGCCGGGCGCGATAGCGGAAGCACATGGAACAGGAAGTAACGGACATGTCCGCACCCGTCCATACGAGCCGCCTCGAACAATTCCTTGGGAAGCTGGAGAAAAAATTGCCGCAGCAGGAACGTTCCGAATGCCGTCGCCAGAAACGGAACCGTCAGCCCTTGATAGGTATCCAGCCAATTCCAGCTACGTACGGTCAGATAGTTCGGAATAATGGTCACTTCCCACGGGATCATCATGGTAGCGACAAACATGCTGAATATGAAGTTCTTCCCCTTGAATTCCATTTTGGCAAAGGCATAGGCCGCCAAGCTGGCTGTAATAAGCTGGCCGATCATTGTCAAGCCTGAAATGAGAAAGGTGTTACCGATGAACGCTGCAATCGGAACGATTTCAAATACGTCGGTAAAATTGGCCATATGAAAGGAATGCGGGAAAAAGCTCGGTGGATAGGCGCTTGCTTCCTCCGGCGACATGACAGCCATAAAAAACGTATAAATGACCGGATATAAAATCAAAGCAGCCGCAATCGTAAGCAACACATACACGAGTGTTGAATTAAGATGTCGTTTCATTGGTAATGCACCTTTCTTTCCAACCATTTGAACTGGATCATTGTAAGCAGCAGGATGACGACAAACAGTACAATTGCCTGTGCGCTGCCCGTTCCGAATCGGAAATTAACGAAGGCCTCCTGATAAATGGAATACACGAACACATTGGTGCTGTTCACTGGACCGCCCTTGGTCAGAATGTTAATTTGAGCAAAAGACTGGAAAGCTCCAATGATGGATACTACAGTTACAAAGAAGATCGTTGGCGACAGTAGCGGCATGGAAATTCGCCAGAATGTTACCAGCGGACCTGCCCCGTCCATTTTTGCACTCTCATACATGTCTTCTGGAATCCCTTGAAGTCCGCTTGATAAAATAATGTAATTAAAGCCTAGATTCATCCAGATGGTCATAATCGCTACGGAGAACAACGCCCAATCCGGGCTGGTCAGCCACGGAACCGGATTGATATGTAGCAGGGAAAGCACGTAGTTAAACATCCCCAGAGTCGGATGAAAAAGAAATTTCCAAATGACCGCAGATGAGCCGACCGACAGCACCATCGGCAGCGAAAAAGCGAACTGGAAGATACGCATCCCCCGCAGCTTGCTATGTGTAAGTGCAGCCAGCACCAGCGCCAGTAAAATGCCTACAGGCACCGTCAGCAGCGCAAACAGGAGCGTAACCTTGATTCCTTGCAGGAATTGACCCGAGCTAAAAAGTGTAGCAAAGTTGTCTAACCCAACATAAGCTGCAACATTTCCTGCGGGATCTGTGGAGTGCAAGCTGAGATAAACCGACTTGATCATCGGGTAAAACATAAATACAGCAAACAAAATGAGCGAAGGAGCCAAAAACGTATACGCTAGCGCGTTTTCGCGCAGTCTCTGAATTTTTAGCGAACCCGTGCGTACGCGGGCCTTAGACGAAGTCTGTTGCTGGCTCCTCGTCCCGAGTCCCATAGATTTGTTAAGCTCACCCAAAACGGAGCGCCCCTTTCTTTTCAAACCAACCTCAGTAAGTGTATCGTTTCGATGTAAAGGGAACATCAAGTGGGTTGGAGCAAAATGTTAATGTTTCATGACTTTGTAAAACCTGTCCCATCTGGGTAGCTGCACAATGGCACAGACTCCTGCATACGATACATCATTATATGAGTATGGAGGTCAGAGGCGAATGCCGTACAACACTGTCAATCCGCAAACCTTATATCAGGCAAGACCGGAATTTCAGACAGAACTCAAAAGGGTCCACGATCATCTGCATCACCAGTTGGGTCCTTACGTCAATCACACCGTCCGGGTTCAAACAATGGATCATCATGTGTATGAAGGAAGGATTGTCCACATCGACGCGGATCACTTGTATTTGAGAGTTCCTCAACCGCACCACACGCCCTCCCCAGGCACCCCCACTCCCTATCGTTCCTATGCCTACAGAGACGTCATTCTGCCGCTGGTGCTGTACAATCTGCTGGTGGTGACACTGCTGAGCTAACGCTCGATCCATTCAGTCACAAAACAAAAAACCTCCAATTTCGTGAACAGCCGACCATCGGCATATTACGAAGCTGGAGGTTTTTACGTATTTATTTTACATTTTGGACAGGAATTTAACTGAATTAGAAGCAGATAAATTTTGGGAACAAGGAATGGTATGTGCTCCTTCTTGGCAAGCTAATGTGAGAAAACGTCAGAACGGAGAAGAAGCCTAATGAAATATAACCGATTACTGTCTGCAAGTATCGTTGTTTCGTTGTTCTGTGCCAGCTTTTACGCCACACCCTATACCGAGGCCGCCTCGTATGCCTCCCCTGCACCAACAAAGGGTAGAGCCTATTATGAAGAACGTGGCGACATTGTATGGGAAGTTCCTACCCAGCGCAAGGTGATTGCCCTCACATTCGACGACGGACCGGATGAAAGAAAAACGCCCGCCATTCTGGATTTACTCAAGCAATATGACGCCAAAGCGACCTTCTTTGTCGTCGGCAGCCGTGTAGAAAAACTCCCTGACATTGTCAAACGGGAACGAAAAGAAGGCCATGAGGTTGGCAACCATACTTTCCATCATCCATCCTTCCATAATATTTCCCGTAACAAAGCTCTGTCTGAAATGGATCAGGGCCAAGCCAGCATCGTTCAAGCAACAGGGGTTGAAACCCATCTTTTCCGTCCACCGGGTGGTTCCTATACCGACTCGCTCGTCAAACTATCTAAAGAAAAAGGGCTTAAATTAATTTTATGGTCCTGGCATCAGGACACCCTGGATTGGCGGAAACCTGGTGTACACCGGATCGCCAATAAGGTACTTCGTAATGCTCGCAATGGCGATATCGTCCTCATGCACGATTATGTATATAAAAGTACACAAACCGTTGAAGCCCTCAAAATCATTTTACCTGAGCTGAAAAAAAGAGGCTTTACCTTCGTCACCGTATCCGAACTGCTTGCCAATCGTGAGACTCCTGAAGGACTTATTGAGGTGAATAAATAAAGGATGGGAATAAATTCCAAGCCAATTCTTCCCTTTGAAATCATTGGCTACATAAAACGTTCTTCATACGGAAAATATATTTATGAATTACCAACTATCTCAAGGAGGCAATAACATGAAAAAAGCAATATTGACTGTAGCGTCCCTGGCTGTACTTCTGTCAGCAGGATCAATGGTATCTGCAGCACCCGCAACGGAAAAGCATGAACACAAAATGCACCAACATAAGGTAAAGGCTCATGCGAAACATGAACACAAGCTGCACGCCAAGAGCAAACATGAGAAAGTCCACAAGCTACATGCGCGTGAAGCTGCACCTGCCAAAATGATTGGAGAAAAAAGCATTCATGCGAAAAGTATAAAAGCAAAGGCTACTAAATTACCAAAAACCGGATTCGGTGGCGCGAGCGAGCAAATGAATTAGGGAGGGGTAAAAGGAGAGGGTTAGCTTGTTAACCCTCTCTCTTTCTTCATATGAACAATAAGTGGATTATTCGTATCATTGTGCTATTGATTTTGCTGGGTAGTACGAGCTGTTCATCTTCGGCTGAACCTCAAGGTAGCTCCCATACTAACTCCAGCCACACCCCGGCTAAGCATGAAATTCAACAAACTAAAACGACGAAGCCCTTACAGGTTAAAAGTAAACCTTTCCAAGGGAGCATTCCACGTAAAATCGATATTCCTGCGGTTCGTATTCATTCGATTATAGAACCGGTAACCTACTTAGAAAATGGTCAAATGGGCGTTCCAGGCAACACGGATCGAGTAGGTTATTTATCTACTGGTATATTGCCAGGAGCGGCAGGTAATGCAATTATGGATGGTCATGTTGATACATACACGGGCCCGGCAGTTTTTTATCCTCTTAAAAAACTGAAAAGGGGGGATTTTGTGTATGTGACTGGCGATGACGGTTGTAAGCTACAGTTTGTTGTGGAGTCGGTAAAATTTTACTTAACCTCCGCAGCACCGATTCAAACGATTTTTGGCCCTACAGAAGAACACCGTTTAAACTTGATTACCTGTGCCGGACGCTACAGTCGAAGCAAGAAGGAGCATGAAGGAAGGCTGATCGTCTTTACCAAATTAACACACATGAATTCAGCCTGTGAGAAAATTATGGTTCAAAACAAGGACAATTCCAAAAACAACCCAATTATTTTCAAGGAGAATGAATAATTGTGCTTAGGATCAGAAAATTACAATTGCTGTGCATGATCTTAATAATAATTCCGGCTTACAGCTTCTCTTTATTTCGTGCACAAGCCGAGCCAGCTAAACAGGATAACGTTACCCCCTTTCTTCAAGAACTGTTTGATGACCGTACCCGGTTGTTAATGGATCAGGACAAAACGCATATCGAAGACCATTACTTATTTAAAGATAGACGAAGCAGCCAATATGCGTACCTTCATGAACTGAACAGGGCCGAATATATTCAAGAATGGGCCAAGCTTCGAAAAATAAAATTTGTGAATGCGGAAAGTTCCATTCGGATAGCCCGGGCCATAGTGTTGGGCGATACGGCAAAAGTGTCACTTGTTCAGTCCTTGAAATTGAGCTATGAGTATATCGACAGCTATCCCGGTCGGCATGATTTTGGAATTGGAACACGTCATGGCATTACACTGAGAAAAAAAGATAATCGTTGGTACGTGGAACGTGAATGGTATTCAGATCCTCTGGAAGAGAATTCAAAAAAGATTCAAAAATCCGACTTATTTTTTACTCCCCATGAAGTTCCGGCAACACCAGAAAGGGTTATTCATAAATACAACAGGGCCCGCGCCGTTGACTATGCGAACAAGTATGCAGGAACGACATGGGGAGCAGGTAATGGTCAGCGATATAATCAAAAATACCTGGATTATAACTCCAAAGGAGGCGATTGTACCAACTTCTCCTCCCAAGTTATCGGGGACAAGGAGGAAGGCGGAGGGCTTCCTATGAAATCTGGGTGGCATTACTTGTATGGCAACGGTGGAAGCCAAGCCTGGGTTCAAACGGACGCTTTTAAAAATTTTCTGTTACGCTCCGGCTATGGAAGGATTATAGGACAAGGTAGCTTCTCTGATATTGTTCAATCGGTCAATGAACGGCAGCAGCACCTTAACAGACCACAGTTGCTGCCAGGTGATTTGATTGCTTACGTATTAAAAGGTGATGTAGACCACTTCTCCGTTGTAGTCGGATTTGATCAGAGTGGCTATCCCTTAGTCAACTCCCATACCGCAGACCGTTTCAGAGTCCCCTTCGATTTAGGGTGGGATAAAAACACCAAATATTTGTTGATTCATATACAAGATTAAGCATCATGGCCCTTAAGACTTGTTCATATCCCGGAGGTTGCTGTCATAGGAATAATGTGGACAGCTTCTAATGGGGTGGAAAATGATTTGAAATTACCTCTTATATTAAAACAAACCATGGTGAGAGCTAATGCGATGATTGTTGTAAAAGCCATCGGTTTGGTTGGAAAAGTATTTATGACACGACTTGTTGGAGCTGAAGGAATGGGCCTTTATCAGCTAGCCTATTCCTTCTATAGCTTAATATTGATGATTATTTCAGGGGGATTGCCGACAGCATTGGGTATGTTTACAACCAAGCATACGGCAAGAGGCTGGCGGTTATTCAAAATTTTTTCAGTGTTCATGATCCTCACGGGATTGGTATGCAGTGTACTAACCTTTTGGTTCTCAACACCGATCGCTAATTTGCTCGGCTATCCACAGCTTAATTTTGTGATTCGATGCCTCTCCCCTGCTATACTGGCCGTTCCCTTGCTAAGTCTGCTGCGCGGATATTTGCAAGGGCTTGAAAGATACACCGCGATTGCCCTTTCGGAAATCATAGAGCAAACCGCCCGGATCGGTACTTTAATGTTGCTGGTGCCACTATTTATTCAATCCGGCATCGAGTTTGCTGTAGGCGGAGCGGTACTGGGAACTTTTACAGGCGCATTGTTAGCCTTTGCTGTGCTTACTGCTTTTTTTATGTACAATCGTCCCTCTGTAGCTTTATCCCCCCCATCAAGTCGAGCAGATTTACCTTTAGTGGTACAAGCTTCCTTTGCTATTGCGCTTACACGCTTGCTCATCCCTGCGTCTGATTTTATGGATGCGATCATCATCCCCCAACGATTACAGGTTGCCGGGGTTTCTTCCAAGGAAGCAGCGGAAATGTTCGGTATTGTCACTGGTATCGCCCTTGTCGTCGCTTATATGCCTACTTTGATTACAGGTGCACTAACACATACGCTCACTATGAAAATAACTGCGGATTGGCAAAATAAGAAATATAACGCATTCTACAAAAAAAGCCATACTGCCATTCAGGTAGCATGGGTCTGGGGATTAGCCTCAGGTTTTTTCATTTTTGAATATGCCCCAGAAATCTCCCTATTTGTTTTTGGTATACAAAATGCCGAAATCCCCATTAAATCGTTGGCTATGTTACCGCTACTCGTCGGATTGCGGGAAATTACAACAAGCATCTTATGGGCACAAAATCGAAAGAAAACTCCCTTTATTGGCCTTTGCGCAGGTGTACTTGCCAATTTCATTATTCTTTACTCCATAGTTGCCATTCCCGAGTTCGGGTATACCGGCATGTCCCTGGGAATCATAACACTGGAGCTGATCGCAACAGGCTGGAATTTCAAAACGCTAAAGCTCTTCCAACGAGCCAAATCCCGTGCAGGCATTGTGCTATTGGTGGATATTCTCGTTTTTGAAGCCATTCTTATCGTGGTTACGCTGTGTTCCAAGGCGTTATCTTCATTGGGCTGGCCGGAGACGGTTCATATGATTGTAGAGGTACTCCATTACTGCTTCTGGTGTGCTATGTATTTGAAGGTACGATTAAAGAGCGTTTTCGAAGAGTAGGGAGGGCATCCCCTTTGTTCCTCCTTTCCCAGTAACCCAGGTCAATTCGATAAGGCGATCTGGTTCAAGTCTTAGAAATCTTCCGTAATGCGGATGACGTTTTCCCTCAAAATGCGTTACTGCTTGGTCCACGCTTGATACAGGACAACAGGGGACGCCTCCATTTTTCGTTCCACCGTCAGATGAATGCGTCCTTTGTGAAATATCTGGCAAAGAAATAGGTAGTGTCATTTCATCTTCAATCCCTTCAGTCCAACAGCATTTTGATCATGTCTACATTATTATAACCATAAAGATGTAAGATAAAAAAAGCCACTCAAATGAGTGATAGCTAATCATCATCTGGATTCTTTGCTGCTGCTTCAAGTATTTGGGCGCTTCCTCAGAAGACAGAGAAAGGTTGGAGCATCATTTTTACGTCTAATGTTTTTCTCGGATTACATTTTTTATTTTGGATTGAATCTTCTAGCAGATGGTCTGTCTGGAGGCGCGCTCTGAGATATAATGAGCCGTCTTATTTGCATGTAATCAAACCAAAGAAAAAAGGCTACTCAAAAGTTCAACGAACTCATGAGAGCCTCAAAAAAATCTGATCAGAGTTAACATCTCCTAACCCCTTGCTACAACAAGGGTTTTTGGCATTTTCACATCATGCCGTCCATGTTGTGCGATTGGTATATTGGAGGATGGGCTTTTCAAAACGATTGAGGTCGGCATTCTTCCTCATCTCCAGTACTTCCACCGTACTTATGAACGTGAGGAATTCTACCGTTTACTGTGGTACATCCTTCGAAGCGATGGTAATGACCGCCTCCTGGCAAGCGAATGGCTGGTCCTGTTGTTCCTCTAATAATGTGCTTATGTTGATCGTTAAATGATGTTTCCGCATAATAATGATGAACATGCGGAACACCACTTGGAGCCGGCTTTGTTACACCAGCGTAATGGTGGCAGTGTCCCACATCAAATGATGTAGTCCCTTTAAAAGGATGCACGTGATCATTATTAACTGGTCTACCGTCCCACGAAGTAATAAAAAGCCTATGCGAATGGTTGGAGTCGGAATCACCGGAATGTACAACAAAACCTGTTACTGGTATTTCCATCAGCAACCTCCTCTCTTCATCAACTGCTACATACTATGAAAGAGGTAGTGTAAATGCTCAATCTAAACGAAATATTGGCGTATTACCTGGATTTTTGTGAAATAGGGCTTACTTTAAGTTGATTTTCACTATAATGAATATTTTTCATTTGAGTGCAACATTTCATAAAGCTATTCCGTTTAGTAACTTGAACAAACAAGTTGAAAGAGAGTCATTAAAATGAAAAAAACAGCAATTAGCGCAATCTGTGCTTTAATCTTACTTTCTGCTGCACAGGCAGCCTTTGCCGCAGAACCCGTTTTAATAGCAAAGCAACCTGTTACTCAGGCTAAACAAAACAATCAGAGCCAATACAAAATTTTAACAAATGGTACAAAACTGGATTTGGGTAGCTTACATGCCTATAAAAAAGGGACCCTGGTTTTAGATAATGGATCAGTAAAAACAACACTAACGATCGGTACAGATAATTACTACGTTCAAAGCAGCCATGCGATTGGTATGTCCGCCCCAACCAAATTAGGTGCTGCTCCTACAACTGTAAAAGGTAATGTATATGTTCCAGTAAAAATATACAATATTCTTTTCTCCAATCCTAAAACGGTTAACGTTACCCAACAAACCATTACTATTCATACACCACAAGAGGAAAATGTACAAATTCCGAATCCGCTTGTAGAATTTAAAACATTACAAGCTGCTGAAAAATCTGTAGGCTTTGCAACTTATGCACCTTCAATCCTTACTGATGAATACAAGCAAGATTTGATCCAAGTCATAAGCAATTCAATCGTTGAAGTTTTTTATAGCAATGGCAAAGATACCAATCGTTATAGAGTAGCGGAAGGCAGCGAGGATATTAGCGGAAATTATGAAATTTATAGTCAAGTCTCCAAAAAGGATATACATGGTACTGACATCACAATAAAGGGGAATAATAATGTAGTAAATCAAGCAGCATGGACGCAAAACAATAAAAGCTATTCCTTGTTCTTGGAATCTGGCGTATCCGTTCAAACCCTGGAAAAAATTCTGAAACAGTTGTCTGTATAAAAGTATTTATGAAGTAACTAGCCCCCCATCACTCTAACAAGCTGATGAGAGGCTCTACTGTTTAACGATAAATAACCTTTTTATTTACATAGCTATACCTTTCAGTCCAATGTTTTGGAGGCTAGCCATTGCATCATCGTTGTTTTCTTTCCGTTAATCACCTTCGATACTTCGTTGTTATACACGTAAATCCAGGACCAATGGCCATTGTATTCATACGGTGTTTTGTCGCTCTTCTTGTACAAGCCGGAAGTATCCACTACGTTGTCAAATAACGACATATGAACATCCTTTGCTCCGGCATTCACTAAACGGTTGTAGGTCGGAATCATATAATCGTTAGGCGGTACTATGGTGTCGGTTTTGGCGGCCACAAACCAGATCGGCAGATCCTTCATTTCGCTAATTTGTTCATCGGTTATAAGACTATCCTTCAAGGCTTCACACACGACCATAGCTGCTGCAAAATAGTCTTTATAATCACGGATCATCAGCATAGTCATATAACCGCCGTTGGAGTCTCCGCCAATGTAGATTCGATCTGTATCAATGTCTTTGTTCTTGGCCACGTAATCCTTAATTAAGGACATCAATGCTTGCTCATATTTGGAGCTTCCGTCTCCAAAGCCTGTAAAACCATCCATCCAGTAGGTTGGAGTCTGAGGTGCCAACACATAAGCCCCACCAAAATAGGATTGAATATCCTTAGAAGCAAAATTCGCTGCTTTATTGCCGGAAATCGGAATGGTTGGATCTGTGCCTCCCTCTCCCATACCGTGCAGCCAGATCACTAGAGGGTTTTTCACTTTGTCTTTTGCCGGCGTATAGTCCGCATAGGTTAAAGTAACCCCGTCAAAAGAAGCTTTGCCAGTTTTTAATTGGTCAACAAGCTTCCGTATCTCACCTGTGGAAGTATCAATCTTCAAGCCGGAAATCGTTCCTGATTTGGTTTTAATAGCTTTTTGCTGCGTGATCGTGTATTTGTTATCATTCCATCCGTTAAACCCGGAACCTGCATCATAATGAATAGCGGAGCCTAATGTTATGGTTGGGCCGATCTCCATTTCCAACACAACGTAGTTTCCGGTTTTCTTTACAGGGTTGCCGCTTTTGTCCGATACATAGGCCTTAGTGACCTTCCGGTTGCCTTTCTCAATAAAGGGATTTACCAGCCTGCTATCGCTTCTTTCTACATGCACCTTAAATGTATCCTTTGTTATCGCATCTTTAGGTACCGGCTTATCCAGGTTAACAATGATCTTCGTAATGGTTGCTCCCCAATCCTTAATCTCCGCAACCGTCCGGTATGAGGCAGGCTGTATCTTTGCATCCTTGGCCCATGCACCGGAGCTGAAAGCAAGGGTTGTACCGATAGCCAGAGTAAATATCATGGTTGTTTTAGCAGCCTTTTTAAACCGTTTAAACATGATGTCGTACCTCCCAGGTCCATTTGTGAAACGCTTACATTATTTATTTTAATGATTTCTTTTATTTGCATCCCGCCTTTTATTAACCTAATTAAGGTCAATTACTGACTCCTGGCCCCAGAATACCCCTTGTTCCCTTTCCGATATTGATGTGGTGTAACCTGATAAACCTTCTTAAATACCCTGGCAAAAGATTTCTCGTTCGGAAATCCGTGCTCCAACGCAATTTGTATGATGGAATGATCCGTATTCATAAGAACACGAAAAGATCCCTCCAAACGGATGGCATTGATATATTGAAATAGAGTCATCCCTACATGCTTGACAAAAAAACGGGACAAATACTCGGGAGATAACCCAAAAACCTGAGCTATGGAATCCAGTGATAAGCTCCCATCGTAATTCTCTTTGATATAATCGGTTATCAACGTCAGCCGCTCCAAATATTTATTGGAGTTAATGGCGCGAATAGATTCGTTGTCGATTTTAAAATGCTTTAACAAAAGATACACCAGTTTATAGGATAGCGACGTTAAATGGATATGTGCTAAAGGGTCATTATTCTGGTTGAGGTAAGCTGCAAATAATGTGTTTAACAAATCACGCAGCTCCGCAAATTGCTGCAATCTCTGCTCGTTGGTTTCGAAAATGGATATACAGTCAAATGAAATGGGATTACTGCCGTTAACATTTTCTTTAATAAATCCACAAGGAATCAGAACGGTTATAGCCTCTCTTCCTTTTCCCTTAGCCACAGAAAAGGAATGAATAGCATTTGAATTGATGAGCACTATATCCCCCTCTTTGGAGCTATAATTCGCGCCATCAATATAGATATTATCAATTCTTCCTGAAAGCACATAGGATATTTCTATGCTGTCGTGCCAATGCCCAGGTATGTAAACTGGTTCATTTGAGGAATGAACTATAATTTTTAACGGAAAATGATTGTCTGCCTGGACCATTTCATATTTGTACTCCAAGTTTGTCGCCCCTCTCAGATGTGAACATAGTAATATAGAAGAAAATGGCTTCAGCAGAATGCCGAAACCACTTATATTTAACCTTTCTCTTTCTATAAATAAAAAAACCTAAGTACAACAAAATACATAAGATCCTTGGATCTTAACATTTTGTTCCTTAGGTTTTGCCTGCGTAACAGTAACAATCCTAGTACTATTCATTTAACTAAGCTAAGTATATAGTGGGTTAAAATTTATGTCAACGCTTTCATTTTGATTTTTAGTGTTTTAAGTCCACCGATATACCACTGCATTCAAACCACCTCAAAATAGAACATTCGCTCTTATTATATACAAACATACGTTCTGTATTGAACACATAAAAAACGCTGGTGCTAATTGCCAGAGTTCTCCTGTCCATCCTAATAACAACCACTGCCATTACATTGACAGTGGTTGTTATTACTATATGGACACCAAATACGGCGCTCTTCTCTTAAATTGCACAACCTCTTGAATGCCTAGGCCATGCAGCAGCTCTATCGCTTCCGCAAAGCCTTGCTCAACATCCCCTACCTGATGTGCATCCGAACCAATGGATACCGCTCTGCCGCCTAAATTCACATACATGTCGAGAATATACGGATGAGGGTGAATCCAGCCTTGTCGATATAGTCCTGTCGTATTCAGCTCAAGCACCTTTTCCTTCTCGATGATTAGCTTCAAAATATCATACAAAACAGGTTTGCAAGCCACAATATCTTCTTCATCAACTGGATAAGTCGTATATCTCGTAACATAATCCAAATGGGCAACGATATCATAATTATCCATCTGGTCGATAGCCTCTCTTACTTGCATAAAATAGTGTTTAAGCCTTTGCTGGATGGGCAGATCATGATAAGCCTTCTCGGAAAAGTCAAGGTAACCATCATTATGCGCAGAAAGCAAAATGACGTCAAACTCGCGCTGAGCCAAATATTCGTTTATGACGTCTTTATAGTCGCTTCGAAAGCCAACCTCGATGCCTTTGCGAATCTCCATAGGATAACGCAGTAATAGCTCTTCCACTTCACTATGGTAGCTCTTCCAGTCAATATGAACATCCTGCTTGAAATATTTGCAATCATACTCTAAATGGTCTGTCGTAACGATAGCAGGCTTCCCCAGTGCGAGCGCATATCGCACAAGCACCTCCAGCGTTGAGTTGGAGTCAGGCGAATAGGAGGAATGCACATGCTGATCGATTAAGAGATTGGGTATTGTCATCTTTTACTCCTTCTATTTCTATTGAAACTGCAAAAGATTGCGCCCTTCGTCTGTCATATCGAACAGATGGAATTTATTTGGCCTAATGCCGATCAAGACCGTCTCGCGCTCCTTTAGCAGTTTCTCGTTATCGGTCAGTAAACGAATCATAATATCGGACTGTCCAGCTGGATCCGTCATTTTAACCAATTGCCCATTACCTAAATGCTCAATAAGATCAATTTTTAGCATAATAGATGCTTCATGGGGCTGCTCCGGAAAGAACAAATCATGAGGACGTACGCCCAGCTTAACCGCTTTCCCTATGTGCTGCTCCTCAACCCTGCGCGCCGGAGGGATTTCCAATTCGAACAGTTTCGTCTTCACCCACTGCCGGTTCTCTCTCAGCTCCACTGTTCCGTCAATCAAATTCATAGGCGGATTGCCTAGAAAGCTTGCGACGAACAGGTTAGACGGATGATGGAATAGTTCATTCGGGGGTGCGTATTGCTGAATTTTTCCGCCGTTCAGAATAGCTACCCGATCAGAGATGGCTAAAGCTTCCTCTTGGTCATGCGTGACAATAATAGTCGTTACTCCTAATTTGCGTTGGATTTTCCGAATTTCGTCTCGTACATCCAATTTTAATCGCGCATCCAAATTGGACATCGGCTCATCCAGTAGTAAAATTTCCGGGTCCTTGGACAATGCTCGCGCCATGGCGACACGCTGCTGCTGGCCGCCTGATAGCTGCGAAGGCTTGCGATCGAGCAGATGATCGATTTGCAAAATTTTACTCGTTTGCAGAGCACGCTCGTACGCATCCTTCTTAGACATTTTCCGCTCGCGAAGCGGAAACGCGATGTTGTCACGAACCGTCAAATGAGGATAAAGCGCATAGGACTGGAACACCATACCAATATTTCGATCCTTCGGCTCCACATGATTGACAAGCTTATCCTTAAAATAAATTTCCCCGGAAGTTGGCTTCAGTAACCCAGCCAGCATCATAAGTGTAGTCGTTTTCCCGCAGCCTGAAGGACCTAGCAGCGCAACAAATTCACCTTTTTCAATTTCAAGATTCAACCCGTCAACTGCACGGCTTTCGTTTTGCTTACCATCATAGTTTTTCACGATATTTACAAGAGAAATCATACCTGCTTTGCTCCTCCCAAATTGACCTTCAGGAATACTTTTTGAGTAAAGATATAGAACACAACTAGCGGAATCGTGTAAAACAAACCAATCGCCGTGATCAATCCATAGTTCATAATGACATTTTCCTTCGTTACCAGACGAGACAGATAGCCAGCCAGCGTCAGCATATTGTCATCGAATATAAAAAGCTTGAATAGAAACCATTCACCGTAGGCGCCTAAGAAGGCGAACACTGCAATCGCCCCGATGCCTGGCAATACATACGGAACGAGCACCTTCATGAGGGCTCTAAATCTCGTACATCCATCGACCATAGCCGCCCATTCCAAATCCCACGGTACCTCGTCGAAGAAACCTTTCATAATATACACTCTGCCTGGCAATGATCCTGATATCGCAACGAGAATAACGCCTAAGTACGTGTTCACCAGATTCATTTGAACAAGGATGAAAAAGGTAGCGATAATGAGCGTAATGCCTGGAAATGAGCGCATCAGGAACAGGAACTTCATTGCGCCCAGCTTTCCTTTGAAATCGAGCCTGGAGAATGCATATGCGGCAGGTACGGCAATAAAAATTTCAATCACCACAATAAGAAACGAATAGACTAATGTATTTAGAACAATAGGCCAAATCGCCGGCAGGTTAACCCCCGCATACTCGACAGGTTCTTTGACAAAATTGAAGTTCTCCAGTGAAAATTGGCCTGTCGTGCTATTAAAGGTTGCCGAGAGAAAATACCATATAATCATTCCAACGATAGGCATGGTGAATAACAGCAGATATGTGTGCACGAGCAGCTTTTTTACAGTAGTTGTCGACATCTTGGCCCTCCTAATCTTCAATGCGTGATGGCTTGATCATTTCATCGAAATCAAACAGCCTCAGCAGCCATAATGTCAAAATAAGCGAGATCAGAACTACCACAAGAGAAAGAGCGGCACCGTAGCCATAATATTTTAAATTAAAGGCCTGCTGATACGCATATAAAGATAACGTTGTCGTGTCTCGCATAGGCCCGCCATTGGTCAGTAGCAAGATGAAGAAATAGGAGGACACAAAACCGATAAGGTCGGATATCGTAATATACATTAACGGCCATTTTAATGAAGGAAGGATAATTTTAGTGATGACCGATTTTTCACTTGCTCCATCTACTTTGGCAGCCTTATACAAATCTTCAGGTATGGAGCTAATTGCAGCCGATAACAGAATCATGCCGCCTGAAGTTGTAGATACAATGGTAGCAATGATCACGACAGCCATAGCGATTTTCGTAAACCACGAAATGGGATCGCCATCTGGCTGGAATAAGAGCAGAACCTTATTGATTAACCCCTCATCCGTAGGATCAAATAAATATTTCCAGAACGTAACATATACAACAGCAGGAATGATGCTCGGAATTAACCATAGGACACGATAAATGACTGCCGTAAATTTACCCTTCAAGAAGTATTGGGTCGCAATCGATATAAATAAACCAAAGAACAAAGAGAACACGAGCGTAATAACTGCAAATATGAAGGTGTTCCATAAAATTTGAGGCATGCTGTAATCGGAAAATATTCGCTTGAAATTATCCAAACCAACAAAGTTGATTTTCATTGATGCATTCAAATCCGTGAAGGACATGATAATGGTCGCAATAGCCGGAAGAATAAAAAAGACTAGCACCAGAAGAGCAAAGGGCATAATGAATAAATATGGGTACACTTTCTTGGTAAAAGGCTTCTTGTAAGCCGTCTTGGCCAAAGCCACTGGGATCTCCATAATGAGATCTGCACCTGCTTCCTATAAAGAAAATATACAGAAAAGGTGCTCATGCAAGCAGAGCACCTTTTCTGTATCATCGTTATTCTACAATGAGACTGTCCGCTGGTACATTTTGTTGTACATCCTTTTTGAATAGCTCATAGGCTTGAGATGCTGTTCGACCTTTTGTCAGAATAGCATCAATTCCAAGCGTAAAAGATTTCATATAGACCGCATAATCCATTTGAGCCGGGCGAGTTTTCGTAAAATCGATTAAATAAGCATGATCTTTGTAGAAGCTCATTTTTTGGAAGCGAGGATCCTCCTGTGCTGCCGCCGTTACAGGCAGCTTGCCGCTCTTAAGCGTATGATTAATCTGCAGATCTGCATCCAGCACATGCTCAATCAGCCTTTGAACATAAGGCATCTTTTCATCATCCACATTAGCTCCTACATAGATCATCGCAGGATTGCTGTAGGATACAGGCTTTCCACCCTGCTGAACTGACGGAACCGGAATCCAGATGGCATTTTCCTTAAACCATTTTTCATAGCCAGCCAAGTCATCATCCATGCCAAGTTGCTTACGCATGACTTGATAAAATTCAGTACGGGCAAATTCAGCGAATAACTGGCCTTTAATGAACAGCTCCGCAGCCTTGTCCGTATCAATATCAGCAATCCCCTCCGTGACTACGCCGCGCTGCAGTGCGTCATACCAAAACTCATAGACCTTCTGCGTATTTGGCGACAGCACCATCTTGTTCTGTTCCGCATTATAATTGAAGTTGCCGAATGTATAATTCCAGCCCTCAAATCGGGTATCCTCAACTCCAAAGCCTACCTTAACCAGCTTTTGCTTAACAGCCGCATCTGCAAGATCAACAAGCTCGCCGAATGTAAAACTGCCGGCATCAACGCGAGCCTTCAGCTCATCGATTTGCGCGGCTGTCCAGCCCAAGCCTTCCAGTGCCTTTCGGCTAATGAATACGGGAGAAGCGTCCATATCCTGAATAACGCCATAGTAGTGGTTTTGGTACTTCATAATGTTATCGTAGGATTTTGGCATGTTTTTGAACACATCTGATGTCCCAACCCAATCCACATCGCGGATTAGACCGGCGTTCAACTGCCACCCAATATCTACGCTGGAGTTAATAAACACATCTGCTACTTTTTTAGCTTGCGCTTGCAAAATCAGCTCATCATCGCCAACGCCAGGCCACCAGTCTATTTTGATCTGCACATTTTTCGACTTCAATTCTTCGTTCAAACGCTTTTCTGCTTCTATAAAATTGTCCTTACGCGCTCCCCATGTGTTCTCGCGAACGGAGATCACGACCTCTTTCATATTCCCATCATTGCTAGAAGACTCTGTAACCGAACCAGAATTTGAGCCTGTACTACATCCCGCTAACAATGTAATACTTGTAATTACACTAACTAATCCAAGTGCAAGCCTCTTCATGCTTCTAAACCCTCCTCGTTTTCCAGCTATCACTGGCATAACTAAACTATAACGGAGAATTGTAAAAACCGTGTCAATTACACATCAATTATTTGTTTTATTTTATTTTTAATTGCGTTCATGTTGTTTTCATGAGTTATTAATCTGTTTTCATTTTGTGAATACTTGCTCCAGTGATTGATCCAAAATCAAAATAGCTTCCTCCATTTGTGTAATACTGGTAATTAGTGGGGGAACAAGCGTAATGACATTTCCGCTGGATACCTTGAAGCTTAGTCCTCGGGACAAGCATTCATAGAGAACTTTCTCAGCGCCTATCACTTCCTTCTTTTTTGTCTCGCGATCAGATACGAGTTCTATTGCCGCAAGCATGCCTTTTACCCGAACATCACCTATTACGGCATACTTCTTCTGCAATTCCCCAAGATGAAAAAGCAGCCATTTCTCCATACTTTGCGCATGGTCAAGCAGGTTTTCCTTTTCGATGTATTCAATGGTAGCCAAAGCTGCCGCACAGCCTACAGCGCTTTTCTCATGGGTATAATGTCCGAGTGAAATATCGCCCGCAATATTCAAATGCTCTCTCGCAACGATGCCCGCCATCGGAAAAATCCCGCCTCCAAAACCTTTACCAATGACGACGATATCTGGAACAATATCATAATGCTCGTGAACGAACATTTTGCCTGTACGACCTAATGCCGTCGGTATTTCATCCAATATGAGCAACACGCCATAATCGTCGCAGACTTGACGAAGTCGTTGCATATAGGCAACGCTAGGAATCTGTACATCCGTGCTTCGAATAGGCTCAAGAATGACAGCGCAAACATCAACTTCTCGTTCCAACATATAGGATAGGTAGTCCAGAGTTTTGGCAGCAGCCGTTTCTCCTTCACCAAAGATTGAACGATAGCTGTTATAAGGCATCATATGCTCTGTTCCAGTCATCAACGGTCCAATCCCACTCCTGAATACAGCTTCGCCACCAACTGATATTGCATCCAGGCTTGCGCCATGAAAGGAATCCCACGTCGAAATGGTTTTGTGCTTACCGGTTGCTCTGCGTGCAAGCTTTAGTGCTATTCCAATAGCACTTGTACCTCCGGGTGCAAATAGCACCTTGTTCAAATCTCCCGGTGCAAGCTCGGTCAGCTTCTGTGCCAGATCAATCGCAACCTGGCTCGTATAACGGCGGGGTAGAAATGGCAGCTGCTGCATCTGTTTAATGATGGCATTCATTACATGCTCATTTTTGTAACCCACCTGATGAACGCTATTTCCATGAAAGTCCATTACTCTGCGTCCATCCACATCCTCAATGTATATTCCCTCTGCACTTACAATGGCATTTAAACATGGCGTGGACATCGACTGATGAAGAAAGAGCTTGCTATCCTGGTCCAAGACAGCAAGCGTCTCTTCACTTAGATGCTCATCTTGCCAAGCTTGACGTTCATCCGTTCCATTGATATCTCCTTCTATACGACTATTGATGCGGATTGGCATAAGGCAGCTCCTTATTCATCAAACGTTCATTGATTTGCTCAATCATCGCAGGCAACTGGGACATGTCCTTAATAACGGCATGCGCTCCCGCTTCCATATAATTCTTGCTCACAGCAGCGATGTTGTGACGTTCCTCCTCTGGCGACAGATGTTCTGCCTCAGCCTCCGTGAGACCGAGCATAGAGCTGCCTTTCACAATGCCAATCGCCCATACACCAGCACTATTCGCCTCTTGAATGTCAGAAATCGTATCTCCGACCTTAACCACTTGAGCATGATGACGCAAGCCAAGCTGTTTCATATTCTCATAGATCATATACGGATAAGGTCTGCCTTTGTCCATAACAAGATCAGGAGTTACCCAATGATCGGGTTCATAGCCATATTTCTTCGCTGCTTTCTCCACTATGGAAAGCATAGTCGAAGTATAGCCTGTCGTTGCTCCAATTTTTAAGCCTTGCTGTCTCAATTGATGTACAGTCTCTACAACATGTGGATTTGGCTTTCCATATTGCGGGAGAATAGACAGCAGTCTAGGTTCAAATCGATCATGCAGCTCATCAATATCCGCCTCCGTATAACTACGGCCAAATTTCACCTGAAAAGAAGCTTCTATTCTTGGCATTTGCAGCAACGATCGAATATGATCCCGCTTCAGTTGCCCCATTGGAACACGAACCTCTTCCATCGTTAATGGGATGCCCATTTCCTTGAAAATATCCATAAACACCTGCACTGGTGCAAAGCAGCCATAATCAACTGTCGTCCCTGCCCAATCTAAAATAATGCCTTCAATTTTCATATTTGGTCACTCCAACATAACGTAATATTTGCTCACTTAATCGCTCCATATCCTTGGCATGCACATCCCCTATATTCCCGATTCGAAATACATTAGCATCTGTTAATTTGCCAGGGTAAATGACAAAACCAGCCGACTTCAAGAAGTTATAAAAATGTTCAAATGCAAAAGGAATATGTGTTGGATACAAGAAGGTTGTAATAAATGGAGACTGTAGCTCCCTTGGCAAGTAGGCCGTAAAGCCAGCTTGAGTCAACTCTTCCACGACGATTTGCTGGTTGGTCCGATATCGCGCATGACGGGCTTCCACGCCGCCCTCTTCATCTAGCTCCTTTAGTGCCTGCGCAAACGCGTGCACGACATGCGTTGGCGAAGTAAAGCGCCATTTGCCAGCATCCTTCTCCATCGTCTCCCACTGGTCATACAAATCAAGCGATAACGACCGCGCTTTTCCTTTGCATTTTATGAGCTCATCCCTTTTACATAGAATAAAGCTAAAGCCTGGGACACCCTGAATGCATTTATTCGCGCTGCTGATGATAAAGTCGATTTGCAGCTGTTCTACTTCAATCGGAATGCCTCCGAAGCTACTCATGGCATCAATTATTGCTATTCGATTATTCCGCTTAATCACATCCATCACCGCTTCAAGCGGATTCAGAATGCCTGTGGTCGTCTCACAATGGACCATGGCCACATGTGTAATAGCTTTATCCTCAACCAGTTTCCGCTCCACTGCTTGTGGATCTACCTGCGTATTAGCTTCAAATACAAGAGATAGATGAGGAATTTTGAGCACATTTGCGATTTCCTCGATGCGCTTCCCATACGCGCCATTTTGCAAAATTAACAGCTTGCCGTTACTTGGAATGACCGATCCAATTGTCGCTTCAATCCCGAAGGTACCACTGCCTTGCATGAACAGAGCTGTGTAGTGCTCCTTCGATGCACAGCCAACCTCTAATAGTTGTAGGCGAATCTGCTCGACAATCGCCTTATACTCATGATCCCAAGTGCACCAATCCTTTAGCATCGCCTCTTTGACCGTTGAGGTTGTGGATAAGGGACCCGGTGTTAATAATAAATACGGATTGCTCATAGCTCCTCCAATAACTGCCGCTCAGATTTCGGGTAGATTGGATTGCTCCACGCTACTTTGCCCGATGCATCGACACATTCCACGCGCACATATTGCTCATTATTTTGAATGAGATATTCGGCTTCGGTGATGCATTGGCCCGTCGGATCCATTTCAGCCAAGCCATTGTCCGGGAAAGTAATAAAACGAATGCTTCGTACAGGAGAGCATTTGACTTTAAACCTGTCGTTCTCAATGCGAAGATCAAGGATCATGGGACCATTGGAGCTATAATAATGACCTGCTTTTATGGACTCGATAATCGCCTGTTGCTCTAATTGATCGGTCTCTACAGCGATCCAACCTCCATAAAATTCGGATACCACCATATCAGTCGGCCCCCCGTGAGCATCGTCTGCGGCGATTGCGTTTACCTGCTTGCCTCGCTTGAGAACATAGTCCCAGTAGGATACACCATAACCTACCGCCTCTTGGATTTCGGATTGGTGATTATAGATTTCGATCGCTGTATAGCCCTCAAGTTTAAGCAAATCCTCTTCCCGATTTTTAGACCATTCGGGATGATTCATAATGACAAGATTTCCTTTGCTCCTCATTTCATCAATCAATTGCTGAATGGTATCCAAGCTCTCATAATCCGGCTTTGCATGTTCCTCATCATGCTGAAAAGGCCTCTCTGCCAACAATGAGCGATCCAAAAGTCCATGCAGATGATACTGCTGACCGGTCGTATTACGTTCCATCTCGCAAGCCATTTCATAGCCGTCCAGCATAATGAACGTTTCCGTGTCATACGCATCGCTATGAAAATAGATCTCATGGTCACTCAAGCACATAAAATCATAGCCCTTAGAGCGATAAGCTTCTATCATTTGCTCTACGGTATACTCGCCATCACTGCGAAAAGAGTGTGCATGAATGTTTCCTTTATACTTTTGACAGACAGCATCCAAAAGAACAGCATCTCTCATTGTTGTTCCTCCTCCGCCAAATCTCCCACAAAGATCGGATTAGACCAAGCTACTCTGCCCTTCTCGTCCACACATTCGACCCGAATATATTGCATGTCCTTCTGAATCATCATGCTTCCAGAGGTCATCAGCTCACCTGTCTCGTATTGCACGAGGAACGGCCCGCGTTGTGGAAATGCTTTAAACATAATATATTGGCAGGGCGAGCACTCGACGTTGACGAACCTATCCTCCACACGATAATCCAGGATCTCAGGTCCAGAACTGGAATAAAACTGTCCCTTCTTTAGTGCATCTATAATCCCTTGCTGCGAAAGCTCCTCCGCCTCGACAGAAACCCAGCCGCCCCCATACTCAGCAATTTTGCTGTTAGGGTCATGATTGTGCGAGTCGTCCGCAGCGATCCCAAACACACGCTTGCCATTTTGAAGCGCATGATCCCAGTAGGCCGCTCCATAAGACGAACTTGGCGTCCATTCCGTGGCATGATTGTATATTTCAATCGCAAAAAATCCATTGTACTGAACCATATCCTCGAAACGTGTCAAATGCCATTCCGGGTGATTGAAAATGACGAGATTTCCATGAGCCTTCATTTCATCAATGAGCTTCTGCGGAGATTGTGACCCTTCCCAAGGAATAGGGATCTCAAATGATTGCAAATGATGAAATTGTTCCTTCTCCGACTCTATTGTCGGATCACCCAGCACTCCAAAGTGGTAGCCAGAGTCTTTATCCGGCACGTGATTCAAACCTCCTCTTTCCATGCCTGGCAGCACGATGAAAGAATCCGTATCATATTCAGCCGTACGAACGAATACATCATGATCCGTTATACTGATAAAGTCGTAGCCCTTATCCTTGAACGCAACGACAACATCCAGCGCCTCTTGCGATCCATCTGACCATGTCGTGTGTAAGTGCAAATTTCCTTTGTACTTTCGTTTGCTTTTGTCTAAATACACTGCGTCTTTCATCGTCACCACTCCTGTTTTTATCATCATCAGATTGACTAGGAACCTGCTGAAGCGCAAAATTATGAACACAAATAAAAAATGTTTTTAATTGCTTTTATTTTTATTTATGTTGTTTTTATTATTCTACTGCTAAAAAACAATCAATACAATGCGATCCCAAATATTTAACATAGAGATTACAAATTTAACACAACAACAAACAACACAAAAAAAGCTAGTAGAGAAGGAATTTCTTCTCTACTAGCTTTACGCCTGAATCAAGCCTCACGTATATGATTCACTCGGCATCATCCATTTTGTATTGGAGTCTTCCAACTGCGCCTTCCATTCTGATGGAGGCTCCAGTTCCGAAATAACCACATCGACATTCTCGAAGTCGCATATCTTAACCATCGATCGTTTGTTCCATTTTGATGAATCCGCCAGAACAATGGACGTTTCCGACTGCTGAATCCATTTGCGAGTTAACGTTGCTTTTTCATAGTCATAGCTTGTAAATCCATGCTCCATCGATAAGGCATCTACAGTTACAAATGCCTTATTCACAAAAAAATCCGACATATTTGCTTCTGCAATAGCACCTGATACACGGAGATGCTTCACGCTCACTTCGCCGCCAAGCATAATAATTCGGCCATCGAATTGCTCTCGTTTTTTGAGCTCGATCAAGGACATCATGGCAGAGATCGAGCTCGTTAGAACGGTAACCTGCTGCTTCTGAGATAGATACGGGATAATCTGAAGCGGTGTCGTGCCTTCATCTATAAAGATAACGTCATGATCATCAATTAGTGTAAAAGCAAGATATCCAATTTTCTCCTTCGCCTCTTGGTTAATACAGGCTCTTTCAAACAATGCTGGCTCTACCTCTACCTTCAGCTTGATCGCACCGCCATACACCTTCTTGAGCTTATTCTCCTTCTCCAGCTCATCCAAATCTCTACGAATCGTTTCTGTTGTAACCTCGAACATGCGTGCCAGGTCGCCCGCAATGACCTTCCCATGCTCGTTTAGCAAGTTCATAATACTTAGCTTTCTTTCTTCACCCGCAAGAGACATTGCAAATCCTCCTATTCTTCCTCGCTACTATTCCCACGTATTTAGACACTCACTTGGACATTATAAAGATAACGCCGAGGAAGGCGTCTCAGGGACATTCTTAATCAAATTCCGCATCCATTTCTGGGAGCGATAACGTTTATACCCTATGAAGGCCTTGCTCATCTCTTCACACAAAAATAATGCATACACCCACTCCGGCGGCAGACGGAGCACATATGCCCCAACAAATACTGCCGGTAATGCAATGGCCCATGTTGTAATTAAAATCATACTCATCGTAAACAAATTATCTCCACCTGCTCTAAACATACCGACAATCCATACATTATTCAAGAAAAATGCGGTCATTGTCACAGCCTGCAGCAGAAGGATATTTCCTAAAGAAGCGTGAACCTCCCCACTTAAGTAAGGAAAAATAAAGGACACAAACGGCGAAACCATCATCATGACAACACTAACGATTATACCCGTAATGACCGAAATCCGAGTAAATCTGCGAGCATAATCCAGCGCCTGCTCCTGCTTGTCCTGTCCCAGCTTTTGTCCGATCATCACTTTTGCCGCGTAGGCAAATCCGTGAATCCCCATCATAAAATATCCTTGTAGCGTATTTGCAAGCTGGAATGTAGTCAATGCGGCGATGCTTAATGAACCAAAAGCTACGGCATACAGCATATTTCCGATCGACCACATGCCTTCGTGAAACACTAGTGGGGTTATCGTTTTCACCACCTGCTTGCGCAGTATCAGAGGTAAACTGAACAGCTCTTGGAATCGAATATTTAAATAATACGATTTGCTATAAATGAAAACAAACAAAAACAGAAGACTCGTACCTGAAGCTATCAACGTTCCCCATGCCGCTCCTGCAACACCCAGGTTGGGTAAACCCAACTTCCCGTAAATCAGCCCATAGTCGAGTGTAATATTAATCGCCATCGCACATAGACCGACATATAAAGTTATCTTAACCTTCCCTATGGATCCCAGCGCCTGAGCATAAGCATCTCTAATCGCACTGATCAGAAAAACAAAAGCCATGATCGTAAGGTATTGAATACCAAGCTGTAGTATTTCAATGTCCTTAATAAATAGAGAAAGAATCGGCTCCTTCCAGATCCACACAACAACAAACGCCAGAAGACTGATGCAGATTCCCGTCAACAGCATAAAACCGAATGTTGCTCGCATAAGCGTATGCTGCTGTTTTCCGTGGTACTGGGTCATATAAGCAGTCATCCCATAGACTGCAGTAAGGATCATCGATAAAATGAAGCTGATTCTGCCTACTGCAGCGGTGACAGCAACTGCCCCATCTCCCAAGCTGGTCACCATTAGCATATTCACTAGCGAAAATGAATTAGCAACAAGCATTTGTAGCACAGAAGGAATAACTAATCCTTTCATCTCCCGAGTAAACCCAGACTTTCCGATCGTACCCTCTCCCAAGCATATCCCTCATTCACATTCAAATTGTACGATACCTAGCATGTTTTTCACTTCGTTCTGTTTGTTTAACTATAGTCTTCTTGTTGTTTTAGTTGCTTTTATGTTGCCTAACTCATCATACATATTGCTTGTCATTTAGTCAATGCATGAGGGCGAGAGATCATGACCTTTACCAATCCTTCAATTTCCATCGCAAAATGCCCACCAATCAAAAATAAACTCCACAAACCCACCAAACATGGTTTGATAGTTTCAATGTTCTTCTGCGTTGTTTTTTTGAACCGTCTGTCATCAAAAAAATCCTGATAAGTAAATTTCAATAACTTAGACACCATCTAACATTGGAGGTGCAGTTTTTATAATGGCTAAAGTGACCACACAAGAAAAAATACAAGCGGTAAAAAGGTATCTTGAAGGGAAGGAAGGACAGAAAAGCATAGCGAGGAGTATAGGAGTATAGGAGTATCGCATAGTATACTCCTAACATGGATTCGACAGTACGAACATCATGGAGAACAGGGTTTTGAAAATGGCTATACAACTTATTCCGTGGAAGATAAACTAAAGGTGCTTCATTATATAAACGAACATGGGACATCTATCCGCGAAGCAGCTGCGATCTTCAATATACCAACACATTCTCTGGTACTACGTTGGAAGAATCAACTAGAGACAGAAGGTGTAGATGCCCTCAAATCAAAGAAAAAGGGGCGTCCATCCATGAAAGAAGAATCCAAGAAACCTACTCCAGTTGAAGGCTTTATCGAGGCGTTACAAGCGGAAATAGAACGTTTGCGCATGGAGAATGCCTACTTAAACATAATCCATATCATACCACATATATCATCTATTGAGAGGTCTTTTTTTGGTTTATGCGCCTCACACTCCGGTCAAAAATAAAAAAACTCTGCCGACCAATTAGGTTAGCAGAGCTTTTAGTTTAAGGAAAATCTACACCATTCATCTTATTGTTGAATAACCTATAAAAGCAACATTAGAGCCTTAGTAACCCACCAAGCAGCAGTTTCATTTCCGGTAACTTGCAAAGCACCTGCATATATTGCATCTTCAATAGCTCCAGTAAAGTTATCAACAACACCAAGAATCTGTAAGAACCCCTCTACTCCAATGAAAGCTTTCACTGAGGCCGGAAGCTTTTCATATCCTGCTTTTAAAGCTTTTACTGCCCAGCTCAATTTCCCTTGTGTTTGATACTCTCCACGGTCTTCTTTATTTTGGATGGCTTTAATAAAATCATTTTTTTCCTGCTCAGACAAATTGAAATATTCGGCGATACCTTCGATATCTTGTAATTCAGATTCACTAAGAGAATCCTTAGCACTACTAGAAACACTACTAGAGTCTGTAGAAGGCAATGCGTACATTGAGGCTGGTACCGCAATCACACCTGATAGTAAAGTTGCGGCCATTAGTGAGGTTATCCATACTTTTTTCATCACTTCAACTCCTCATTGTTTTTTATATGCATTTACCATTGATGTAATAGTTACTCTATTTATGGTAAACTATAGTTGATTTTATGACAAGTTCTATTTTGATTAATTATTTTTTCAGGAGGTATTTGGTGAAAAACATTTGGAGATTTATCATCGCGCTGCTCATCGGCAACATTATCGGGAATCTAACATACGGAAGGTTAGAATTTTTTCAATACAACACAGGAACTGGATTTTTCACATTAGAAAACCTCATTAAGTTTATTATCGACTATGGTCTGGCTGTGATTATTGCATTAATCATATACATCTTGATTGGAAAAGTTTTTACGAGAAGTGATCAGGAATAAACCAAAAGGACTCCTTACTGGTTATAAACCAGCGGAGTCCTTTTTCACATCTACTCTAAATTCAAATTGCTTACGAAACAAGTAAAGATCCGTTAATCTTAACTGCATCAGGCGAAATTAGTTCATTCGATGAATGGTTTGGGAAATCCATCAATGAAATATTCCCCCGCCGACAAAACCCAATGAACGCATAGGCTATTACCAAATGCGTTCATTGGGCTCTACTTTTTACCATCCTTAAAAAATGAGTCAAGTCAAGTGAAGTAGTATTATCCAACAATTCTTTTCACGAAATTAAATCCAACACGCTTTAGTAATTATGACCAACAGGATAAAGAGCACCAAAATTGCACCCGTCGATGTGAAAGGACAAAAATGTTTGGCTTTATGCTCATGTCCACATTCACTCACATGAACTCCTCCTTTTTTTTAGATACAGTATACAGTATGTGTCCTTGAAGAAATTGACAGGGCTAAGCGGCAATTCGTAAAAAAAAAACCCTTTGACGTATGTGGTCAAGACCCCATTTTATAGACACTGAAAAAAGCCCCTAGGCTATAAGCTGCTTCCGATACTCTTTCGGAGGCAGCTTATTTAACTTTCGTTGTGGTCGACATTGGTTGTAAAATCGAATATATTCTTCTATTCTCCTTTGTGCCTCATCCATATTTCGGATATCATATGGGTAGAGCCCTTCCGTTTTGAGATGCGAGAAGAAGCTCTCCATCGAGGCATTATCATAACAATTGCCTCGGCGAGACATGCTGATTCGGGCACCAACCTTTGGCAGCATGTCATGGTACGCATAGGACGTGTACTGGAATCCCTGGTCGCTGTGAACGATGAGGCCAGTCACGTCTTTTTGCTGTTTCCAGGCTTGTCGAAACGTCTGTAAAACCCGTTCGTTATCATTTCTATGGCTCATCTGGTACGCGATAATTTCGTTATTGAACAAGTCTTTAATCGCAGATAGATATAGCCAGCAATCACCCACACGATATTGCGTGATATCTGTGACCCATTTTTGATTTGGTTTGTCCGCCTTGAAATCCTGTTTTAGCAGATTTTCGCCACACGACCTTCCGTAGAAGAAGCATAGTTGCAGCGATGCTTCCGACGAATTTGTGAGCGGATTCCCAAGACCTGCATGAGCCGGAGTACCTTTTTATGGTTCATCCAGACTCCATGATCGTGCTGCAAAAATAGTTGGATTTGACGGTAGCCGTAGACCCCGTCATACTTGTGCGCCTCATCTCCTGCATCCAGATTTCCAAACACTTTTTTAGCATATCGTTTTCCCGTTTTAACTTTTGGACGTACCTGTCCTGGTCCATATATTCCTTCCGTCGTCCTCGCTGGTCCATAAGTCCGAATTCACCGAGTTCCTTGTACTTCCGCATCCATTCTTTCAACCGATGTCGATCTGCAATCCCGAACTTCTCCATAAGTTTACGATATGTCCAACCTTCTTCGATATGAAGCCGTATGGCCTCTACTTTGGTTTCAAACGTATACTCTTTAAACTTCTGTCCTTTTTTCGCTGGCATAAAAATGCACCCCCTAGAAATTCATCGGATAAACCAGGGGTTTATTCCAATGTCTATTCTAAGGGGTGCACTTCATATCACGATCAGGGTTTTATATTCGCGAGAGTCGGCAAATTTGCTGGGTATCCTCAAGTTATAAAAATGGTTGAACTCAGGATGAAGAGACTTTTAAAACTAGCCGGACTTAATCCTGATCTCACCCCGCACTCACTTCGCCACACCCATACGTCACTATTAGCTGAAGCTGAAGCCACTCTCGAACAAATCATGCAGCGGCTAGGACATGCGAACGACGAGATAACGCGCAGAATATACCTTCATATAACTAAGCCAAAAAGAAAAGAGGCTGCTCAAAAGTTCAGCGAACTAATGAGAGCCTCAAAAAAATCTGATCAGAGTTAACAAATTGTTAACAAATGAACATATCAATCGCCTAAACCCTTGTTACAGCAAGGGTTTTTGGGTTTATTACATCATTCCGCCCATTCCACCCATACCGCCCATGTCAGGAACGCCAGCAGCGCCTGCAGGTTCTGGTTTGTCAGCGATAACCGCTTCGGTAGTCAGGAACATAGCTGCTACGGAAGCAGCGTTTTGCAGTGCGTAACGAGTTACTTTTGCAGGGTCAACGATACCAGCGTCGATCATGTTTACCCAGTCGCCAGTAGCTGCGTTAAAGCCTACGCCAACTTTTTCGCGTTTCAGACGCTCAACGATTACGGAGCCTTCTTCACCCGCGTTAGCAGCGATCGTGCGGATTGGAGCTTCCAGAGCGCGCAATACGATGTTCACACCTGTTTGCTCGTCGCCTTGCAGTTCAACGGCTGCAACAGCGCTGTATACGTTCAGGAGCGCTACACCACCACCGGATACGATACCTTCTTCAACCGCAGCACGGGTTGCGTTCAGGGCATCTTCGATGCGCAGTTTGCGTTCTTTCAATTCTGTTTCAGTAGCCGCACCGACTTTGATAACTGCTACACCGCCGGACAATTTAGCCAGACGCTCTTGCAGTTTCTCTTTGTCGAACTCGGAAGTCGTTTCTTCCAGTTGTGTACGGATTTGGCTAACACGAGCGTCGATGTCGGCTTTGTTACCAGCGCCGTCAACCACAATCGTATTTTCCTTCGTGATACGCACTTGACGTGCTGTACCCAGTTGATCTACGGAAGCAGTTTTCAGGTCCAGACCCAGTTCTTCCGTGATCACTTGACCGCCTGTCAGGGCAGCGATATCTTGCAGCATTGCTTTACGACGGTCACCAAAGCCTGGAGCTTTAACAGCTACAGCGTTGAATGTACCACGCAGTTTGTTAACAACGAGCATAGCCAGCGCTTCGCCTTCGATGTCTTCAGCGATCAGCACGAGCGGCTTGCCTTGTTGTACGATTTTCTCAAGCAAAGGCAAAATTTCTTGTGTATTCGTGATTTTTTTGTCTGTGATCAGGATATATGGATTGTCCAGCACAGCTTCCATTTTGTCCGTATCTGTAATCATGTACGGGGAAATGTAGCCACGGTCGAACTGCATACCTTCAACCACTTCCAGCTCAGTTGCAAAACCGCGGGATTCTTCAACAGTGATCACACCGTCTTTACCCACTTTTTCCATAGCTTCAGCGATCAGTTCGCCTACTTCGTCATCAGCAGCGGAAATACCAGCTACTTGTGCAATGGATTGTTTGCTTTCGATTGGCTTGGAGATCGCTTGCAGTTCAGCAACAGCTGCTTTAACTGCTTTGTCGATCCCTTTACGGATACCGATCGGGCTTGCACCAGCAGTTACGTTTTTCAAACCTTCTGTGATGAGGGCTTGAGCCAAAACAGTAGCGGTTGTCGTACCGTCACCAGCTACATCGTTGGTTTTGGTTGCTACTTCTTTAACCAGTTGAGCGCCCATGTTTTCGAAAGCGTCTTCCAGCTCGATTTCTTTTGCAATCGTTACACCGTCATTTGTGATGAGCGGGCTACCGAATTTTTTCTCCAGTACAACGTTACGGCCTTTCGGTCCGAGTGTTACTTTAACAGCGTTAGCCAATGCATCTACCCCACGAAGCATGGAGCGACGAGCGTCTTCACTAAATTTAATGTCTTTTGCCATTTGCGATAAACCTCCCATGGATTATGAATGATTTGTTCGATTCCTATATTCAGGTCTTGTCCGGATTCCGGTTAACCAATGATCGCGTGGATATCGCTTTCTTTCATAATCAAATATTCTTTACCTTCATATTTGATTTCCGTTCCAGCGTATTTAGAGAAAATTACACGGTCGCCTTCTTTTACTTCCAGAGGAATGCGGGCACCGTCTTTCAATGCGCCTGCGCCAACCGCGATAATTTTGCCTTCTTGCGGCTTTTCCTTAGCAGAGTCAGGAAGTACGATTCCGAAGGAAGTCGTTTGTTCTTGCTCAATTGCTTCCACCAATACGCGTTCACCCAAAGGTTTGATCATGAAAAAATAGCCTCCTTATTAAGTGTTTTATTCCGTTATACGGTTGTTATGTTGTATGTATTAGCACTCGACACTCGTCAGTGCTAACAACCAACTTTATGATACTCAACTTGAGATTGAATTTCAAGTCCCTGATGTATTTTTTATGGGAATTTTTATGGACGGCCCTTCTCGATTATATCCATCTGTCCTAAAAATAACCGTTACCTCAGGCTAATGGTTATTTTTAGGGCAGCTAAGCTGCTATCTTTTATGATCTGTTTTCAAGGCAGCTAAGCTGATACTTTTCATGATCTGCCAATCCCTGATCTTCATGGTCTGCAAGTTGCCATGTAGCTCCAGAACCCGAAGATACCGTTTTGCACGGAAACTCGGGTTCTACCTGTTACCGATCCGGTGCTACACGCAGTTGTGCCTCCCGTTCCTCGTCCGCACGCAGTTGCTTGCGGTACACCACTACCGACATATACACACTCACTTCATACAGTACCAGTAACGGGATCGCCACCAAAAAGTCGGAGATAAAATCAGGGGGAGTTATGACGACAGCAACAAAGACAAGCAGAAAATAAGAAATTTTCCGCCATTTGCGAAGCCTCATCGGAGTGAGTACCCGAATCCCCGTCAGGAACATGATGAGCAGTGGCAGTTCAAACAACAGAGCCACAGGCAGCACAATATTAAACATGAAGGTGAAATATTGGGCGATGCCGTACGTTTCATGCAGTCCCATGCTTTTGGTGACAGACGACGTAAACTGAATCGCCATCGGGAAAACAATAAAATAGGCAAAAGCTGCACCGATCACGAACAACAGCAGCACATAAGGCACATACCGCAAAGTCGCATTCCGTTCTTGCGGTCGCAAGCCGGGGCTAACAAACTTCCACAACTGGTAGCATGCAAACGGCAGCGCCACCGCAATCCCGATCAGCATGGCGATCTTCATGTAGATACCTATTCCGTCCCAGAAGGAAAATGCATTCAACTGAAAAGCCTGCGCCGAACCGGAGCGAATAAGCCAGTCATAGACAGGACCTGCGGCGAATAAGCCACCAGCCAGTGCCAGAACAAATACAATCAGCACATAAATAATTCTGCGCCGTAGCTCGCCCAGATGCTCCATGAGCGGCATTTCATGCTCTGGTGGGGTCAAACTCGCTCCTCCTTTCTGGATCGGACGCAGCTGCGCCTCCTAAAAAATAAAGCCCTTCCCTGGAGAAGAGGCTCTTCTTGAAATTGTAAAAGGCATCAAAAATGAAACTAACCTAAGATAACCGTTTATCCTCCGGCTGGGGCTGCACTTCTGAAGCCGACGTCTGGGATGCTTTGACCGCACTATCCTTACTGTCTTTGTGTTCAGTCCGTTGGTCTTCAGACAAAATATCACGTGCTCCGTTTTTAAACTCACGGAATGTACGCCCCACAGCGCGACCCAGCTCAGGCAGCTTGTTCGGGCCGAATAGCAGCAACGCCAGAATGATTAACAAAATATAACCCGGTGCTCCAATATTAGGCATGTGTGGTAACCCTCCTTATGTTGACGGGCAAAATTACAAACAAGAACCAGCATCTGGTGCACAGGCGCAGAAACAAACATGGAGACCATGCTTGTCCGTTGTGTGTTTCTTGTATAGCTAGCCCGCATACAGTCATGTAAATTCTTACGGATATCATACCACACTCGACGTGCTGCCTTCTACCGGAACTGGCCTGTCACCATAAGAAGCGCCTCTGGCAATTGATCCATAATAGCCGCCAAATTTTCATGCACTCCCTTGGGCGTTCCCGGCAAATTCACGATCAGCGTACGCCCCCGAATCCCTACGATGCCACGAAAAAGCATGGCCGCCGGATTTTTCTGCATCACAATCATACGCATCGCTTCCGCCATGCCTGGCACTTCCCGTTCCACGACCCGCCGAGTCGCCTCGGGTGTCACATCACGGATTGCCAGCTCGGTTCCACCCGTCGTTAGCACCAGGTCTGCATGAAAATAATCGGTCATTTCGATTAAAGCCGCAATAATTTCATCCGGTTCATCGGGAACGATCCGGTACTCCACAATCTCTCCGCCCAGCTCTTCTTCGATGAGTTCCCGGATGACCTGTGCGCTTGTATCCTCACGCTCTCCCCTCGCCCCTTTATCACTGGCTGTCAGGATCGCCGTTTTCCACACCATAAGATCACCCTTCTCCTATCATGAAAGAATACTTTCTCTTCTGAAAATCAGAAACAGCCACGCTGCATTCTCCATCACATCACAGTACCCTCACGGCGACATGTTGTCTATGTCAAGGTTCCCGGTGGTCCTCCCTTTGGAAATCCCCATGCTTGCCACCTGTTTTCGATTGCAGCATGGTAGGGCCGATGATCATATCTTTTTGCAGCGCCTTGCACATATCATACACGGTTAACGCTGCGGCTGAAGCCGCTGTCAAAGCTTCCATTTCCACACCTGTCTTGCCCTCGGTCTTCACTTCCGCTTCAATATGAAGCACATCATGTCCATTATCGGAAAACGTAATATTCACGCCCGTCAGGGCCAGCGGATGGCACATCGGAATCCAGTCCGACGTTTTTTTCGCGCCTTGAATCCCGGCGACCTGGGCCACAGCAAGAACATCGCCCTTGCCGATCCTACCCTCTTTCACAGCCGTGAGTGTAGCCGGATTCATCGTAATCCGCGACACGGCGATTGCTGTACGAACCGTGGACGCTTTGCCCGAAATATCCACCATACGAGCTCGTCCCTGTTCGTTAAAATGAGTAAAGGAATCCACGACTCCCTCACAGCTCCTTTCACATGCCAAACTTCGCTTCATTCATCGTTTGTTTTTTCTGATTTTGCAATATCGCAATGTATGGGACCTTCCGGGGTAAAAAGCACATCCACCCTCAAATCCCCCGGCTCCATGGGTACCTGCTTCTGCAATTGTCCCGGCAGCAGCAGCGAAACATAAAGCGGACCTGCATTACCGTTATCACGCTTCTGCGCCTCTACCTGTACGGTGAAACGATCATAGTAGCCTCCGCCGTAGCCGATTCTGCCCCCATGACGATCAAAGGCCAATCCCGGCACGACAACCCAGTCGATTTCCGACCACATTTCAGGCACCCATTTTTCGCATGTGGGCGCAGGCTCAGGAATGTTCCAAATGCCGGGCACGATATCGTCGTGCTGACCCATCTGCCTCAGCTCCATGGTCCGGGTTACCGGGTCCACTCTCGGAGCCAGCACACGGTCTCCGCGTGACCAGCAATGCTCAATAAAGGGAGTCGTCGAAATCTCGCTGCCAAAAGAAAGATAGCTAAATACCGTCAGCCTATCTCTGTTTCTGTCTATTCTAAGCTGCTCCCATGCCTCAATTGCATGCCGACAGGCCACAGCCGATGCCTCCTGCCGCGTCAGCGGGTCCATGAAGTCCCGCGCCTCCCGTTGCTGCAAGCGCAGCGCGTTCTTCACACTACAGACATCCAAAGAATATCCGTCCTCCCGCACAATCGTCGATAATGCTTTAAAACGTTACTATTTGTCCAATTGTCAGTAAGTCTTGTACCTTGCAAGCTTTTTTCATTTTTTTTCAGTTCTCGTTTAAGTTTATCATTGTTTATACAAATTGACTACACGCGGCTCAAGGGTTTACAGGGTGATAGCAGTGCATTAGTGGGTATTTTCATGTAAACTGGAAGGAAGACACCCTGCGGAGGAAGCGGGGAAAACTGTGCATAATGTAATGGAGGAACGATACGCGATGCTATTGCAAGTAACTGGAATTACGAAATCCTACGGAATTGAGCCCGTTCTGGACGGGATTAACCTTCAAATATTGGAACGTGAACGCATTGGACTGGTAGGTGTGAACGGCGCGGGCAAATCGACATTGCTCAAAATCATCGCTGGTGAATTATCATATGACGGTGGACAAATTTTCAAGGCGAAGGAGACCAGCATTGGTTATTTGGCACAAAACAGCGGCTTGAACTCCGACCGATCCATCTGGGCAGAAATGATGCTCGTATTCACTCCACTGATCGAAGCAGAGCGGGAACTACGGCAGATGGAGCAGGAAATCGCCGACCCCGCCAATGCGCAGAACGAGAAGCGCTATGCAGATCTGCTGGAAAGATATGCGAGAAGATCGGACTGGTTCAAGGATCACGGCGGCTATGAAATGGAGACCCGGATTCGCAGTGTGCTTCATGGCATGGGCTTTGGCTCGTTTGCACCGGAAACGCCTGTATCCACACTGAGCGGTGGACAGAAAACACGTCTCGCGCTGGCCCGCATCCTGCTGCTCGCCCCTGATGTACTCATGCTGGATGAGCCGACCAACTATCTGGACATTCAAACGCTGACCTGGCTGGAAGATTATTTGCGAGGCTATTCCGGCTCGCTGCTGGTCGTATCCCATGACCGTTATTTTCTCGACAGACTGGTGACCACCATTATTGAAATCGAGCGTCATCGTTCGACCCGGTATACAGGTAACTACAGTCGATATATGGAGTTGAAAGCTGCCGAGTACGAAAGCAATCTCAAGCACTATGAGAAACAGCAAGGGGAAATTGCCCGTCTGGAGGCATTCGTACAACGCAATATCGTACGGGCTTCCACGACCAAACGCGCCCAGAGCCGCCGCAAGCAGCTAGATAAAATGGATCGAATGGATCGGCCGATGGGGGATCTGAAAAAAGCCCATTTTTCCTTTGAAACAGCTTATATGTCAGGGAAGGAAGTACTGGAGGTACGCGACCTCTCCGTAGCCTATGAAGGTAAAAAACCGCTATTTCAGCATGCATCCTTCGACTTAAAACGCGGCGATACCGTTGCCCTGATTGGTCCGAACGGAATTGGAAAATCGACGTTGCTCAAATGCCTCACCGGAACTTTAAAGCCTGCTGCCGGGTCGATTCACTGGGGCACAAAAATCAAAATCGGCCTGTATGATCAGGAGCAAACGAACCTGAACCCGGCCAATACAGTGCTGGAGGAGCTATGGAGCGAATATCCCCATATGGAGGAAGCGCGGATCCGCACAGTGCTGGGTAACTTCCTGTTCAGTGGTGACGATGTACTGAAAAAGGTAGCCACATTAAGCGGCGGTGAAAAAGCCCGCGTCTCTCTCGCCAAGCTGATGTTGCGCGAAGCCAATGTACTGATTCTTGATGAGCCTACCAACCATCTCGACCTGTTCAGTAGAGAAGTGCTGGAGGCTGCCCTAATCGACTATGACGGCACGCTGCTGTTCATCTCCCATGACCGTTATTTCCTTAACAAAATGGCGGAACGTGTCATTGAACTTCATCCTGAAGGAATAGAACATTTCCTGGGGAATTATGATGACTATGTAGACAAAAAGCAGGAGCTGGCGGAAATTGCGCAGGAAGCTCTGGAGGCCAGTCAGGCAACACGCAGCAAAGCATCATCTGTATCCGCAACGGATGAGACAACACCCAAAACAGGTGCAGCAGCCTATGCCGCAGACAAACAGGCCAAGAGCGAAGAACGCAGTCGCCAGCGCAAGCTGGAGACACTGGAAAATCAAATCAAAGAGCTGGAAGAACAAATTACCGGGCTGGAGGAACAAATGACTCTGCCAGAGGTTTATCAGGATTACACGGCGCTTCAGGATATTCAAGCACAACTTGACGCACGTAAGCAGGAATTGACAGCAACCTACGCATCATGGGAGGAACTGTTAGAAGAATAAGGCATGCTTTAAAATATGGACTTAAAAATTTCACATTTGCCCCATCCGCATTTTTATACACAAAGATATCCACAGAATATGTGCATGAAATGTATTGAAAAATGGCCTTTTAGGCCATTTTTCTATTGATAAAAAGCCATTTTCATATGAAAACCAAATTTATCCACCATTTTATCCACATTATCCACAGATTTCGCAAAACCTAAAGATGCAAAATGTCCCCTGTTCTTGCATCCTAAAAAAGTCTTAAGCTGCTTGCTTTGAGCTTAATTATCCACATTTCGGACGGGATATGTGGATAACTTTGTTCACAACTTGACAAATCATATCATTGTTCGGGGAGTATTAAATTTCAGATTTTTTTGATGAATGCTGAAAAATCGTGCAACATCATGACGAACGCTGCGTGAGAATTAGACAGTAAAATTCCCCGGCTCAAATTCCTGTATTTATACCTCTTGAATTTTATATATAGAGATGTATACGTATTTTTCGAATTTAGCTTATATAAAACATAAAAAGACACGACTCAAACGCGTCGTGTCCCTATCTACTATCTTCACTTACATTCAGTTCACTAGCACAATGCCTCTCCAATTAAGATTGGACGGACCACTCTTCCAGAGACAGCCCGGGATCAGCTTTCATGTCCAGCGAGGTGTATTCTCCGCGCTTCCACTTGGCGAAAGCTGCGGCACCAATCATGGCTGCATTATCTGTACAATATTTCATAGATGGCACAAGTAACTCGATACTTTCACGCTCGCAACGTTCGCGAAGTGCCGTCCGCAGTCCGCGATTGGCGGCAACACCGCCACATAGCAGCAGTTGCTTCGCGCCGTATTCACGCATAGCACGAATCGCTTTTTCTACCAGCACCTCCACGACCGACTCTTGAAAGCCTCTTGCGATAGCTCCGGCATGAACAGTTTCTCCGCGCATTTTCGTCTGGTTGATCACATTCAACACCGCCGATTTCAAGCCGCTGAAGCTAAAATCATAAGAATCCGGCTCCAACCATGCACGGGGCAAAGTGATAGATTCCTCCGATTCATGAGCCACACGATCTACGTGCGGACCGCCGGGATACGGAAATCCAATAGCCCGTGCCACTTTGTCATAGGCTTCCCCAACCGCATCATCCCGCGTGCGCCCAATCAGGTGAAAATGACCCTCGGACTCCATCCATACCAGCTCCGTGTGCCCACCCGATACGACCAGAGCGATGCACGGATATACGATTTTATGCTCCAGCTGATTTGCATAAATATGTCCTGCAATATGATGGGTTCCGATCAACGGCTTGCCGAATGCCATGGCGGCGCTTTTGGCGGCGACAATGCCCACCAGCAGCGCACCGACCAGTCCCGGTCCTTGCGTCACGGCAACCGCCGAAAGCTCGCGGGGCGTAATTCCCGATGCTTGCATGGCCTCGTCCAGCATGTAGGTAATGCTCTCCACATGCTTGCGGGATGCCACCTCCGGCACAACTCCACCAAAGGCTTTATGTGTTTCAATCTGACTGGAAATCAGATTAGAAAGCACCTCTGTGCCATTTTTCACGACAGACACAGCCGTTTCATCGCAGCTCGTCTCCACTGCCAATATATAGCAAGGCTCGCCAGAGGCGGCGCCTGTACCTGCTTTTTCCTCTTGCGTCATTGCTTCTGCACGCTTCCTTCCTGTTCACCGGATGCCCCATGTGCGGGAAGATCCGCCCACATGATCACGGCATCCTCGTTATTATCCGAATAATAGCCCTTACGGACGCCCGCTGGCTTAAAGCCTTTTTTCTCATACAAGCCCTGAGCAATCCGATTCGTCACCCGTACCTCCAGTGTCATGCGTTCCATCCCCAGATAAGAGGCCGTTTGCATTAGCTCGTCCAGCAGCTTATCTCCAAGCTTGCGCCCGCGATAGGCCTCACGAACGGCAATATTCGTAATATGAGCCTCGTCCATAATCGTCCACATCCCTGCGTAGCCGATGGCCTGTCCGTTCAGCTCCATAATCATATATTTAGCAAAATGATTCATCGTCAATTCATTGCGGAACGCTTCTTCCGTCCACGGTAGCGTGAACGCTTCATGCTCAATCGCCAGCACATCGGGAATATCATCCAGCTGCATCAGTCGAAACTCCAGCTTTTCTTCCCGTTGTATGTTCTTTACCATGTTGTTCACCGCTCTCTTCAGCGCTGACGAAGCAGATTGGCTTCCGCCTCCGCCAGCTGGGTATAGTTTGGAACCAGCGTATGTAACTCGTCATGTTCCTGACGAAGCAGCTTATCCGCCCCAAGACGGCCAACCCATCTTCCTTCCAGCTCATACGGTACGATACGAAGCTCGCTCCATGCACGCAGGCGCTCGGCTGTTTCTGCGTGAACCGCCGTTTCACCAACCAGCCAAATGACCGCAGGGCGCTGTTCGGACGGCAAAGCCTCCAGCCGTTGCAGCAGGTCCTCAGTCCAAGTGGCCATCAATCGGATCGCATCCGGTTCCAGACCCTGCGGAATCCCGGTATTGCCGTCCACATTCGCTGCGAACAAGCCTGTGTAAACCTGTCCGCGTCTTGCATCCAGCACTGGAACGATCCAGTCTGCCGCCTGCTCTCCAGCCAAGTGTTTACTTGCTAACTCATTTATAACTTCTTGCTCCTGCGACTCGGTGCCACGGCTCCAACCGCCCCAGGCCAGCGCGTGCAAAGTGGATACGGATGTCACCGGGACGCCCCAGGCCCAAGCAAGTGTTTTCGCTGCGGTCACCGCAATGCGAATACCTGTGTAAGACCCCGGTCCGACACCCACCGCAATGCCGTCTACATCATCCTGTGTCAGCCCGTCTTCGTTCAGAAGCCGTTCCAATTCGGAAATCACGTGCACCGAGTGATTGCGTTCGCCATAGACATTGCTTTCTCCCAGTAACTCTTTTCCGTTCATCAGGGCGGCCGCCATCACGGTCGTCGCTGTATCTAACGCCAAAAACCGCTCACGCGGCTTTACATTCTCATCTGTATGCTCTCTTTGCATGCTTCAAACTCCATTCTCCCGCAAACTGCGGCACCATTGTTCATAAGGCTCGCCGTACCCGGTCAGGTGAATCAAGCGCTCCTCCACATCCGTTGTTTCTATATACATGTGAAGCCGCTGCTTCGGCAACATATCCGGTATAATACTGCCCCATTCCACCAGACACACGCCTGTCCCGTAAAAATATTCGTCCAGCCCAAGATCCTCTGCCTCATCCTGTGTAATACGGTACACATCCATATGGTACAAGGGCAATCGGCCTTCATACTCCTTAATGAGCGTAAAGGTGGGGCTGTTTACGATACCCGGGACACCCAGATGACTGGCAAAGGCTTTGGAAAAAGCGGTTTTGCCCGCTCCCAGATCTCCATCCAGCACAATCACCGTTCCAGGAACCGCTTTGGCTGCCAGAAACCCTGCCAAAGTCCCGGTCTGAGCCTCTCCGACAGAACGGAACGTAAACTGTTCCTGCGAAATTGTCATATATTTTAATCACCTTTCGTCCAAATCGGACCGTTCCAACTTGTCCTTTATTATATAGTTCACCTTATGTCGCCGCAAGACATGAAGACATGCTATTGTAAGATAGGTGTAACATACAGGGAGGGAAGCGAAACGATGGGACAAAACGTTTTACTCATGATTGACGTACAGCAGGCTATGTTTATGTATGAAGAGAAGCTGTATCGAGAGCAGGAGGTAGTAGAGCATTTGCAGCAGCTTTTGACCAAAGCCAGAGCAGCAGGTACGCCCGTTATTTTTATCCAGCATACCAGCGAGACGGACGAGGATTTTCGGGAAAACAGCATAGGGTGGGCCATAGCCGATACAGTGAGTCCCCTTCCCCATGAGCGAATTGTCCGTAAAACATCCTGGGACAGCTTTTACCAAACCGAATTGGACGATGTGCTGAAGGAACTGGGAGCTGATCGGCTCATCATTGCCGGGATGCAGACCGAGTTCTGCCTAGACACGACCTGTCGGAACGCCTACAGTTTGGGGTACCAGAATAATGTGCTTGTATCGGATGCGCACAGTACATTTGATAGTAAGGTGCTGAGCAGTGAACAAATTGTAGCTCATCATAATGGGATGCTTGGCAATCGTTTTGCGCGTTTACTCGCGACGGAGGAAGTACATTTTTAATATGAACCATTTGAAGGCATGTATGATAAAATAATAGAGCGAGTCACCCGCCAAAAGTTTCTCGCTCAGAGGTCGATTGCTTTCAAGCAGTCGGCTTTTTTATATGTCAGGATTGTGCAAAATTCGATTCCAGTCGCTCCTGGTCATACCTCTGTCAAGTAGACAGATGAAAAAAGCTATGCAGCCAGTGCGTGCCGATATTCAATCGGTGCGCGCTGTTTGAGTTTAGCTTGAAACCGTTGGTAGTTATAAAAGTAGATATATTCCTCTACGGCTTGATGGATCTCTGCTTCTGATTTACACTGGTGAAGGTACAACTTCTCTGTCTTGAGATGCGAAAAAAAGGATTCGATGCATGCGTTATCCAGGCAGGTTGCTTTGCGAGAGTGGCTGCCTTTGACGCT
>NZ_JTHP01000049.1 GCF_000943545.1 Paenibacillus terrae
AGTTTCCCCTCATACAGCGTTCCATCAAGAGAATGTTAGAATGATTGGTTCAAGATTACAATGACTACGAAGTTTATTGACCTTTTTAAGCGCATTATCATTGCTGATGATGTAGGAATAAAATTCGATGGTTTCGGGCGAAGTCGCATGTATCAACTTGTGGACGTCTCTGTGGACAATCCTCAGGTTATTGAAATTATCGTTTCCTCCTAGGTGTTTAGGAATTACGTGGTGACAGTGGAAATCTAAGATGTCCAGCTTGTCCTTCGTTACCTCGCATTTGAGCTGTGTCATTGAGGCCCTTGAAATTCTGTTATCGTTGAGCTCTGCGCTTTCAAATGGATTGTACATTCTTGCCAACCTGATGATTTCGGCATCCGTATGGCTACTCAATTTCTTGGTGGAGCGAGTCCTACCATGTTGAGTATAATCGCAAATGTCTTGGCTAAAGTTCATTACCTTTTGGTGTTGAATATAACTAATAGGGTAAATGATAACATTGTGAATTTTCCAGGTGCGAGATTTTGAGTTCCCGTAAAACCTTCTGTAGAGAGGTGAAATTTCATCATTATTCGGCGTTTGGTATTTTCCAATTTGCCTGAACTTATGATACATGTGCTTCTTTACAGAGAAAGCGAGGTTTGCGAAATCAAGATTTGAGCAGGTTGCACAACTATAATACTCGTGCCATCCCAGAATCATACTATTGAGTTTGGTGATATGTGCAGATTCGATGTTTTTGGAGATTAAGTTAACTTGGTTCTTAATTTCCATTTTCATTCTCACAAGTGCTTTGTCACAGATATGCGACTTGGCAACATATCCTCCAAAGGTTTTACCCTTCTTAATAGCTTTGATCTTGACTCCCAAGAAATCCGAGTAATTCTTTCTCAAGTTAATTATCTTGGATTTTTCTTCGCTTATATCTAACTTTAATCTGACTTTTAACCAATCTTGGACTGCAATGAAAGTCCTTTTAGCTGTATTGTAGTCTTTGCAGAGTATTTTGAAGTCGTCTGCATATCTCACGATGAATATCTGTTTCAAATTGGACTTTTTCTGTTGGTTGTATCGACTATGATAGTTGATGTAAGTCCTAGTGGTTTGAAATGATTCCCATTGTGAAGATATCCACCAATCAAATTCATTAAGAACAATATTCGAAAGCAGGGGTGACAAGATTCCTCCTTGCGGAGTTCCTTTGCACGGGATTCCTTCTCCTTGAATAGGAGCTTTTAGCATAGCTTTTATTATACTCAGAAGTTTCCTGTCTTGTATGCCAAGGGCATACATCTGTTTAATCAGCTTGTTGTGATTAACATTATCGAAGAACCCTTTGATATCAACGTCGACTGTGTAATAGAATTTCCCTATGTTGATTAATGACATCATCCGAGATATCGCATGTTTGGTGCTTCGATTGGGACGGAAACCATAGCTATGGGGATGAAATCTCGCTTCACAAATAGGCTCGAGTACTTGTTTAATGCACTGTTGAGCTAGTCTGTTAATCATAGTTGGAATGCCCAAAGGTCTTGTCTTGCCATTTGCTTTTGGAATGAAAACTCTTCTGACTGTGTCTGGCTTAAATTGTGTCAACTTTAGCTTAACAGCCTTAATGTAAGAGTCTAAGTCACTGTCCTTTATTTCTTTGATTGTTACCTTGTCTACACCAGCAGTGTTGCTTCCAGTATTGGTTTTTATCGTCCTGTAGGCGAGACGGATGTTCCCGTCACTTACAATGATATCCATTAGGTTCCGAAACGAGATGTTCTGGCTCGATTTTGAGTATAAGTCGTCAAGCACATTGGTCATCTCATAGTAGTCATTGTAACGATATTTATTCATTGCTCTACTGGGACAACTCCTTGTACGGAATTGCTTTCCCTGTCATACCCGAAAAGCAGAGCGAATTTTGAATCAATCAAATAAACATTTCTTGACTTGTGCCTATCCCTCCACAGCTTGTTATCACTGCTTCATCGGTACTGTGGCACTACTCTCACCAGAATAAAGTAGCTTATTTACCTTTGCAGGTTTTCGTCTACAACTGCCCTTGGCTATAAGTTTTATCCATTTGAAGGATGCAGTTTCTGGCTTTCCACGTTCCAAAGAATCCTGTTAACATGATACTTAGGTGCTTCCTTTGAGCCTGTTAGCTTGATATCGTCATATGCTCGATATAGAGACTTTCATAACGCAAAGTTTTACTCATCTCCACTAACGTACCATAAATTGGTACTATTTTATCATCACAGATAAAATAACCACCTGTAGACCCGTACATTCAGAAGTTCGTCAGTGTATATACACATCCTCACCATATACCACAACCACCCGGTTACTCAAAATTGCAGTTCTTAATTCCTGCAATTTTCACCGACTTCACCCCGCTTTAAACAGTTCGATCTATAGCCGATGTTCCTGCTTAGGGGAGTATTAGCGTAAGGGTTTCAGCGCAGCATGAAGGCTTTCATTCCCCTCAAGGATTCTTCAGTTTTCTACTAAACCTTCCCAACTAATATTTCTATTAGAATTTCGGGTTAACGTGTCGCACTGGCATAGTGATCAGAAACTTTTTCCGGATTTACGTATCGCTTATTTCCAACCAATGTACTTATAGGTGCAGGTAATAGAGCAGAAAATTCACTGACTTCTTCCAACTTACGGAGAATCGTAGGGAAAGTAGCTGCTTCATTTTCTGTAACATACTGTGAATCAGATCTCGGGTAACTTACAATCCCACGTTCGTATAGTCCTTGAACAATGTCGCCCACATCTTGAGGTGAGTAACGGTGTCTTTTATTCACCAAAGTTTGTAGTGAAGAAAGATTATGTAACAAGGGAGGTTTAAACTGCTTCTGTTCTTTTATCACATTTCGAATTTCGGCAGGCTTTCCCTGACAGGCTTGAATCAAGTCTAAAGATAGTTTCTCTACAGGTAAATTAAATAAGGAATCCTTATACCACTGACCTCGGTAGAAATTCCCATTCATCTCAAAATCCGCGAAAACTTGCCAGAATGGTTTTGAAACGAAGTTGTCAATTCCAAGCTCCCTTTCTACGATTAGGGAAAGTAAAGGGGTTTGTACACGGCCGGTGGAAAAACTTCCGTCCGCTTTGACACCATTACTTTGGAGCATTAAAGAATATAATCGGGACGTATTCATCCCTACTAGCCAATCGGCACATTGTCTGCTGTAAGCCTCATAATAAAGATTCCTCTTTGTAGCCTCAGGGAGTAAGTTTTGAAAGGCTTGCTCAACTGCGCTTTTGGTAAGGGAAGAAGTCCATAAACGTTTTACGGGCTTCTTATTCCCTGCTTGCCGTAAAATAAGTCGTCCCAGGAGTTCCCCCTCTCTAGCTGGATCGGTTGCTAAAATGACTTCGGTTACCTTTGGATCATTTACAAACCTTTTAATAGTACTGTAAAGCCCAGACTTGGCACGGTCTATTTTATACTTAAAGTTCGAAGGAACAATTGGTAGATCTTGAATGTTCCATTTCTTATATTTTGGATCATATTCATCGGGCTCAGCTAAAGAAATTAAGTGTCCAGAAGCCCAAACAAGAAATCCTCCTTTAGGAAAGGTTGCGCCTGGTAATAGTTCAATGTATCCGCGAGCTTTTTTATGAGGAAAAGGTTTTGCCAGTTCTTCGGCTTGAATCTTCTTCTCCGCAAGGACGACTTTCATGTTCATACCTCCTCTTTTAAAAAATAACAAATGCAAAAAAAGCACAACTATCCCGTTAAAATGGGAAAGAGTGCTTCTCTTTTTTGTGTTTATGGTGTTTAATACTATTATAGCAAAAATCTGATACTATGTCACAGTTTGGTTATCGTATTGAGTTGAGAGATCTACGTACCAGAGAAATAGAAATAAGTGAAAGATAATATACATAGACCATTCCATCCTACTGATATCTAACATTAGTCTTAAAGTCCATTCTCAGTTTCAAGTGTATCAACTAATGCATTGAGTAATCTGATTTCAGCGACAGGATAATCCTGAATTTTCCCCACTCGATTGCCCTCGTTATCTTTATAGGCAATTTTTATATATCGTACTCCATCTTCATTATACTCTGTGACCCAAATTTGCAACCCGTTCTCAGCTTCTCCTGTATGTATCCATTGATCCGTGTTCATGTATTTCAACTCTCCTTTATTTTTATTATATGTTCATTGATTTAACCTTTCTAAATAATTCTGTCTACCTCTCCATTACCATAGGAATTCAATCCTTCTAAATTGCACGCCAAGATCAAAGCTGCAACTTCTTTTTTTACTGTTGGTTCATAATCGAAACCAACATATAATTCATCATTATTCACAACCTTAATTTTCACAATATCTACGCCAATAAGTTATACTCCTCTTCTGTAATGATGCTGAAGTCAAAGTAAAATTGCAGTCGTTCTTTTCAATTTTATTTGGAGCTTGGCTCCATATTTGAAGTAATAAATCAATTTGTTTATCATCTATTATCATGATAGGAGTTCCATTTTGGTTGTATTCAGCTGAGCGCGATTCAAATACCCCACGAGTCATTTCCTTGCGTACCCCATTTTCAAACAGTTCATAATAACAACCATTCTCCCAGTAGAAGACAACCCCGGACAAGCTTATGGGGTATTTAATTGATTGATTCATGTATATTTCTCCTTTTTCGTCATCCCATATTATAGTTTACAGAGCTGTCTGTAGCCAATTTTAAGTTTAGCATTTCATCTTAATGATTTCACAAGACTCACCATTACGTGATTTTTATCTTTTCTCAACTTAAAATCTAAATAAGATCAAAACCCATCCATACGGATTTGTATCTCAAATACTATAACTCCTCGTTAAGCCTCTCATAGTCAATAGAATCTAAAAGGAAGACAATTAAGTCTTTTTGAGCATTAGGTGATTCTTTCATTTTATTTGCATACCGTACAGCTGGGATAACATGCTTACGTATATGTGAGTTAAGATCTGCGCCATAGAAAGTAAACTCAGCCTGCCCCTTTAGTCTATCAGCAAACAATTTCCCATAGGTACCGGTATCTACTTCTAAGAGAGAAAGTAATATAGCTTGAATATTGCTTTCCTTACTAAGGTAATAAAACATGTGTGGCTTTATTTTGAAAAGCCTGCGTAAATATTCACGTATTTCACTATGCTGTATAAGACTCCGATTATTGTAGCCCTCAAACGTAAGCGTGATGGAGCTACGTGCTTTTGATTTTTTTTTCTCCGCTCGTTCAATAATATTAAGATGCCTTTGGATCTGGCCAAGTTTGAGCTCTTCTCTCTTTACGGAAATGGTTATTTTCGTTTTTTCTGATTTATCGATTTCGTTTTCATTTCTTGTCTTTGTACAAGAGGATATAATTTGTTCAATGAATTCTGTTCTATTCATAAAAAACACCTTTCTATTTTAAAGATAAAAAATGCTCTATAAATCTTGGTTCATTTGGTTTAACCCTATTTCAGTTATTAGTATTATTAGTTGGATCATCCCACGGTCACTAAAAAAGGATGAATGGTAGTTACCATCATCCTCCATAAGGGTCAATGGGGTAAAAAAAAGAATAACAAGCTCTATCAAAGTCAGAGCCCGCCCGTCGAAGAGCTGAACGCTTGAATATATATGTAACTTTTTATGCCGATAATGAATGTTAGGTTACCCGGTCCCTTTGTATGTACAATAATGTAAGGGAGTCCGCTTGGAAGTACACTCCACATCTTATGGGTGTATAATTTTAAATCCGCTTTTCGCCAACCTAATACTATGATCTCAGCTATGTTTTAAAATCGGTCCATTGCTTTCCCGAACGAGTTAAGACTAGCGAGGAACATGTTAAACCCTCTTACTTTTGTAATTTGAAATTAGCCAGAATCCGTTAAAACTCACTCCCATTCAGTAATGACCATCAGACCAACGATGATTTTCATAACCATTATCATCTATCATAAACGAATAGGTTTTTTTCGAGAAATAAAACAACTATATTCTGAGAGAAACTATTTATCTTTCATTCAAGTTCGGAAATAGACGGAGCAAACTACGGGTGTAATGCTGAAGGTTTCGTATATAGTTGAGAGCGGACTCACCTTCTTTGGAGATCATGAGTACTCCAAGATCAGTGAGACGATAAATATAATGATGCCTTCGTATGGAGTTCCATCTTCCCTCAACCCAGCCATTACTATGGTCTTCCATTTCATGAGCAAGATCATACATGTATCCTTCTCCACACTGCCAGCTATAACGTTTAGCCATTAATTCGTAAATGTTTACTACTGTCCCTGGTTTATGTTCAGGATCATTCAAGATCGAAAGAAACAAAAAACGGGCCAGATGGCGCACACTGATGAGACGATTGAAATGTTTCAATACACCTTCATCCCAAATGGGTTGCTCTTTGCTCCCAGAACCAGTGATAATATATTCGAAGTAATCAGCAGCTCCCTTCAAACGTCGCAATAAATTCAAGTATGTATTAGTAAAGTCTTCATGTTTTTTTGTTCCAGACTCAGTAACAGCCATGATACGTTTCATCCCTCTAGTCTCGATACAAGATATCCATCCTATTGAAGCCATATCTTGGACAGCTTGATAGATATAGGACTTAGATTTTAGATTGACTGATTCAGTTATAACTGAGTCAAATAATTCTCTTATATATTTCGGACCATTTTGTAGTTCACGAAAAACAATTAAATAAATAACATCTTTCGCACTAAGGCCGATTTTAGCGGGTATCAAGGGAGTCAATGATTTTTGCAAGACAACCCCTCCTAACTTAATTAAATCCTTCTTTTAAACACTTTTAATGCTGAAACAATTGTATTTTAGCAAATGGTCGTCATTCAAGGTTATGCTACAAAAGTTCTATCATAAGTAGTAGGCATTTAAGGAGTTATTTAATCTTTTAATTTTAGCATAGACCACTCTTTAAGGACATATTATCCTACTTCTCCTTATAACTCTACGCAGAATTTCTAAATACAGGCAATCGGATGGATTTTATCTTGGTATCTAGATATCACACAAAATGTATTTTGATTGTCCGTAGAGTGAGGTGTTTTAAAATATGCATATATGGAAACTATCATGTTTAAACGCCTCGCCTTGCAAAAACTAGAAGAGGAACAAGTAGACGTTGTCGTCCGCTTGTTCCTCTTCTAGTTTTGATTCAGATTCAAAAGACCTTAATACCTTTAAAGTTTTATTGTAGATTCGAATGATTACTTGAATTCACTATTTATCTCAGACAAATCGGCAACGATTTTATCTATGTCGATACCATTGGTGAATGCAAGAATATGTCCAATCGGATCATTAATTGGAAATGGAGTACATTCACGACCTTTGTATCGAACCAGCTCCCATTGCTTTGAATCGAAAATACCATGTGGGATTTCTTCTCCGTCACCAAGCCACATTCTAGCTCGATAATCAACTATCATCCTATTCGGCAATTTGATCCATAGATGTGGCTGAATTGTACTCTTCGTCCGAATACTTGTTATGTCTCCAATCATGACAGAATGAGGTATAAAGGCTAAACCGAGTAGGAAGCTTATGACTCGCGTCATCCCATCACATTCTAGGTGACAATGATCCAATTGATTTAGCGCAGTTCTCAATTTTTCGTATTTTTCCATCTTCGCTCTCTTTCTTGTTCAATATCTTGCGATATTATACGTATTACAACAAAGCTCCCGTTCTCTAGAGCTTCTGCATCTACTTCATAGACTGCTTTACCCATTGATATTACCATTCATAGCTCCTTCTTAGTCTGCTGATGACTTAAAAGAAGATTCCCAGCAGTACTTTCAATTTTAGTGCTATATATTTATATAGAATGTTCCTCAACTCAGATTATATTTCTCTATTGATGTTTTCAATTTAGCCTGCATACTCTTAAATAACAAGCGTAGTTGATGTTCAAAATCATCAAAGAAGATTTGGTCAGGAATGTGACTCTGAGATAATTCTTTAATTTTTAGATAATCATTCATGACTATATAAATTCCTTTTTGTTCTTCGGTCAATTTTTTTAGAACGAAGGACAAATTAATACAATCAATTAGTGATTTAATTTCTCTTACTGCAGGCTTAATACTTTGTTTTGTTACCTTTTCTCCTCGATAAGTCTTCGCGAATTCTTGGTTTTCTGTAATTAGTTCCACTATATCCGATTCTTCCATGGCATTTAATTTTTCAATATCCGTCCATTCTTCTGACCAATGAGTCCCTGCACACTGTCTTTCTCCTTCTTCGTCATACCATAATTCCCAATATTTATATCGTTGATTGATTTTAAGCATTACAACTCACCTTCCAATTAATTATAAGCTTCGATTTAAGTAATGTCTTCTAACCACTATTAATTCAAACTAATTTTCTATACTTTTTTTCAAAATAAATAAATCTGTTCACTGTTTGTATAATCATACTTCTTTACCTTTAAGGTGCTTAATTCAGTCTCTTCTGCTGTATTATTGTGGGATGTTTCCTCTATAGGTTTAATAGCCGGTACAAAATCAACAAATAAATCATTAAAGTAAGACTCTATTATCTTAAGAAAAGTTTTATCTGAAGGATAAACTGGAGAGTCATAATTCTCTTTGAGAAATGATGATTCTATTTGCAGACATTTGAAGATATAAAGCTCATACGCACGAGCGAAAATTTCAGTTGGTTGAGAATAGTATTCTCGATTGTATTTTGTCGTTCCAGTCCATACTTCTATAAAAGGGTGTTCCTTTGGTAGGAGTGACACTCTCTCTTCGGTTAGTTTTTCATAAAGTTCAATGACACGAAGAAAATCTAAACCCTCACTCAGCATGCTGTTTCTATCCATCGTGCTATCTATCTGGTGTCCAAGCTCATGAATGTAGGAACTCGGATGTTCAATATCAATAATCGTTGCACGATAAAACGCGTAATGAAGCCCAGCTGCACGATGCTGTCCAAGCTTTCTTATCCTAAAGCTGTAGTCATTTGCTATCGGAATATATATCTTATTTTTTAAAACATTAAATTCTAGCTCCAATGTGTTAAATCGTGTTAAGTCAACTTCATTATCAAGTTCCACTTTACCGTAATGAGTTAAAAAATCATTATTCTCCATAACAGATTTCACTTTTACACTAACATGTTTTTTATTTTGAAATGCCTTGGCGTATGTGGACTGTTCCTCCAGAAGTCGTTCCGTCTTATGTCTAGCGATGGCCATACTCCGAATGAAACGTGGTATTATGATTTCCTTCCCTTGCTTTGTACATAAAATATGAGGAATACCTTCATTTTTCTGAAGAGAAAAATCTTCATAAGAATAATAATTATCTACCAGAGAGGATTCACAACCAATGAAAGGTAGCTTATTCTTATAAATTTCCTGCTTTACCATCCCAGCAAACCGATCGTCTTCAGGAAGAATAGTCATATTCATCGTAATGGATCGTTGAGAATAGTAATCAGCTATTTTGTAGCGAATGTAATCCTCTTGATTTTCTGAAAACTGGATCAAAGTATTTTTCGAGATAGTCTTCGTTAACATCTTTAAGCAATCTGCAAACAAAAAGTGTCCTATTTCTTTGGAATTTCTCTTTAAACCCCAGTGCCTCATATGGTATGTGGGCTTAAGCTGACGGTTTAGGAAAGTATATGCTGCATCCATTTTCCCCTCATAGCTTATGGTTATTTTTGCAGGTTGAAACCTTTCCACAACATTGTCCTTATCTTTCAATTTTGCACCAATACATAGCAGGTTTAGAATTGATTTTTCTGTTTCCGATTCAAACTTTGTTAATAACTCTATTTTTAATTTATGAGGGCCAAAGGATATTTCTTCAATAAACTCAAGTTTTTCTTGAATATTTAAGCCAAAAAAAATACCTTTAACCTTTCTTTGTACGGCTGAATCAAACTTATTCATTTGTTCATTGATATTCTGTCCATGTGTTACAGAAAATTTTACATCAGCTATTAGGTGAGATAGACCATAATAATCAAATTGTTGTTTTAATATCTCATCTTTTTTTAATGTATGAATTCGCTCCATTAGTACATCCCCTATGCATCGTTATAGTAAAAATGACTAAAATCCAGCATCTATGACCATATGCAAAAAGGGATAACAAAAAACACACCTCAAAATGAACTATACCGTTAAGGTATTCCGATCAAAATGATCAGGAAGTTCACTTTGGAAGTGTGTTTTAAATGAGATCTCCAGTGCCGCATGGCTTAGAGTTAGAATTTTAGTCAAGTAATGCTTACATAATAGCATTTTTTGTTGAGGATGTGAATTGTCCATTACCCCTTTGTTTAAATCGTTCTGCTAAAGTAGAAAATTCTTGCCAATCCTCTTCTAAGATTTTGTTTCGCAAAAGTAAATCTTGATTCATTTCCTTCAGGCAGCTGTTCTCTCTGTCCTTCTCTTCCAACGATGCATGTAGATCTCGAAAGAGGGAATGAATCGTACTTAAATCCTGTACATAATCAATTACTGCTTTCAATCTCTCCGGAGATAACACATGTTCCAAGTGATATACTGTCGATAATTCACTCGGACTTTGGATGCTTGATTCCGTATAAAACTGCGGATTTCCTATTTCATGTCCTCCAGGTATAGAAGAGTTCTTCTTTTTACGGGCTTCAATGATCTCATTCTTTAACTTTTTTCGGAGAAAACTATTCCATCTAAAGCTACATGCTCCGCTAGTACGACTTACTAATCGATCCGATGCCTCAGTAAAACCCTTTAACTGTGTTGAACCCCTACTGATATGTTGCAAAATTATATCCGCCAGGATCATGTCTTCAGTATCACTCCATATAGGCTCTCGTTTCCTACTTCCGTTATCACTCACATTTTCCGTCTCCTTTCGATGACTTATACATTTTCTGATAATATCATTCTTACCAACTCAATCTATCTATATACCACACATATTACTCGTCTTTTTTGGGGGATTCAGGAGACTCTTGATCGTAAAAATGATTGTATTAGCCAATACATCACCTTCCCTAAGAAAGCGCCATAATTTTTCTACTGTCGTTATCCATACCTTAATTTTTGAAATTTTCCTACAACCATTTGAAAAATCACAAGGTTTACAAGCCCACCTCTGGCTGTAGCCTGCAGGTCGATCCTGGATAAAATGACAACCGTGGAGATTGTACTGAGAAAGATTGAAGCAGGAAGCTTGTTTTACGCCGAGCTTCCCTTTACCTGGTACACCGATTAGTAGATCAAATTCATTTAAAGAATTTTGACAAAGAAAAATCATGCTCAATGAGTTAGACTTTGAGTGAGGCACTATTGGAAACTTCCCTTTCTACTATTCACTTTTAACAAAATGATAATAAGCCCCGATGAAATAACTCATCATCGGGGCTGAACATGCATGCTGCTATGGCCTTCTTCTCTTTATTGTTGGGGCTTCACTTTGAAGCCAAGCGTGATAATTTCATGCGGCTTTACAGCCTGATGTAACTCATCAGAAGAATCCATTAGTATGCCTTCTCCTTGTTCTTCGAGGATATTACTTTTATAAAAATCGTACTGCTGCGGCCCGGGCTTGATAGTTAATTCGGCTATACTATGACTCATATTGTACCAGCGTAACAGCACATCCCCCGATAGCTCATTCATTTTCATAGAGGAAAAAGAGAGCTCCGCGCTTTTCCAACCAAACGGCGCATAATCTGGAGCAACTGTACCTGCATGAATCCCCGTTTGTTTTACAATCCAAGGAATTTGGTATTGATAGGCTTCTGTATATGCGCCGGACTGAATACCGTCGCCATCATGTGGAATGATCTCCAGACGGGCGGTAAACTCACCTGGGCATTGCGCTTCTGGCGTCGGGAACCATCCCCAATCACCCAGCTCGCCAACTGAGCGAAGCAGCGTTACTGCAATCGTGTTACGTCCATCACGCAGCATTTCATATTCATTCAACCCGAGATTGGCTACGGTCAGACCAGCCTGTTCCCCGCTTACATCCACAAACGCCTGCTGATGCTGTGTGTTGCTTGGGTTTTCCCACTCAGGTGCGGGTTCATTGTCCCGGATTGCAATTTCAAACATGGAGTCCACCCGATGCTCAGCAGAATCTATATCTGTCGGAAACAGAGCGCGAAGTCGGTGATCCTTGGCCTGGTTGTTGAAGGTGGTTTCCATGGAAACACCCCTGCTGTTCCGAGATAAAGAAATGACAGTCCGTATCGTCAGCGGAACGGTCTGTCGGGAGCGCTGAGCCTGGCGGTACGGATAATAAACCAGCTCTCGCTGCTCCTACTCCAGCGTTTCATCCGCAGAGGCCGGTATTTCCCAATGATGGATAATCTCCATGGATGCCAGATAAGGTGTATCTTCAAGCACGCGAATGTCAGCGATCAAATCTTTGGTGGTCAGCGCCTGCTCTCCCTCGGGCTGCCTGAACATATACTCGTTGCCGATATCACCAACATTTTCATATACGCCAAGGTCTTTGTAGCTGCGGCCTGTATGCTTATCCGTCAGGGTAAAAGAGCCGTTATCCGCAATTTCGACGTGAAGCAGATCATTTTCCATACTTCGACTGCCATGAAAAAGCGAAGAGGAGTCCGTCTCAACATTGCTTCTCAGCCAAGCATAGGTTTTTAAGCCTAGCAGGGGCACACGTTCAACCTCAAAGGTAAGGCGAACCCGACGAGACATGTAAGGCTGGCGGAATCGGTCATCCGGCAGATCATAACCGAACTGTAGCCCGAGGTCCTCCACCTTGCATGCCACCGGATACCCTTCACAGTCCACCAGTACGCGCCCGGAAAGATCCACTTTCTTCGCTCGATGGGCGGCCTCCTCAAGCGTGTATCCTTCACGGAAGTACAGACGCACCACTTCCAGTTCTGCCGACACTATACCACTGCGTTCCCAGCCTGACGTATTAAAAATCACGAATGGCAACGCATCTTCTCCAAAGCGACTGAAGCCCGTCGTATCCACTGCTTGCGCAATGACCTCTATGCTTTCATCCACAATGCTCTCGGCTACATGACGGCTCTTATCAAACCGGCTCACCATCTCACGGTGCACCTCGTCCACACTACAGCCGCAAATACTGTCATGCGGATGGTTCTGCATCAGTGTTTTCCAGGCATAGGTGAACAAATGATGAGGATAAGCCTGCCCTAACAGATGCGCGAAGGTCGCAATCGGCTCAGCCACTTTTTCCAGCATCACTTGTCCCAACTGGTTCATCTGTTTCAAATACACCCTGGCAGAAGCCGTATTCACCAGCGTTCCCCAGCCGTCCGTGCGCTGACTGCGAAACTCTCCCTTCACAGACGAGAGTTGCCTTTGGGAAGCCTGTTTCAGAGAGGTCAGATAATCGTTGAAATTGGAATGAACAAACTCGATATCCGGATAAAGCTTCTGTGCCGTACGGATCGCTTCTGGTAAATCAAGCTGTAAAGGCTGATGATCGCATCCGTTCATGAATAGCAGCTCGCCAGTTGAAGCATATTTTTGCGCATCATCCAGTTTACGCTTCCAATAAACCTTGGCTTCCGCCTCATCTACCGGCACCTCATTGCCGTTGGAATACCAGTTGGCGAATAAAATACCCAGTACCTCCGATCCGTCTGGCCCCGTCCATAACAGTTCCGAAAAGGAGGACTCGTAGCCGCTATCCGACACTGTATTGTTAAACCCTGTCGGCTTTACGCCCCTTCCGAAGAAAACATTCGTAATCCCCGACTGTAGCATTAACTGCGGAGTCTGCCCAACCAGACCAAACGTATCGGGTAAGTATCCGATCTTGGACGGATTGCCGTAACGTTCGGCATCGCGGTGTCCGATCTGCATATTCCGTACATTGGCTTCGCCGCTGGTCAGAAAAGCATCCTGCAAAATGTACCAGGGTCCGATAAAAATACGACCATTGCGAATATGCTGCTCCAGCCGTTCCTTATGCTCGGGGCGAACCTGTAGATAATCCTCCAGAATGATCGTCTGCCCGTCCAGGTAGAAACTTCTATAATCCGGGTCCTGCTCCAGTTTGTCCAACAGAGAATCCATCAGGCTAATCAGGCGCATATGGTGCTTCTCATAAGGCAAATACCACTCCCGATCCCAGTGGGTATGAGAAATAATATGTGCTGTCGTCTTGCTGTCTGTGTATGTGCCCGCTTCCCTGCTTCCGGCTTGATTGTTGATTGGTTCATCCCTGTGCTCGCTCATCGTATATCTCCCCACCGTATGTCATGACCTGACATTTGTTCACTGCATCACTTTAATATTCACGTCCTCGGGACGATATACCGCAAGCAACCGTCCTTCGCGATCCACAGCAAACAGGACAGAACGGCTCCTTGGCAGCAGAAAAGCGTAGGATATTCCAGTCTCCTTATCCCGAATACGCACCGGGGTATCCCTGGAAAACTCCGATACGAAAATATACAGGCCCCCGTTCTCGAAGTTGAGTTTACGTCCGTATAGTCCCGGCTGATCGCCACCGTCTATCCACTCCAGCTCTCGCTCCACCCCGGCGGCAGTGAGGGCGTAGCGATATAGCTCAGCAATCGGCTCATCCCTGCCATTCAACTCCAGTGGAAGCGGACTCCAGATCAAGAGCCCCTTGCCAAGCCGCAGGTTCACGACTTCATCACCCATCGCTCCAGCCGCTTCCAGTGACAGTTGTTCCTCCTTAGCCACCTCAGCGATTCGTCGCTGACCGAATGAGACAGGGAAGGTTTGACCCTCCAGACTCAGCACTTCCTCCCGTTGGACATTGCCCAGCGTACGCTGCCCAATAATATCATCGACCCGGTCGCTCACTTTCCAGTAAGGATCAAGGCCCAACGGTCCAGTGACTAGTAAAGTCACACCGAAGGATCGCACCATTTCCAGAAGATGTTCCAGCGATGTACTGTCGAAATTGTGCGCACTAGGGATCATAATCAGTTTCGGTAACTGCCGCTTGAGCGAGTCCAGATGATACTCGGAGACAGAACGAAACGGCTGCTTGAGATCATAGGACATCACCCGGGTAAGCCGCGTTGTGGCACCAAAAGCAAGTGATCGGTTGGAAAAATCATTGGAATACGGAAACACGACAACCGTTTCCTCCAGCTCCCGGTCCGTAAACAGATCACGAATATCATTCATAAAACACCCAAAATCGTAAGACACCTCTGCCTCCGGCTTCTCGGTCCCATCCGCACGTAGCGCCCCGATGTGCGATTCATTGGCATTATCCATGTAAAAATTCGTATTCCAGATCCAGTGAATCGCACCCGCTCCACCAGTCGAAAAGGCATACGCATACTTGCGCTCCAGCATGTCGCGCAGCTCCGCCTCTGAACGCTTGGCTCGACCATCCGGCGTTTCGACATACATAATTCCGGTTTCCTGCACGAGATTCGGTTTGTCTGGTGTTTTGGCAAAAATACCGTCCCACACCAAATGATCATTCAGCCACCATGAATGCACCGTCGTATAATCCACCACCGCCTCATAAAAAAACGGAGATGGCCGCTGCGCGCCCAGTGCCTCGTCCTGACCTACAGTTACCAAATGCCCGGGACAAAGCTCCCGGATTGTAGTCGCCAATTGCTCGGCCCACAGATTGTGCATATCCATCGAAAACAGGCAGTAGTCCAGCCATTTGGCCCCCTTTTTGGCCTGATGCATATCCTGAACACCGAAGTTGATCTCCTCCGGCTCAGGAATCGTGGCAGAAGCAAAACGGTGAAGCTGCTGTGGCGTCATGTTCCACGCTTCCTGCAAAGCCTCAATACTGCCGTGCCGTTGCTTCAACCACGTGCTGAACGCCTCCTGTTCCCATGAGTCCCTCGCAGAACGCGGACCATCCGCGAAAATGCGCGACGGATCAAACATGGAAGGCTCGTTAATCAGATCCCAATCCACATGGGTTGTAGCCGTGTGACGGCTGACAATACTGCGAATGAACCGCTTTTGTGCTTCCACGCTTTGCGGATCGAGATAAGGGTTAACCCCTTCCCATGTTTCCGGTGTAAAAGAAAAGAACGTGAACGTCACCTGCAATCCATGCCTTTTGGCTGTCAGCAAAAAAGCATCAATCGCGCGAAGCGCCTCTTCCGAGGCGTGCCCGTCTATCTGCATCATATTGCGATAAGCCGTCCATACCCCTGTACGAATCCAGTTGATACCCGCTTTGGCCATCTGGGCCATATCCCGGTCCCATACGGCTGCATTGGGCAAAAACAGAAATTTCCGTGCTACATCTGAGGTCATATAGGTCATGCCGACAACAGGCAACGGGCGCCCATCCTTTATAAAATAATCCCGGCTGCGCGTCATGTTCTGTCCTTCGGCCAGCAGCCCGGCATCCTGCCCCCAAAACCCCTGCCTCAACATGCGCACTTCTCCATCCGGTGATTCGGCCCGGCAAATAACTCGATACAACCCGCTTTGGATGGAAAAGGTAAGGGGAATACGTACAAAGCCTTGCTCCCTGCTAACCTCAATCTGCAAACGCTGGCTCCATACCTGCTGGCCGCCGTCATCCAACACTTGTTCCACCGTCAGGTCAAAACTCCATACTTCCTGATCCCTGTGCGTGGCTTTGTCTCGTTGCAACCTTTGGGTTTGAAGCGTCAGTATAGCGCGTTCTCCAGGCTCATAGGCCGCATAGTTCGGCTTGAGAGATAGCTCCGTCGTCCCCTTGGCGCAGAAATTCGCCCATTGGGCAAGCAACCGTTCACCATCCTTTTCCCAAAAGGTATCCGTCAATGGCAAATGAGCAAACATCCAGCGTGCGCTGGCAAACAGACCTCGGGCATGCTCCCATAGCACCACCGGGGCGGCAATGTCCCGTCCGTCCTTACTTACTCCCTTGAGCAAAGGATAAATTCGCGTATTTATCGGCCCGGCAGAGCCCATCTGGTGCGGCAGATCGCTGCTTTTGGTCGTATGTGGAACGAGATTCCACGTATCCGCCACCTGGAACAGAGACTCCTGACCACACAGCACAGGAATATCCTCTGATGCGACCAGGGAAGCCACCTTCGACGCGTCCACTCTCAGCACCTCATGAATATGCAGTTCCTGATGATACGCAGTCTGCTCAGTCTCAATTACCCAGTCTCCATACTCATCAGCAGGATCGCGGACCGGATGCTTAAAGGGTGCTCCCCCGACGTTAAGCAGCCCCCCTCCCCTGTGGAGAAATGCCACGATTTCGGTCCAGGCGGACTTGGGGAAGTACGGTGCATGCAGATTGACAAAGCAGCCGTTGTCCATATGCTTTAGCGTTTCAGCCAGTTCATCGGCTCGTACGACCACCACGTCTGCAACTCCCTGAAATGCCCCGTCTGGCAACAGGCTCCCTATAGCGGGAAAGCCTTGCTCACTGAAAACAACGATGGATGGGTTTACTATGGATTCATTCATAACAAGCCATCCTTCATGGCCTTATACACAAGCTGGGCAAACAGACTGTTGGACCAGGCGAACCATTTTCTCGTAAAAACCGTGGGATCATCGGCATGAAAGCCTTCATGCATATATCCGGTGTCCCCATCTGTCGCTTCCAGCATCCGGATCATTTCCAGCCTCTCTTCTGCGGTCTGGGCCGTTAATCCTTGCATAGACAGGGCCATATGCCAGATGTAACCCGGTAGGGTGTGCGGACTTCCGATGCCTTTGGCCGCCTTGCCTTCAAAGTAAAACGGATTCTCCTGGCTTAAAGCGAAGCGTCTCGTATTTTGATAGATAGGATCGTCCGCCGTCGTATAGCCCAAATACGGAATGGACATTAATCCCGGCGTACCTGCGTCATCCATCAGGCAGTAGTTGCCAAATCCGTCCGTTTCATAAGCATATATAGGCCCGAATACCGGGTGGCGGTAAATGCCGTACAAGTGAATACCGTGCTCCACCTCAGCCTCCAGCTCCTTCAGCTCGTTCAGGAAGTCCATATCACGGAATACCCACTCCGCAAACTCCTGCATCTGCCGCAAAGCAACCACCGCAAACATATTGCCGGGTATATTGTAGTGGAAATCGCAAGCATCATCACTGGAACGGAAGCCCGACCAAATCATCCCCGTATAATTTACAGGCATACCGAGTCCCTGATTGCGCAAGGAATCGGTGGAAATGCCGTTATTACGCGTAAACCGATACGCAGATTGCTCTTGGTGACGCTGCTCCGTTTTGAACACATCCACCATTTTACGCAGAGCCGTCTTGAATTTTGAATCAAAAATATCGGTAAGCTCCGTTTCCTTCCAGTACATATAAGCCAGCCGAATGACAAAGCAAAGCGAGTCGATCTCAAATTTTCGTTCCCACACCCATGGCGACATTTCCGTCTCATCAGCCGCATTCCAGTGCCAGTCATTCGCCGTCTCATTGAACGCATTCGCATACGGGTCTATGAGGACATAATGAATATGGCGCTTGATCAGACCACCAATGATACGCTGTAAATCAGCATCCTCCCTGGCTAACGGCACATAATGAATAACCTGCTCTACGGAATCCCGCAACCAAAGAGCCGGAATATCACCTGTAATGAGAAACGTTGTCCCATCATCCATTAGTTTGGTCGTCGTCTCCAGCGAATTCGGAAAACAGTTTTTAAACAGCTTCAGCAGCTTCGGCCTGTGAGCCAGTGCTTGCTCCGCTTCCTTGAGTACATCCTGAACAGCCTGCGGCATGTCAAGGTCGGGCATCGGTATTTTGGGAAGCCTGAATTGTTCCAATAGCTTTTTCGCTCCTTTGCAAACGTATCGTTTTAATTTCATAAGGTATAAAAGACAACGTGAGACAGCTACCTTCCAGCTCAAGCGGCTGCACGGGTTCCTCCAGCGCATTCGACACGTAGGCTGCGTTGAACGTGTAAGGCCAGGTCAGCTTGATCGTTTCCCGTCCCCCAGAAGATTCGTACAAACGAAGAACCGTCCCCAGCCCATCTTCGGCCGGCTTGATCGTATCCAGCACAACGTGACGGCTATCAAAGTTAATGAACGATCCGCTGCTCGGCAGCACTCCGGTGCTGTGCTTTTGCTGTTGCACAACAGGCATATCATGGTTCAGCTCAGCCGCATGACGCAAGGTATGGGCGCTGCGCCAGTCTGCCACATGCGGATATAGCGAATACGTAAAATCGTGCTCGCCCAGATCGGCATCTTTATCCGGCCATTTGGGTGCACGCAGCAGAGACAGACGGATGGTGCTGTCTTGAATGTCGTAGCCATATTTGCAATCATTGAGCAGACTCACGCCATAGCCGTGCTCGGAAACATCCGCAAATCGGTGTCCACACACTTCATACTGCGCCTGCTCCCAGCTTGTATTCCGATGGGTCGGCCGCTCCAAAGCACCGAAAGGAATTTCATAGGTCGCCTTGTCCGTAACCACATCTACAGGAAAGCCTACCTTTAGCAGCTTGTGCGCTTCATTCCAGCTCACATGCGTCTTGAAATCAATTCGCCGCTCATGATGATAAAAGATCATATCCTGCGTCATTTCAGATTGATGGATTCGCCATCGAAAGCGCAGCACATCCTTCGTTTTTCCCTGGAGCACTAAGCGTTTTTCAAGCAACTCGGCTTCTCCTGCTACCTGTTCCTCATAGCGGTCATCCAAATCCCATGCATCCCACAGCGTCGGACGATCATGGAATAAATGAAAACGATTTGCCCGTTCCCCCGGCTTCACAATTTCACGGTTTGCCGCTTTATCCAGCAGACGAATGATTTCGCCCTGCTCATTAAATTGCACCTTATACAATGCCGTCTCCCAGCGATCCTCCAGCGATCCAGAATTCACAGTTTTTTCGGACTGTCCACTTGTTCCGGCCTGTTCTCGCTCCAGCCAAATCGTTTTGTAGCCCAGTGCAGGAATGTCTGGAATACGCACCGAAATGCCGCCCTCCTCCACATCGGTGTCCAGCCGCTCGGCTTCATCATTAGCGTAGTCATAAGCACACAATCCCTCTGCCGATTCCGCAGCGATATGGATCACGGCACTACGGCTCCAGCCCAGGCTGTTAAACACAAGATACGGCGTTCCTGTCCTCGAGCCTTCCGTGTTCACTTGAGCCGCCAGCGTCGCAATTCCCTGTTGGAGCCCGACATGTCCCCATTCGAAAATTTGCTGATACTCCTTATCCGAAGTGCCGTAAACCTCGGTAATCGCCGAGCCGGGAATAATATCGTGGAACTGATTCAACAAAATCAGCTTCCAGCCCTCATGTAATGCCGAATAGATGTCCTGCGCCTGCTCCGGCTCCAGCTTTGGTAATGCCAGCGTGCTCCACAGCTCTGCCTCGCGGTAGAATCCCTCCGCTTTCCGGTTATTACGTTTGTTGCGGGCGTGGGTCGTGTAGGTTCCCCGATGCAGCTCAAGGTACAAGTCACCATGCCATTGGGGAAGCTTCGGATGCGCCTGATCTATGCCTGCGAAAAACTGCCCCGCCGTGCTGAACCGACTCGCGGGCAGTCCCACCATTAGCGGAGAACGCTCTATATATTCCAGCATTTCACGCGTAACTCCGCCGCCGCCGTCTCCATGTCCATAGAGCAACATGTGCTCAGGATGAGCCGATTTTTCGCGATAGGACTGCCAATGGTCATGTATGTCCTGCGGCCGTGTATTTTCATTCACACCATGATTGAGGTAGGACAACATCGAAGTGCCATCAATGCCCACCCAGTGGAACAAATCGTAAGGAAACACATTCGTATCATTCCAGCCGAGCTTGGTCGTCATAAAATAGTCTATCTTCCCATGCTTTAAAATCTGCGGCAGGGACGCACAGTAGCCGAACGTATCCGGCAGCCATTCGATATGAGAGGTTTTGCCGAATTCCTGTTGGTAAAAACGCTGACCATACAGCATTTGGCGGATGAGTGATTCGCCATTGGGCAGGTTCAAATCAGGCTCTACCCACATCCCCCCGACCAGCTCCCATCGTCCTTCGGCGACTCTCGCTTTGACCCGTTCATACAGCTCTGGATCATTTTCCTTTACAAAAGAGAACAGCAGCGGTTGGCTCTGCGCATATTGATATGCCGGGTATTCGTCCATCAACGTATCCACCGTTGAGAAGGTTCGGCTTGTTTTCCGTACAGTCTCGCGCATCGGCCACAGCCAGGCAATGTCGATGTGCGACTGTCCTACCATGTGCTCCAAACCTTGCGCATTTCCGCCGATCTCCTGAACCTGCCGAATCAGCTCCTTTTCTGTGGCTGAAATCGCACCCCCTTCTCGAATGGCGTCTTCCTCCAGATTCGCAAAGCGATCCATCACCCCATACAGAGCTTCCAGCAAGCGTATTCTGCGGATATCACCCTCAGCCAGCAGTATAGCGGCTTCGCTGACGACGGTAATGGTATACATCAGGCTCTGTACGGGCTTGTTTGGACGTACAAGATAGCTTGTAATGGAAGAAATCGGGGGTTGAATGACAGCCTGCCGATTGAGCGGATCAACGGGTTCGGGTACAGGATCAAACAATTCTATATCCAATTCCGGTGAAGGCCCGATGACCTGCGGATTAAGCGTGACATAGGTATGATTGCGGTCAAGCCCGTGATAGGAAGCACCGTTGACCCGCAGCAATCCTTCTCCCCCGGACTCAAATACCAATCCAAAAGGCTCTCTCAACCACGCTGTCGGTACAACCAACTGCGTTCGAAAAAAATAAGTCGTCCCCTGACTGCTGGGGAATCGCTTGAGGTCCAGTCCTTCCGATAAAGGTGCGGCGTCTTCGTATTGACCTGGTGTTTGGTAAGTGGATTGTGTAATGTTCCAACTCCGCAAATCCAGCTTCTCCAGCCATTGGCATTCCGATAATTCCCGAATCAGGCGTTTGATACGCTCCATTATTCATCCTCCCGTACGATCAACTCGGCACACAGGGTGTCCTTGGAGTGCCTGCCTACTTGAATAGAAAATCGACCTGCCTCAATGACTGGCTGTAGATCACGTCCTATATATTGCAGCTTGTCGGAGCCTATAACAAACTCCACTGAGCGTGTTTCCCCAGGCTTTAATACAACCTTGCAAAAGCCCTTGAGTTCCCTGATTGGACGGGTCACCGAGCTCACCGTGTCCGAGATATACAACTGAACCACCTCAGCCCCTTCCTGTTTGCCCGTGTTGGTTACATCGACTGTAACCGTAACGGATTCACCCACTCGGATCGAATTGGCGCTTAATGTAAACCTTTCATAGCTAAACGTCGTGTAGCTGAGACCGTAGCCAAACGGATAGCGCGGCGCGGCATCGTCCTCCAGATACCGCTTGCCCCTGGAACGCTTGCCATTGTAATATACTGGCAACTGCCCGACATGCTTAGGGATGGAGAGGGTTAATCGTCCGGAAGGATTTACATCCCCAAATAAAATATCCGCGATTGCATGTCCCCCCTCCTGACCGGGATACCATGCTTCCAAAATAGCGTGCGCATGCTCCTCCACCCACGGCTCAGCAATCGGTCGCCCGTTAATATATACGACGACCAGTTCCTTTCCCAGGCTGTAGACTTCCTGCATGAGTTGAAGCTGTACCCCCGCAAGCCCCAACGTCATCCGGTCGATGCCTTCGCCGCATTCCATGTCGTTCCAATCGTGATCCGATACCTTCGAGGCGCCGGTTTTCAGATCAATCGTTCCTTCCCCGAAATCGCGGGCACTGGATCCTCCGACCACCATCACCACTGTATCGGCCTCAGCCGCACATGCCAGTGCATTTTCAAAGCCTTCCCGAGATTCTCCCTTGATCCGGCAGCCAGGTGCGTACAGAACGCTATCCTGATCCTTCCCCAGCTTGCTACGGATGCCATCAAGTACAGTTACCACACGGGCTCTCGGCTGCGGTGATGTATAATCGCCCAGTTGGTTGTAGACCTGATCTGCATTCGGGCCGATGACCGCAATACGCTTGGAGGTTTTCGGCAGGGGAAGCGTTCTATCGACGTTTTTGAGCAGCACAATCCCTTCAGTCGCAAGCTGACGAGCCAACCGAATATGCTCCGCCCGACCAATCACCTGCTCCGCTCGTTCCGCATTCACATACGGTTTGTCAAACAGACCCAGCCTGAATTTTAGCGTGAGCACCCTGCGAACCGCCCGATCCAGCACACTCGTCTCCAGCTTGCCAGCGTGAACCGCCTCGACCAGATGACTTCCGAACATTTCACCAGACACTTCCATATCAATCCCTGCGCGAATCGCCTGCACAGCGGCATCCGATCCATTCTCGGCTACATCGTGTCCACTCGCCAACATTTCAATCGCGCCACAATCCGTAATGATCAGACCGTCAAATCCCCACGCCTGACGAAGAATATCGTCCAATAGCTCAGCATTCACTGTACACGGGACCCCGTCGATTTCGTTATAGGCTGGCATAATAGATTGCACCCCTGCTTCCACCGCTTTTTGGAATGGATACAGATCGACCTCCAAAAGCTCGCGCCAGCCCATATGCACAGGTCCGGCATTACGTCCGCCCTCCGAGCTGCCATAGCCTGCAAAATGCTTTAATGTGGCTGCTACGCTATGTTCGCTGTGCAGGCTTTCCCCCTGAAGCCCCTCCACGGCGGCAACAGCAAATTCGCCGATGAGATAAGGGTCTTCGCCAAAGCATTCCTCCGTGCGTCCCCAGCGCGGATCACGCACCACATCAAGCACGGGTGAGTACGTGACCGCCCCGCCCTGAGCGCGGGTTTCGGTCGCAACCGCGCGGCACATGTCACGATACAGATCGACATTCCACGTGCTGCCGATGGACAGCGGAACCGGAAATACAGTGCCGTCAATTGCCATATGACCATGAGAGCATTCCTCGCCGATCAGAATCGGGATGCCTAGCCGGGAATGCTCCACTGCATATCGCTGGATCAGGTTCACGACCTCCGCCCCCTGCTTGGCAGACAAGCCATTCTCCAAGGTCACCCCAGTCCACGGATCAGCTCGAAGCACTCCGTATAAGGAGCCGACTCCCCCATTTTGCACCTGCTGCTTGAAAGCATGATGCAGGGACAATTCCCCGTCTGTGTGCTCATACACTTGCCAGCCGAAGGGCTGCACAAGCTGACCCGCCTTTTCCTCTATCGTCATCAAACCGATTAAGTGCTCCACCCGTTCTTCAATCGGTTTGCTTTTATCCTTATAAATCAACATGTTCATGCCCTCTCCTTCCCTGTTATTCCTTCACAGCCCCAACCGTAAGTCCCTGCACAAAGTAACGCTGGAAGAAGGGATAAGCGAATATAATAGGCAGCGTCGCCAGTACCACCATCGCCATACGCGAAGTATCCTGCGGAATCGATTGAAGCGCAGCCAGACTCATAGAGCTGTTTTGCGAATTTTGCTGGATGAACTGAATGCTGGATTCAATCCGCATCAGCATGGACTGAAGTGGAACCAGATTGGGATTGTCAATATACAACAGGGCATTAAACCAGTCATTCCAGTAACCAAGTGTGCTGAATAAACCAATAGTCGCAAGTCCGGGCAGAGAGAGCGGAAGCACGATTTTTAAAAATGTGTAAAACTCACCTGCCCCATCTATTTTGGCTGATTCAACGATGGCATCTGGCACGCTGGTGCTATAGAATGTGCGCAGGATCATAATATAAAAGGCATTCATGGCCAGCGGCAATATCAAAGCCCAAATCGTATCCTTGAGCCCGAGCAATTGGGAAACGACCATATAGGTCGGGATCATTCCACCATTAAAAAGCATGGTTAAAATCGCAAAAATGGAAAAGAATCTCCGGTAACGAAAGCTCTTTCGCGAAATGGCGTACGCATATAACGAAATGAGAATGAGACTGATCACCGTACCGATGACCGTTACGGCAATCGTCACCCCATAGGAGCGCAGTAGCGTATCACTGGTGCGAAATATGAAGCGATAAGCCTCCAGACTCCATTGAGCCGGGAGCAGCCGATATCCGTCCCGCGCCAGCGTTTTCTCATCGGTTAGGGAAATAATGACGACGAACAAAAAGGGAAATACACACAGGAACGCGAACACCCCTGCTACCACATTCAGAACAGCATTCCAGCCCCGTGAAATATGATGGAAATCTCGTTTTTTTCTTTTTTTTCCAGAAGCCACAGCCCACACCCCTCTCCTCTTTTTTAGAACAAAGCGCTGTCTTTATCTATTTTTCGTACAACATAATTAGATAAGATGACCAGAACAAAGCCAACCACTGACTGATACAAACCTGCGGCCGTGCTCATCCCGATTTCCCCCGTTGTTTTTAGCCCACGGTATACATAGGTGTCGATGACGTTCGTTACCGAATACAAGGTGCCCGAATCTCTCGGAACCTGATAGAACAAACCAAAATCCGCGTAAAAAATCCGTCCGACTGCAAGCAGCGTCATAATGATAATGATCGGCGAGAGCAAAGGGAGCGTCACATTACGAATTTGCTGCCATTTGCTGGCTCCATCTATCATGGCTGCTTCATACAAGGATTTGTCGATGCCCAAAATCGAAGCCAGATAAACGACACTGTTATAGCCGATCGCCTTCCATAGACTGACTAAAATCAAGATGTACGGCCAATAGGCGGCCTCCGAATACCACTGAATCGGCTCGATGCCAAACCCTGCGAGAATTTGATTCAGCATTCCCCGATCCATGCTCAGAAAGCTGAATGCAAAGTAGCCCACGATGACCCATGACAGGAAATACGGGAGAAACATGCCTGTCTGGTACAGCTTTGCTAATCGTTTATTAATCAGCTCGGAGAGCAGAATAGCCATAGCTACCGAAAAAACAAGTCCGAGAATAATAAAGACCAGGTTATACAAAAGGGTATTTCGCGTGATGACATAGGCATCGTTGTTATTGAACAGAAACTTGAAGTTATCCCAGCCCACCCACTTGCTCGTATAAATACTGGCCCAGAATCCTTCCCTGTTAAAACGATATTGCTTGAAGGCAGCCACTGTACCGACCAGCGGCAGGTATGAAAAGAAGAAGAACCAGATAGCGCCGGGCAGCACCATGAACAGCATAACTTTGTTTTTAATCACATTTCTGAAAAATGCGGCCATAGGTATTCCCTCCCAATCTGTAATAGCTAAAATAGCTATTGAAAAAAGACCGGGCGTAACTTACACCCGCCCGATCCTCTCTTATATTTCACGACCCTAAAGTATTATTTGCTGTTTTGTGCCTTCCAGGCATCAAGCTGGGACTGCGCTTCCGCCATCACCTTATCCAGACCAGCCTGCTTGAATTTCTCAGTCACTTTCGGGAGATTCGTTTCCGGGTCCAGCGTGCCTGTCATCAGTGAAGCCCAAAATTGCTCTTTGACGTTCTGAATTGCTGCCATCTCCGTAGATACTTTACTGCTGTCAAAGTTGAAGCTTAGGATTGGAGAATTTTTTCCCTCCGAGTTGAACTTCTTGAATTGCTCCCATTTGTCAGCCGGATCATTCGGATTCAGATACAGTAGCATATTGTTGCCTAGCGAATACGAAGGCATGTCATAGTTTTTGGAATCAGCCAGATTTTCGATATACTGGCCATCTGTTTTTTTGTAATGCACTCCCTCAATACCGGAATCAACCATATTACGTAATACCGGATCTGTATTCAGCAGGTTCAGGAACTGCATCGCCTTTTCGGGGTTTGCCGAGTTAGCCGAGATCGCCATAATGGAGCCCTGTACAGACGTATTAGTCACCATCGGATCGCTCGCAGGGGTGGATATAACCGGATAGCCGTAGCTTGCAGACCATAGATTATCGGCCAGCGGTTGAGTTTGCGCACGATCCAGAAACCAGTTTCCAGACGTTGTTAAATCATTGGTGGAGCCTGTGGTTGCCGCTTCCGGTGATACATACCCGGCCTTGTAGTACTTATGCATCGTCGTCAGCGCCTGCTTCATTTCAGGCGTTTCCAAAATGTTTACGATCTTATAATCCGTGCTATCCATTTTGACAGCCATCGGCAGGTTTTGAATGATATAGTCATATGGAACGTAGGGAACATAGTTTTTGTCCATGCCAAACGCTGTTACGCCGGGCTCGTTTTCTTTAATGGTTTTGAGCAGAGGCTCCAGACTATCCAGCGAACGGACATTTGGAAGGTCCAGCTTGTATTGGGTCAGCAATTTTTTATTGAACCGCCATACCTCTTGCTGCGGAAGCTCCTTGTTGGCAGGAATGCCATAATGATGCCCATCCACCTTGGAGCCTTCCAGAAACGCAGGATCAATCGTCTTTTTAAGATCCTGACCGTACTTGTCAAGCAAGTCGTCCATCTCCATGAATGCGCCCTTTCTAGCATTTTGTACATAATCAAAGCCACCGGAAGCCGTAAATACGATATCCATTGGCTCTCCCGAAGCCACATTCACCTGCATTTTTTGCTGGTAGTCGCCCCAATCGACCATTTTCATTTTGATCGTGGCGTTTATTTTCTTTTGGGTGTACTTGCTAACCTCTTCCATCACCCGATCTACATCTTTTTGAGGTGTACCAATGGTATACCAGATCAGCTCTACCGGCTTTTCCGCTCCCTCATTCGTCGTTTCCCCGCCACCGCTGCTTCCTCCACAAGCACTGAGAATGAGCGTCAACACCATACACATCACCAGAACAAACGAGTAGCTTATTTTGCTTTTACCCATCTATGATCCTCCCTTATGAAATGGACTTTGACCCTGTCGTTTCATTCATTTCTGTTTCAGGATTTTGCAAAATCCTCATTTATGAAGCAACTACGTTAACCTTAACTAATGAAAGCACTTTCAAAAAGAAGATAAACTTAATAAACCAAGGTACAAATTAAAGAAATCCATGTACACCTGGTATTTATCCCAATCCCTTATAGTCTGTCGGGGAAATACCCACATATTTTCTGAACTGCTTATAAAAATATCCCGTCTCCCAATATCCTACGTTCCGCGCAATTTCATGCACTTTGAGATTCGTGTTTTTAAGCTGCTCCTTGGCCTTATTAATTCGGTACTGATTGATATATTCAGCAAAGGTTTCACCCGTTTCCTTATGAAACAACTGACCGAGATAAACGGGATGAAGATGGTACTGGAATCCTAATACTTTTAATGATAGCTCCTTGGCATAATGAACATGGATATAGGACAGCACCTGACTTACGATGGGGTTTTTCATATCTTGCAGCAATGAATTCACCGTCTCTGCCGCCACATCCTGAAGCGCACTCACCAGCTCTGCCAATGTGGTACAGCATTTTATCTGGTGAAGCCCCTGCTGAAACCGTTCCGACTCATTGGAATGCTTGATGCTCTCCAGCTCCATCTTGAACCGGATCACCAACTCCAGCGCCATATTCCGCAGTTCATCCGGGGTAACACTTTCAAGATGCTGGATTTGCTCAATATCACTCTGAATCCGTGCGGTAAGCGCATCCAGGTCTCTTGCTATAATTAGCTTCGCATAATCCTTCCAGTCGATGGAACAAGTCTCGCCAGCGTTGCCCTCGCCCTCTTCCAGCATCGTATAGTCAATAATCCGGCGGTCACCATATATCATGAAATATTCCAGTGATTTTTTTGCTTCATTGTAGCTGCGTGGAGCAGCAGCAAGCGAACCGGCACTGCCTATCCCGATATAAACCGTTTCTTCCCCGTCCGTCGACCACTGAACAGTAAATTCTTCCAGCAGCATCATCAAGTCCTGTCTGCCCTCATCATGGTTCGATAATGCAGCAATGATTACACTATCCGCATCAACATCGCGAAACAACGTTAAATCGGGCTGGTGCTGAATGTACTGCCTTAACCGTTTATGCATTCCTGCCGAATCCCTCTCGGTCCGCAACACGGCTACCCCCATGAAGGGGATATTTAACGAAAAACCTACCAATTCGGCACGCTCCTGAAATTCTGTAGGCGCAATCTGCCCTGTCAGCCAACGGTACAACGTATTTTCCTTGAGAACCTGTACCCCGAACGTCTCATATCGTTGATCCAATCGGGACCTGTCCAGCTTCTCCGTTGTATTGTATAAAGTGGACTCCAGTTCCTCCACATTAATCGGCTTCAGAAGATAATTTTCGATGCCGAGCTTCATGCCTTCCTTCAAGTAATCAAATTCATTAAATCCGCTCAAAATAATCACCTTCAAGTCAGCATGCAGCTTTCTCGCCTCATGAATCAGACTGAGACCATTCATCGTTGGCATGGAGATGTCCGTAATCAGTACGTCCACGGGTCTGGAGGCCAGCGCTTCCATCGCCAAGTATCCATTTTCCGCATGTCCGACAATTTCTAGTCCAAAATAGGTCCAATCCACAATATCGTATAATCCCTCAATGATAAAAGGCTCATCGTCGACAATAAATACTTTATACATATATGGCATCCATCCCTTCCCTGTTGGGGCATCGTACCCGAATCGTCGTTCCCTCACCAATGAGGCTCTCCAGTTCAATACCGTAATCGGCTCCGTGCAAAAACCGAAGTCGGGTGTGCACACTGCGTAGTCCAAACATTTGTCCGTTTTCTTCCGGACGCTCCAGTTCCGCTAGAATCTCTTTCAAACGCTCCCCTTCAATGCCCTTTCCATTGTCGCGGATCTCAACCAGCAGAACCTCCCCCGCTTCCCGCACATCAATGGTCAGCACATTATCATTCCGGTCGCTTTGGATACCATGAACAATATAATTCTCAATGATGGGTTGAAGCATCAGCTTCATGACAGAACGGGGATACAGCTCGGGGTCGACCGTAATCGTGTAATCGAACCTTTCCTTGTAGCGTATTCTGAACAACTCAAGATATAATCTGCAAGCCTCCAATTCATCTTTAAGCGTGTATATTTTTTTCTGCTGAACCAGGCTTTTGAACAACACCGATAAGCTGTAAATCATTTCTCCTACATCCTTGGCTCCCTGGGAAATCGCCCGCATGCGGATCACTTCAAGCGTATTATACAAAAAATGGGGATGAATACGTGCCTGCAAGGCCACAAGCTCCGTTTGCTTCTGCTTGATCTCTGCTTTATACACCCGTTCAATATATAGATTAAGTTCGTCCAGCATATCGTTGAAGCTTCGAGAAATTTGTCCCAGCTCATCCTCTTGGGGGTCTTGGATGCGAGCTGTAAGGTCGCCATTTTTCACCTGACGAGTGAATTTAATAATCCGATTCGTTCGTTTTGCAAAATTAATGACGAAGAAGGCAGGGAACAGCACAGCAAACAGAATACAAACGACACTGATTGTCAAAATCGTATTACGGATACCCCGGTACGATTCCGCCATTTCCTCATTAGGGACTGCCCCAATCACGACATACCCTTCGTCTGGAGAAATCAGCTTGTTAATGTACATATTTTGCTTCGCCTGAATGATCCCAACATCGGAGTCCACATCGTCATATAACGATCGGGTCACTTCGACATAAGGGTACGTTTTTCCGTAATAGTTATTTCTTGAATCGAACAGAACCGTTCCATGGGTGGACAGAACGATAATTTCTCCCTTCAGATTGTTCCCGTAGCTGGTAAGTGCATTGGAAATATTCTTGGAATTTAGAAACACCAGAAGCTGACCCGTATTTTTGAGTGTTTGCTTATTGTTAATGGGGACTTGTAACGAATATAACGAGGGGCTCCACTGATCGACCGCCTTCCGAATCCAGTAATTCGGAGCAGAGACACTTTTGCTTTCGGCAGCCATCACATCCGGTACAAAGGAACGCGCCACATGCACCGGGAATTGTTTGAATTGCTTGTTCTCATTGAAAGTGGACAAATATTGCTGGTCGGCACTGTACAAAATCAAATTGCTGATATCTCTATTTTCATCCAGCCAATTTTTAAAATAGGTGAGTACATCTGTTGAATAATCATGACTCTCCATGTACATTTCGTCCATGCGGTGCTGTACATATTCGGAATACGCGTGATCCATAAAAAAGGAAACATTCATCGAGAGCACCTCATTCCGGTACATGTCTCGCACCATGTTCTGGACGGATTCATGCCGGAGATGGATATAGCGATCAACACTTTCCATCGCTGCTTTCTGGGTATCCAGTTCCCGTCGAACAATGGATTGCGAAATGGATACATACGTGACATATGCAATCGTAATAATCGACAAAATGGCAATACAGGAGAACAACAGTAGTATCCTCAGGAACATGTTATTTTTAAAATAAGCTATGTATCTCTTGCCCCTTTTCATGCTATAAACCCTCCAGAATCGTTCATGCGTAAATAAAGTATACCATGTCCTTCGCAGGTAATAAGTAAGCGTATTCATAAAAAGCATGATTTTCTTTAATTTAAACGTCATATCTTTAATTTAGCCTCTATTTAAAAACAATTTTATTGATTATCTTTAGGGGGATAAATACTCGTTAGGGGGATGAGCTATGAAACGCAACAAGGTGCACAAGTTCGCTTTAAAATGGACTGCTCTGGTTTTGACTTCCGTCCTGTTAAGCCAAACACTCTCTCCATCCGTTTATGCAGGCGATACCCTCCCGTATGAAGGAGAAAGCGCCAAAGGGCCGAATCAGCCTTATCAGCATGGGTACGCCAGCTCACATATTTTGGACTGGACTCCTACCCAAGATGTCTATGGAGATATGCTTCGCGCCCGTGTCCCACTGCAACAACGAAACAGCTCCTTTGCAGCCACACAGGCTCACCCTGCTTTAAGCCCTGACACGCAAATGTTTACACTCAGCGGCGATTATGGAAACGCTTTTTTCGATAGCTATTCCTATACCAATAAATTCAGTCAATATTTGTTCAATTACTGGCAATATACCGACTATTACGGCTACTGGCATGGCATGCCTACCGCCCATGTACCCGAAGAGCTGTACGATCCCCAAAAGGATTGGACGGAAAAATGGTTCGAGTTCGGCATACTGAACATTCCAAATCCGGGTTATACGAATGCGGCGCACAAGAACGGCGTTCTCTCCATCGCCTGTATTTTTTTCTCGGATAATGACCGTGGACCGCAAACGTATAAGCAAATGCTCGTGCAGGATGCTCAGGGTGGATTTCCGGTAGCCAAAAAATTGATCGAAATGGCGAAATATTATGGCTATGACGGCTACTTCATCAACCAGGAGGAAGCTTCAAAAGGCGTAGCTACGGAGGACATCCCCCGTTACAAACAGTTTATGAAATACTTGCGGGATCAGGGCATGTATGTGCAATGGTACGACTCCACCATAAACGAAACCGGGAAAATTGCTTATCAAAATGAATTTAATGCCGTGAACAGTCCGTTTGTCAAAGACAAGCAATACGGGCAGGTGTCCGACTCCATTTTTCTGAATTATTGGTGGGACAAAGCGAAGCTGAAAAGCTCCCGCGACCATGCCAAGCAATTGGGTCTGAACCCTCTTAAGACCGTTTTTGCTGGTATTGAGGGCGGGAACGGTGACTTTGGCAGATGGAAGCAAAAATACGATCTTCGTCTGAATATCGGTGATAACGGGCAGCCGATGAACAGTATCGCGACGTTGGGAGCAGATTTCACGCATAATGCGCTGGATGAAGAGTTTGGCGGGCAGGACACCAATCGCAGAGCTGACAATGCGTATCAATGGATGACCTTTATCCGTGACCGTGTCTGGTGGTCCGGTCCGAACCAGAATCCCGTCCATGCACAAAGAAACGCAAGTGCAGATTTGTCTGATGTAAAAGCTTCGGGCGCTAACTGGGACGGTATCGCGGCATATATCGCTGAACGTTCTGTCATCCGTGGTTCCCATTTTAACACCAGCTTCAATACTGGACATGGCTTGCAGTATGTGGTGAACGGAGTTGTTTCCAATCCGAAGGAATGGTCCAACATCAATATTCAAGATATCCTGGTGACTTGGCAATGGTGGCTCGATACCCAAGGTAAACCGCTCTCGGTTGACTACGACTATGGCCCGAATTATACCAAAGGGACTCGGTTTACCTATCAGCCTGTGGGCGCTTATCAGGGCGGCAGCTCCCTCGTCGTTAACGGAGAGCTGGATTCGGATAACTTTTTACGCCTGTATAAAACGGATCTGTCGGTAAACAAGAATTCAAACTTGTCCATCACGTACAACAAGCCTTCCTCTGATGACAGCTCGGTTCTGAGTATCAGACTGATCTTTAAGGATATCCCCGATAAAGTCGTAAAAGTCAGCGTCCCCAACTCTGGTAAACAAACTACAGGCTGGGTTAGCCGTAGTATAGACTTGAGTGCCTATCAGGGAAAAACGATTGCAGCTTTCGGTTTATCTTTTGATAACGCGAATAAAACAATCAAAAACTATCAGATGAATATCGGCCAAATCAAGATAACAGACGGTTCTGTCCTGAAACCAGCCGCACCGACAGGATTCAAAATCACCAAGGCACTGACCGATACGAACGAAATGATCGTAGCCTGGGACCTTAAGGATTACTCCAAAGTTAAACAATACAATCTGTATGAGAACGGCTCCTATATCGGGGGAATTTATGACTCAACCTATTATATTAAGTCCCTAAACCATAAATCCGGTGAATTAACGCTCACCGCAATCGGAGCAGATGGAACGGAAAGCGAACCGGCTCGATTAGATTATGATCTGAATGCCGCTGTCAGTCACATTAATGTGGAAACCAAAGGAAACGGTGAGGCTACGATAATGTGGAAAAATCCCTCTGAAGCGGACGGAACGGTCAAATTGACCTTGACCACCGACTATACGGACACCGCATTCCATAAAACCATTACTGCAGACAGCGGAGCTGAAACGGCTACGTTTACCGATCTACCCACAAACGGCGATAGCTACACATTACGTATCGCCATCGGCAATCATACACCTGTAGCATACACCGGGCATCTCGCAGACACGACTATAGAGCCTTACGCAAAAGAGAATGTAACGGTCACTGGATCAACGTATACGCTTGCTCTACCAACCTCGAAGGATTGGCATTATTTATATGTATACGAAAACGATGTACCCAAGCAATTTGGCGTGACTTATGTGTCGAAAAAGTTTCCTTACATTGTACGGGGAAGAACAAAGCTAAGTGAATTAACCTTTACCCCCACTTCCCGCACCAGCTCGCTAAAGATCGTGATTAAGGATTATGCCGGCAATAAGGCTACAACATATGTAAGATAACTTTGTGCAAGATTTCGAAGGTTCTCATTGTTTATCGGCTATCCGCCTAAGTACAAAACAGTCCCAAAATGCCAACGATTCAAAAGGGCGTTGTTTATTATAGTTACAGCGTTCCGGGTGGCACCACGTTCCCGGACTATTGATAAAGCCGGTGAAAAACTCGTCTGGGTGAAGCAACCGGAGACATGGCGAAGCAAATGTTCTTCTCTATTCCAGAAGTAGAACAACTATAAAGGAAATGTCAGAATTAACTCACAATATGTGTTCTTAGATAGCCGAAAAACCCACTCACTTCGAGATGTGGGTTTCTTCACGTAAGTGAGGTTTCATCTATAGGATAGTAGCTTGGCTTGACCATGAGAATTAGTAGGTTTGCCTTTTTTACTATCTTCCAAAATGTCATGTCACCACCTTCCAGTAGTTTCGGAGAGTAAGGACATAGGAAGGCCTATCAATTCGAAGCTTAGTGTCGTTAGCCTTGCTTTGTACCGTCAGACTTGGCCAAAGAAAAATGCTGTGAATAATCCTCTTGCATCCTGAGCACAGTTGTAGCTCTGTCTTTCGTGTAAACAAACTGTTTCGATGTGCTTGAATTCATTTTTTCTCAAACTCTTGAACTTGTTTTAATCTATCTTCCATGTCAAATACCTCTCATTTGACTTTTGATAACTGTCTTTTTTGTAACAGTTTAGTTCGTCGCATCATAAAACATTACATTTGCTGGTATTTTGAAGAAATCAGAAATGTTTTTCTGAATTTGTATATCAGGTAAAAATTTATTGTGAATGTATTTTCTTATCGTTGAGTGGGTTAAATTTAGCTCTTTCGCTAAGTCATTAAGGGAAATATCGTACACAATCATTAGACCATGTAGAATTTTGTTTTTAGCCGCAGATAAAGCAACTACCCTTTTATAATACTTAGATTGGTTTTGAACACATATAATTGGACTTCTGTTTACTATCTCTTCATTAAACAAAATGTGATGAGGATAATTTAAAACAGCGCACACTTTGCCCATATTATGTTCATTTGGTACAATACCATCCATAACCCAAGCAATCACTGCTCTTGGAGACACACCGACTTTATTTGCCAGTTCGGATAGTTTTATATCTTTTGACAACAATATTGCGTACAAGACTCGATTCCTAATCTGTTTTTTTGCTTTTCGAAACCTACTTTTCTTTACACCTTTGCTTAAATACTTCGCGGGGTTTACCTTTTGATATTTTTCAAAGTACGACATATCACGATTAACAAGATTCATTAATAAACCTCCAAGACTTCCACCGATATTTGACGTGATTTTATGATTCTCTAATAAATAATTAACTATTAACTGTACCACCGTAAAGAATTTGATCTTGCACTACTTCACATTCGCACCATATGTAAAGTCCGCTTACCACTGTTACGAAGATAAGCTCATTAGAGAAAACAGTCCCATCATTGGTTGACCTAATAATATGAAAACCACCGGGAATACGTTTGAGAGCCTAGCTATCTGGTGGTTTTTCATACCTGTAGTATCGGATATGTTACTGAATGTAATACCAATTAAAAATATGTTCCTTTAGCGACCGGAATGGCTTTAAAAGAATCCTTTGCCATGTAACTTGTTGATATTGAGTAGTGCCTTCCATTTTGGACATAAATATGCTTTTCCATCGCCGCATAAAGGGGAGTAATGCAGGGAACCAAAAAAATAGCATCACAACTAAAAAATATGCAAGACCAATTGGGGAATTTAATATGAGGCTCCAATAATCGCTCTGATTATCAAGCTCTAAAATTTTTGCTAAAGCAAACCAAAGTATTCCTAAGATCAGGCCGATAAAAGCATAGAGAAAAATGATGAAACCAAGAAAAGACAGTAGAAACATGGTGATCGCTCCTGATATCAAGCATTGTTGTTTTTCTTTAAACGCTGTAATGCATCCTTTTCAAGATATATAATATCTCCACATATCTCAGTCCATCCTACCGCGTAGCCCTCTTCACATACACTACAATTAAAAGAAAAAATCAAATCTTCCGGATCATGCTCATCCTTAATAACTTCTAACTCCATGACCTTGCCACAGCATGTTCGCAGCTTCATATATTACCCTCTATCTATAGTATAATTTTAATTTTTTCGAAATAAAAGATAAACTCTAATTTTTTACACGATGACAATGTGGAGGAAATGATGCTGGTCTGGGAACAACGGCCCCTTGTTGCCGGATTCCTATCTTAATAATGAGCTCAATGTGATTTTCACCTTGTTAATTGCACCTGTCAATATTGTGATACCAAGGAATATACGATTTTAAGTATGTGGAATATATCAGGATTGTAATACTTTTCTCTTTAAAAATTTCTTACTTCTAAAAATATTTGTCTTTACTGTATTCAGTTCCATAGAAAGATTTTTTGCAATTTCTTTCATTGAGTAGTCAGAAAAGAATCTTAAGACAAATACATCTCTGTAGGAGAGTGGCATCTCTTCAACTATATTTAAAATACCTATGTGTTCTTCTTTTTCAATAATAAGTTGTTCAGGAAGCTTTCCTTCATCAACAATTGTGTCCCTAAAGCTTGAATTATCTTCACCTATCGGTACATCCAAGGATAAGGATGGTTTTCCACTTTTTTTACGAAAACGATCTATACATAAATTTTTGACGATCGCTTTCATCCACGTACTCAATCTACAAGAGAAATTGAAATTTTGAATGTTAAGATAAATACGAGTAAAAGCCTCTTGAACAATATCTTCAGCATCCTCATGATTATTCATATATTTAAGTGCATGGCGATAGAGCATTGCATGGTATTCAATATAAAATTGAGTAAAAGCTTGCTGATCTCCTGAGAGTAATTTATCAATTTCTTCAAGTGAAATATTAGAATTCATTTTTCCTCCAATTAAATTCTATCTCCTTTTTATTATATCAGAGTATTTATTGTTCGAGAAAAGGTCCATTTAAAATGAGAGACCATCAAATGACCGTCATATTTATAGCGGTTTATTCCCAGGTTAAGTTTGTACATAAGAATATACTAACGAGAATATTAAATCATTCATCATGCAACGGTTTAATAATTCCACAACATGCGTAAGCCAATTTGGTATTTACAACAATTTCTACCCCCCGTTCTCTGGCCAACACAAGTATGTGTTTCAGATCAGTATTCTCCTTGTCGTTTACAATAATTTTCCATGGAACTCTTCGTAAGAGCACTCTTGTAGTTTCTCCGACACCTGGCTTTATCAGATTTATATCCCTAATGTTAAACTCCTTTTGAATCGCCTGAAGGTCTTTAGTTCCTTTCCATGTATCTGATCGCTGATCAGGACATTCTAGGTAACCTAGTGCTAAACGTGAAGACTCTTCTGTAACACTGTAAAAGTAGGCACATATAGTTTCTACAAAAAGCTGAGAAAGGTCATCTTTTCCCCAATCCTTATAAAACTTTACACCATGAAACTCATGATTTTCGATGAGATCATTTCTAATTACTGTTCTGCTCAGAAGACCCGAAACCGTTGAGTTTAAACAAGAACTAGGAATAACAAAATCCTTTCGAGTTCCAAAAGTATTTACGCATTCGCCGGGGTCTGCCAAGACAGCAAGATCATGCGACAAAGAGGTTTTATATTGTTGATTGAATTCTAGAACCGACTTTATCAATACCTGTCTAATAGCGCCTTTTCCTGTCCACCCATCTACAAACTGAATTTCATGGTCAGGATGTTGCTGAAGCATATATATCAGTGCATTTTCGTCTATTCCCTTACCTCGAATAATTGAAATACTATAATGTGGCAGATCCACACTATGCACCATCTTTAGATATCGCTTTATTAAGATCCCAATCGGTGTGCCTGCTCTAGCTAATGATGCAAGAACCGTTATTGATCCATGTTCTCGAAAGATTAGCTCCGCTACTGTTGCAACAGCACTAGCAACTTGACGAGCGTTATCCCTTAACAATTTGTGAAACAGCTGTATGTATTCGTTGGACGGCTTATACTCAATCGGCAGCATTTCTGAATAATGCCTTCCATTTTGTATTGCCTCCTCTCGATCCTCTGTTCCTATCTCCAGATTGAATTCTGACAGATCCTTCAATAAAAACGTGACATCTTCAGGAGGGTAGCTCCCCAATATAGTTGGTCTTTGGATTTGTTTCATCATCGTGCTTAACATGAAATGTTCTCCTTTATTTATAAAATCGACGTTATGACAGCAATGCTTATACGCTCGAATTTGATTTTCGCCATCTGTATCAAACCTGGATTAGACATCTAGCCTGATCATCAAGCAGTGATGTAAAGTCCATATTATCATTCAAAACTCCATATACTTTTGCTCGAATTAATATTTTATATGCCCAATTTAAATGAGGCTTTATCTCATTCATTTTGTTACGAAATTCGCTTCTAACAACACCATGTAAACCATTGTTATGATGGATTATTGAATTGGCATCTACGTATTCTTCACGAGTAACTGTATACAATGACTGAACCAAATCTATATGAGTTGGATGAATAATAGTTTTCCCAATAATCCCATTTTCCTTGTCGAGTAACACTTCTCTTATAAGTCCATCCTCATACCTACTAATCATTTGTAATTTTGGTCTTTTACCCGGGTTTATCATTGTTTCTTCAAAGGAGCTATCTTTAAGCTGTGAATTAAATACTCTTACAGTTGAAGAAAAATACTCCCATACAGGTCCAGAAATAACATAGTTATCAACTGCCCGGCCAAAGAGATTAATAATGTCTGACATACAATCACGAATAATTGAAATATCATAGATCGTCATATCTGGACTTCTTCGAAGACCAAACCTACTAGAAAAGTCAGTTGCTCCTATCCGAATATTTAGAACTAAATCCTTATTTTTATCGAGAACATTTTTAATATTGATAAGTGCATCCAGTCGAGTTTCCTTGTATAATACATCAGCCGTTTCAAGTATTGGTAGTCCGTACAATGTTGGATGTGATATGGGCTTTGACTTGTTATATAACCGAAGGATTTCAAAGTATTTAACTCCTTCTAATACATTGAACTTTGGAAGAATGAATCCAGTAATTAAGATAACTTCACCAGCAATTTTTTCGATGACCCTTTTTAATTGTTCGGGATTCCTAACTCGAATAAAGAAGAGTGGTAATTGCAGAGTTGAAAGGAGTCCTTCATTTAAATGTCTCGCGATTTGAGTTAGAGTCAAACATAATGTCTCTTCAGCTTTTATAACTTGTTGGTCACCAATTGCATCTTCCAGGTCTAGAACAATAGACTGGAGACCTTTATGTTTTTGGGAACAGAGATCATTAACGACAAATGGTCTTGTTGCCGGCATATAAAGCGCGGCTCCAACACCATATGCAAGAACTTCCTTCGGGGAATGATTCTCAAACTCTTCCGGTTCTATATAGAAAATTGACTCCTTTTTAGATAATGATAAATGATGAAATAATTTCACCGCCTGTCCTCCTTATTCACAAAAAATATTTTTCTTTGAAACCAAACCTCCTTTTGAGGTTCAGCTCTTATCTGCATTTGTTGCTGCCTTGGAACGAATCATACTCAAGACAATAGTTCCAAAGAAAAGACCAAACAATAGGATGAAAAATACAAGCTGTGGAATATGAATGCCAAAAACACCAACTACCATTTTAGAGGAGATAATCAAAATAATGATAAAGGCTGTCTTTTCTAATGCTGGATATTTGTGTATTAGTTTGATAAATAATTGTGCAATACTTCGCATCATCAAAATCCCCAGAATACCGCCTAAATAAAGAACCCACACTTGTTTTGAGACACCAAATGCTGCTATCACGCTATCAATGCTAAATGCAATATCCATTCCCTCAACGGCCAAAACGGTTCCCCAAAAGCTACGTTGTTTTCCTTGAACTTTACCACCATCATCATTAAAGAACAGGTTCTTGATGGATATATAAGCAAGATATGCAGCACCCAGTAAGGTAACTGCGGTCATTGATACTAAATAATTCCCGATACCGATAGCAACGAATCTAAAAAGGTACGCACCAATTAGTCCATAGAAAAGTGCTTTTTTTCGCTGTTTCTCTGGTAAGTGCCTGACCATAACTGCTAGTACTAATGCATTATCCGCTGAAAGGAGACCTTCAAGGAGAACAAGCGATAGAATGTTTCCCCATGCTTCAGAGGTAGAAAGCGTATCTAATATTCCTTGCCATGAGAAAAAACCCGAAAAATTATTTAATACCCCTTGCCATATTACATAAATAATATCCATAATAACCCCCTGTATTACGCTTTAGTTTTCAAAAAATAGATTTAAATACACTCAATTTAAAAATTTTGTTGGGTGCACTACCTATTTTAGAAGACAATGCACCCTAAATGCTTTCGCTCCAAGCTAGTTACTTGGCATCCAAACCATAATTTTTGCAAAGTGCAACCAGTCCTCCCGAGAAGCCGCTACCAACCGCATGAAATTTCCATTCACCTTCATGCCTGTACAACTCACAAACAATAACGGCAGTTTCAGTAGAGAAATTTTCCCCAAGATCAAAACGGATTAATTCATTGTTATCATTTTCATCTACGACCCTTACGTAAGCATTTGATACTTGGCCGAAGTTCTGCGAACGACTGACATAATCATGAATAGTAACGGTGATGGCAATTCGATGGATATGTGGTTGAACCTTACTAAAGTCAATAATGATCTGTTCATCGTCGCCGTCCCCGTCCCCGTCCCGATTATCACCGGTGTGTATAACAGACTCTGCTGGATCAGATAATTTGTTGTAGAATATAAAATCATTTTCTCCTTTTGCTTTATTGTCACTGTGGAGAAGGAAAGCTGAAGCATCCAAATCGAAAGAATGACCACCAGAATATATATTAGTATCCCAACCAAGACCGATAATCGCCTTTACCAGACTTGGATTACTTTTAGTCAAATCAATTCTTTGCCCTTTAGTGAGACTGATTATTGCCATAACATTTCCTCCTTAGTTTCCATGAAAAGAGCCGCACTAAAGCGGCTCTTTTTGATATGATAGACTGTGTCACTGATTACAGGGGTACACCATAGTCCTGACAAAGACCTTTGAGTCCATCGCTATAGCCAGAACCGATTGCGTTGAACTTCCATTCATCACCGTTACGGTAGAGCTCTCCGCCAATTACTGCAGTTTCTACAGAAAAGTCTTCACCAAGGTCAAATTTGATGAGCTCCTCATTATTTGCAGCATTCAGAACTCGTACGTAAGCATTAGAAACTTGGCCAAAGTTTTGATTACGTTCATTTGCATCATGAATCGTAATTGTGAAAGCAACCTTGTGAGTATGCGCCGGCACGTTAGCTAGATCAATTGTAATCGTTTCATCATCCCCGTCCCCATCGCCGGTAAGGTTGTCACCGGTATGTACGACGGACCCGTTTTCATTTTTGGGATTGTTGTAAAAGACAAAATCCCTTTCTGGATTAATGACTTTTCCTTCATTATTAAGACAGAAAACAGATGCATCCAGATCGAAGTCTTGTCCACCATCATATTTATTCGTGTCCCAGCCAAGACCGACAATGACGTTAGCCAAGTCTGGATTAGTTTTAGTAAGGTCAACTTTTTGACCTTTAGATAAACTGATAGCCATAAATTAACACATCCTTTCGGTTTCGAAAAATTCAGGAATAAATACGTCCAACAAGTTGTTTAATATTTGTATCAACCGTACCTTCACCAGTAGCTGAAAACTTCCATTCACCATTGTGACGGTAAATTTCCCCTAAAACAATCGCAGTCATATTGGAATAGTCATTCGTCAGATCGTAGCGAATAAGTTCATTACCAATCATCTTACCCGGATCAAATGCACGGATATAGGCATTTTTAACATTTCCAAAGTGCTGTTTACGCTCTTCACATTTATAAATGTTAACGATGAAAGCAATTCGATGCACATCATTGGGAACATTTTTCAGATCCATATGGATTTGTTCATCATCGCCATCACCAGTGCCTGTCAGATTGTCTCCTGAATGTACAACCGATCCACAAGGACTTTTTTTATTTCCAAAGTACACAAGATTAGCATTTTTCGTAAGTTTCCCTGTTTCGTCTAACAAAACAGCAGAAGCATCGCAATCTATGTTACTAGAGAAAAAGCCTGATTTAACAGGGTCCCATCCTAGACCAATCGTAACTTTAGTCAAGTCAGGGTGACTTTTCGTTAAGTCTACTTTGTGACCTTTTTTAAGACTGATAGACATATGTATTACACCTCCCTTCATTACAATGAATTCTATTAATGAAAAAGTATAATCACGAAATCGCGGATGACCACAACCCCTACAATCAATATAATGATGCCTATAGAGACCATACCTTTTGTACACCAACGACTTTGTGTTTGAAGATTATGTATCTCTTTATCTGGATCTTTCACAATCATTTCTCCGGATTGGATCATGTGTATCGCAGCATCTTTTATACTTCTTGAATTAACTAAATATACAAGTACAATAAACAACATCAGAAGAACAATTAATCCATCAAACATGGGTATTATCTCCTATAACTATATTCAACTATTTGTTAGTCATTTCAATTGGTATGATGCTCTATTCGCTTATGCATGGATAATCTGATTGAGATTAAACTTACTTAAATTAACTCCATTTTCTTTCAGTCGATTTTGAATAAGGCTTCCTTCAACATTGCTAAAATATTGAAGACGCACATAATCGACAACATCTGAAGTGATATTCTCACGATTTTGTTTTGAAAGTTCTCGATCCATCCCATACGTATAAATAATTTGATTGACCATGTATTTACTGATGTGCACTCCATTTTCTTTCAATCGGCTTTGGATAAGACTGCGATCTACATTTTTAAAATATTCAGAGCGGACAAAGTCAACGATCTCAGGATTAATGTTCATAACATCATTAGATGCCTCTGATGATAAACGATCTTGCCTCTTCCGTCGGTAAGCTACGACCTCCACATCTGATGCAACAATAAAATTTCCATTGACAGGTGAGTAAATACCATTACCTTTTCTTTGTACGATATCGTACATTACCATACGGTTCAGTACTGAATGCACAGCTGAATAAGTTCGGTTTAATTGTGCAGCAATGTCCAGTGTAATCTCTACTCCACCTCGCAAAACATTTAGTATATCCATCTCTATTGCTCTAATTTTTATTTGTTTTTCCATGATTCTTATACCCCATTCCATTTTTTTTTGATATGCTTCGTAGTTCACTTGTTTGTACTCGACTTCTAACAGTTATCTGGTGGTTATTTGGTTTAGCCACTTTTATCTCAATAGTCACATAACGGCTATATTTACGAGCAATTTTTACGACACCCTTCTGCTTAAATTTTGTAACCACTACATCCCCGACTTCCATAGTTACCCCCTAAGCTTTTCTGTTCAGAAGCAAAAAAAGGCAAAAAGCACCCCTTATGCAAGTTTTTCTCTTGCGTAAGAGGTGCTTCCTCAGAAAAATCATTTATTTTTTAATTCTTAATATAATTTGTAACTTTTCTTGTATATTTATAAATTAACCTATGACTTTCGTAATGTCAATGGTTTTTTTTATAGGTCTACAGACAGGTTTATCAAACCACAATATATTTGATACAATAAAGGAAATCAATAGAACTATCAAGTGGGAGCACCACGAACTTGTCCGTAAAGGTCATTTTCGTGGTGCTTTTCTTTTGTGGAGGTGTTAAATTTTTGAATAAAGTCTCTTGTATTCTGTGGAGCTTTAATATAGTACTAGTCGTTCTATTCGCAATTGAAATAATAAATGGTCTGAAAGATCCCTTCGCATTTCAAGTTTCTTTTTTAATTTTCGGCACTATTCTAATAGCAATTCAAATATATTTTAACTTTTGCCGATCTAGCACTGCAATTAACGAAATATTAAAGAAAGACCTTATATCTAAAAATACTATATCCACCCTTTTTACAATGATCGAAGTTAGAGACGGATATACAGGATATCATTCCTCTAATGTTGCCAAGTACGCCTATCAAGTCGCAAAAAGTATGAAGCTTTCAAATGAAGCCTGTAAAAATATATATATTGGGTGCAAGTTGCACGACCTGGGCAAGATCTATATTCCTGAAGGAATATTAAATAAACCGGGGCAACTATCAGAGGAAGAATTTTTATTACTGAAGGAACACCCTTTAAGAGGATATCAGGTTGTTTCTCAAATACCTGTATTTGAAAACACTTGTGTTCCTGACATCGTTCTTTATCATCACGAGAGGGTTGATGGTAAGGGATATCCTAAAGGGTTATCGAAGGAAGAGATTCCAATCGAAGCAAGGATCGTAGCCGTATGTGACGCATATGACGCAATGACTACATCGCGAAGTTATCGTAATGCAATGGCCCCAGAACAAGCTATTGATATAATAAAAAATAATATTGGTACACAGTTCGACCCAACCGTCACTGACCATTTTTTAGAATGCTTTCATATTGTAAATTCAAAAAAAAACAATAGCACAATACCATCAACATCATTAAGAAAAACTTCTTAGCTTTTTAAGTATAGGTCTATTAACTCAACTTAAGCTGACAGCTCGATTCTTAAATGAACTTAATTCTTAGTTTAATGTTTTAATATTCAAAGTTTCATTAAGTTAAGTTAAGTTAACTCAATTAACTTTTTATTAATTTGATCCTCGTGGTTTCCTATTGACAAATAAGAATAAAAAAAGTTCAAATATATCTCAAGTAAAAAGCTGACCGCAGATTAATCCTACGGCCAGCCTTTTACTTGAGATATATTTAGCTTTCATCATTTATATGGTAACTTTCCTAAAAATCAAGTTAGTTTACAATCCAAACATCAGCTGCTCCAATTGCGCAACAGACACTAACTATAACTTTTGCAATATCCGGTTTCCCTTTAAACTTAGAAATAGACTTGATAGCTTCCACTTTTCCAATCATCGGATCAAAGTCATAGTTGTCGACATAATGATTAAATCGAACAATTACGGATGAAATTTCAAATATTTTTAGTTCTTCGCTTCGACCAATGTATCCAGTCATTTTTTGTTTTTCCTGGCTATCGATAGAACCATCAGCTGCTGCAACAATTGCACAACCTGCAACTACCGCGTCAAGAAAATTCTTGTTTTTAAACTTTGTAACTTGATCCTTTAGACCCTGCTTTAACATTAAGACTTTTTGTGTAAATGTACTCATTTATTAATCCCCCTAAAAATTATATACATGGATAGAACCATCAGTAAGCCCAGCATTTAAACTAAACTGATAATCTAGAATAACCTCTCCATCTACTGGGATATCTCGTTTCGAGAGCTTCTTCCTAACTAAATCAACAAGAAACTCTTTTTCCTTTTCCGTCAACAAATAACCATCAAAACGAATTGGTTTAGTTTCACTCAATTTCCCTGATTGTATTATGAAATGCCTTGATGCATTAGAGTATGAGGGAGATTGAGAAATCATTTCGTTAAGGGCTGCAATTGCTTGCTTCATTTTTACATTGCCCTCTTTCTTTAAATTATATGATGAGACCCTTCTGCTTAGCCAATAAAAGCCAATCAGGAAATTCATTCAATAACCGATCATACAACTCATTATCAGTAATTTCAGAGAGATCATTTATACTAAAAAAATTTGCATTATCAATGAAGCGATCTTCAAGAATATCCAACTCATCAAGAAACAAAAAATTACTTCTACCGATACCCACAAACTGGATAAATAGGCCTAAATGTGATGCAGTTCGAATGATTTTTTTGGTCTCTTCTGGATCATGGCAATCCCCGTCAGTAATAAACATAGCAAAGCAAGGTAAGTCAGGCCTGATGTTTCTAACATTGTAGAACTTACGCCCGAAGCCAAGAAACCCTTTTTTGATAATTGTTGTTTCTGGAAAATAGAAATCTACAACTCGTTTTAACACCCCGGCATACTTAGTCCCCCCCTCAAGTTGATGTTTATTTAATATCTCGCGATCTACAAATTCAAAAAAGTTTTTCTGTTCAATTTCCCCAAGATAATAATCGTTTTTACCAAAAGCAAAAATGTCCGCAGCTCCATTGTCATCAAAGTTCATGGCCAGTGCGAGCAGCCGTTGAAAAGCCTGTTGTATTTTTCCAGAGTGAAGCTGAATATCCATTGATTGAGAGATATCTATAATTACACTGACTTTCGCCTTTTGTTCTCCTAATCCCCTTTTTGCTAAACTAATGGATGCTTTCTTACTTAAATTAATTAACTCAATCTGCGCTTTTTCTAAGTTAATCACCCTTGAACCTCCTCATTGTGGTTATTTAAAATTCAAGCTTTAAACAAGGCTACATTTTCCTATCGAATTATTTGACAAAAAAAATGCACAACTAAACCCATAAGGGTTGAGTTGTGCGTGCTTCGCAACTTTTGGAGTCATTCAATTAGTAATAATTAAATACATTTACAATTAGAATTTTAGTTAAAATCCAATGACTATCAGATACTTTATCTATAGAAATGGGTATATTGATTAGAAACAAACACTATAAATTGTGCAGCCTTTTTCTCTAAATCATAATTGCACTACCATAATACCACCAATTAGGAATAAAGTCATTTCATTTTTTTTACATTTTTAATATTTCCGGTATGTATTTCTAACAAAAATTCGACAATAACTACCTTCCTCTTTTTTCAATCAATAAATTAACTTCCCTGAGATCCTTTTGAGAAAGCCTTTTATAAGGTTTATAATCTAGCCCTTCTTGTTGGAGAACTTTATCAATAATGAAATAACGATCAAATTTATAAATTAGTACCTGAGGATTCTTATGAGAAACATCAAGCAAGCTATTCTTATAAGGTGTTGCCCACGCCAAATAACAGTACCCAATAAACAGATAAGTATTTATTAATAAGAGTCCAAAACCTAGCAAGAAGTAAGTCTTTACAGTTAGAGTTGGATGATTGGTTGATATAAGTAAGCTAAGCTGAAAAATTGTTAACATTAAAAATATTGATTCTAAAAGTATGAGACTCCAAAACCAATACTTTGAAGGTCTACGAAAATGCATTCTGGATCTCCACTTCCTCTGCTCTCCAATCAAAACGGTCAATAGCTGAATGAAAAGCAGCATCATTGATGTGTAGAGAAACTATTTGTTCTAGTTCAACTAAAGTTTTTTTTGCTAGTAGTTTCTCCTTTGGAGTTCCATAATTTATCATAGCAAGTACACATATATACTTATGAATTAACACACCCGATTCGAGTTGGTTTATTCCCTGAATGTCGGGAAATTCATTATTGCAATTCATTATTGACACCTCTTTCAAGAAAAAAATTCGACCTGTTCTTTGAGTTTGAAAAACAAACGAATTCAAAGTTCAGCACCCAATAAATTCAATTAACAAACGAAAAATCGACCCTTTAACTTTCAGCTTGAATCATGCTTCTTGAATGACTTATTCTTTAATTCCAGCATTGTGAGTTTAGGAACATACTCAGTTCTGTATCCTCCGCAATTTAAGTAATTCATCGTACCTTAGCACGTTTGAATCCTCTTACTTGTAATTTCGTTAAACATATTTTAAATATCGTTCTTCCAACCATTGTACATATGATTTTCTCGAATTACTTTCCTTAAAATCCAAAAACGGTTTCATATTTTCGATTAAGACAAAAAACTCTTCCTCTTTCTCTCCAATATAAAACTTAACGATCTTATCTTTTGGATAATATAAGGTTTCGCTCCATTTAAGTGATTCATCATTTCTCTTGCCAACCCATATAGGAGTTTCAATGGATTTATTATATCCTTCAAATTCAGAGAAATCGAATTCACAACCAAAACATTCATCCTCGCCTCTCCACATTGAAACCAATCTGGCTCTCATTCCCGGATCAAAACTTTCATAATTTTGTGCACCCTCAGTAAATTCAACGACAGGTTTGATTCCATTTTTACATATTTCGTAAAAATCTAGGCCGCACGATACCATCTTATTTTCTCCTTTTATCAAAAGTTTCAAAAAAATTGTTCCCTCAATCAATTGAATCACGTCAGCAGAAACCCACATCAATTAACGTTAAAACTAAGTATAAGTGTTTATTCTGCTTGCTTGTTCGTTTGGCAGAGGAAGGTCTTTTTCATACAATAAGTTATACAAATCTTTCTTTTCAATTATTGATTTTATCACTTCTTAAATGTTAATCATAGAGTGAACACATTACTTTTATTTTAAAGCTAAAAGATGAAGCCAATCTTTAAAAATGAAAAACAAAAAGAATCTGAAGAATACAATAAGGCTGTCTTCAGATCCTTGGTATCTATAAAAACTAAAAACGTACTGACTACAAGCAGTTCTTTATATTAGGATTTAGGATGACTTGCGACCCGATAAAATCGTCAAAATATACTCCTGTATTAGGCTCACCTTTGTCCCATTTCTCATAAAGCAATGGATTTATTGCTAATTTAATGTCATCGCTATTTAGGTTGAAATCTGAATCTAAATCAGTATTGAAAACAATTTTATTTCTAAATTGCTTCTCCGGTGCAGGATACATCATCTCAGATGATAAGAGAAGCCCCAAAGTGGTTTCATAGGAGAGATAACGAAGTATATTAAATGAAACAGAAACAATTTCTGTAACCAAAGGATTTAGAGTAACTTCCAAAAGCTCTCTGGGTATATCGACTGCCAGCACCATTTGTTGCGGTTCATCTAACTTCCCAACCATAGCCCAGAAACTCCATACAGCTCTCAAAAAGGAGAGTGCTCTAATGGTTAGGTCTTCGCTTTCTTCAAGGTAATAGACCGTTCCGTTCTCTTTGGACTTAAACCAGGGAACCCTACATAGCTTTTCAAGTTCATGCTTTAATTCGTTCTTTAAAGCATGGCTCTCTTCTAAGTTCTCAATTGTTCTTATATACCCGTTTAATGGTCCTTCCATATGCCACTTATATGATGTTGGAGGCATCAAATCACTACGAGTCACCCCTTTTGAAAAAGCAATTAGATTAAAATAAGCACTAGAGAAAAATCTTCGATTGTTGATAAAAACATCTCTATCCTCATATAATTCTGATGGGTCAGGCATTTTTTCGGACCAAAGAATTGCGTCACTGTCGAATCGCACCCCCAGCACCTTGTCAGAAGTTGTTATTCGATAAACGGCCTCTCTATCCTGGGTTTGAATCTCTGAAATCAAACGTTCAACAAAAGACAACCTTGGGCTTTTGGTAGCAGATCCAACAACAATTATTGTAGAATGTTCTTCTTCATGCCAAGGCCAAAATACTTCTGCGGCCGTTTCAACATCTTCTCCTAAAATAATGGGCTTATATGTTAGATTTTCATTCATGTTATGCCTCCTAAAAATAAAGAAGCACGCGCTAAAACAGGCTTATTAAGCCTTGTAATAGCGGTGCTTCCGCATAGTTTTATTCATTATAACTCTACAGATATCATTTGACCATAGAAGTAGCTTTTCCTGAAACCTTCATATCATCATAATCTGTCACACGATTTTTCCCATTTTGCTTGGAATAATACATGGCTTTATCTGCCATGTGAACTAAATGTTCATAAGTGACTGTAGGTTCACTTTTGGCGTAGCCTATACTTAGGGTTACAATTGTTTCAGAATGTACTCTTGCTCTAATGTGCTCAGTTAGAGTATTGATATCTATATCGCTTGCTTCAAGATTTACATATGCAACTATTTCTTCACCACCGTACCGAGCTGCAATACCATAGGAACTAACTTCTTCTTGTACGATACCCGCTACTTTTATTAATATTTCGTCTCCTTTATTATGTCCTTCAGAGTCATTTAATTTTTTGAAATTGTCGATGTCACAAAAAATTGCATATATGATATTGCCCGGCTTGTTAAGATCTGTCTGCAGCTGTTTGTGATATTGCTTTTTATTAAAAATACCCGTGAGGGGATCAGTGACAGATGCAAAATACGAATTCATAAGTAAACGGCTCAATCGATCTTGTAATGTAGCAAATATCATAATCAGTATAAGAGGTAGTAAGAGATTGGATATGACCCACATATCTGTTGATTTAGTTAAAATCGCTAATATGTTTAGGATAGCTTGAAGAGGCAGAAACAATAAAATTATAGTAGTTTTGATTGCTGCTTTTAGATTCACTTTAAGCTGATTTAAAAGTAAGAGTGAGATTATTATTATTATTACGTTTGAAAATATCAAGAAATCTAGAATCACAAAAATTAGATAAATCATAACTAACGTGTATAATGTTATCTTTTCAGATCTCTTTTGCATCCATTGAACTTGAGTCAAGAGAACAATAAAAAGCACTATACTTGTAAGAGAGATCTTCTGAAATAATTCCCCTTCAATTGTTAAGCCAAATACATATGCTAGAATTGATATGAGCTGCGATACCGTCAATACAAGAGCGCATACTGTAATTGGCAAATATCGTTTTCTTCTCGCTAAATATAAATGGTGAGTAACATAAAGCAAAATAAGAGTTAATGGTAAAGAGATGAAAACAGTGCCTGCTGAAAAATTAACTCCAAATAGATCTCTAAACATAAAAGCCTTCCTTCCCCATCAAAAAAGCACCACTAAGCCGATGTTCTCAGCTTAGTGGTGCTTCCACTTGGATTACGTATTTTATTAAATACATTGTACCAGATTCCTATTCATGTAGCTATATACTCATGGAATCTTTCTTTGTTATTCCTTTACTTGGACAAGTGGTAAATAAAAAGAAAAACGCGACTTGTTTACAGCAACGGATACTTGATGCAGTCAGTTTTCATTATTTTAATTCCCAAATCAATGGGTTACATTCGATTTAAAATCATCATAACTTGATAAGTTACCGTGGTAATACGCTACGTCTCCGTCCGGTGCGGCAAATCTATGACCATATTTATCGTTGATGATATTACTGAAGCCTTCCATTTGCCATTGATTGTCCAGTGGTGTAGATTCGCCAGGTAAACGATAGTACCTAAGGTATGGCTTGTCTTCTCCGTTACGATACGTTTCAATTTGGAAGTTCACTACGATATATCCATTTTTAAGCCAAATCGGTGAGCTGTCCTTCAGGCCATTGTGCGTCCGACCATATTCCATAATGTTATAACCAGATGGCACGACATAAGGAGATGCCGGCAAACTAAATTCACCGTACCATTGCTGTTCGGCTGATACTGTGCGATTGACATTTACCCCTTCAGGGATGTTATCGACTGGTCCGATCATCGTTCGCACGCGCTGGGTGAGATCCAACCAGCTATAACCACCAATCAGACTTGGTTTGCTGGCTTCAAGGACAAAGTGCTGGAAACCGTAGCTCTTCACAAAATTAGCCGTGTTGTTGATATCCGTTTTGGATATATTCCGCATCGGATCATTCAATTTGATCGTGCGCTGCACGGTATCCTGATTGGAGCCGATCTTCACGAAATACTGCCTCTTCGTCTGATTGTGGTAATACAAGTCCACACGCTGCCGGTTCGTACCGTCCTTATTCACGAAATAGAAGGTCGGCACAATCTTGACGTGATCGCCAGCCGAAGCCATATTGCCCTTGGTCTTAAAATCAAATTATTGGAATAGGTAAGGGTTTGATATGATCTCCGCCTTTTCCCCTCCTCCACACCGTGCATGCA
>NZ_JTHP01000050.1 GCF_000943545.1 Paenibacillus terrae
GTCTGAGGAGCATCCTGTTTTTTCAGAAGCTCCCGTCTTCCAGCCTCCAGTCAAGCTCAAGCATTCCGGTCCCGGTCTTGCTTCTTTTATTATGTCGCTCGTCAGCCTGATCGGGTATATCATTCTGGCTGTTATGGTCATTAATCTGTTGGCTCATTTCAGCCAATACCAAACCCTGGACCCAGAAGTTGTTCTGCAACAAACCGGAACCGTCCTGCTTCCTTTTGTATTTTTAGGCAGTCTGTTATTGAATTGCGCCGGGCTTGTGGTCGGCATTATTGGAATTGCGTTGAAGAACCGTAAGAAAGCATTTGCCATTGCAGGGCTAATCATTAATGCGTTCATTATTTTGGGCTTCATTGCACTTCTGGCCATGGGTCTTGCCGTTCCGAGTAACACAGCGGATATCTATCCTTCCTCTGTGCAATCCTTATAATTTCTCCGCATCACACAGAGAGGATTCAATGTATGAACAAAATCAAAATTTTTGCGGACAGTACCAGTGATATTCCAGTCCAATGGCGCGAACAGTACGAGATTGGCATTGTACCATTGTATACGGTGTTTGGGGATGAATCTTTAAGGGATGGTGTGGATATCCAGCCAGAACAGTTATTTCAGCGCGTAAGTCGTGAGGGACATTTGCCGCGAACCGCCGCACCTTCTCCATCGGACTTTATTCAAGCCTTTGCTCCCTACATAGAACAAGGGGACGACATTTTATATATCAGTCTGTCTTCCGAGTTGTCCTCAACCTATCAAAATGCGCTGCTCGCTGCTTCCGAGTTCCCGAAAGGCCGTGTTACCGTCTTTGATTCCCTGAATCTGTCGTGCGGCTTTGGCATGCTCGTGATGAAGGCCGCACGCGCCGCAGCCAACGACAGTACAATGGAACAAATTGTGGACATGTTGACGAGAACCCGCCCCCTGATAGACACGGAATTCGTGATTGATACGCTCGAGTATCTGTACAAGGGCGGAAGATGCTCAGGGATGCAAAATCTGATCGGTAGTCTGCTCAAAATTCGTCCGGTGATCAAAGTAATAGACGGAAAAATGACACCTGCTTACAAAGTACGTGGCAAACGTGAAAAGGCGCTGGATCAGATGCTGCAAAATGCCCTGAACCAGCGCGGACATATGGATAACGATATCATTATTGTCGTACATGCTTTGGCTGAGGAAGATGCGCTGATGCTGCAAGCCCGTTTACAGGAAGAGACGGGAGCGCAAGAGGTGCTGCTGACAACAGCCGGATGTGTCATTTCCAGTCATTGTGGTCCACAGACGATTGGTATAATGTATGCCAAAAAAGAATAGTTTCGATTGTGAAGCTCCTTGCCTCTACAGGTAAGGGCTTTTTTGTGTTTTCCAACAATTTAGCAATGAATAACTTTACTATTTTTGATAGTATTAGTCGTCATGTGACGAACGATTCGTCTGACAATCTATCATAAAAAAGAAGGTTATAGTGAATGAGCCTCATACGATCACGCTTGCTAACCAAACTTACTCTGTTGGCGACTGCCGCCATGACGATAATAACTACATCCGCTTCATGTTTAACCGTTCCCGCAGCCGCAGTCGGTGTGGCGTTTCAGGATATTTCAGACAGCTATGCTTATCAATCGATCACCTCACTGCACGCCAAAGGAATTTTGGCAGGTACACAACCCGGCTACTTTTCTCCCAAAAAGGCGGTTACGAGAGCCGAATGGGTTACCGCGCTGGATCGCACACTCGGTCTGGAACCTGTACAAGCATCGGTCTCCTCCTATCGGGATGTATCCAAACAAGCCTGGTACTACGGATGGATTGAAGCAGCCTCCCAGCTTGACGTGGTGCAGGGAGGGACATCCGCCACGTTTCAACCCAACAGCCCTGTAACCCGGCAAGAAGCAGCCTTGATGATCGCACGCCTCATACGCTCGACGGGATCAGGAGCAGCGGTTTCCACTTTTACAGACGCCAACAAGATTGCAGATTGGGCTCTTGAAGCTGTAACCACCGTGAACCGTTATGGCTTTATGAAAGGGGAGGACAACCAATTTCGCCCCACGTCTTCCCTGACCCGCGAAGAAACAGCAGCACTTCTGGAACGGCTGCTGACGTATTCAACACAGCATGCCTCCAAAACAGCGTCCACGGCATCTTCCATCCGACTAGGCTGGCAATATGATCAGAGCGTTCAACAGTTTGAAAGCTCAGTGCTTCAATCTAACATCAACACCCTATCACCGCGCTGGTTTTTTCTAAACGAAACGGGTAATATTAGCGATCTTACAAACACCTCGCTCCTCACCTGGTCCAAACAGCATCAAAAAAAAGTCTGGGCGATGGTAGGGAACCGTTCGAATCTAACGATGACGCACCAAATCCTGTCCAGTGATGTTTTACGGAACAAAACCATAACTCAGCTTGCGAATGCCGTATCTACACATCATCTGGATGGGCTTGTGATTGATTTTGAAAATGTAGATGGTCAGGATCGTACCCAGCTCACGCTGTTCATCCAACAATTAAAAGCCAAGTTAAAAAGCCTGAATGCTGTGCTGGCGATCTGTGTATCTCCTGATTACGGTACAGACTGGACAGCCGCCTTTGATTATAAGCAACTTGGCGCTGCGGCAGACTATTTGATTCTGATGGGATATGACGAACATTGGGGAGGCAGCTCGACCCCCGGCTCCGTATCCTCATTACCGTGGCTTCGTGAAAGCGTACGGCGCTTTCTACTAACCACCGACCCGGATAAAGCGATATTGGCATTGCCTTTATTCACACGGAACTGGACCCTCAATGCCAGTGGTCAATCGGTCGCTTCGTCTGATATTTCACTGATTGAGCAAAATCAGCTTGTACCCCGTTCCACCTCCAAACCGATCTGGCATGATGATATTCAGCAGTATACGGTTTCCTACAGGGATACCCAGCTTCATAAGCTATGGTTGGAGGAAGGGCGATCCTTCACCCGTAAATACCGTTTGGGACAGGATAAAGGGGTTGCAGGCTTCGCCTACTGGTATGCAGGCGGGGCAAGCTCTGATCTATGGTCCAGTGTGAAAAATGCAGACCGTTTCGCACGGCGTGGTTTGTAAAAGCCAAAAAACCTTCAACTCCACTTTTAGCGTGAGGTTGAAGGTTTTTTGCATACATATTATCGTCCGTCTATGACCGGTATGCAACGATTCCGTTCACAACCGTCATGCGTGCTTTAACGTCAAGTAAAGCCTGTGGCCGCTCAGACAAGTCCCGGTCAATGACCGTAAAATCGGCGGCTTTGCCTACAGCCATCGAACCCCGTTCATCCGCTTCTCCCGCAGCCACTGCACTTCCGAGGGTAAAGAGATGAATAGCTTCGTGAATGTCCAGCTTTTTATCTGGAAGATACCCCTCATACGTCTCTCCCGGCTTGGTGCGGGTCACAGCGGCATGCATACCGAGAAAAGGGTCCAACGGCTCAATCGGCGCGTCACTGCCGCCAGCACATGGAATACCTGCGTCCAGCAGCTTCTTCCAGGCATACAAATATTCGGTACGTCCCTCGCCAACCCGATCCAGTACCCACGGGAAATCACTTGCTACAAAACGCGGCTGGATGTCCGCAATTAGCGGCAGCTTCGCCATTCTCTTGACCAAATCGGCAGTCAGCACCTGTCCATGGATCAGACGATCCGGCAAGCCACTTTCCTCCGTTAGCGCATGGGCTTCCATCGCTGTTAAAATCATATGCGCCGCCCCATCCCCTATCGCATGTACAGCGACCGGAAAACCTGCGGCTCTGACAGCCGCCACCATCTGGTTCAGCTCTGGCTGCGGTTGAATCGCCATGCCACTGGTATGTGGAGCATCGCTATAGGGCGCAGACAATAGCGCAGTTCTTCCACCAATCGCACCATCGGCAAACATTTTTACCGCACCGATTTTAAACCACTCATTTCCGTCACCAGCACGCAACCCTTTCGCTTTCACTTCCTCCATGAACGGATGATAGATGAGCTGATGCGTGCGAAAAGCAATGCCTTCCTCCCTCAGCTCCCTGTAAATCCGCTGCATAGTGTCCACGCTTCCCAGAAAACGCAAATCCTCCGTGTGTGCAGCCGTCAGACCGAGTCGTAGTGCATCCAGACAAGCTCGGCGGATTGCATCTTTTTTAACCGAATAATCCGGCTCTGGCTGCACACTTGTAAAGGCAGTGGACGCTTCCTCATAAATCAATCCGTTCAACTGTCCATCCGCATTTCTTCCGTAGGCTCCCGAAGCCGGATCAGGAGTGTTCTCGCCAATACCTGCACGCCGATACGCTTCTGAATTCGCCAGAAACGTATGAAAGCATGTACGAGTCAAATATACCGGGTGCTGATCCGTAATGGCATCCAGCTCTGAGAGGGTCGGAATCTCAACAGGAATAAACGCATTTTCGTTCCAGTTCAGCCCTAAAATCCATTCTCCCGGCGGTGTGAGCGCAACCCGTTTGCGCAGCATATCAAGCATCTCATCCTTCGAGGTAGCCGACGTAAAATCCAGCATCGCCAGCTTCATGCCATGCATGGACAAATGCATATGGGAATCGGTCAAGCCCGGCAACACATAAGCGTCCTCCCAATCCACCGTGTCATATTCCTTACCCGACAATTGCAATTCAAGCTCCCGTGCTTGTCCGATGGCCTGTATGATGCCGTTTTGTACAATGACCGAATCTCCCTTGGCAACCCCTTCCCCATACAGCTTGCCGTGCTTGAACAATGTTAGTGTCAACGCAGCTCATCTCCTTTTTTTCAACTATATAAACCGAACTAAAGAGCTACTATAGCGCCACTGTGCAGTCGGATGGTGCTTCATATCACGCCTGTGCTGCCGATTCCAGGCATAGTGTATGTATGTCTACCTGCTGCACCAGATCGGCAAAGTGGTCATGCATTGCACAGACAGCCATTTTGTAGTGTCCATCAATCTCATACTGTTTAAAATGACAATACTCGCTGGTAAAGCCTTCCGTCGTAAAACCGATCAACGGACGCTCACTTAAATCGAATGAAAATGACTTTAGCGGCAGCGTTAATCCCTGCCCTTCGGCCTTCACAAAGCTTTCCTTGAGCGTCCACAGATCGTAAAAATAGGATAAGCGGCTCTCCGCCTTCTGACGCATCAACGTATCATACTCCTTGTCCGAAAAGCACACCCTCCCCACCTCAAAATCAATAGGACGGAGCTGTTCAATGTCGATTCCGAGCGAATGATCATCCACGGCGCATACCACCCATTTTCCCGAGTGAGAAACATTAAAATGGAATGCGGGTGCATTCAACAAGGAAGGCTTGCCGAAAGCATTATATGTAAATTGAAGACTGGCGTTGGAAACCTTCAATTGCCGACAGGCCAACCACCTTAACAACACATCGGCGTATAAGCCCCTTAAAGCATCTTCCCGATGTAAAAAACGATCCAGCTTCTGTCGCCTTTCAGTCGAAACCCGGTTCAGCAGTGACTCGTAATGATCGTCTGCCTCCGGCTTGCTCGTGTCAATCGCATATATTTCCATGATTGGCCCCCTATGCCGTAATAAATATCAGCCCATCCATAACTTCACCGCTCTATTGGAAATTCATTGGAAGTTTATCGTCTGCGGTGTACATGGTCAATATACTACTCTAGCACTTTCAATTCAATATGGATACAATTGGGATATAACCCTCTTGCTGCTCACATCGCATCATCAGACAGGTGATAGGCATCAGCATGAAGAGCTATTCAGTACAAACCATTTTTGTAAGCGCTTTAAAAACATACAGAGGAGGACGAAACAATGAAATATGATTTTGCCGTCTTACTGTGTATTATGCTCGCTGCTTTGCTGTCGTTGAGCATTTTCCAGATGTTTTCACCGAAGATTGCTTCAGCGGCCCCAGCGAATGTTGTGAATGGCATTCAGTTTAAAGATACAGCTGGAAACGTGGTTCATGCTCATGGGGGCGGTATGATTAAGGTAGACGGTTACTACTACTGGTTTGGTGAAAATCGCAACCCCAACGGCACATTCAAGGCTGTATCCGCCTACCGTTCCTCTGATTTAAGAAACTGGGAATTCCGCAAAAACGTGCTAACTAGCAGTTCCGCAGTAGAGCTGAATGTTTCGAATATTGAACGTCCAAAAGTCATTTATAATGAGAAAACACGCAAATACGTATTGTGGATGCACAAGGAAAATGGAGTTAATTACAACGAAGCCCGGGTGGCAGTTGCCTCTTCCGATACTGTGGACGGGGATTACACCTATCAGGGCAGCTTCCGTCCTCTGGATTACGATTCACGGGATATGACTGTGTACAACGACAATGGTACGGCTTACCTGATTTCTGCTACCCGTGTGAATGCCGATTTGAACATTTATCGTCTGACACCGGATTTTCTGCAAGTTGAAGCGCTGGTGGCCACGCTCTGGCCGGGACAATATCGTGAAGCTCCGGCAATGTTCAAAAAAGGAGACGTCTACTTCCTGATCACATCCGGGGCAACAGGCTGGAATCCCAACCAAGCCAAGTATGCTACGGCATCCAGCATTGAAGGTACGTGGAGTAACACGATTAACTTCGGAGACAGTACGACCTACGGTTCACAGTCGGCCTACGTAATTCCGGTAGAAGGTACTCAGACGACCTCGTACCTGTATTTGGGCGACCGTTGGGCCGGAGCGTGGAGCGGTCCTGTGCAGGATTCACAATATGTATGGCTGCCGCTGCGTTTTCCAACCGGGACTTCTTTGGCTATGGACTGGTTTGACAGTATGAACATCGACACCGCCAGCGGGGTGGTTCAAGGCGTAACTACGCCAATCGCCATTGATCCGGACGGATACTATCAGCTGGTAAGCCGCAAGAGCAACAAGCCGCTGAATGTAATTGACGGTGCAACCACGGATGGAGCGGATCTGGAACAGCGTGCGGATTCGGGAGCATCCAGCCAGCAATGGCAGCTCAAAGACGCAGGCGGCGGATATTACAAAATCGTCAACCGCAACAGTGGCAAGCTGATCGGCGTTGAGAACGGAGCTACTGCGGACGGCGCAGTCATCGAGCAGTGGAGCGATGGAGGCTGGTCCAGCCAGCAATGGCAACTGGTATCTGTAACCGGAGGTTATTACAAGCTGAAAAACCGGGCAACGGGCAAACTGATCGACATTTCCGAAGGCACTACCGCCGATGGCGCCAAAGCGATTCAATGGGGGGATAACGGCGGAACGAATCAGCATTTTCGTGTAGTGAAGGTAATTTAGTTCGTTCATCGTCGAACAGACATCATCGTCATTGAAGCAGTAGCTTCCTTCAAGTGATTCAGTTATTTCTAAAAAAGCCGTTCTCCCCAGCAGATCACTGCTAACGGAAGAACGGCTTCTTTTTGCGGGAAAATGATGGTTGAACCTGTATGTGGGCTATCCCTTGTCCAGATCGGCTTGAAGCGCGTCAGGACGTTACAGCTCCCACGGATAATCTGTCGTGAGGAAGCTCGCCAGTTGCTTGCTTTCCTCCCTGCGCTGACGTCGTATCGCTGCACGAGACGGCGCGGTCTGGTGCAGTTGTAATTCCTCTTCTGTCTCTGGAATGACCTGCGGCACGATCACTTTACGGTTGTTCTCGTCCAGCGCCACAAAGGTCAGGAAGGCGGTGGCTGCGATTTTCCGGTCGCCAGTCATCAGTCCTTCGCGAATTACCTTCACGAAGACCTCCATAGAGCTACGGCCTGTCCAGGTAACGAACGCCTCCAGCGTGACAGAATCGCTCGGATGAATGGGCAGCAAAAAATCCACCGAATCCGTAGACGCCGTGACCGTATTCGTGCGGCATAGCTTGGAGGCTGCGATAGACGCAATATCGTCGATATACGACATCAATCGGCCTCCGAAGAGCGTGTTATGATTGTTGATATCGTTGGGAAATACACGGGACGTCTTGAAGCAGTAGGTTTCTCGGATGTACTTGCTTTCCATGGGTTCTCTTTCCTCTCTTTTCCTCGTAGCTATCTTTTTATATAGTGGGAGCCTGTTTTAGACTGTGCTAATCATCCCACTAATCCGCATAATAAATCAATACATAAAAATCCGCATCCTCATCCGACTCATTACGGTACGTATGAAGGTCAGTCACTTGAAATTGCACAGCATCCCCTGCGCTCAGTTTAAGCTGTTGTTCCTGCATTTCAAAGTACATTTCCCCGCGGATCATGAGAATCGATTCTTCTCCCAGATGCTTCTCTGCCTGATGTGTAAAGCCCGGCTTCAGACTTACGGTGAACACCTCGAACTTTTTTTCCGAATGATACGGGAAGATAGGGTAAACAAAATAGTTACCATCCTCATCAATCACCGGATACAGGTCTTCTCTGCTAATTTTCGTAATTTGCGGCGGGTCTTCCTTAAGAAAGGAGGAAAAGGAAACGTGCAAGCCGTTGGCAATTTTCCAAAGTGTGGTAACCGTAGGATTGGATTTTCCCTTCTCAATCTGGGCCAGCATTCCTTTGCTAACCCCTGTCATTTCAGCCACTTTATCCAGACTAAGTCCTCTAGTCTTCCTGATTTGAGCCAAATTTGAGCCGATAATATACTGCATTGAATCCACAGACCCTACCTCCTCGTATCCAAAAAGTCTATACAAGAAGAATACACAAAAGTATGTCCGCTGTAATTAGTTTTGTCATTAGTACAGCCCATAAACGCCACTTTCTGTATTATCATTCGGTGGAGATCCATTCGAAAATGAATCTACACATAAGTCTGTACAGATCTTTTGCAATTTAGGATACACGACTCATTATCCTATCCAATATAAAAAAGTGTCAAATTGAAAAATCAATTTGACACTTTAATTTTTATATGTCGTGAATTGTACCCCATATGCTGTAAGTCAAAGATCACCTACCTGCTGTTTATCGGGTTCGTCCAGATCATGATGCGTCTAGTTGGTATGTCTATGCATTCAAAGAGATCAACAGAGTTCAGGAAATATATCTCATTTTAATGCGTTTTGAAGCTCTGTACAGTGTTGACTTCACAGAACCTTCACTCTTATTTAAAATTTCTGCCGTTTCTTTTATTGAGTATCCTTGGACTAAACGCAATTCAAGTACAGTCCTTTGCTCGGCATTACTCACCATCAAAAGAATTCGATTGACTTCCTCTTGAATTTCAAAATCGAGCTTATCCCAGTGATAGGAGAGCAGTTCCCGACATGAAGTGTATCCCCCCATCCTTTTTCGTTTTCTTATTATATCTATAGCTAAATTTCTGGCAATTCTCAAAAGATAAAATCGGATACGATCTTGGGGCAAGTCAGGAGAAGCTCTTATAAACCGAATAAAGCATTCATGCAACAAATCTTCGGCATCCTGTTTGTCATGCAATATTCTCAAAAGATAGCCCAAGAGTTCTGATTTACAAGATAAATATAGATCCTCCAGATCTTTAATATCCATATTATTGCCTGTCCTTTCTGTTTCGATTGGTTACTGTGTTCTCTTGACGTAAATAAGCTAGGAATCTGTAAGTTACTTTATAGTCTTAAATTCATATCCCTGTTTTTTTAAATATGTTATGATTTCAGGCAAGGCTTTGGCTGTTTCTTCCTTCCCATAAGTGTCATGCATGAGTACCACTGCTTTTTCTCTAGTCCTAATGCTCTTTATGAATTCGCGTATTAATTCTTCGGCATTCTTAGGCGCACCTTCCGTATCTTTAGGCAATACATTCCAGTCGACCTGATGATAATCTTTATCACGTAGAGCTTTGTCTAGCGCATCCATACCATTGGGGTCGTTTTTCTGCCATGTCATATGGCCGCCTGGCAATCGAATCACCCTTGTGGAAAAATCCTGTCCCAGGTTTAAGAAAATCTAAAATTTTAGGCGTTACGGTTACTGATGGAAGGGCTGATGCCATCAAACGTTCCTAAAAAGATATAAGTACAGCCAGCCTTCTCAGGATGGAGAGACTGGCTGTTTCGCTTCATTTTGCTGCAAACTCCAATTGGAATTATTCGTATCTCAATGCATCTATAGGCTTCAAGCTTGCTGCTTTATAAGCCGGATATACCCCAAATAGAATGCCTGTACCCGCAGAGCTAAGAAACGAATATATGATAGGCGAGATCGTAAATTCAATGGTCATATGTGCAGTTGCCTCAAGTACTTTGGACGCTCCTATGCCTGTAACAACCCCGATTGTACCTCCTAAGAGACCAAAGATGACTGCTTCAGACAGGAATTGAATCATTATGTCTCTCGGCTTGGCACCAATGGCTTTCCGAATACCGATTTCTCTTGTACGCTCTATAACCGAAACCATCATAATATTCATAATTCCGATTCCCCCTACCACGAGCGATATCGCGGCTACACCACCCAGCAAGCTGGTCATGATATTATCTACACCGGAAGCTGCACCTGCTGCCTCTGACAGACTCATAATTTGAAATTGATCCGGTTCCGAGGGTTTTAGCTGGTGCGTCACACGCAAGCTTTCCAATATGTCTAAACGAGCCTGATCCATCAAAACTGGTGACTTGGCGGACACGTCCAATCCTGTAATGTTTTTCTCACCCAGACGGTTCATCATGGTTGTAGCAGGGATGTAAATTTGTTCATTAGTATTATAGCTTAAGTTCGTAACTGGCTGAGTGTTCAATACTCCGATCACCTTGAAAGGAATCTGTTTAACTTGAAACGTTCGTCCCAATACATTTTGGGTATCTCCACCAAAAAGACGTTGAACCGCTTGGCTTTCAAGAATGGCGACATTCATGCGTTTATCCATCTCATCGTTGGTAAATGTTCTGCCCTCGGCAAAGGAAAACTTTTTGACCCTATAGAATGAAGTGGAAGTCCCTACAATAGTAGCGTTATAGTTATATCGCCCCCACGCAGCTTTTGAATTGCTCGATATATTTGGCATCAATGCATCTATAGAATTCTTTTGTTCCAACGCCTCGACATCAGCCCAAGTAAACGATGGCGTGTTGTTAAAATCTATCTCACCATCGACCATTGTCATAGCTGGCGCAACCATCAATACGTTATTCCCTAATTTACTAATTTCCGCCTTTATGCGGGCTGTAGAGCCGTTTCCGATCGCCATAATGGCAATAACCGCTGCCACGCCGATAATAATACCGAGAATCGTTAAAAAGGAGCGCAGCTTATTGGTCTTAAACTGTTAATTGATACACGGATCGTTTCCATCAAATTCATAGGCTCGCCATCCTTGATGAAATTCTTCTATTGGTAATGCTTTCATCCCGCTCAATATCCCCATCCCGAAAGCTGATCAACCGCTTGGCATATTCAGCAATTTCCAGCTCATGAGTAACCAAGACAATGGTTTTCCCCTGCTTATTCAAACCTTGGAACAGCTCCATAATCTCGACGCTCGTCTTCGTATCCAATGCCCCCGTAGGCTCATCCGCAAGCAGAATAACAGGATTATTCACCAACGCACGCGCAATAGAGACACGTTGCTGCTGACCGCCAGAAAGCTCGTTAGGTTTGTTGTACATCCGTTCTGCAAGGCCTACACTTCGAAGCGCCTCCACGGCTCGTTCCCGGCGTTCCTTGGCAGGTATACCTGCATACATCATAGGTAGCTCTACATTTGCTAATGCTGTAGTTCGGGGAAGTAGATAGAATTTTTGAAACACAAAACCCAGTTTCTGATTTCGAATCTCGGAAAGCTCGTTCTCACGAGCATCCAATATGGAATACCCATCCAGATAATACTTCCCGGTATCAGGATGATCGAGGCAACCAATGACATTCATCATGGTGGACTTACCCGAACCAGAGGGGCCCATTATGGCAACAAACTCACCTTCGCTAATAGATAAATTCACACCACGTAGAGCCTGAATCTCCTGACCGCCTACCTCATATATTTTTTTTAATGCTTTAATTTCAATAACGTTTTTATTCAATTGAACTTCGTTCATTGTGCCTGACCCTCTTGACTGCCATTCGAACCAGCACCACCACCCTGAGGCGGAATAACAATGGTCTCGCCTTCCTTGACACCGGACTTGATTTCGGCCTGATCCGCTGTATAAACACCCAGCTTCACTGGTCTGAATTCATAATCTGCAGGGTTAGCCGGGTTCTTTGCTACATATACTCCGTCCACTCCACCTTCGGATCTCAATGCAAACAATGGAACAGACAGCGCATCTTTACGTTCAGCCAAGAGGAGTGACACATCCATGTTCATCCCCGGTTGAAGTCTTATCTTTTGACTTTCCAAAGACAATTCGATTTTGTATGTAGTCACATTGGATTCGGTAACCGGCTCTGGAGAAACAAAGAGGACTTCGCCTTTAAATTGTTTGTCCGGGAAAGAATTCGTGTGCAACGTAGCCTGGAGCCCAGTTCTCATTTTAGCAATGTCACTTTCGTTAACCTTGGTACTAACCTTCATAACGCCTGTATTGGAGTTGTTCATAACAATGAAAGGTGCTGTAGGACTGGTACCCACATCGCCGTTGACCTTCAAAACAATTCCATCCCACGGCGCCGTAACCTGTAATTTGTTCAGGACACTTTTCTTCTGCTCCAATTCCGTTTCAGCCTGTTGTAAAGAAGCCTGTGCGGATTGGATGTTGGAGGCATCAGGCGGGGACTGTGCTGCCTTTAATTGTATTAAAGCTGTTTTATAGCCCATTTCCGCGTCCTCAATCGCCTGATTTTGTTTGACCTGTACCTTTTTATATTGCAGCTCAGCATTACTTATATCCAATTTTGCCTTATCCAAGTTTTGCTTGGCCGTCGCGAGGTCACTTTCTGCAGCCGCATCATTCTGAACCAGATAAGCCTGGTCATCATAATCCTTTTGTGCTTTATCCAAAGTCACCTTGGCTGCCTCTTTTTGTGCAGTGGTTTCCTCTAATTCTATCCCGTCCTTGGCTGTTTTTATCGCCATCTGTGCCTTTAAGACATTTGCCTTCTGGAGCTCAATATCACTGGGCTTCGGTCCACGCTTGGCTTCCTCCAGCTTGGCTCGGGCAATCGCTACATTGGATTCGGCATTTTTAATTTGTAACCTGGAATCGGAATCATCCAAACGAGCCAGTACCTGACCCGCCTTGACACTATCTCCTGCTTTGACATTGACAGCAATGAGCTTGGCACCCTCGACATTTGTAAAATTAATATTCACTTCCTTAGAAGCCTGGACGGTTCCAGTTACTTTAAGCGATTCGGTCATGTTTGTTTTCTGTACCTGTACGATCTGGTTTGCAGGACCCGCCACGGGCTTTTCCTTACTCCTATTCATATAAACAGTACCGCTAATCCCCACTATAATGATCAGGACAAGGATGCCTACGATTCTTTTCAGCCTTCTTCTCTTTCTTACTACCTGCAATGCATCTTTCTTTTCTGTGTCCGACAATGTTATATCCCCTTAAAATGTATTTTTTCTAAAACCTATACGCTCCACGGTTTGTTTAAAGCATGTTGCAGCATTGTCATTTGAACAATTAGTTCATCCTTATTCCGTTCAATTTGCTTCACTTTTAACTGATTAGTGGCTACCTCCGTACCTGTAGCAAATCCTCGTTCCTTTTTTTTACGAGATATATCTAATACTTTATTAGCGTTCTGTAGATTACTTTGCATTTGTTCGTATTGTTCATAACTCTGCTGTAAGTTAAAGTACATATTCTTCAGTGTTTCTGCTAATTGATCCTTGGTATTTTCCAATCCGCCTTCCGCTGAGTCTACATCAATCTGTTTAATTTCATAATCGTCAGTTCCCGAGTTCCACGTGTAATATTTAATTTCCATTTTCGCCAGCTTGACAGCCTCCTCCTGCCTCCATACCGAAGGACTCGCCGAGATTGCACGCGTCACAAGCGTATCTAAATTCGTGTTATCCATCTTCCGGTAAACAGGTCGATCAACCAGTTCATACACCGTACCTTGAGGTTGCCCCATTTGCGTATTTAGTGAATCCATCGCTTTTCGCAGCGCAGCTTTTGCTATCTCTACATTCTTTTGTGCTTCTAGTCGAGTCTGAATAATGGTGCTTTGATCACCTGGAGAAATTTTCCCACGTTTGGCTTTCGCCTCAGCAGCTTTTTCTTCCAATAACGCAAGCGAAAGTGCATCCTCACTGCTCTTCACTTTGTTATCAGCCAGAAGTACATCATAATAGTTTTTCATTGTAGTGTAGTCTGTCTGATCTTGAGCAAGTTCGATTTGCTTCTTGGATTCCAGATAAGAAACCGTCGATGAGGCATACCCCTTCCAGGCTGAACTACTAGCCGCGTCCTCTTCACCGTTGCCTGCACCTGCTGGAATGAAATCCAGATTCTTACCTGCATTTTTTAGGTTAATCCGGTTACGATCTATCGTTTGCTGGGCCTCCTTCAAGCTAAAGCTATTAGATCGTGCCCATTGCTGTGCTAGACTCAGTGTTATTTTCACACTTGCATTGGAAACCTGCTGCTGCTCTGCATGAACAAAGGACTCTGAAAAAGAACTGGCTGATAAGGCCAACAACAATAAAATGAACATATGTTTTTTCATAGAACCCCCCTCTTTCTAAGTTTCATTAAGTTTAATAAATACGTTGTTATATGAATTTCTATTCTTCCTCTACACTACAATTTCTTTGTATTGACTCCCCATCAAGGATATCGTGAATTGAGAACTGCATCGTCTATAATCCGTGGAGATTTCAGAAGGGAGGTATAATCCTGTCCTCCTGCTATACTTTCACACACGGCTTATCGCTCTTTACAGCATCTTTAAATCCAATTGACGAAGGTACAGGAAACGTACAATAAGAAAGGAAAAGAATTGGATTGCCCAAAAGCAAAGCATAATCTGAATAAGCGTAAGATGAAAGGGTACTACAAATGTTCCAGATGGTTCTGACACAACTAAACAAAGCACTATTCCTACGGATGATACAACTAATGGCAGAAGAAATAGGAATGCAATTTGTCTGGATGCAGCTCGTCTCATTTCCCTTGAGCTAAGTCCGATTTTCGATAAAGCTCGGTATATTTCCTCATCCCGTTGAAGATCTACATACAATCTGAAATACAGCAGGCTTACAGTGCTTGCCAACATAATAATGGCGATAAATCCGCCAATAAATTCACTAATATTCAGATCCATCTCCGATGTCAAATAATCCACTGCTCTAGAGTTAAGCACCCCTTTATTCACCTTGTTGGCCAACACGGAATACAACCATATCTCCTGTTGAGTTTCAGAAGTTTCTAATGAAAGTTGACCATTCTTCCATTTTGGCACAAAATAATAAACAGATTTGTATGCCAATGGAACATTGAAGTACCGTTGTTCAACTAAATGGTCGTAAGTTCGATCTGAAACAACAAGTAACCTTCCTAGTTCAGAGATGATGTTTTCAACAAACTTTATGCTATGGTCTATCTTCTGAGTATCCATAATCTGAATATTCATAATCTGAGATTTCCCTTGATTGTAAGTTAGCTTTTCTTCAAAAAAGGTTTTCTGTTCTTCTAATGACATTCCGTTTGAATCAAAAATGAAAAAGCCTTGATGATCCCGAAGTGCAGCTGCCTGTTTTAGTTCCTTAAACCTGGAAGTAAGAGCTTCATAGTTGGATTGTTTCATCACAGGTGCGAGCTGTTCACGAAAGGGAAAGATCAGTATTTCACTTTTCGAATAATCCACCCCAGCCGTATAAAGATTTTGGTCAATCTCTTTTTCAAGCTCTATAGAACTTACAACATCAGAAGAAAGTGCAAATGAATAAGATTGCTCCCTAAGAAATCTTTTTTGCTGCTGCATGGAGTCAAAAGTTGACGCTGCTCCTACACAGGAAATGATAGCAATTAAGGTAATCAATGAAAACAGCCCGGTATTATTCCTAATTTTGTATGTGATTTCAGATAACCATAACAAGCGTATTCCGCTCCAAGACCATTTCCTGTTAGCTCTAAGCAATTGAATGAATAGTACACATAATTGAGTATAAAATAAGTAAGTACCAATAAATCCCATTACAATTGTGTATTTAAATGTGTCTCCAACCAAATAGTGCAATATATAAAAGGAAAGAGTCCCTAAACGATACGGTGCCAGATAAATGTATGGTGGAAAATCAAGCTTCATTAAATATACAGCCGCTCCTATTAACGCTATTGCAAGAAAGGACAGGCTCCATGAAGCTTTTAATTCCTTTTTGATCTGTGGAACCTTGCTAAAAAGCTGCTGTAATTTAAAATGGCGTATGAAGAAAACAGACACAAGTGAGATCAATATAAACAAAAATATAAAGCCAATCCCTGTGAAAGCCAGTGCTTTCCAAGGAAAATAAAATGTTAAATACATTCCTATGACATTGGAGCCCAAAAGCAGAAAGAATTTCGCTGAAACAAATCCTCCGATAATCCCGGTAACCAATGATAAAAAGCCTATAATTAGATTTTCATATGCGACCAAAAAATAAATTTGTCTGTGATGTGTCCCTAAAATGGTCAGTATACCCAATTCTTTCTTACGTGCAGCAACAAAGATATGGTTTGTGTATAATACGAAAAAAAAGGAAAATACAAAAATCAACAGATCAGCAACTTGTAATCCTTTTTTTACATTAACTGCTGTGATTGCATTTGAGACATCCGGGTGAAAAATAAATATCGCATATACGAAAAAAATCGAAATCATCAATGAGCTGCTTAAATAATAAGGTACATAAGCACGTACATTGCGTTTGAGATTATTCCATGCTAACAGACGAAAGCTCATGTGCATGTCTACTTCCCCCCAAAAAGGAGAGCATATCTATGATTTCCTGAAAAAATATTTGCTGACTATGACTACGGTGGATTTCATTATATAACTCACCATCTTTTATAAAAATTACCCGATCACAATAACTGGCTTCCATTGCACCGTGTGTTACCAGCACGATTGTGGAATAATCTACACGGTGGATAAGTCCCAGCATTTCCATCACAACACGTGAAGACTTGGAATCAAGATTTCCAGTGGGTTCATCTGCGAGCAGGAGTGAAGGAGAGTGAATAATAGCCCTACCAATAGCTGCCCGTTGCTTTTGTCCCCCTGACACCTCATAAGGCCGTTTATCCAAAATATCAAAAATATCCAGTTTCTTCGCTACCTCTTCCAGTTTGTGCTCCATTTCCTTTAATCCTTTTTTATTCAGCATCAGAGGAAACAGTATGTTCTCTCCCAAAGTGAGGGTTTCCAGCAAATTATAGTCCTGAAATACAAGCCCCAATTCTTTACGGCGAAATAAAGCCAGCTTATCCTTCTTGAGCAGATGTGGATTTTCCCCTTTAATGCAAACCTCGCCAGAAGTCGGCATATCAATGGTCGAAATCATGTTTAATAATGTAGTCTTCCCACTACCAGACGGCCCCATAATACCAACAAACTCGCCTTGTTTGATTGTTAAATGGATGTTGTTAAGGGCTCGGTAGGGAACCTTGCCATAGTATATTTTGGTGACTTGATCCATTCTTACAATCTCCATCGTTCATTCCTTTCTTTTTCCTATGTCATGATCATAATCCATCCAGACGGGTGAAGCGACAGATTAACATTACAAAAACCTTAAATGTGTTGTAAGGTTTCTCATTTGCCAATTGAAAACAGGATTTGAACCGTCGTCCCTTCACCAACCGTCGATTTCAGTTGAATGCCATGATCCAGTCTTTTGCAGATTTCAGACACCAAATAGAGTCCCATCCCGGTTGATTCACGGTACTTCCGCCCATTTTCACCTGTGTAATAAGCCTCAAATACCCGTTCTATGTCTTTTTTAGGGATACCAATCCCCTCATCCTGTACTTCCAACACAATGACATGCTCTCTTACGTCAGACATCAGCTTCAGACTGCGGGCATGACCTGAAGAGTACTTCACCGCATTGGTCACCAATTGGTTAATTATGAATCTTAGCCACTTGGCATCGGTAATCACACTCAACTGCTCGTCCACTTCATTGGAAGGATAAATTTCGTTGCGAATCAATAACCTTTTGTTATCATAAATCACATCACTAACCAGTTTTCGTAATACAACAGGCTCGACATGAAAGTCAGGTTCAAAGGATTCCAATCGTGACATATACAAAATCATGTCCAGTCCTTTTCCCATTCGATCAATCTCATCGTGAATCTGATCCGATTCGGGATCTATTTTTCCTTTGAGGATTAAATGAATAACAGAAAGGGGCGTTTTCATCTGGTGAACCCACTGATTGATAAACGTAATATGATCGCGCTGCTGATGCTCTAACTGATGAATTCGGGACTGATACAATCGATAATATTGTAAAAGCAAATGTTGTAAAGAAGCGGCTAACGGATTAAGTACCTTCATCTGAATAAGCTCATCTAAATCTTTAATGTTTGCAGTGGATAATATGCGATATAAACCAGAATACATGACGTACCGGAACAGCAAATAGACCAGCAATAGGATGAACCCAAAAAAGACCGAATACAGGGCCGTCGACAAGTTACGATAACCATCCATCCAATAAATACTTAACACAAGAACAAGTTGGATGATATTAAAAATGACCAGTGAAAAATGGTCACGCCAAAACAGCTTCACCGTTCTTCCTCCTCAGTCAAGTGAAGTCGATAGCCAGCCCCTCGAACCGTCTCTATGATATCCCCCAGCCCCAGCTCGCTCAGCTTTTTACGGACACGAGTGACATAAACATTCAGTGTGTTTTCCCCCACATATTGGTAATCATCCCATAAAGCCTCTAAGAGATGAACTCTCCCTACAACCTGCTTAGGATACGTCATCAATAGCTCTAGCAGTGCTGCTTCTTTCTGGCTAATTTCTACCTGCTTGTCATGGAACACAAGTTCCATAATATCGGGATATAGCGTCAAACCTGACACTTTCAAGGAACGTGATTTTGGAGCAACGGCATAAGAACCATAGGCACGTCGCAGATTACTTTCTACTTTAGCTAACAGTACTTCGGGATAAAATGGTTTCGTAATGTAATCATCAGCTCCGTTTTGCAAAGCAATGACCTGATCCATTTTATCATCGCGTGCGGACAAAAAAAGAATGGGACATGTAGACTGAGTCCGTATTTGCCTGCACCAATAAAATCCATCAAAGCGAGGTAGATTCACATCAAGTAGTACCAAATCAGGCTTTATCTCTTGAAAAATAGCCAGAACTTGATCGAAATTTGAAACGTTAATCCCCTGATAACCATATTTTTCAAGATATGATTGGAGCAAGGAAGTGATTTGAGGGTCATCCTCTACTATTAATATCTTTTGCATTGTGTTTTCTACCTTCTTAGTGCTTGAATTTTTAATAACTGATTTCTCTATATATAATGCCTGTATTTGATCGTTCAAGCAATAACAACAACCTAATCCCCTTTGTTTTAGATTTAGGAGGTTTTCATTGTGGACTACTGTAAATAAAATGGACACACTGAAACGAGAAATCCTTAGGCTGCATTTGCATACTGGTTCGGGGATACATAACCTAAAGAGGAATGGATTCGGACACCGTTGTAAAAGAAGGTAATGTACTCGGAAATTTTCTTTTCTGCTTCCTTTCTAGCTCTAAAATGCTCCAGATATACAAGTTCTTTTTTCAAAATGCTGTGAAACGATTCAATGAAAGCATTGTCATAACCGTTCCCTTTTCAGCTCATCTCCCTTTCATGCCGTATTCTGCAAGCTTTTCCTGGTATTCATGAGCTGCATACTGACTGCCGCGATCTGAATGGTGTAGGACTTCGCCGACAGGACGGTGAGCTTGATAAGCACATTCTAATGCTGAAAGGACGAGTTCTTTTGTCATTCTCTATCCCATTTGGAAACCTACAATCTGCCGGGTATATACATCCATGACACTGGCCAAGTAAAGTCATCCTTCATCGGTGGGAATATAAGTGATATCTGTCATCCACACTTCCTCCCGGCGCCTCAGCGGAAAACTGCTGGTTCAGATGGTTTTCGTGGACGGGCATCTGATGTTTGGAATTTGTTGTGGCTTTGTACTTCTTCACGGTTCTCGATTTTAATCTCAGTGCTTCATGATTCGGGCTACTGTTTTTTCGGATATGCCGTCGTTGGAAGAAGTTAATCGTTTCGTAGAGCAGGGTGAATCAAGAATTGAAGCGTAAGAACAGCAAAAGGTGCCCGACGATCCCAAAGGTCGGTGGACACCTTTTTATGTAGAGATTCGTCATTCATTGGAAGGTGTTGCTGATCAGGACACCTTCCAATCAATGACGGGAAGCTTGGTGAAAATTTAAACTTATTATTTATGATGCGGATCTCTATTAGTCTCGATTAATAAAATGAAGCGAGAGCATCGTGTCCTAGCGATTCCCATTTCCATGCACATCCCCTCTGAGTGCCAGTCACCATGAGAACTATCGTCAAAAAAGGTTGAGCGAAAGGTCAATTCAAAGTGCTTTCTTCACTATTTCAATAACATCAATAATGTTTACATGGAGCGGACGGCAATAGAACATCCAGAAGAAATCATTAAAGATTCATGTCGTAGTTGATGCGCTAGGTAACCCGATTCACTTCGACTTGTCCGGAGACGAGAACCATGATTCGGTTCAAGGATACGATATTCTGAAACAGTTGAAGCTGACGTTAAAGCACATCTTGGCAGACCGGGCCTATGATACGATTGCGATTCGAACCCTTTTGGAAGAAGAACAAGACCATCCCTGTGATTCCTGAGTAAAGAAAGCGTTGACTTCACCTCACAATCATCTCCACCGGAATTGAAGTTATGAAAATGATAAAAAGGACAGGTCGAATGCAATCATTCCTCTGTCCTTTTTGCAGTAAAATCAGCACCACCAAGCATGAATTTTCTATCTTTTTATAGATTATGTGTCTCTATTAAAGCAACTTCAAGAGTATTTCCTCGATCTCGTCAGGATTAGTTGCATTTTGAAAACGTTTAACGAATTTTTCTTCTTGAAACAAACTTGTTAAGTTCTTTAAAAATGAGATGTGCATCTTAGGATTTTTTACTACAAGTACCATCACGATTTCTGCGTTAACAGTTTCATCAGATCCCCCCATATCCTCGAACTCTATGCTATTATCTAAAACTGCAACGGCAATAGCAGTTTCGTTAACAAATTCTTTATTTGTATGTGGAATTGCTATACCAATTGTCCCCATGTTGATTCCGGTCGGATATTCGATTTCACGTTGAAGCAATGATTCTGTATATCCTTTTTTGGCATAATTTTTCTCTTCTATCATTTTTCCAAAGCTTTTGATAAGCTCTTCCCTCGAATCGTAACGTGCGTGCAGTTGAATTAAATCCTGATCAAACACGAGTCCATTTATCGTTTTTGCGCTCATAATAATTACTCCCTTTTATAAAAATCGGAAAACATAGATATCTTTTTATTAATCCGTACCATATTTTTTGATGATACTATGGATATCCATTGCACTTTGGGCTTGAATGATAGCTTCACAATCGTCTTTACTTTCAACAAGTTTCATTAACTGAACCAATGCCCTTAAGTGCTGTTGTTTATCGACAGCGGCTATGATAATAACGATGTTTATCGGCCTATTTCTTGCAAATTCAACGCCTTGCTCTAAACGGAGCAAGCTCATAGCTACTTCGTTTACGCCACTTTCGGGACTATCATGAGGAATTGCCACATTTGGGCTAATAATGATATACGGATCTTCCACATCGTAATGTTGGATCATAGCTTCTACATAAGAAGGTTGGATACTCCCTTGAAGCAGCAGCGGTAGCGCCCCTAATCGTATAGCCTCTTCCCAAGATGATACTGAAGGAAGCAATGTAATATTCTCCGGCGTTATCAGGTCATGCAAATTTGTCTTTTGTAATTCGGGTTGTGTTTTGAAAGACAACGAGTGATGGCTTGTAAAGTATTGTTGTAATTCCTTTGCAAGAAGTTGCCTGTTCTGAACGGTTGCATATTTCTCAACGATCTCCAGAATATTTTTCAAACTTAATTCAGATGGAGTGAATCCATGCAATAATTCCATCACTTGTTTTCGTAGAGAGATTTTTTCTTCCTTTTGTAATATTGGCTTGACTATAAATAGTCGTTTGTTCGTTTGCAGATATACGGAAGAAAAAACAATGTCATATTCCAAATCATACATCTTGAATTCTCTCACAGATAAGGAATCCAGAAAAATGAATTCAGGAAATAAATCATTCAAGGTAATGAGTAAAAGCTTAGAAACGGATACTCCGTTAGCGCAAACCACTACTGCTTTTGTTTTACTCAGAATGCTGTCTCCTTGCTTTGTTAACCAACCGCCTATCAGCATCGTTAAATAAGTGCATTCACTATCTGGAATATCACAGCCAATGTAATCAGCTAAAGGTTTTGCTGACTTTTTTACAAGGTGGTGCAGTTCTATGAATTCACTGTTAATTGTTTCTTGTAGTGGGTTAGTAATAGTAAGTTTATATTTAATGCGATAATATGCAGGTTTTATATGCAGCATGATCATATGCAACAACTGCTTTTTGTCTTGTAAGAGGATGCAGGACATTTTCTCGAATCGCTCCAGCATCTTTTTCAATGCCTGATTTAAATCTGATACGATGTCTTCCCCAAGGAACTCAGATGAGGAAACATTCGTCGTAAGAATTTGCAGTGTTATGAATAATCTTTCCTCGGTCGGTATATGCTCCAAATCCGATAGTAGTTCTTGAACCGCTTGGTACTCCTTGGTATCCGATAATTCTTCATAGCTAATATGAAAGGAATTTATTGTTTTCCCAAGTTTGATTCTTCGCAGCAAGATCAGTAGGATATGCGGCAAAGTTTTCATCTTATCGTCTGTAAATTTCAAGCTCAGATGGCTTTCAATCTTTTCAAGACGTTCATGAATCTGTTGCACTTCTTTTTCAGTGATCTCTGCTAACTGTTGAACCCATTTTTCCCCATTGTACATGTGATGAATTTTGTTAACGACATCAATCAATAACTTTCTTTTTTGAAATTCAACACCCTCAATTGAGTAACCAGATAACCGAGAATAACGGATACTAAGATCATAAGGTTCGACTAATTCTTGTGATGCTTTTAGATCATTTAGTATGGTATTCTTGCTTACATAAATGGAACTGGTAAAATGAAATAAAGATAATTCTTCACTACGACTCAGTAGGATCAGAATAATAAGTTCCACTCGCTCTGCTTCAGAAAAAGTATACTTTTTTGTCGAAGGCTTGTTTACTTCATTAGGCACAGCAGAGAAGAGAGTAGCATCAACAATAAAAACACCCTGTTTATTCCGTTCAATTTTTGGTAGGCGTTGGCCCTCTAACCAGTCATTGATTTTTTCAAGGCTGTAACTGATTTGCCTGCGGCTTAAACCATACTTATGTTCCAAGTTCTTACTCTTCACACTTGGATTTGATAACAATTCTTGCAGCAAGCTGCTGCTTCTATCATCAAGCTGCATGGCTCTCTCTCCTCCTTCCTTGTTAATAATAATATTGACAGCTCCAGAGGATTTTATAAGAGGCTTCAAGTTTAGGTCGTATTCAAATTACTCAATTTAATCTTTGCTCTTGGAGGCGCTCTGTGAAGAATCGAAATTTTGTTCTGCCTCCAAATCAAACGTTTATTCCAAATTAGCATGTCTTAATTTCATGTCATCATAGGTTTCATTAAAAGTAGCTACCCATTCCAAAACAATCGCATCATACAAGAGAAGACTTAATTGCTCAAATGCCGATCCCATTGGTTGAATAGAAGATTCCATTAAATCAGTATCCGTTTCTTTATTGTCAACATTAATTAAAAGCATGTAATCAGCTAGTTTCCCCAAAGTGGACTGCGAATTCGTTGTATTAAGAATTACCTTTGCTCCTGATTGCTTTGCTTTTTTTGCATTTACTATTAGACCAGCGGTTTCTCCTGAACCAGAACCAATAAATAAAATATCCTCTGCTTGAATGCTTGGAGTAGTAATATCACCAACAATATAAACCGCTTTACCTAAGTGCAACAGTCGATTAGCGAAAGCACGGATCGCTAAACCTGATCTCCCTGAACCAGCAAGGAAAATCCGCTTTGTATTATACAAGGCTTGCAGAATTTGTTCACTTTCACCAACATTCATTAAGGAAATACTTCTTTCTAATTCTTTCATAATGACTTCCATTTGTTTAATTAATTTGTCCATAAGTTCACCTTCAGCTTTCTGGATACATGATTACCTTGCCGATAAGTTCTTTTCTTTCCATTAATCGTTCAAACATTTCTGAACCTTCTTCAAGCGGTATACGATGTGTAATCATTTTTTTAGTATTTAATCTGTTATTGTGCATAAAGTGAACAGTCGTTGCCCATTCCTTACCTGGGAATGGTGCGGATACACAACTCCATGATCCCCACACGGTTAACTCACTTCTTAAGATTTTTTCAAAATAAAATCTTTCCATAGCAACGTCTGCATATGGGATACCTAAAAAGACAACTCCGCCGCCCTTTTTAGCATAACCAAACACAGTTGATGCTGTAGTTGGCGTTCCAGCTGCTTCAACTACAATATCTGCATTCATGCCGTCTGTATAATCAGCTACCTTTACCAAAACATTTTCTTTCAATGAATTTATTGTATAATCTGCGCCTAAATCTTGTGCAATTTGAAGTTTTTCATCATCAATGTCAACAGCAATAACCTTTTTTGCGCCAAAAATTTTTGCCCATTGAACAGCAAACAACCCAATGGTTCCCCCTGCACCAACAATGACCACATCATTGCCCACTGATAGGTTGGTCCGATAATAACCATGTAAAACTACTGTCGAAGGTTCTATCATCGAGGCGGAATCAAAATCTAAATCATCAGGCAATTTGATTAAATTTTTCTCTGGGAGTTTAATGTATTCGGCGAATCCACCAGGTTCCTTAGCACCTATTGCATGCAATGAATTCGCTCTAGCTGGTTGACCTGCTCGATAATAATAATCATCTTCTTCAATTAGTGCTGGACATCCAGCAACATGGTCTCCAACTTTTAGATCTGTTACTTGATCGCCAACTTGTTCTACAACACCTGCAAATTCATGTCCCCATACCTGACCAGGTGTGACTGCACCCAATTTTTTATATCGAGAGATATCAGATCCACAAATGCCACATGCTTTTATTTTTACAATGACATCTTTTCCATCCAGTATTTGAGGTTTTTCCGCTTCTTCAAAACGTATGTCTCTGGCACCATACAGTTTTAATGATTTCATTTTCTCTCATCCTTTCTCTCTCCATGTTCTAGACTTTTCAAATTCTTCACATGTGCTTTGTTATTCGAAAATAAATATGATCCGATGACAACCAAAGATGCTCCTGCTTCGATACATTGACTAGCTATACTCTCATCGACTCCACCATCAACTTCGATCTGAATATCTCGTTGACCTATCATTACTTTCAGTTCTCTTATTCTATCAATCGTTTCTTCCATAAAAACTTGATTAGGTCTTCCTGGATTGATCGACATAACTAGAACATAGTCAATGATGTTTAGAAAAGGTTTCAATAAAGAGGTGTCCGTCCCAGGATTAATGACGATCCCTGCTTTCCTTCCATGTTGCTTAATCTGATCAATGACAAAACGAATATGAGGAGTTGATTCATAGTGAACTGATATCATTTCTGCTCCAGTGTCCAACACACTCGCTATATGCTGCTCTGGGGCTGATACCATCATGTGAACATCTAATTTCATATTCACTTGTTTTTTTATATTTTTAATTTGTTCTGGTCCAAATGCGATATGAGGGACGAAGTTTCCGTCCATCATATCTACATGAAGTACTTGAAATCCTTCTTCATATAAAACATCGCATTCACTTTTTAGGTTCATTAAATCTGCTGCAAATATTGAAGGTAAAATCAGATTCATTATTTTTCCTCTTCTCTAGTCTTTATTTAACTAAAGTGCTTGCCCAATAAATTAATAAGTTCCATATCTCAGAAAAAGTAACATCTGTCCCTAAACCTTTTAACTCGACACCTGCGCTGTTAAGCATCTGTGTTGCACCTGGTGCAACAAATCCTGCCAAATAAAATGTGATAATACAAAATACTACTGTCGAAACAATAGAACGGAATAGATTTCCTTTACTTGTTAACGTACACATTACAGAAATATAGGTAACAGACATTAACAGTCCTATTGGAAAGAACTGAACTCCAGGTAAAATGAGTGCCAATAACATAACAATTGGAATAGAAACGACTGTAGTTGTAATAGTAGTCGGATCGCCTAAGCCTAGCGCAATATCCATCCCCACATTTAGATTGGAGTTATTCCCCATGCGTTTAATCATAAAGTCTTTTGCCGATTTCCCAATTGGAGATAGCCCGTCCATCATCACTCCAACAACTTTAGGCATTAATACCATAACTCCAGCTATCCCTGTGGCCATAGTCACTATCTCTGTAACAGGTCTTTTAGTAATTGCCCCTAAAACTAACCCAACAATAAATCCAATAATAACTGGGTCCCCGAGAACGCCTATTTTTTTATTAATTTTACTCAGAGAAAACTCCAATTTATTTAAACCAGGAATGAAATCAATGATTCTATTTACCAGCCAGGCAATCGGATAACCCCAAGCTGAATAAATAATAGTTGTGCAGGTTGTACCTTCTAAACCAAAGTATTCTTGCCATTTTGAAGCAATTAAATCACCAACGAATAGAGCAATAACAGACATCACCAATGTTACTACCAACCCTAACCAGAAACTGTCAAAAAGAAAGTAAGCCAAAGCTCCTGGGATTAGAAAATGCATGTAATTCCATATATCCACATTTAACGTTTTTGTCCATCTAAGTCGAACTAATACTAGATTAATAATTAAACCAAGAGGGATTGCTAATGCTGCAAAAGGAGGCACCCAAGATGCCGCCCCTACAGCTGGCCATCCAATATCTGCAATTGTAAATCCAGAACCGATTTTTGCATAATAATCAACTGCCGGTTTTAGGGAGGAATTGAGCAAGCCAACAACTAATGTTAAACCTAAGAAGCCTACCCCAACTAAAAGACCGGATTTGATAGCGTTTCCAATTTTCATTCGAAAAACTAGACCTAATACGGTGATTATTATTGGTAAAATCGCTGTTGCTCCCATATCAGTAATAGATTTAATAATATTATGCACAGTATCCATTATGATCTACCACCTTAACTATTTTTTAAATCCAGCAGTTTTTCAGCCAATTGATTTTTCAATTTTTCTTCATTAAGCCCTGTTACAAATCCCATGATGTTCATATATGGTTTTTCATCGGTTTTAAAATTATTAGTTGTCAGAACAATATCGACGTTGTCAATAATATTCGGTAATTCCGTCATACTCGTTTTAATGATATCGTAATGTTCAATTCCTGCTTCTTTTAATACCTCTTTCACTCCATCTGCCGCGATAGTAGAAGTTGCTACTCCGCTTCCACAAGCTACGGCGATTTTAATTTTTGAATTTGACATGTTAATTCCTCCTGGTATGTTAGTTTTCGAAGCTAGGTTTAAATCCATTTCCAATCCCAAAGGGTTGAAAAAATCCTCCTTGCAAATTGTTTTATATTTCCTTTTACTCAGCAGGATTAACTTCTTTCTTGCTGTGGATTCATAATAACATGATGAATTCAATTGTTGTATTCGTTTACATCCCACTTTATAGACAACCGGTTGTACAATATAGTGATGAAAAAAATGATTTCCCCTCGATATTTTTCAGGTTAAAATCCATCTATTCCAATGAATTCAATCGTATCAGCGAGTTCCGGTACGGGTACAGCGGTAGATGAGGCTGAGCTGCAACATGTAGACGTGAGAGATGATGAATCCTGGTACATGACGTCCTATGAAGAGGAATCTATATCTGCCACAACGGAGGAAATGACTCTTAGCAGCGCAGATTTGGTATTGCCCGGGTTGATTCCATTTTGTCTCACTCGTATATATGACAGCTCCAGGTTTGCTGAACTACCTCGGTTTTTCTTTTCTTCATTAATTCCTGTCCGTCCTGTACCTCGCCAGTTCTGGTATTGGAATCGTATCCATTGGGGGAGGGGAATCTCCATGCTAATGTGGGCAGTACGAGTATATCCGCTTGCTGGATATCCCCTCTCTGCAGCTCCTTGCGAAATAACTGAAAATGTGCTGAGAATTGTCCGCGTTCGTTGCGTACCCGTACTTGATGCTCTATATCAGTAAAACTTCGTTACTAAAATTCTTAGGAAAAGTCTCACTTGGATTTCCCACTTCCCGTCCTATGTATATCGCTGCTGAAAGCAACCATAATTATCCCACATTTTCCCACATTCTACTGTGGTTAGATAACGATCAAATCAGTTAGTGTAATTCCTTCGATGAAATAATGCTGCCAGATGAAATATACGATAATGAAAGGAAACAAAACAAAGTATTCTCTCATGTGTTTTAGTTCATCATGTTTACATCAAGTCTTTACTTATTTTCCTTTACTCAAAAGCATGAAATTTTAATTAAAAATCGATCATACATGCGGCGATCTTTCGTATTTTTCATCGCTTGCATGACTTCATTCCACTCTAATGATTTGTTCATCCTCATTCCTTACCTATCCGAATATGGTTTCTTAACTATTGACAAGCAGGGTTGAAATTCCTGATCCTAGTTTTCTAATCTTTAGTTCAACTTATATAGATTACACAAACTTATTATCTTATCCAATATAAAAATTAAAAAAACAATTTGACACTTTTTCTATATGTCGTGAATTGCCTTTAGTATATGAGCGTTTCTATCTTTCTTTACTCTTTGTCTTAACTGCCATCGGCTTGCTCCTTCTTTATCAAAAAGAATTTTTCTCATTTGCTATACACTTCTTTTTGTTATCTTTATAGTATTGACCAAGAGTGTCAAAAATAATAAAAGATAAAAAAGCTTCCTTTAGAATTTCATGATTGTCATTGTATAATCAGCATAATTTCAAATAGGCATTCCCTGTTATTTAGGGTTTGCAATATAAAAAGTAATCTTGTATCATTTTCAGTGAATGAACGTTCACTAACTTAAATAAAAGGAGAAATTTCTTATGAATGAAATGGATACAAGCCGTACACTGCGTTTGTTATTCCCTCAATGGCAAGGAGGGAACAACCCTCCTTACGTTCTGGGAGCTCACTTGTTAAACTGGCTTGCTCCCAAGTCTAATGGTCCTTTTGAAGAAGTACCCGTCGATCTGAACCCTAATGTAGAAAAAGAACAAGGTATAATTGCCAAAAGTACCGTATTGCAACAAGCTAGATCAGCCAAAAGTCTAATTCATAAACATAACCCTGAACGTATCGTTGTCCTTGGAGGGGATTGCAGTGTAGAACTTGCTCCTTTTTCTTATTTGAATGAGAAATATGATGGAGATGTTGCTCTGTTATGGGTAGATGCTCACCCTGATGTCTCGATCCCTGAAGACTTTGAAAATCATCATGCTCATGTTCTTGCCAATTTGCTTGGTGTAGGTGATCAGGAATTTGTTGCAGAGGTTCCTCATCTTTTTAAACCTGAACAAATCCTATATGTAGGATTGAACGACATGATCGATGCTCTTCACTCAGAGCCCATGAAAAACATGAAATTAGATATTGTAGGTCCCGATGAAATTAAGCAGGATAGTTCTAAAGTGCTCCAATGGCTAGCTGAGAAAAAACCGTCCAAGATTATTATTCATTTTGATCTGGATGTACTGGATATGAAAGAATTCCGTTCTCTTCTGGTTGCTTATCCGGGAACATACGAAGAATACACCAAGAGCTTCCCACAAGGATCAAGTATGGAAACCATTATCCGAGTTTTGCAAGATGTAGCCAAATCCTATGATGTAGTCGGTCTAGGGATCACTGAACATTTCCCTTGGGACTCTTATTTCTTGGCGAACATGCTGTCTCGTTTACCTCTGCTTGGAGATATTGATAATAAAGAGCGTCCAGTCTTTAATACACTTTAATCCAAATGCAGACTATGGTAATGTACATGGTATGATGGATGTACATTATTTCGCGAAACAAGGAGGTTGCAGGGATAAGAGCCAAGAAGGTATCCCTGTACATTTGAAGTACAATGAATAACTCTGAACCGCCTAAATCGAAACGAATGAAACAAAAAGACGATAGCAGACGCTTGCTCATCGAGGCTGCTGTTCGATGTTTTTCACGCAATGGATTTCACAAAACAGGCATTGTCGAAATTGCGAAAGAAGCAGGAATGAGTGCAGGGAATCTGTACCGCCACTTTCCAAGTAAAGATGCATTTATTATTGCACTGGTGGAAGAAGAACAGCGCCATGCCTTATCCAAAATGGAATTTAAAGAAACCGAAAAAGATCCTCTCGGACAGATTCTGACGATTATAACTAGTTGTGTCAGTAATCCCGTATATCCTATGGACCAGAGATTATGGATCGAAATTTTGGCTGAAGCTTCACGCAATAAGGGTGTGCGACATGTCTTCAATCAAAGTGATATCATCATGCGTGAATCATTCAAAAATCTGCTTACAAGTGCTATTCATGAAAAACAAGTAGATCCAGATTATGATGTGGAGACCCTTTCTCTCTGGTTATATGCGCTGATTGACGGCCTTATTGCACGTACAGCCACTGACGAACAATTCAGTTTTGATCACCATATGAGTCAATTCAATCAACTGATTCGCCAAGCATTAAAACCCAAAGAGTTCCAATAAAAGAAACAGCGGCAGCTATGGACGAGAAAATAAAGTCTTGGACTGCCGCTGTTTTACGATTACTTTAATGGCGCCTCCGTCAACTGTTTTTTGGCGTACAATAACCATCCTCGCAAACATTGCCTGATTCTTGGTTTAGAGTCGTATCTAACGTCATCAGCGGATGTTCCTCGTCCCATGCTTTTTGCAGCGCCTCCAGAAATACTTCGCTTGATTGTGCTGCGCCTGAAATCGTATATTTGCGGTTGATGACAAAGAATGGTACACCTTTAGCTCCAAGGTTGCTTGCTTCGCGCCCATCTGCACGAACTTCATCCGCATATTGCGTGCTTTCCAGCACGTTGATCGTTTTCTCGCGATCCATACCGGCTTCCGCCGCTATGTCGGCCAGTGTGTCCGCGTCGCCGATATGCTTGGAATCTGTGAAATACGCTTTATACAAAAGCTCCAACACTTCCGCACTCTTGCCATAGGTACCCGCAAACTTGATCAATCGATGCGCATCGAGCGAATTAGTAGGGATTATTCGGTCAAATCGAAAATCCACTCCATCACTCTTCGCTTGTTGGGCAAATTGTTTATGCATGGCCTTGGCTTCTTCTCTGCTGCCACCATGCTTTGAAACATACAAGTCGTGTACATCGTAAGCAGGGTATTTCTCGGCATAAGGATCTAGCTGGAAGCTCCGGTACTCCACATTCACTTTATCTTTGGATGCAAACCGCCCCAGCCCGTCCTCGAAACGCTGTTTTCCGATATAACAAAATGGGCAGCCAATGTCCGACCAAATCTCTACTTTCATTTCGTTCCTCTCCCTTCACTTGATAAACAGATCGAATCATTTCTCAACTGTTGTATACAATCGGCATTTGATGAATTAAGGATGGCTCGGAAGCTGCATGATACATAAATTTAGCGATATTTTCTCGGGATACCCCCATCTTGGCTGGCTGATCGCCTAGCGAGTAAGCATAATGAACGTTTTCCTTATGCCTTACATTTGGATTAATAATCCGAACTACTGTCCAGTCTAAAGAAGATCGCTTGATGATTTTCTCAAGCTTTTTCATTTCGTGATAACCATTCGGAAACATCACCTTGGCCATAATTCCTGGTACAACTGTGGCAATCGAATTCCGATCCTTATCAGATTTCAAGGTTGGAGTAGCAAGTGTAATGAGTCGTTTCTTATTTAACTTCCTCATCGCATTTACAATAATCTCATGACCATCTGCAACAGGGGTACCTTTTAATTTTCTGGACGTATCGAGTGCGGGTCCCAATGTGCTAATGACGACATCAGCATTCGATAGTGCTTGTTCCACCAAGTCTTGATTAGATAATTGACCCTCGACAACATTTAGCTTCTCATGTTTCTGTCCAATTTTCCCCGCATTTCTAGCATAAAGGGTAACGTTATCCCCGTTTTGAATTGCTACCTCAGTCAAAATTTTCCCAATTGCACCACTACCACCAAAAAGCGTTATGTTCATTAGTCGATCACCTCGATATTATATTGCAAGAATGTGCTGATAACTCAATGAGCATTTAGGTTATAACAAAACTTAATCGAACTTTCGTTGAATATATAACGTTCGTTGGTTATTATTATATGGATTATGTTGATTTCTTCAATCGCTAAAAAAGTGATTTTTGTTTTATATTCAACGGATTCAAATAATTTGTTAAATATCTTCTGGAGGCTATACATTATGGGAGTTAAAATTGATCGTAGAATCCTAAAAACAAAGGCAGCCATATTTAATGCATTTATAGGTTTGATCTCGGAGAAGGATTTTGAAGAAATAACTATTAATGAGATTGCGGATCGGGCGAATGTTAACAGGGGAACCATTTATTTTCACTACACCGATAAATACGATCTTCTTAACAAATGCATCGATGAGCATTTGAGCAGAATGATCTCCGTTTGCATCTCAACCGATCCAAATCAGGAAAAGGTTGATTTTATTCATTCTTTGTTACCTGTTTTTCAATACTTTGAGCAGAACCATACGTTTTTCGCTTCCATGCTTTCGAATAAAGGAATCCCTGCATTTCGGGAGCATATGTTAGAGATCGTGACAGGGAACATAAAAGACCAAGTCAATATGGAGGACCTTAATAAGGGGTATGACAAGCTATTGATCACGCACTTTATGGCCTTTGCATTCATTGGGGTAATCGAATGGTGGATTATAAATAACATGCCACATTCACCGAAATACATGGCCGAACAGGTATGGGGATTGTTTAAAAGGAATCAGGTATACCCTTCATAAGCGAGATAACCCGTTCTTTAACTTATAGATTAGCGAAAACAAGTTATTTGAGAACATCATGTATTACACGATGTTCTCAACGAGTATGAAAAATTGAGTCTGTAAAATAGATTGTGTAAACTCCCCAAACCATTAAAATGGTAATCAAAGAAAGGTTGGGGAGCGCACATGGGACTTTGGACGAAACAGCAACTGAGAGCGTTCATCAAAGAGAATAAGCTGGTGACGGCTCAAGATGCACAGAAGGCTTTAAAAGAGTTATTTGCTGAAACTTTGCAAGAGATGTTGGAGGCCGAGCTGGATACCCATCTGGGCTATGAGAAACATGAAGTCCAAGCCAAAACGACACGCAACAGCCGTAACGGAAAAAGCAAGAAAACGGTGGTGAGTGAATACGGCGAACAGGAGATCAGCGTCCCTCGGGACCGGTTGGGTGAATTGGAGCCGCTGGTCGTGACAAAAATATCGAATGTCTTCTTTACGTAATACCTTGTCACCAACTATGTGTGAATGCACTGTGGAGAGGAGTTCCATTCTCCCGCATTCGGGCCTTTGAGTTCCAGATAATATTGCAGTAATTTCTCATCATCCTTATTCATTGATAATGCCCCCATCATTAAGTTATAAAATCCAAGCTTAAGCAGGAAATTTGCAGAAGCGGTTATGATTGAAGACGATACCTTCTATATATGGGTTGAAGAATACATTGTAAGCAGAATATCAAGTGGGAAAGGCATAAAGTTGGAAGAGCAATTTTTGTTCGTATTTAATCGAATTGAACAAACCAAACATAGGGTAGTTTTGATTGGAAACTTTGTGTCGATGTACATTGAACCAAACAGGATTAAGTATTCTGTCTCTGAAAATGGACCAAATAATTAAAAAAAGTTTGTATCGCTGTGCGGCGACACAAACTAAATCCATAGAGATACAAATATCATTATTTAACTTTTCTTAATCATTCATCTTTATGTTTTAGTTTCACTTTAACTTCATTAAAAAAAGCCGTTGTATCCCATACATTGAGACCAAAGTATCCTTCTTTATAAGTTTGATCTTTTGTGTCGATAACTAATTTATTGTTCAAATAAACCTTAGTGATATTGCCTTGCGCTTCTACTTTGAGATGATAATCTGTATTTGGCTGTAAATCCAGTTTTCCATCATTGTTATATGTCGCAATTTCATATCCGGTCCCATCAACAAATTTAATTAATTTTACAATATTATTTTTTATATCAACATTTGCTGCATACGAATTCTTTGCTGTTAAGTCAGAACGAAAAACCAATGAACCCGCTCCAATGGAGTTATCTATCAAATCTTTTTCAGAATTACCAGGGTGGGAATCTGTATCTGGCACGTTTATATTGGCTTCATATACAAAATTCCTGCCGGTCACTTTTGATACTATAAAAGCATTTCCCTTACTCTGTCCCTGTTTTCCATGAATGGTGTCCGCCCACTTCCCGTTAACGGTGGTCCAACCTGATAAGTTGGATTTAAAAGAAGAGTTCTTTTCTTTCCATACACTCTTTAGAGGATATAGGTCCAAAGATTTCAGCTTTACATTTCCGCCCTTACTATAGATCTTTAGTCCTTTGCTTGCAGAATCCGCGAATATCTGATCGGTAATCACTGTCGTACCATCATTGCCGAACACCTCTACAGCTGATCTATCAACAATAACCTGCAATTTAACCGTGCCGTTTTTAGCATGTAATGGTCCCTCATGCTTACCAACTACACTACTTCCGTAATCGAAATCTCCTGAATGAGTCCGGTCTACGAATAATTGTTCGTTGTAGACATCATAACCGACAGTTGTATTTTCCTCACTTCCTTTACGGATTTCAAAGCCAAATTCTGTTGCTTCCGTATTTGATACATCAAACAAAGCGATCAGTTCAAATGTATCTTCTGATAAATTAGAAAGAAGATGGCTGTTACCCGATATCATTTTATTGGTATATGATATACGATCCCCTCTGTCACGAATGCTTTTTAGCGAAATAGGGGTTTGTTTTAAACGTAGACCCTTTGCGGTTTGAGTGAGCTCCATCTTCCGCGGCAGTGTTGTTGAACTTCTCCACGTTGAGGTGGGTGTATCGTTGGCATACTGCCAATTACTCATCCAGCCGAGCCAATATTTCTCACCATTCTTCCCTTCTACTCCACTCCAATTCACAGCAGCATAAAAATCAGCTCCATAGTCAGTCCATAATACTTTATCGGAAGTATTTTCATTTTTAAACGTTTTACCGTCAAAGCTGCCTACAAAATACTGCATGCCCGATCCGCCTGCCGGAGCACCATCATTTATACTTACCTGTAGGACCCACTTTCTTTTTGAAGGGTCGCCATCAACCGGCAATTCGACTAACGTAGGACATTCCCATACTCCTCCGATGCTGCCGTTTGTGGAAGGAATCCACTGTCCAGAAACAGCGGACCAATCTGTGAGGAGTCCGCTTTGTTTCATATCTGTTTTCTCCGGCTCTTTTGCAACCTGGTCAACTTTATCCGATATGATCCCTTCATTATAAACATTAACATCATCAACATTTATATGACCGTAACCATCTTTTGCATGGTCTACTACCTTGATATATAACACTTCACCAATATATTTGGACGCGTCCCATACGTATTTTGAATATTTTTCCTCATTAAATCTTGTATTGGCCTGGCGGATCAATTCTTGTTCGTCGGCTGCTCTGACCAATGATACATAGGTATTGTCGCCATCATCGCCTGCTCCTAATAATAGATTGATTTCACCGGAACCGCCTAGTTTAAAATAGGAGGAATGCAGTTCACCCGTTGCTTCATCTCCCTCGTGAAGCTTGGAATATCCCCACAAGTGATAATTCCCTTCATGTCCGAAGGATCCACCCCAATAAGTCGCTTCACTGGATACATGATCATCCGAAAAAGTATCACCCTGGGTCACAGTCCATCCGGTTAAATCGCCTGTTTCAAAATCATGATTGGTGATTTCTTTCTCATCGGTCATGATATTTCTACCCAATTGAACATCCTGAAATATCGCAGAAGAGTGCAAAAGATGTAATCCAAAATGGCCGGACAGGAAGGTTGCATCATCGATATCATGAATGAGATTTCCGTCCAGATACATCTTTATATTTGTTCCTAATGTGCTCACTTTTAAATCATGGCTTTGATAAGTATCCAGCGTTACTGTGGTTTCGGCCAGAACCGTTCTATTCCCGTCTTCCATTTTCACGATTTTCACTTTATCGTTTAAAGCATCGATACTCGCCATATATCCATTTTCCGCATCAGCATCCGCTCGGAAAATAAGTGATCCTGTTTCATCTCCTCCCTCTGACAAATCAATAATCGCATTATATATAAAGTTATCCCCAGTCTTACCACTTATGATAAAAGCATCATCTGCTGATGTACCGCTTTTCCCCTCCAAGGTATCTTCCCACCGGCCGGTTACAGCCGCCCAATTAGATAGGTTGGTTGCAAAGTTAGAGGTGTTCTTGAAATTTACATTTCGGAAGGAAGCTGTTGAATTCCAGGCGGTCAGACCGTAATAACCATAATCAAATTCAGTATCAGTTTCTTTAATTACAGACTGATTATCTACAAACACATGAATGTCATGACCATATACGTCCACCTGCACGTTGTAAGTTGATGAGGTTCTCAGGGCTAAAGACTTGCTTGCAATTTCTGTTATCGATCCATCGACATTCTTATTTAAAGTAACGACATCATTTTTGGCATCCAGGCTGACGACATAACCGTTTTTCGCATTCTTGTCAGCACGAAAAACCAGACCTCCTGAGCCTTCCCTGCCATTCTTTTTATTAAGGGTAATATCTCCCTCATAGGTGAATGAACCGCCTTCCTGTGAAGACATAGCGTACGAAGTGGTATCCAGACTGTTGGCCTGTATTCCGTTATCTTCACCAAATTCACTTGCATAGGTCCACTGTTTTAAATTGGGGGAAGTATAAAACATTACTTTATTCGCTGCGGCCAAAGACATCACCCATTGTCTGGAGTCTTCATGCCAGAATACTTTAGGGTCTCGCCAATCCGATATCGGGGGATCCGGCATTACCGGATTTCCTTCATACTTAGTCCAGGTTCTGCCTCTATCTAAGCTGTACGCAATGCTTTGAACCTGGCCGTTATCCCCGGAATGAGTAAAGATCGCAACCATCGCTTCTTTTCCGAACCCTGCTGTATTGTTCCAATCGATCACGGCACTTCCCGAGAAAATCTGACCGTTTTCATCTGGATATAATGCAATCGGTAAATGTTCCCAATGAATAAGATCTTTGCTCACCGCATGCCCCCAATGAATCGGTCCCCATTTCGTTCCATAAGGATGATACTGGTAAAAAAGATGATATTCACCCTTATAATAAACCATTCCATTCGGGTCGTTCATCCAGTTAGCCTCAGGCGAAAAATGAATCTGATTACGGTAAGTTTCATCGTAATAACCAAGATCCGCTGCAAAGGCGGGAGTTAACGGTAAACTAAATACCATAAAGCAAATAAGCAGCATACTTAACTTCCTCTTCACCATCTTTCACATCCTCTTTTAATATTTTGAACACCAAGTGTTATTCTTAACATTACAAATAAAGCGTTTACATTTATCTCTTTAGCTCAATATCTTATGTTTACGCTGTTTTGGTCACAAAAATCCGACAAAGTCCGGCCAAGGATGACTCCCTGACCGGCACGTTTTAAGCCAAAACACCAAATGCGTACCCAATAATGCCTACTGCGAATAAAGCAAAAATCAGAGCGATTGCGTTCACTTTCTTTTTCAGTAGCCTCATACATAAAAAGGTCAATAATAGTGGTAAAAGTCCAGGCATCAATTGATCCAAAATCATCTGAACGGTCGTAATAACCTCTTTTCCATTCGTCCCCACATATCTTGATACCACCAGCGGCACATTCAGGGTGGTCCATTTGGAAACAAGTGCGCCCATAACGAAAAGCCCCAGTATGGAGGCTGACTCCGTGAGTTTTTGCAACCGATTTCCCGACATATCGGAGACAATCTCCGTACCTTTGTGATAACCGTATTTCAGACCGTACCATTTCGTTGCCAAGCGTACAATGTTAAAGAGCAGGAAGAAAATAAACGGTCCGATAAGGCTGCCGGATAAGGCGATTGAGGCTCCCAGCGCAGCCAGAACCGGACGTAAAGTCCCCCAGTAAATTGGGTCACCCACTCCCGCAAGAGGTCCCATTAGACCGACTTTGACTCCACTGATGGTAGCATTGTCAATCGGCTGGCCGCTCGCTTTCTGTTCTTCCATCGCAGCCGTTACACCCATAATAGGCGCCGAGATAAACGGTTGAGTATTGAAAAATTCCAGATGTCTTTTCAATGCCTCTTTTTGATCTTCTTTCTTGCTGTATAGCCGCTTAATCGCCGGGATCAAGGTGACACAGAAACCAATCGACTGCATTCGCTCAAAATTGAACGAGCCTAACAGGAAGCATGAACGTACAAACATTTTATTTAAATCACTTTTAGTCAGCTTCTTTTCTTTCATAGTGCTCTCCTCTTCCGTCAGGTATTTACTATAACTCTTCAATTTCTTCCATATTCTCATTACGCTGGTTGTATTTTGGACTCAACTGGATGTAAAGCAGAGCCAGAACCGCGCCAATGACCCCAAAACCAACCAGATTAATGTTTGTAAAAGCTGCAATGACAAAGCCCAGAAAGAAGAATGGCATCAGGTATTTGGCTGCCATCATATTAATGACCATCGCATACCCTACGACTACGATAAAGCCGCCCGCAATTTGTAGTCCTCTTGTGATAACCTCCGGAATTGCGTCAAGCATTGCAGTCACCAGGCCCGTTTCTGCAGCAACTGCCACCAGAACAGCGGGCAGAGCGACGCGCAGACCTTGCAAAAGTAAGGCAGTAAAGTGACATAGCTCAATTCCTTTGAAATTTGCAGATTCCGCATACTTATCAGCTAAATGCTGGAAGAAGACAGTAATCGTCCTGACAAAAATGGTAAGCACTTGTCCGGCGGCTGCAATTGGAATCGCAACGGCAATTCCGGCGCCGATCGATTGATGGCCGACGATGACCAAAATGGTGGAAACCACGCTGGCTAGAGCAGCGTCTGGTGCTATGGATGCTCCTACATTCATCCATCCCAAAGCCATTAATTCCAGAGTACCGCCAAGTATAATGCCAGTTTTGAGATCGCCAAGGACAAGGCCAATCAACGTACACGCAATCAGAGGACGGTGGGTTTGCCCTTCATCCAGAACGCTGCCCATGCCACATATGGCCGCTACCAGTGTTACCATCACAATTTGAAAAACAGTCATTTCTATAACTCCTCTCTTGTTGCCGCCTGGTATTTACGATCATAGATCCTGCAGTTTGGTAATTAAGTTGATTTTCGGATCACTGGCTACTTTTCTGATTTCCAGCTCAATGCCTTTTTCATGCAGCTTACGAAATGCGTGTACATCCTGTTGGTTTACGGAGACCGCCCCGGTAATCTGTGTCTTCCCTTCCTTAAAACACATTCCGCCTACATTCACCGAGCGGATGGGTACTCCCCCTTCCACAACCCGCAGTACATCCGTAGGGTTGGTAAAGAGGAACAATGTTTTAAAATCACTGTATTTGGGGTTATTATAAGCCTCTATCGCTTTGTTAATCGTTACGACATACGCCTTAATTCCAGGCGGCGACACCTGAAGCAATAAGGTTTTGCGTAATGTATCCGCTGCGACTTCATCGCTAACGGCGATGATCTTGTTGCACTTCGCTTCTTTCACCCAAACGGTCGCCACCTGACCGTGAATCAGACGGTCATCAACACGAACTAATGCAATTTGCATTCTATAATTCCTCCTCTGATTGGCTGTTTCGAATGGCACGAAAAGACATCATGGAATCGTGCCCCGCATGGATCGCTAGATTTACCAAATTCTCCACTTGTTCAATCCCTCTGTTTGCAAGAAGGTCAACGATCATTGGCAGGTTGACTCCTGTCACAATATCCATTTTTTCATGGTTAACCGCAATTCGGCTTGCAGCATTATAAGGACTGCCGCCGAATAGATCAACAAGGAAGATAACACCGTCCGTCCAATCCAGCGATGCCAACGCAGCCTTATATTTCTCTACAAGTCCGCTGACACTTTCACCTGGTTCAAACGTAACACCTGCCACATTATCCAATTGGCCGAAAACCATTTCCGTTGACCTCAGTATTTCTTCAGAAAATTTCCCATGTGTCCCAACAATTACACCGATCATCTGTCTCACCCCCTTTGTTTCTCTCCACATATATCTATAATGCAAGTTCTGTGCCAAACATCTGTATAGATCAAAGGAAATTTTGTAAACAACAAAAAACCCCCGTTGCGTCGGAGGTTTTTTCCAGTCTGAACAGATCATTATTTATCAATCCTCGCTGCTTTCATACACATATGAAAGCGTTTTATACTCTTTGGCCATTACTGTGGAATAAAGTTATATACTTCGCTCAACATTTCGCAAATATAATATTTTTCGTCATCAGAAAGTATAAGATTCATACCAGAAACAAATATGCTGCATGAACGGTTTACCACCTCGAATATGCGCTGGTCGAGCTGTTTCACTTCCCCCTGATAAACAAGTCCATCGCGAATAACCATGCGTTCCAGCGCATAAGCTGTGTGAGTAGAAATTTGGACTTTTGTTGCATAATCAAAATTGACTTCCAATCCAAGTTCCAGCTCTTGCACAAATCTCATCACCATTCCCAGAATTTTGTGGGGATTCAAATAAGTCATAAATTCTTTCAGACTTTCCTCGCATAACTCCCTGACGACTACGCTTTGATCCACAGCAGGGATCTGTTTGTTATTCAGCAGTAGCTCTCTCAATGTCTGCTCACCGCTTGCTTCAATCAGCTTTTCCAAGGGAATAAACGGGATTTCCGGCTCGCTTGGCCGTTTTACTCCAATCACGGCAAGAATTGTTCGCTTAGACCGCATATCCTGGACCACTTTATCCAACTCCCTTACGTTTGCCGGGACAACCAGTATTTTCTCATCTGTCAAATCGCAGACAATTTTCTCCACAAACTCTTTCAATTTGACCGCTGCACCCTTGCCGGAGGAGCAAACCGTCACAATTGCCTTATGAACTACTTGCACTGCGGCGCTGCTATTGTTATATCCCCTGAAATCCTTTAGCGATTGGTATATCTCCTCTATCCCCATGTCAAAAACACTGGCCTTTCGGACAGCCTCCAGCGTGAGCGGAGTTGAAACCATATCAATGGTCTTTACATTGATTCCAACACGTTCCATAATAGTTTCTTCAAGATTGAGCAAAGAGCCCATATCAACCAGCAGCAGCACGCCTCTACCACGGTCAATCCTCTTTACTTTATCGATAATAAGCTCCAAAATTTCCCTAGGACTGACATCGAGAGGCATATCAACAGCGCAAAGATTAGAACTGCCCAGCAAGCTGTCTACGACGCCGACGATGCTGCTCGCTGTACTGGTGCCGTGTGCTGCCACAATAATTCCCACACTACCCTGTCGTTCCTCCTCAACAGATTTCAGAAGAATCGCCATATAAGTTATTTCGGCCTCCGGTACATGTACACCGAACTTAGACTCGATCAAACTTTTGATAGTCTGGGCCAGTCTGTACTCTTCATCATGGTCATTCATCGGTTCATAGATTCGTGCATCACCGTATTTTTTCTCTCTGGTGCGCTTGAAAAAGGCGCTTAAATGAAGACTGAAAGCATACACGAATCTCTCGCTGTAAATTCGGTTTAGTTCTTTTTTGGCCATTTCCTTAATCTGCTCGGAGAATTCAAGGATGTCTTTGTCCACAATTTTCAGAATTCGTTCCCTGCTCCCCTTGGTGTTATAAAAACGGTTATAAAAGCTTTTAATATGGATATTGACATCCGTAGCAATAAATCTGTGGATGTAGACGTCGTCGAGCCCTTCTTCCTTCAGCATGCCAATCTTGTCTTCAATTAGTTTGTAAAGGTTAAACGGCAGCTCGGAAACAACCTCTTCATCCAAAGCTTTTCTTCCTTCTGGAGTAATGTATAGGCACGAGGAAATACATCCCATTTCCTTCATCTTATATTGCGTTTTATCAATATTAAACAAACCATCTCGGATATTTCCCGGCAGGTTTTTAAAATCAAGTCCTATTTCTTCTTTGTTTTCATGTATGCTGTTTAAAAACCCTTTAGCGCATACCAGCTGGATGTTCGACTTTAACTGGCCGATATTGCCGTAGGTGACGCTGCCGATCAGTGCTCTTACTACCTCTGGTTCAATCCTAATCGGCTTGTTTACCCTATTGGCCTCGTTAGCAAACAAATGCTTCAAAATCAGCATTTGCTCCTCAATAGCACGTTCCTGAAGGGAAGGGATATTGATCGTGATGGGTATGCGCCTAATGAAGGTTTTCAGCATGGATGATCCGGGATCCTCCGTCGTAGCTCCAATCAATAACACACTCGCGTCTCTTTTTCGATCCGTTTCGCCCAATTTGTTATAAGTGTGAGTATCCATGAAATAGAAAATCATTTCCTGGCCTTCCGGGGGTAAACGGTGAATCTCATCCAAAAACAGGATGCCTCCGTCAGCTTTCTCCACCAGCCCTGCTTTTTCATGATCAGCGCCTGTAAACGCCCCTTTAACGTGACCAAAGATGTGGGAAAGTAGCAAGTGGGGGTTATTGAAATAATCAGCGCAGTTAAAAACGATAAATGGCGCATGCTCTGAAAACCGCTTCATATACTTGCCATAATGGTACATCAACCTGGCAAACATAGTTTTTCCAACACCAGTCTGCCCGACTATCAGTGTATGCAGACCTCTAGGAGGATACAGAATCGCTGCCTTCCCCTGCTCAACCTGGTTACGCATGCTGCCCCTGAAACCGATCAAGGCATGGAACGGATCGACCTGTTCGTCAGGCAGCAATACCTCTTTGATGCTTTTGACCTCAATTTGTTTCTCTTTCAGCCGAACCCGAAAGGTGTCCTCGATAATCTGCTTGTGCAGAAACCTGACCGGTCTTCCTTTGATTTTAAGGATTAGATCGTCACGCAGCAGATTATTCAACTCTTTGCTCACATTGTTTCTCAGCATCTTTTGATCATCAGCAATTTCCGCAACCGTAATCCCTTTCCCCCCAAGTAAAGCCTCTTTGGAAATTTTCTTGGTGCTTTCGGCAATATACTCTAAAATCTTATCTATTCGTTTCATCTGTATTCCTCCAGCCAGAATCAGTCATTGGAAATTGATTTCAACCTGCTTATTTAGGGAACAGAATATTGTTTTTCAGCGCATAAGCTACTCCATCCTCGTCATTCGAAAGAGTAACGGTGTTGGCAACAGCTTTGACCTCAAGGGGAGCATTTTCCATGGCAATGCCAAGTCCCGCAAAGGCCAGCATGTCCATATCATTGTAGTTGTCACCAATAGCCAGACAATCGCTTTGTTTCAGTTGGTACTCTTTTAGCAGAATTTGAATGGCTGCGGTTTTGGAAGCCTTTTTTGACATGATTTCCAGATAAGTAGGCTTGGATAAGTAGAGATTTACTTCTTCACCGTATACGGGTCGCAATACTTGAAGGACGCGGTTGATCTCTTCGGGATCACCCATGCACAAAATTTTACTGGTTCCATCAGTCTCTTCCCTCCAACCATTGGTAAGCTTAGAAAAACTATAAATGCGAGGCTCGATATTGGTGATGTCACGTTCTTGAAGCGCCCATGCATCCAATTGCTCAATATACCACTCATCATCCTTATACAGGCTTACATGAAGATCATATGCAGCCAGGCTGTCAAGCAAACGCTGTGTCATTTTCGTATCTATATAACGGGTGTTCAGCTTGTTCCCGTGCCTATCTATAACAAGTGCCCCACTGTAGCATATGAGAGGCTCAGAAATACCAAGATGCTTCTGCAATGGAATAATTGCTTTTGGCATTCGCGCAGAGACAAGAACCACTGGAATCTGCTTATCATTTATAACCTGGAGAATGGTTTCTTTGGTTGCTTCCGTGATTTGATGCGCCGAGTTAAGCAGCGTCCCGTCAATGTCAATGCAGACAATTTTATAAGTTTCCATAAATGATTCCTCCAACCCCAGTGTAATTTTGTTATTCAATGAATGAATATACAAGAAAGATAGTGTATATAACCAAAAATGCAACACACATAATAACTGTTACTCATTACTACAAGCTTTGGCCTTGTGTATGAATCGTTTCTTATCAGAGAAAATTACTCGGTAACGTTAACATCTAGGCAGGAGAATTGCATAGGCTTAGAGAAGTAGATCTTTCATAAATGACAGACTGTGAAGTTGTACCGGAAATGTACGGGAAAGGAGTTTGAATAAGTCAATGATACGATATGGATTACAACAGGAACAAGGATTCAAGCTGGTTATGACGCCCGAATTGCGACAAGCAATCACGATCTTGCAATATTCTTCGGCTGATTTAATATCCTATCTGCATGAACAGGCGAACGATAATCCAGTCATTGATTTGCCGGAGTTTAATATGTCCATAGGCAGTATCAAAGAAGAAGCAGAGCGGTTTTCACAGAAAGATCGAGGTGAGCTGCTTGAACATTATCGTGGCGGAGAAAAATATCCATCGGTCCAGCGTGCAAACCCCGTTACTTTTCTGGATTTTGTTGCCAATCCAAATGATACCCTGTTTGAACATCTGAACAGGCAGCTTGGACTGGTAAGTGGGCTTACAAATTCACAGCGTATGGTGGCATGGTACCTCATTGGCAATTTGAACGAAATGGGATATTTAGAACTTGATGTTCCAACAGTCGCATCACTATTGGACGTTCCCTTAGCCGAAATTGAGGATATGCTCTTGGTGATACAGAGTTTTGATCCACCGGGGATCGCCTCTTACAGCTTGGAAGAGTGTCTTCTTCTCCAGCTCCAGCTTGCTGGCATGGATGATGAATGCATAGTCAGAATGGTGAGCAACCATCTGGCCGATCTGGCGAACAATCGGATACAAAAAATTGCGGATGCTCTTGAAATTGGTAGGCGAGAGGTTATACAGATGGCCGATCGAATTCGCAAGCTAAATCCATGCCCGGGCGCAGCATTTGCTCATAAAGAGCAGCAATACATCATAGCAGATATAACGGTCGAAAAAGCCAACGGTGAATATCTTGTCCTGATTAATGACATTAGTGCGTCGCGGGTTGAGATCAACCCTTTTTACCGACAAATGATGCAGGATCTACCGAATAGTGAAACCAAACGTTTTATCCATGAGAAGATGAATACGGCAAAATGGCTGATCAATAGCCTGAAGCAACGTCGGCTGACCCTTCTACGGGTTGCCAAGGCCATTGTGGAAAAGCAGCAGGATTTTTTTGAGCATGGCGTGTATTTCCTCAAACCAATCACCCAAAAGGAGATTGCCGAAAAGACGGGCTTACACGAATCCACGGTCAGCAGGGCGGTCAGTAATAAATTTATACAGACGCCTCGCGGATTGTTCGAACTCAAATTCTTCTTCACTTCCTCCTTGACGTCAGCGGACGGAGAAGCTGCTTCATCGGAGAGTGCAAAAAAGCGGATTAAAAAGTTGATAGATGATGAGGACAAGCGAAAGCCGTTATCGGATCAGGCTATTACCACCCTGCTGGGAAAGGAAGGTCTGTATCTATCACGCAGAACCGTGGCGAAATATCGGGAAGAACTGAGATATCTTTCTTCTGCCAAAAGAAAAAAGTTTGAAGTTTAAATGTCTAAGGGCAGCGCTCACATATCGAAAAAAATTATAGGCAGCCAATCTTTTGGTGCTCATTTCGGCCGCCTTCCTCTTTTAATCAGTTTAAACGTACCTTAAAAAGCCGGGCGCTCTCTTTCACAGATAGTGGTTCGATTGGGAGTTCCCATAACCATGTTCTTGGCAGCGGTCTGCTCCGCTCCGCTGTTCACTCCTTTGAAATCAGGCTGGAATGTTGGTGTTCATTTCATCCAGCGATAGCAAAAACAGATACAGTTAATAGTCGCGTTTGATCCGGTTCCATATTTTTCGATTTGGCTTGATCCAGAATGATCCGACTCGCTAGTTCTTGAATTCACCATTACACCCCCTTTCTTGAACTAGGATGTTTTCACTTTTGAAACGTTTCCAATTTGCTGTAAGAAAAACGTCAGTCATTAGATCCATACTATGAATCGACCGAATGAGCTGATATTTTTACAATAAAATCATGTAGTTTCGCCTTGCTTGAAGACAACGGGGAGACGATACACTTGCTGATCTAAAGTTTCACCTTCGATTTTCTTATAAAGCAGTCTGATTGTCATACGTGCCATCTCCTCCACTGGCTGCCTGATTGTAGACAATATCGGATGAAAATAAGGATGATCCTGAATGCCGTCGTAGCCGATAACCTTTACATCTTTTGGAACACGAATACCCTGCCTACCTGCTCTTTCTATATATTTGGCGGCAAACATATCGGTAATAGCGAAAATGCCGTCCACATCCTGATGCTTAGATAGAAATTCGCCAAAATAGGCTTCGTCGTCCACAATAGGATCTGGTTTCTCGTATACAACATAGTCTACACCTAATTTTTTCGCCTCATCAATGAAACCTTTTCTTCGATTCATGGTTTCACTAAAAACGGAAGTTACACTTCCCATAAAAGCCGGTTTCTGGGCCCCTGCTTTAACAAGTTCCCTCAAAGCTAGACGGCCTCCCTCATAATTATCTGAGGTCACACAAGTGATTTTTTTGTTGAAATGTCTGTCAATACTTACAATCGGAATGTCATTGCTTACGCTATTTTCTATATCATTGTAAGTAATGCCGACAATACCAGCCACTTTGTTTTGCCGTAGCATATCCAGATAATACAGTTCCTTTTCGGGCTTGCCGCCGCTATTACATAACATGAGCTTAAAGCCTTCCCGATCCAACTCGTCCTCAATGTAATAAGCCAGTTCAGAAAAAAAAGGATGCCAGATACTTGGAAGCAGCAAGGCTACCATCTTGGATTTCCTCATCTTGAAATTTCGAGCGACTTCATTAGGAAAATAATTCAGTTCTTGTATAGCTTCCTCCACTTTTCTGCGTGTATCTGGTTTTACAGAGCCCGAGTTGTTAATAACTCGGGATACAGTTCCTACAGCTACGCCAGCTAAGTTAGCTACATCTTTAATACTTGGCATCTCACTCCCCCTATCTCTCTTTATGAAAATTATAATAACACTAAGATGGAAACGTTTCAATTTTTTTGAGAGAACGGCTAAAATCTGTATCAATTTTTTGTTCCGGAAATATGTCTACGCTTGCTCAAGCGTTCTCTCCAGTACATCCGTCAGAAAAATGATTTGCTCCTCGATCTTGCCCTTTTCATGCCAACCCTGCATATGAATTTTGTGCCTCCAGCTTCAATAACACTTATTCATATTTTCAGATTATTCATCAATGGAAAGTGTTTTTGTTGTTACTTTATTTTTTCGACAAACGTTTTACAATTGGTTGAGGGGTCTTGGTATGTGGCGTTCTTTTCGTGTTCTATCGTTCCGTAAGTAAGCGTGCAGCCGTATAAACGTTCATGACCACAAATGCCCACGGCCTTTATAAAAGCTTCTTTATCTTCCCTGCCGGGCTGAAGCGCCAGCGCGGATTCCATTAGATATACGTCCTTGTCCTCTACATCTGTTCATATTCATCTCTATCCTTCTTGTTTTAGTGGTTAATCCCAAATTTCCTCCGAAAGACACGAATAGCATTATTAAAAGTTACGTGCCCACCGTTTCTTTAGTTCCATTTGCCAATTTACCGAAGAGATCACGTTAAATTTGTAAAGGCAGCCGATAACCGGCTGCCTTTACGTTTAAAGAATGTTTGCAAAATTATAATTCTTATTTTCTAGAATAGGCTTGCAGTTTTGCGTACATAGGCCTTACAAGAGCACATTTCTCAAGTGCTTGCCGTATCAACATCTGCCCAATAGAGCCGCTGGCACCAAACAGGTGAAGCCCTCCTGGAAAGTGTCTTAGAACGTTGATGCTACTTTGGCCACTTCTTGAAGTCCTTCTTTTACAATCACTTCTGCACGATCCTTGTACTGATTATGTCCTTCAATAATAACATCGGTAGTTTGAATTCCGAAAAGGCCAAGATTCATCTTCACTGGTTTAACCGCTGATTCGAAGGACGCCATCGGCTCTATGGAGTACATTCCTCCACGTGCGCTTAGCAATGCGACTTTTTTATCACCGGCAAGACCAACAGGACCTTCAGCAGTAAATTTAAATGTTTTGCCAACCTGGGAGATATGAGCGATGTAGTTGACCAACGGTGCAGGTGCCATGGTGTTCCAGAGTGGAAAGGCAATGACTACTTTATCTGCGGCAAGGAATTGATCCAGATAACGATTGGACGTTGTTGTGGCTTCCAACTCTTCTGCCGTAAGTTCATAACCTTGACTTAATTTATAGATGCCTGTGATCACAGTATCCCCATAAGTAGGAAGGTTCTCTACGAACAAGTCAAGTTCAGTAATTACATCAGAAGAATGGGTATCTTTATAAGTCTTGAGAAAAGTCTCATACATCTGAACACTTACTGCTTGATCTGCTGGACGATCATTCGCTTTAATAAAAAGTACATTGGACATAGTAATTTCTCCCTTATAGTAAGATATTTATCTCAGTCCATTTCATATTGTGCCTTTTTTAAGCACATTTAAAACTTTTAAATGCAACTTTGATAAGCACATTATAATTCATTTATTCCTTAATCTCAAGTTTTATTTCTGTACGAATGTTAGGTTACAAAATATGCTTTCTTCTGAATACAACAATAGACGACTAACTATGATCGATGAAGAGGTATACTTTTAATCACTTTTCTTACAACTAGGGTTTTAAAAAGCTCTATACATTAGTTACAAGTATGCGCAATTGGGGGGATGAGCGATCAGTGTACTGTTATAACAAAATCCAGCAAGAAAATAAAAAGTCGCTAATATGGCGACATCTTATAACTTTTAACCACTAAGGTAGCATCATTGGTTAAAGCTTTTGAGATGCATCTTTGAATCAGCACATTATAAATTTCGGCTTAGTCTTTTTCAATTTTCACCAATTAAAAGAAATCTATACGGTTAGCGACATCATCGATTGTAAACTGACTTAAATATTTTATAGTGTGCTGTTCAGTTTCATACAGAATTTTTTCCAATTCAAGATCAAGCTGTTTAGCGGCATCTCCACAATCGATATCAAAATCAGATTCTGATATATCCGTATTTACTGCATAATAAATATCACCTAAAGTAATTAGACCGGGAGCTTTTCGTAAAATGTAGCCCCCCTCACGTCCACCTTTTGACTCCACGATACCTGCAATGGTTAAAGACTGCATGACTCTTCTCATGAATGTAGCATGCGATTTAACTTGACTCGCAATCATTGCACTAGATAAAACGCTGTTACTTTTTGCTAGCCATACGACAGAATGAACGGCTATTTTAAAACGGGGAGGACCAATGTGGATTCCACGATTTGCTGTACTCATATGAACACACCTTTTCTCTGTTTAGTTATTATTGGTTATTTAAACTGAATTGGAACTGATAATAAGCTTTAAATATTCTCAATTCGTTCTGCTAAAGAATATATTCCTTCATTAACGCACCAGTCGAGTATAACACCTCTAATCTATATTAGCAGGTACGAGACGTGCTCACACTAAAATCAATGAAAATTCCTGATCTCTCCTACTGGTCCGGCGGGATGGAGAAAACCACATAAGCACGCAAGCACGCAATGTTACAAACCATCCAGCGAACGATATAAACAGGCCCAAATTTATGAATCAGGATGAACCCCAGCACAGCGGGCCAGTTAGTCTGGCCGGGAAAGGTTTTTCTCAACCCTCGGAAAGGTACAAAATCCATTCAGAGTCCCAGCCCCGCCAATAACAGCGGTAAATAGACAAAAACTATGATCCAGGCATTTAGCTTAAAGGTCCCCTTAATGTGTTAACTCCGCTAATGATTAGGAATCCTAATACAACCAAGGAATACGTAGTTCTCGGATTAACCCCCTAAGTTTGGACACTAACTCTCTCTTGCTCATCGAGACTTCGTTTTTGAAATTATACACGAACTTCTCGGATCGGAATCGGTTTTGTCTGGTTTTTCTCATAAAACTGAGACGGCGACAAATCGCGAATGCTGGAATGAATTCAGTGACGGCTTCATAAGCTTCGCTGTACGTTTCAAAGTCGTAGCGAGCTAAGCATTCATCCTGCAATAACCTATGAAAAGATTCAATATGTGCGTTCATATTCGGTGTTCGTGGAGGAATGCGTTCATGCTCCACTCCAAAGCTTTCACAGGCAGCTTCAAACCCATGAGAAATAAACTGAGGGCCATTGTCTGAACGAATCACAGATTTGGTTTGCGCCTTAAATAATTGTCTCTTAAACAAGGCCGTTTGTAGCGTTCGGATCACATCGTTGGCCTCGCACCGCAATCCTATGTGGTAAGCGACCACAGAACGGTCGTAAACATCGAGGCAAGACTGAATGAAGAAGAATCGGTCTTCTCCTGCAATATAACCGTACTTAATGTCCGTCTCAAACAGTTGGTTCGAATTCGTAATGATCCGATTTCCTGCCAGTTTCCGTGGGTAAGACGAGTTCACTTTTCGCTGTGGTCGCAGGATGTTCAGTTCTCTGAACAATCGGTAAACCTTCTTTTTGTTAATGATTAGGCCATAATCTCGGCGTAAAGCGACGGTTAATTTTCGGTATCCATACGCATTGCCGTCTGCAGAAACCAGCTCCATAATCCGTTCCATAATCTGAGCATCCGGTACTTTTACGCCGTCCGAACGCAGCGAATATCCTGGCTTTTGTCATTAAACTATATTTATCATTCGAAGGTTCGTGCCTTGCCTTTTGTAAAGTTGTATTTTTACACTGATTAAACAAGAACGATGTATCACCCAATAGGTGTTCCATCAGGTAGATTAATATCTGGTTTCAATAGAACCACATCCCCCTTTTCGGGTATTCCTCCAAGGACTAATACCTCTGAATTAAAGCCTGCTATCCGTCGAGGAGGAAAGTTGACTACACCTATTATTTGTTCTCCTATAATATCTTCAGCCACATATCTTTTTGTAATTTGTGCACTT
>NZ_JTHP01000051.1 GCF_000943545.1 Paenibacillus terrae
ACACGACGACTATCGTTATAATCCGTCCATCCCGGGGTAAAGTAAGCATCGCCCACTCTTTGTCCATTTAACTCCAGTTCATACAGACCCAGGCTTGTAGCATAAATGACTGCTTTTTTACTTTTCCCTCAACTGAAAAACATTTGGAAGTGGCAAAAGGAGCGCGTGTCTGAAACTCTTCATTTATGCTCCGCTCCTTCACCGTGATCCATTGTGCTTTCCAGTCCTGCTCATGGAGCAACCCCATCTCCCAAAAGCCGGACTCACTCCATTTCGATTCTTCTGGTTCTGTGTCACCCGCTCCTTGAGCCCACACTTTTACCCGATAATAATATCTTTGTCCTGATTCCAGTGGAGGGCCTTCATATGGAAACAGAATGGATTGATCCGAATAGGCAAAATGATTCCAGATCAGCAGTTCAAAAGTGGGATTAACGGATACTTGCAATTGGAACCGTTTTTGTGAAACATACATTTTGTCAGATTCAATCTGCCAACTGAGTCGCGGCTTTTTACAACCAAGTCCAATCGGATTATTTAAATGCTCGCATCTAAGCGCTTTCACTTTTAGCATTCTTATGTCCTCCCTGAGGTCTTCTTTTGTATTTCTATACTTAAATTAAAACGCTTTCATCGATTATGCGTCAATGTTGTATCCATGCATGTTATATGCTTGATTTACAGGTGTTGAAATTCCACCCCTTATATTGAATCTTAAAATGGATCTATTAGAAAAATATGTACGTTTTCAAAGCAGCACTCCTTAAAAAAGCCTGAATCCGTTTGGGGCGGATTCAGGCTTGAATTTTACTATAAAGTATATTTATTCTTTTTTAGCTAGCTTATGCCTGTCCGGCTATCACTTGTTCCGGCGTGGAGGTCGGGTACAAGTGGCAGGCGACCTGCCGACCCGGTGCAGCTTCGGCAAAGATTGGCTGTACTTTGCTGCAAATGTCCATGGCTGCCGGGCAGCGGTTGTGAAACGCGCAGCCGCTGGGCGGATTTTCCGGGCTCGGCACATCGCCTTTAAGCACGATCCGGTCCCGTTCCGCTTCTGGATCGGCTACAGGTACCGCAGACATCAACGCCTTCGTATACGGATGCAGCGGCTCCTTGAACATTTCTTTGGTCGGTGCGAGTTCGACTAGCTTGCCCAGGTACATCACACCAACGCGATCGCTAATAAATTTGACGACCGACAGATCATGGGAAATGAACATATACGTCAGGTCGTACTGTTTTTGCAAGTCCTTCATCAGGTTGAGCACCTGCGCCTGAATGGACACATCGAGCGCTGAGACCGGCTCGTCACAAACGATAAATTTGGGATTGAGCGCCAGTGCCCTTGCAATCCCGATCCGCTGACGTTGACCGCCCGAAAACTCATGCGGGTAACGATGAGCGTGATAAGGGGACAATCCGACTACTTCGAGTAGGTTTTCTACACGCTCTTTGAGCTGTGCTTTGCTCAACTTTTCATGGGTGATGAGCGGTTCTTCCAGCACCTGCTGTACCGTCCATCTTGGATCAAGTGAAGCAAACGGGTCCTGAAACACCATCTGCATATCCGTTCTGAATTTGCGCAGTTGCTCGTTATTTAGCTTCCGTATATCCGTACCGTTAAACAGAATCTCTCCATCGGTTGGTTCAATCAATCTGAGGATTGCTCGACCGGTTGTAGATTTTCCACAGCCGGATTCCCCCACGATTGCCAGGGTTTCACCCTGCTGTACAGTCAGGTTAATACCATCCACCGCTTTGACTGCTCCCACTTGTTTGGAAAAAAGTCCTTTTTTGAGCGGATAGTGTTTTTTCAGATTACGTAATTCAAGCAGTGTACTCATGATATCCCTCCTGCTGTAGCAAGCAGCGGCTTTTGTGCCCAGGTTCCACTTCCACAAGCCCCGGGGCCTCTGCAAGGCAAATTTCTTTGGCAAACTGACAGCGTGGTGCAAAACGGCAGCCTTTTGGCATATCGAGCGGGTTGGGAACCTGGCCCGGAATGGAAGCCAGACGCTCCTGATCACTGTTCAATTGCGGCAATGATGCTAACAGACTTTGTGTATATGGATGCTTGGGAGCTTTAAAAAGCGTTTTGACATCCGTTTCTTCCACCACCTGCCCGGCGTACATAATAACCACCCGATCACACATTTCAGCTACAACGCCAAGGTCATGGGTAATCATCAGAATGGAAGTTCCTTCGGACTTTTGCAGGTCACGCATCAAATCAAGGATTTGCGCCTGAATGGTCACGTCGAGTGCCGTGGTCGGCTCATCCGCGATCAGCAGCTTCGGATTGCAGACCATTGCCATTGCAATCATAACCCGCTGGCGCATCCCTCCCGAGAGCTCATGCGGATAAGAAACGGCTACTTTCTCTGGGCGTGGAATACCAACTTTCGTCAACATTTCCACGGCCATGTCCTTGGCTTTATGTTTACTTACACCGTGATGGTATCTGGCAGATTCGGCAATTTGTTTACCGATTTTGAACACGGGATTCAGCGAGGTCATAGGCTCCTGAAAAATCATAGCCATCTCATTGCCTCGAATTGAACGCATTTTCCGCTCTGAGTAATCCAGTATGTTTTCGCCGTTAAACCGCACTTCACCAGCAGCTACTTTCCCAAGCCCTTTGGGGAGAAGCTGCATAATGGAAAGGGAAGTGATGCTTTTGCCACACCCAGATTCCCCAACGATTCCAAGTGTTTCCCCTTTGCCAACCGACAGATCGACGCCATCCACTGCCCGGATGGTACCCGCCGCAGTCTCGAACTCTGTGCGGAGATTGGTTACTTCAAGCAATTGTGCCATGTCCTCTTCCCCCTCCTTGTCCATCACGAATCTTCACGTTTTTATCTAAAAGGACGAGTCTATTCGGACTTGCCCATCGTTTGCAGATGCTTCATGTCTCCGTACAGCTTGGTGATATGTTGAAATTCTTTTTCCGAATGAAAAGAGCATTGGCCGCGTCCATAGGCCTTGGCTGTTTCCACAGCCACTTTAGCAGCCAGCGAAATATCGCCTTCGTGGCTTGCACCCGTTGCACTGCCTGGTACGGGGGCGGCTGCGGTAATTGCTACACCCACAACCGGGGCCGAGGTTGCCACCGCTGGCTGCAAAATGCTGTTGATATGATACAGATCATTGCCGTAAGGTGTAATATCCTGCGTGGTCACAGCAAAAGTAACACACGGTTCGCCGGTTACGGTCTGCACAATATCGACAAGGTCTTCACTGATCCGCAACACGTAGCCCTCACGTACGGTAGGGGAAATAGCAATCCCTTTATGATTGATGACACGATTCCCTTTTGTGGTATCAATCGACAGAATGGCTTCCATCTCGGGAGTCACTTCGTAGTTGTTCATAGTCAAAATATCTACTGGCGAATCCATAAATGGAACCGGATCATGCGGCTGGGTAGGTGCATCCGGGCAAATGTGTGTACAGATAATCACGTCGCCGTCCAGCACATCACCTTTGGACTGCATAGACAAAAGCTTGGCTGCTGCTGAAATCGCTGCTGCCGCGCCATCACCATCAGATACAAATCCGATCATTTCCGGACGTGCTCCAAGTCCGCCAAGACGACCAATCACACCCAGGGTTGGGCAATCGCCACCGCGAATACGACCGTTTTTTCCGGCAATAACAACTTTGATAAAATCCGTAGAGCCTTTCTGACCCTCAACGGTTGTGACGCTGATGTCCGCTTGACCCAGTTGTTCCAGATAAGCTTTTACTTCCGCCCCGCTAGCGGACGGGCTGTCCAAAAGATCATATACCTCGTAAACTTGTTTCATCATACGTCTAGCTCCCCTTAAGCTTCTGTTTTTGTTGTGTTCAGATATTTAAGCGCCGTCAAGGCGTATACTTTCGCGGATTGAATGATCTGCCATACCGGAGCTCTTTCGTTGAAGTTGTGGATGGTTCCCAGGTCGGCAGGTCCATATTGCAATACCGGAATATTATATTGGCGGAATGCACGTGCATCACTGGTTGCCCACTGCAACACGCCATAGGCTTCTTTACCGCTAACCTCAGCGATGGAATCCACAAGATCATGCACAATCGGTTCGGTTGGCGGAGTCCAGTTGGCATTACCGAAAAACCCGAACTGCTTGGGTTCAACGTGAATGTCTACACTAGCAAGTAATTCTTTCGCTCTAGCCAGTACATCCCGGTGGTCTACACCAAAAGGAACGCGGGAATCCACTTGTACCGTACAACGGTCGGCAACCACATTGACTTTGGTGCCCCCCTGAATCGTACCGATGTTCACTGTTACATGGTCAAAGGCTTGCCCATAAGCCGGGTTTTCCCGTTCGCTTACATAACGCTTGGAAATTTCAATGATCTCTTTGACTTCTTCCGGAATGTCTGGTTTGATATCCCACAGTTGTTGCAGGGCTTCAATTCCTCTGGCCGCTTTCAAAATAGCACTTTCACCTGCGATCGGTTGCAGACTGCCGTGACCCGGCGTACCTTCAACGGTAAACTCAAACCAGCAGCTTCCTTTTTGACCGATCGTCGGGTTTTGCGGGCCCGAAGGCTCTGCGATCACAGCAGCCGTTCCTTCAATCAGTTTTCTTTCCAGCACCCAAGGTACCCCAAGATGTCCCCCGGTTTCTTCGTCTGGAACAACCAGCAGCGACAATGCGCCCTCAAGCGGTACACCAAGTTTAGATAACAGTGCCACTGTAAAAATCAATCCACCCAGTCCGGCTTTCATGTCCGAAGCGCCGCGGCCAAGCAGATAGCCGTCACGAATTTCACCACAGAACGGATCAAAATCCCAACGGGTACGATCCCCTGCCGGAACAACATCCGTATGTCCGCAGAAGATCAGTTTTTTTCCATCTACGGATTCAGTTCCATAGTCGGAAATAAGATTCCACATATTTGGCCCGGATTCATGTACAGTTGTTTCAATTCCCGCTTCTTTAAGGTAGTCCATAATAAACTGGCTGATTTCACGTGAATCACCTGGAGGATTTTCCGAGGGAAACTGAATTAACCGCGAGCAAAGCTCAAGCAGTTCATCCTGCCGTTTTTCTATTTCATCAAGAACTAACGTTTTCCAATCTGTCATTTCCATTCAACCCCTTCACGTTTTCCATATAGCTAACTGAACCCTTACTTTCCATACAGATCAGCTTCATACTTCAGGTGTAAAATGATAGCCTTCGGCTGTAAGAAACCGAAGGCATCAGGGTAAGATGAGCAACTTACTCTTTATTCAATGAGTAGAATCGGATCACTTCATCCGGGTAGTAAACATATCCAGTGACGTCTTTGCCCATGCCAACAACCCGATTGTATTCATACAGGTACGCCCAAGGCGAATCTTGATTGATAAGTTCTTGTGCTTTGCCATACAGTTCTTTTCGTTTATTTCCATCTTGCTCTTTGCCTGCTTGCTCCCACAGCTTATCCACTTCTGGATTAGCGTAATGGATATAGTTCGAGGAACCACCGCTGTACATCAGGAATCCAAGATGGTAACCCGGGTCATTGACGAAGGAGGTCCATTTGGAGATGTATGCTGTCAGGTTGCCTTCTCGTTGTTGTTCAAGGAACTGTGCACGGGCAACGTTGACAACGTTCATTTTCACGCCGATTTTGGCAAGCTCAGCCTGGATTAATACGGCGTCATCCGCCCAATCCTGGAAGCCCGAGCCTAGGGTCAGGTCAAAGCTAAACCCATTAGGATAACCCGCTTCTGTAAGGAGTTGTTTCGCTTTAGTCAGGTCGTGCTTATAGCTGTAACCTGCATCACTATAGCCAGGTGTGTTACTTGCCACAGAACTCTTCATTTGTTTGGCTTGACCGTACATGACGTCATCGATCAATTGCTCGTAAGGTACAGCATAAGAGATCGCTTGACGTACTTTTGGATCATTAAAAGGTTTGACTTTATTGTTCATGGCGAAATACAAAATCCGGTTACTTGCATTGGATTGAACCTTCAGATCGGTGTTGCTTTCCAGCTTCGAGACGTCTTTTGCAGGAATTTCAATCGCCATGTCGACGTCACCTTTATCCAGCAGTAATACACGGTTAGAAGCTTCTTTGGTAAACTTCATCGTAACTTTGCTTAATTTTGGTGCACCTTGCCAGTAACTCGCATTAGCATTGAAGACAGCTTCTGATGCAGGGTCCCATTTTTCAAGCTTGAACGGACCGGAGCCTGCCGCATGTGTTTTCAAATACTCGCCATCGCCCTTTTCTTTGACAAGCACGTCATCCACGATAGAGAAGTTATACAAAGACAGAATTTGCAGGAACATATGATTAGGCTGGGACAATGTAATGATAACGGTGTGCTCATCCGGCGCTGTAGCGGTTTTGATAGAGCTCATACCATAAAGGAAGCTACCAGAATCAGAATTTTTAAGCCGCTCCAAGGAATACAACACGGAATTGGCAGTCATCGGATTGCCACTTTGGAATTTAACGTCTTTACGCAGATGCATTGTATAGGTCATGTTATCAGCGGAAACATCCCATTTCTCAGCCAGCATGGGCTTAATTGCTTCTGTATCTGCCACTTCACCACTGTCCGTAGATTTTTTTCCGTAGGTCACAAGCTGATCATAGAGCGCAAGCACAAGGGTGTCCGATGTAAGATCACTTGCTTCAGCAGGGTCCATGGTTGACCCTCCCTCCGAGTAAGCAAGTGTAATTGCTTTTGGTGGGGATGAGGCATCTGCGCCTTTCTCTCCAGATGAAGCGGACGGGCTATTGGCATTGCTTGCGCAGCCTGCCGTCCAAAGCAACGTAGACAAGACGACAATTAGAGAAAGACTTTTTTTCAACATGGCTTACGTTCTCCCCTTTGATGATCTATTATTTTTATTTGCTAGAGCGCAGTCTAGGATCAAGCACATCCCGCAAACCGTCTCCAAGCAAATTGAAGCCCAAAATAGCTGTCGCGATTCCAAGACCCGGGAAGGTCACAATCCACCACTCACCGGAAATGATATACGCTCGCCCTTCTGAAATCATCGCGCCCCACTCGGCAATCGGGGGTTTGACGCCAAGACCGAGGAAGCTGAGACTGGCAGAGGTCAGGATGGCAAAGCCCATCCCCAGCGTTGCATTCACAAGCAGTGGAGCAAGCGCATTGGGTAGAATGTGGCGAAACAAGATGGTTCGGTTGGTTACACCAATGGCCCGGCTGGCCTCAACAAACTCCTTTTCCCGTAGAGAAATGGTTTGTCCGTGAATCAGTCTGGCGAATTCGGGTATGCCTACAATCCCCACGGCGATAAGTGCGCTCATCAGTCCTGGTCCCATGGCCGCAGCGATCGCCATGGCGAGTACCAGCGATGGAAAAGCAAGCAGGATATCCATACAGCGCATAATAATGCTGCCCATTCGACCGCCGTAGAAGCCAGCGATGGCTCCAAGCGGTACGCCGATGATAAATGAGATCGACACGGCGATCATTCCGGTCCATATGCTGATTCTCGCTCCATAAATAACACGGCTGAGAATGTCACGTCCGTAATTATCGGTCCCAAACCAATGTTCTGCACTTGGCGGCAGCAGCTTGTTAGCCGGGTCGGTTACGTAAGGATCATGTGGAACGATCCATGATGAGAGGATCGCGATCAGCGTCCACCCCACAATAAAGATGAATCCGATTAAAGCGAGTTTGTTGCCAAACAACAATTGCCAAAAGGTCTTTCTTTTCGGTATAGCGGCTGCATTGGGCTGAGGTACAGCCGCTTTTGCTACCAAATCACTTGCAGTGCTCATCCAAGTACCTCCCCTTACTTTTTATGCTTTGTGTCATTATTCGTACCGGATACGCGGATCAATCAATCCGTAAACCAGGTCGACTCCAAGGTTGATAAAGCTGTAAATCAGCGCACTCACTAAGGTAAAAGCTTGAATGGGCGCGTAATCAGCGGCCAAAATGGAATCCGTCACATAACTGCCGACTCCCGGCCAGGTAAAGATGGTTTCCGTAATAACCGCCCCGCCAATCAGATAGCCGACCTGCAAGCCAAGTACGGTAAGTGTCGGAATAAAAGCGTTAATCAGAGCGTGCTTGTAAATGACTACTCCCTCACGCAGACCTTTGGCTCTGGCCGTGCGGACAAAATCCTGCCCGATGACCTCCAACATGCTGGAACGCATCATCCGTGCCACAATCGCCATCGTACCTGTACTTAGGCAGATTGCTGGCAGGACTAAATGGGATAAACTGCTTTTTAAAGCTACAAAATCACCAGTCATCAAACTATCGATTACATAAAGTCCCGTAATGTTTGTTGGTGGATTGATGTCACCGCTGATTCGGCCCATTGGCGCCGGAGCAATGCCCCATTTGGCATAAAAAATATAAATGAACAACAGTCCGATCCAGAAGATGGGCATACAAGCCCCAATCAGAGAAAACACACGCGAAATGTGGTCTACAATCGACTCTTTGCGAGTGGCCGCCAGAATGCCGATCGGGATCGCAACCAGGATCGCAATAATCAAGCTTGCCAGCGCCAGCTCAATGGTTGCCGGAAACCGGGTAGCAAAATCACTCGCCACCGATTGCCCGGTGTGGTAGGCCTGGCCCAGATCACCCTGGAACAATCCGCCTACATAATGAAAGAATTGAATGTACTTCGGTTGATCCAGTCCCATGCTGCTGCGAATATTTTCAATCGTCTCAGGTGTAGCCTGTTCCCCCGCAAGCATCACGGCAGGATCACCCGGAAGCACTCTCGAGATAATGAATGTAATGACGATAATACCAAGCAGTGCCGGAATCATTTGAATCAATCGACGTAGTGTGTAAACGGCCACAGCCTGTCCCCCCTTGTTCTTATTCCCATGTTTTCTTTTTTGTCATCTTTTTTATCATCACTTGTTATTTTGATTAATTGTACTAAGGAACAGGATGAGGTACTACGTCCTGAATAACTAAAAAAAATGACGAATTTTGTCGTTCACGCACTAAAATGACTCATTACGTCATTTAAATGTTATATATTAATGAAAAAAATTAAAAACATGACAATATTACAGTAAAGCAGTATCGCAGTATAGCGTTGCCATATTGTTGTATATAAAAGCACAAAGGCCCTTCATCCAACAGGACAAAGGACCTTTATCAAATGACTTGTTACATCTCTGCGACTCTACAAATTCCCGGTTACGACAATCCCCTCTGCTTGTTCCAACTGCACTCTGGCCCAAGTTGTAAAAGAATCTATGAATGCACGCAGTTCTAGCTCTTTAGTAGGCCAAGCATCCATTTCTGTTAAGATCTCGCGCCACACCGGCTCCGAAATCGGATTATCCCAGCAGGGATCAAAGGCCTCATACGTTTCTTCCGTTTCAGAATCGATAAGCGGATATTTGGACTTTAATGCAGACAACAGGATATCAAAGTCATCCGCGTAGATAAAGATCATCTCCTCCAGCTTCGGTTCGTCTGTATCCCGAAAGCGCAGCGGTGCAAAAATATATCCTACATTCAATCGTGGCCCGCTATAGCGGTAGATTAGTGTCTGAATTTCTTTTTTCCTCTTCCTAGTCAATTTTTCCTCAACTTTCCTTCCATCTCTCCGCATCCTTACCGCCAATATGAACTATTTATTTAACCTTCTGAGCTACAGGCTCTATTTTACCTTTTCCTTTTCTTACCCCCAACAGAATGACGGCCATAACAGCTACCAGAACCGCTATAAACGCAAAGGGAATATATTTGTCCACCCGATACAGAGTCGTCGTCAAAATAGGAGCAATGATCGCAGAAATGCCCTGAACAGCAGCCACTAAACCAGCGGCTCCCCCCTGCTGTTCTTTACTGACAGACAGAGAAGCACCCGCCATAAAGCCGGGCATTAGCAAGCCCGTACCTATACCAAACATAAAGAACGCTGCATAGTAAACGATCAAACTGGTTGACACCAGAAATAATCCCATTCCCGTAATCAGGAACAGAGAACCAAGCAAAATCATCGGCTTAGGCTGCCATTTAAGCCATTTCATCTGAACGATCTGTACAATCAACATGGCTGCCCCGGAAAACATGAGCCCAAAGGAAACGACTCTTGCTGTTTCTTCGGATGAAAGGCCTAATTGATCTTGAAAATAAAATCCGCCTATAACCTGGATGGTCACAATACTAATCATCGTAACCAAACCTGCAAACAAATACATTCTTAGACCAGACTGAAATGGGTTAATCCGAGCCGGCTTTTGCTGAATAACGGGTTTAGCAGCCGGAATCGCCAGCAGGGCCACTACAAATGCAACAGCGGCAATCACGATCCCAAAATATAAGGGCCACAGCAGCCCTATTAAAGTAAAGGCACCTGCAATAGCGGGCCCAAATACCAGTCCAAGCCCATTGGCCGCGCTAATGATAGCCATCCCAGTACCTCGATCTTCTCCCTCCGTTACATCCCCCATATAGGCTTGAGAGGATGACAGCACTGCTGGGATAAACCCGCCTATTAAACCACGTGTAACTATCAGCAGGACTAACAACAGCCACCCGCTGAGCCATCCATTTAACCCGCCAAAAAGAGTAAGCGTAAACAGCAAGCAACTTACACACATCCCGATGAACCCAATCAGGATTACAGGTTTGCGTCCTTTTGCATCACTCAGATTTCCCCATACTGGAGCCATTAAGGCCATGGTAATGGAACCCAGCGATATGATTAACCCGGAATGACTTTCTCTTAACCCTAATTCACGAATAAGGGGCGGCATAATTGGAGCAATGAGCATGAGCCCTAGCATAGCCACAAATACACTAAAAAAGATGCTCCCTTTTATTCTATTCATCCTCGTACACTCCTCTGTTATAGATTCTCTCTATGCAGAAGTATACGAGTGATAGCAAAACCCTGCTGCCTATATACGGATTATTCTACGGTTAAACGGATTTTAATTTTAAAATACTTTCTTTATGGATGATGGCTTCACTCCGTATTCGCGGAAAAATTGCTCTGAAAATGCACTCACATTACTGTATCCTACAGCCATCGCTGCTTCTGTCACATTGCTTTCTTGACTTCGTAGCAGCTTCATCGCATAGTCCAGACAAATGTGACGCAAATATTCAAATACAGTAGTTCCAAAACAAGCCTTGAACCCCTTTTTTAATTTAAAATCGTTTAGGCCAACTTTCTTGGATAATGTGATCAGTGAGGGAGGATCAATCATGCTGGATTCAAGGATTTGCCGGGCCATATGCAGCTTTCTGACATCTTCTTTAGACAAACCTTCGGGCATGGGTGTTAAATCGAATAATTGAATCATAAACCTGTTTAAAATCTCTAATGCCGCTGCTTCCATTAATAAAGATGATCTATGCACACTTTTCAAGTCTTTTATCAAATGCTCTATCATCACTATACTTCTGTGATCCAGTTCAAAACTAAAATGATGGAATGCAGCTCCCTTAAGAATTTGATTAAATTCAATGGCTACCTGCTGACGAGCTACCAACTGTGAGGTCGCATAGTTAAACAACGAGACAGGGATGCCAAGTGCAAATGATGTATATTGCTCATGAACCGGAGGATAAAAATGCGCTTTAAAATCCTGTAAAAAGATAAGTGCCCCTCGCCCTATCGGGAGTGTACAATCCAGACCGTCCACATGGACATGGCGTTGACCGGAAAGCGCAAATTGTAGTTCAATCATTTGTCCACTGGAAGAAAACTAGGTTGGATATGGCTCAAAAGAAGCACTCGTGGCCTGGGTGAAATATGTGGCAATGGCTTATTCAGAGCAGCATATTAGAATAAATACAATATCTCCAGGTGCAACGAACACAGCCATGACTGAAGATTTTAATATCATATTTAAAAAAGTGATATCTGAAGATTTTACCTCCGTTGCAGGAATTGCTACTCCCGAGGATCAAGCAAATGCGTTATTATTAATAAATAGTAGCTTATCCAGCTATATTAGCGGGCAAGATATATAAGTAGATTTTGCTGGAGCCACTCAATATCTTTTTCATAAAGGAGAATGACAACATGAATCCAAAAAAAATTAAAAATGTAACTATTAATGCTTCATTCAGCAGCGAAAATGAAGTTGCTAAAAAGAATATGGATGTCATTATAGACTTTTTTTCTTTATACCTAGGGGACACGGACAAATTTTATTCTCTGTGGGTTGAAGATAATCCGGTTGTCATTACTCCATTTACGACTGATGATGTGGCGGTTTTGCACGATTCTGTTCAAGAAGGCTGGGATGCCGTAAAAGGTTTCTTTAATCCCATTTTTAATGATATGAAAGGGACGTTCGAATGGACCATTGATGAGTTTATGGTCGGAGAAAATCCTAACACGATTGTGACAAAAACACGCAGCCATATTGATATCACAGCGAATGGAGCATGGGGAGAAGACAAAAAAATAAAATACAACGGGATCTATGTACAGATCTTTAAATTTGAAAACAATAAAATTAAATCTTTTGAAGAGTATTATGATACTGCACTGTTAAACAAACAATACTCATAATGACTGACTAGTAGAAAAAAGTCTCGGCCTATGATCTACATTTCCATTACGGAATGCACATTTCAGAGACCGAGACTTTTTTCGTTCTTTATTCTGCGTCAACATCACCCGTTATTTTTTCTACTAACCCTCTCAAGCCGTGGTTGGTTACATTTAATTGATCAATAACATTCATAAATTCCGTTACAAGCTTGGCTTGCTCTTGGGAGGAAACCGCAATCTGCGTGATCTCCTGTTCCATGTTATAAACCGATTGTCTGACAGCTTGCAAGGACTGTTCAATCCGTCCGGTAGCTTCCTTTGTGCCCGTAGACATCTTGCGGATTTCTGTAGCGACAACGCCAAAACCCGCTCCTGCCTCACCCACCCGGGCTGCTTCAATTGCTGCATTTAACCCAAGCAAGTTTGTCTGCTCTGAAATTTCCTTAATGTAGCCAGCCACTTCAGTCACGTTACCGGAATCTTCAACCGCCTGTTTCGTATTGCTCAAGATTTCTTCGGCTGTCGCACTAAGCTCCTCCGAATGGGCCGCCACATGCTGAATCCCTTCAACTAGCTTGCTGGTAACCTCCTCAGCTTGAGTCATCAACTTCCTCAATTGATCTTGATTATCCATACTATAGGTAATACACATTACAGCCGCAATTTCATTCTGTTCATTCTTAATCGGATGAAAATATGAATCAGCAGCGATTCCAAAAACTTCAGCAGCATAACGCTCTCTGGTCTTTTCACCACCCACTAACATTTTGAAGTTTCTGTGGACGTCAGGAAGAGGATCGCCTGCTTTGAAGTCATACACTAAACTTTTACCTGATTGAAAGAACAGAAACTTTTCTCTATCCATTACAGAAATTGAAACATCTTGTCGTGCAGCTTCTTTGATAAACGGCATAGCGGCCAAAACAGCTTCTACTTGATTCATAATATGTATCCACTTCCTTATATTTTGATATATGCCCTATCCTTTATTTCGACATTTTCATCCAAATATTTTAGTCAATTTAAAAATACAATTCATTTCCTTTCATATGTATACCATGTTCATTTTCTTTTAGGTAGTTTCATGTAAGTTATCACTGTCGAGAATTTCCGCACTCTTTCTGTTATTATCGAAAAAAGATTGTTTTCATTTCATAATAAATTCAAACAGCGCGTACCAATGGAGCATCGGCACGCGCTGGCTGTATATATATTTTTTAAGACCCGTTTTTGGGTTCTCTCCACTCGCAAATCAGACATTAGGATTTAATCCAACTGCTCTCCATTCGTTTCTATCACGTTCTTGTACCAATAGAAACTCTTCTTTCTGGATCTGGCAAGTGTACCGTTGCCTTCATTATCCTTATCAACGTAAATGAAGCCATAACGCTTTTTCATTTCACCGGTTCCTGCACTTACCAGATCAATACATCCCCACGGAGTATAGCCTATCAAGTCTACCCCATCAGCAATCGCTTCTTTCATTTGCTCAATGTGTTGTTTCAGATAGTCAATTCGATAATCATCGTTAATTGAACCGTCTTCTTCCACTGTATCTACGGCACCGAGACCATTTTCAACAACCATTAATGGGATTTCATATCGGTTATAAATGTTATTGAGGGACCATCTTAATCCCTGTGGATCGATCTGCCAGTCCCAAGCACTTGCTTTCAAATGAGGATTCTTTAATCCCATGGATAAATTCCCTCCCACCTTCTCCTGGTTGGGATCGGCACTGACACAAGTAGATGAATAATAACTGAAGGTATAGAAATCCACACAGCCTTCTTTAAGGATATTCTCATCATTTTCTTGCATGGCGATATCAATATTATTTTCTTTAAAATATCGCTTGGCAAATCCGGGATAGGCTCCTCTTACTTGAACATCTGAACACAGGAAGTTGCTCAAGTTATCCTTTTGTTGGGCCAGCAGTAAATCATCAGGATGACATGTAAGTGGATACGAACACATATAAGCAATCATACAGCCGATTTTAAAGTCCTTGTTGATTTCATGCCCCAGCTTTACTGCCTTTGCGCTGGCAATAAATTGATGGTGCAACGCTTGATACAGAACCTGCTCATCCTTCACTGTAGCATGGGCAAGCTCTCCATTCCCCTCCGGCATCATAGCCCCAGCCATGAACGCGCCAAAAGACAAGGTTAAGATATTGATTTCATTAAAGGTTAACCAGTATTTCACGACATCTTTGTATCTGTTAAAAAGCACTTCACAATATCTCACATAAAAATCGACAACTCTGCGATCTGACCAGCCATTATATTTTTGGGTTAAATGAAACGGTGCTTCATAATGTGAGATCGTAACCAAAGGCTCAATATTGTACTTTTTCAATTCTGCGAATACACGATCATAGAACTGTAAGCCTTGCTCATTCGGCTCTGTATCATCCCCGTTAGGAAATATTCTTGACCACGCAATGGACATTCTAAAGACCTTGAATCCCATTTCCGCAAATAAGCGGATATCCTCTTGATAGCGGTGGAAAAAATCAATAGCCTCGTGACTTGGATAGTTCACTCCTTCCTCCAGTACAGGCGTAATTCTTCGTGAAGTCGTATGCGTTCCGGCTGTAATCACATCAGCGGTGCTTAGTCCCTTGCCATCTACATTATATCCACCTTCAAATTGGTTGGCAGCCGTAGCCCCTCCCCATAAAAATCCTTGTGGAAATTCCTTAGTTATATTTTTCATTGTTCAGTTCCTCCTCAACATTTAATTAGGATTAGACTACAACCGTCAATAAATCCTCTTGAAAATCAATCGACTTCTTCTCTGTTTCAATAACATCCAGGTAATTGGCAGTATTGGCAACGATAACAGGTGTGGTCAGAACAAAACCTGCCTCTTTGATAGCTTCCATATCAAACTCCATGAGCAGCTGACCTTTTTTAACAGCATCCCCCTGTTTTACTTTAGGATAAAAATGTTTGCCTTTTAATTTGACTGTATCCTTGCCTACATGGATGAGGACTTCAACACCGTGATCACTTGTAATTCCGATCGCATGACCTGACGAAAATAATGATGTTAATACGCCGTCTACAGGTGAAACGACCTTGCCTTCGGAAGGCTCAATGGCAATCCCTTTACCCAGAGCACCTGTCGAAAAGGCTTCGTCTGTTACTTCAGATAAAGGCTTCACTTCGCCTTTTAATGGACTCATCACAGTCTCTTGTTTGACTAAAATTTCTCCTTTAGCTCCTCCTGTTGTGCTGTCTTCCTTATTCGCTTCTTTCACTTCATCATCTTTAAATCCGCTAAAGAACATAAGCAAGAATCCTAATACAAAGCTTACCAAGATTCCAATAATAGCTCCATAAAATCCGCTGTCTATTCCTGCCGGGCTGATATAGCTCGGAATGGCGAAAACACCCAATCCACCGAGGATATACCCTTTCGTTCCCATCATTCCTATAATGCCGCCGCCTACTGCAGCCGCTATACAGCTTAAAATAAATGGTTTCTTGCGTGGTAATGTAATCCCGTAAATCGCTGGTTCTGTAACACCAAAAATCCCCGAGATGACAGCTGGAATGGAAAGTGATCTCAGCTTTGCATTTTTGGTTTTAAACAAAATTGCCAGCACGACACCCGTCTGAGCAAAGGAAGCTCCAAGCGTCGCAGCAAGGATCGGGTCGAATTTGAGCACTGCCAAATTGTTAAGTGCGATCGGAACAAGTCCCCAATGTAATCCAAAGATAACAAACACTTGCCAGAAAGCACCCATGAGTATACCTTCAATAATTGGACTTAAGTTATACACAAAGAGAGTGCCTGCGCCAAGCAGCTGACCAGCCCAAGTTGAGAGAGGTCCAATTGCGATCAGTGCTAACGGAACAATAACTAACAAGGTGAAAAACGGAACCAAAAATGTTCTCACTACGCTAGGGATGACCTTTTTAAAGAAGTTTTCTATTTTTGAGCCTACATAGGTGGATATGATAATCGGAAGAACGGTTGACGCATAGCTCATCAGAATGACCGGAATACCCAAAAATGTTATATACACAGGCGATTCAAATATGGTTCCGCTAAATAAAGTGTACAGCGGTTTGCCCGAGGCTGTTATCGTGCTAAATGTCGGATAAACAAGCGATGCCCCTATGGCCATACCTATAAAAATGTTGGCATTGAACTTTTTGGCCGACGTATACCCCAGGAAAATAGGAAAGAAGTAGAACAAACAATCACCTAAAGCATTGAGAATTTGATAGGTACCTGATGTTGTGGTAAGCAAGCCCAAAGCTACAAATAAGGCAGTGAAGCCCTTAATCATACCCGTGGCACTCAGGACACCAAGCGTTGGTGTAAATACACCTGAAATCGTATCAATGAATCTATTGAACAAACTCACTTTTTCATCTGATACCTCTTCTGAAGACGCTTCCTGGAAACCGCCTAAAGCAATAACTTCAGCGTAAACCTCCGGTACATGATTACCTATAACAACCTGATATTGTCCGCCACTTTTTACTACTGTAACAACACCATCCATGTTTTTCAAAACCTCTGTATTAGCCTTGCTTTCATCTTTTAGTTTGAAACGCAAACGTGTTACACAATGAGTTAGACTATTCACATTTTCTTTGCCGCCGACATTTTTGATAATGTCTTTTGCTAATGTCTCATACTTCATCGTAACTTCCCCTTTATTTGTATTTGGCATTCTGCATCCATCTCGAGAGCGTTTCAGCAATATTATAGACTGCCTATATATTGTGCCTTCGAGGGAATTGAACTATTCAAAATAATGGTATTTATAAAAAAGGCGAAACCAAATAGATCAAATTCGATCTAGGTTGGTTTCGCCTGCTTTACCAGTAACAATCCAAGAATTATTTAATTTTGCCTTTGGGTCAAACGCTGAATATGAATCGTTATATACAGCTTCTCCTCATCTGACAATACCGTGTTCAAGTATTTTTCGATCTTCAGCATACAGCCGTAAGCCTTTTTATACTTGGCTTTCACTTGCCTCCACAAAAAATCGTCTTCCAGTTCTGTTTTTTCTTTTTTATTTAATCGCTGAAAGAAGAATCTTAAATGTGTAATAAATCGCTCATAACTGATTGAGTGTTCATCTATGGTGTTATTATAAGAGTATTTAATAATATTTAAAATATCCTGTATTTTTTGAGTTTGCTGAGCAACATCTGCTACCTTATTGTAGGAGCTGTTTACTTGAGCATTTATTAAATGAAGGGCTATATTACCTGCTTCATCTTCTGACAAGCGTTTGCCTGTTTCGTCTTCAATGAACTCCAGTGCTTTTAATCCAACCCCAAATTCTTTGGGATAAAATTTTTTAATTTCCCAGATTAACGGATTTTCATTTTTAAGCCCAACGTCAAACATTTTAAATGCATTGTTCATGTGGTCTGTAAGCGAAACATATATATAATCGCTCAATTGTGCTTCTAATATGCTTTTTCCATATTCAATGATGTCATAGCATAACGAAACATATTCTGAAGGAACATCCTCTAACAATAATTTAAATTTCTCTGAAGCATCTTTCTGTTTAAGCACAAAGACCTTTTCAATTAAATGCTCTTCTACTTGTTCTCCTGCACTCTTTTTGAATGCAATACCACGACCCATAACAACAAACTCATCCCTTTTTGAATCTTTGGCTATTATAGCGTTATTATTAAATATTTTCGTTATGATCATCTAACTGCCCCCTTATCCCACAAAAATTTAAAAAAGGATTTAGTTGCTGGGCGAAATTCCAGATAGGTCACAAGACGGTAATAGCCGATCAAACCTTCGTCATAAATCAAATTAAAATGTATTTGATTTACAACTTCGTGTTATGAAAACGCATTCATATCAAGAGACAAAAGCCTTACGTTTTCCCTGAATGATCTTGAGTGCTCTCAAACCGATCTGATATTCCGTTTTGCAAATGGATATAGTCGGTTAACCACGTCCTATGACATCATTTTTCGGATGTCGATTCGTTGGTTGACGTCATCATCTTTGTTGTTCAGCACTTGTAAGGCTTTATATCACTCACCTTTCTGCGTTATGGCTGGGCCAGATATTCATATCGTGCAGGATATCACAAATCTTGTATTTCTAAAAGAAAAGGCAAAACCCAACACATGGAAATATTAATTCCATGCCTCGGGTTTTGCCTTTTCAGTAACAATCCCAACATCATAATAACATCGAATTTAAGTTTTGCCAACAAAAATGTTTGCGCTTTCTTTTTTGGAGCAGTTACAACAAGTAGACCCTATTTTATTGGTATAAAATGTCAACCTCCAATGTAGGACATACTAATCTTTTTTCTATTTTTTGCTGTCTGTTCAGTGCGTTCATCGGAATACCGGTCTGTGCGTTGTTCCCATACTGAAGTAATCACAGCAAGCAGCTCTTCGTCATTTGTCCCGCTACGAAGCATCTGACGTAAATTAAATCCGCCTGAAGCAAACAAGCACGTATAAAACTTGCCATCGCACGATAAGCGGGCACGTGTGCAAGACGAACAAAACGATTCAGAAACCGAAGTAATAAAACCAATCCGTGCATCGCTGTCTTTATAACGGTAACGCTTTGCCACTTCTCCAAAGTAATCCCGATCCATCGGCTCCAGCTCGTACGCATTCTTAAGTCGTTCAACGATTTCTTTTTTGGTTAGTACCTTTTTGAAGCTCCATCCGTTGTCATTACCTACATCCATAAACTCGATAAAGCGAAGGGTTATTCCCTGCTCCTTAAAATAAGCGGCCATCGGCAAAATCTCCGAGTCATTAACGCCTTTTTGAACTACCATATTGACCTTGATTTCAAAGCCGATTTCTCTTGCATATTCGATCTGCTTCAAAATAACATCAGGCTTAATCCCCCGCCCATTCAACCGCCCAAACAGCTCGGGGTCCAGAGCGTCCAGACTGACGTTAAGCCGTCGTAGCCCCGCGTCATAGAGGGGCTTAGCCTGCTGTCCTAGCAGTACACCGTTGGTGGTCAAGCCGACATCTTCCACTCCGTCAATGGACAAAATTTGGGAGACCAGGTCGGGTAAATTCCTGCGCATTAATGGTTCGCCGCCCGTGAGTCGGATCTTTTTTACACCCAGGGATACAAAGAGCTTCGTCAGCCGGTGAATCTCTTCAAACGACAGACATTCATTTTGGGGAAGAAAGGCGTAATCGTCACCGAAAATCTCTTTAGGCATGCAATAGGAACAGCGGAAATTGCAGCGGTCTGTAACCGATATACGCAGGTCACGAATCGGCCGCTGCAACTTGTCTTTCAGTGGATGAAAATTCATACGCCCCCTCCTTTCTAGTTGTTTAGCATCGTTATCATTAGCCGCCGCTGACTGGGGGAATGAAAGCTGCAATGTCTCCATCCTGTAATACATCCGTAGACAACGCATACTCCTCGTTTATCGCAATTCGCACAGACTTGATCGGCATATCTGGATATTGATCTGTTATCCAATTGGATAAATCGCCTACCGTTTGGCCCGCCAAATCTGCCAATTCTTCTGCTTTTCCCGTCACCTCACGGAGTCCCGCAAAGTAGTACAGCTTAATCATGACTGATCTCCCCTGGCTTTTTCTTTTGATCTCCGACCCACTGCGTTCCATCTTCCCAAATCTCTCGTTTCCAAATAGGAACTATTTCTTTGATTCGCTCGATCGCGTATTCATTCGCCTCATACGCATCCGAACGGTGAGGTGAAGAAACGGCAATGACAACGGCGATATCACCGATTTGAAGCTCGCCAATGCGGTGCGCGATCGCCACTCGCGTTCCTTCCCATTTCTGTTCGATTTCGCGACCAATCTCTGCGAGTTTTTTTTGAGCCATAGGGACATAGGCCTCATAAGCAAGGTATAAGGTCCGTACCCCTTGAGTCCATTCTCGTACGTGCCCTGTAAAAACAGTCACCGCTCCTGCTTCCGGCCTTAGGACATAATCCGCATAAGCCTGCGGGATAATGGGCTCCGTCACGATTTCAAATACACTCATCTTATCCACCTTCCAGCCACCGGACAAGCCACTCTCCGGTGACAGACTCTTATAAATATTTCTGCTTTTTGTATCTACATCTCATTTAACCGAACAGCTGATGATATAGTTTTTGACCGTTGGCAACACTTCGTACACCGTGTATGAGAAGCCTTCCGTTTTTGAATAAAATCATTCGATGCTTAAAAGCATAAAATTCAACGAAATAAGGAGTTCTTTTTACGCTATCTGCTATAAGCCTGCCCATTTTCTCTGCATCATCGAGCGTGATCGGACGATGGGGGTCTGGAAGAACCTGTACCACATCCCGTCCGCACAGAGCAGCATACGCCGAGCGACGTGATGCCGTCAGTGCAGGAAACGTAGGATTTTCTCCACAGGTTGGACAATCTTGGTTACGGATGCGGGAAATCCCTATGTCCATCTGCGTGTTCTCCCATAGATCAAATAGATGAACCTTGCGGCGCATCTTATCATGTCTGCCGCTCAGCCACTTCATGGCTTCTGCACATTGGAGGGCGGCTGTCACCTGGACTGCAGGCGAGATGATTCCAGCCGTATCGCAGGTCTGATTGATCGCAGGCAGCGATGGCAGAAGGCAGCGTAAACAAGCTGACTCGCCCGGCACAAATGGAAAAACAACGCCTGTACTTCCAACACAGGCTCCATAAATCCATGGAATTCCTGTCTTCAGTGCAGCATCGTTGATAAGTAGACGAGTTTCGAAATTGTCCGTAGCATCCATCAGCAATATACTTTTGCTGGCAAGTTCTTGAACAAGCTCGGCATCCAAATTATCGAGATAAGTGTGCAACCGTACGTCTTCTCGTATGGCTTTCAGCCTTTTTTCGGCTGCCATAACCTTGGGCTGCATTTCCGCGGCGTCCTGCTCCGTGAACAATTGCTGACGTTGCAGATTCGACATCTCTACATAATCCCTGTCAACAAGATGAAGCTCCCCAACGCCCGCTCTTACCAGTGTTTCGGCAATGGCGGAACCCAGTGCCCCGCAACCGATAATGGTGACGACAGCAGCGGATAGATTACGCTGCCCTTCGCCACCAATGGGTCTAAATAAGATTTGTCTGGAATAACGCTCATTCATTAGATTGTGTCCCTTGATAATACAGCCATATGACGAGGATCAGGCTAGCCAGCGCCACTTGGGAGAGTAGCATGAATCCAATGGAATAATGGCCAGTAACGGCATGAATCGTCGACAACAAGATCGGAGGGAAAAAGCCACCGAGACCGCCCATCATGGATACAATTCCGTTAACTATACCTGCTTGTTTATTAAAATAAAATGGAACTAGCTTGAAAATGACGCCGTTCCCCACTCCAGCACATACAGCGATCGCCAAGCAGCCTACTGCATAAAGGGTGATCCCTGGTGAAAAAGCCAAAAGAATCGCAGCGACCGTATAAACAGAGAACGTGCCTACCAGCAAGAACAGAGGCTGAAACCGATCCGCCAGCCAGCCACCGATGGGACGGAAGAAAGTAGCAATCGCAATGAAGCCTGCTGTACGCATCCCTGCATCCACTTTGGTCAGTTCAAAATTTGATACCAGGAAATTCGGCAAGTACACCGTGAACGCTACAAATGAGCCAAATGTAATAAAATAAAAGAGCGAGAAAAACCAAAGCTTCTCATTTTTGTAAACTCCTTTAATCTGTTCCATAATGGGCGTCTTTACTTTAGCTTCATGACGGTCCCCTAAGAGAAAATTCAAAACGATAAAAACAAGCAGCAGAATGAGATACAGCTTCACTGTAGGGGCCCAGCCAATTTGGGTAGCCACAATAGGGGCCGAGAAGGTAGTGATGGCTGTTCCCAAGTTCCCTATACCATACATCCCATTTACAAACCCATGCTTTTCCTTTGGGTAATACTTCGGCAGCGAAGTCACCCCAACCGAGAACACAGCTCCTCCAATCCCAAGGAACAAGCCACCGATAATTAAATCCATCATCGTAGAAGCTTCACTGATATAGTAGACTGGAAACAAAAGCAAAATAAAGCTAACGAGAAAAACGATTCTTGCTCCGAAGATGTTGGCATAATAACCAAGCGGAATGCGCAGAATCGAACCAAGTACGACCGGAATCGCCGTGACCATGGCCAATTTTCCGGGTGGAATAGCAATATCCTCCGTAATGAACGGCATAAGAGAAGAAATGATAACCCATACCATGAATCCAAGAATCAAGTTCAATGTTTGTAACGGCAACTGCATTTTTCTAATCATTTAACTCACCTTTTCAACGTTTTTTCTGTCGAATTATTGTTTTGAATTTTCTGTCCCCATTGTAGCCGCTAGCCGATCAGTTCGAATATAGGGGACTCCCCTTTACCTGGCAGGGGACTCCCTGAAAATATAAAAAAGCCGCTTCTATATGAAGCGGCTTGGTCAGTTCAAGAGATAAGCGTATTTAATTTGTCACATAACTTGGTCAGATCATTCCGATTGATCTGTTGCTCTGCCATAGGAAAAAGTACGGTTTCTTCTTTTATAAAATGTACAGTCAGCACTTCAAAGGCCTCTCCCGCGTTCTTGGCTGCCTCCTGAATCTCATCAAGCGTGAGCAAACTCAAATCGCCCTCCGTCTGATAAAGGAAATGACCGATATAGCCTTCTATTTCACGGTGCTCCTCCTGTATACCGACGAGCGGCCCCTGTTCAAAACCAATGTAGGTTCCTAGCAGAGAAAAGAAGTGTTCTTCTTCCTTTTCGGTATGCTTCTTGAGGGGTACCCTAAAATCGATAATCTGCATTCTCAGTTTTTCCAGTTGCTTGTGGCCTTCTTCCATATCTAGTATTCTGTGCTGCTCAAACCACAATACAATGGCATGCCATTCATCCATCAGATATGTTAGATATCGATGCTCATTTTCAAGAATACGCATGGCAGGTTTGGAAAAGCGTAGTTTCTCATTTTCCAGCACGCGGATTTCCTCCATTCATCGGCTAAAAATCCAGCATTTTTTTCTTTAATGCATATTGGACCAGTTCAGGCCGACTTCTTAAATTCAATTTCTCCATGATTTTCGCTTTGTTCGCTTCCACCGTCTTGACAGAGATGAACAGCTTTTCTGCAACTTCCTTGTTACCGTAACCTTTTGCGACCAGAGGCAGAATCTCCAGTTCCCGCTTGGACAGGATCTCATACGGATCTTCTGATTGTGACGTCGTATCTTTCTTTATGAACTCACGAACGAGAGAGGTGGCCATTTTAGGATGGATATAAGTCCCACCCCCATGAATGGTTCGTATAGCAAGCAATAGTTCCTCATCTGGAGCATTTTTCAAAACGTATCCTGAAGCACCATTCTTCAAAATATGAAATAGATATTCTTCATCGTCATGCATGGTCAGAATCAGAATTTTAGTATCAGGGTGGTCCTCTTTAATCTTGCCTGTGGCGATCAATCCACTTTCGCCTGGGGGCATGCTGAGGTCCATGATTAGAATATCCGGACGATATTTAGCTACCATCGTATATGCTTCAATGCCATCCGCAGCCGTTCCGACAACCTCCATATCCGATTGGAAGTTCAAAATCATGGAAAATCCGCTTCGTACAATAGCATGGTCATCCGCTAACACAATTTTGATCAAGTCTCTATTCCTCCTCTTGTCCAATCGGAATTTGTAAAAAGACTTTGGTTCCCTGACCAACATTTGAAAGGACGCCAAAACTTCCGCCTACCAGCTCTGCTCGCTCCTGCATACCATATAAACCTAATCCCGTTCCAATAGGCTTGCTCCCCTTTTCAAAGCCAATTCCATCGTCCTCTACAGTCAAACGAAGCGTATGATCGTGCTCAGTCAAAGAAACTTTAACCATGTCTACCTGGGCATACTTCAAGGCATTGAGAACAGCCTCTTGGCAGACACGGTAAATGACCGTTTCCTTTTCACTTCCATATCGCTTTTGGGGAAGATCCGACACAAATTCAACTACCAGACCAAAGCTTTGTTCAACCCTCTTAAAGTGAGAACGAAATGCCGCTTCAAGTCCAAAATCATCAAGTGTGGCGGGGCGTAGTTCCACAGACAGGTTGCGGATATCATCCAGCAATCGCGTCATGGATGCTTCGGTCTGCTTCATATTTTTTAGGAGCTGTTCATCATTCGTCATGTATTTTAACACCCGTAGTTCAACAACCGCGCTCATCAATTCCTGGGCGACGCTGTCGTGCAGTTCCCTGGAAAGCCGTTTACGCTCATTTTCCTGCGCTTCAATGACATGCTTCATCATTTTGTTTTCATACAATTTTTCCTGCGTCTGAAATTGCGGGGTCAAATCTCTCAACATCAACACCCGTGTTCCATGTTCAGAATCAATCGTGTGAAAAGAAGCGGCATAGGGAACCATTCCGTTGCTCTTCGTTTCCAGATACACCTGAAAAGAAGCGAAATCCTTGGATTCTGGCATATTGAAATAACAGTCAAGGCAGGTGCGGGGCTCCGTTTCGCTTGTATAGCCCCTGCATGTTCCACATAAAGCTCTGTCCTTCCCTTCATAGAGTTGAATGAGGACGTCATCGCCCACAATCTCCTCAGCTGCCGGATTCATGGCTAGGGTATTCCCTTGCCTATCAAAAAAGAAAATGGCTTCCGTACTGTTCTCAAACAACTTCACCATTAGCGCACTCAAAGAGCCAGTCCCTACAGACAATGTCAATTCACATCACTTCCTTCCCGTTCAACTCTCCAATTCCCCTATGCGCCAAGGCTTCCAAATCACGCATCATGGCTTCGGTCATCAGCTGTTCTTCCCGAAATCCACCAAGCAGTACACCCGCGACGCGAGCATCATTCCATAGGGGAACAGCCCCGAGACTCTTGAGCTTCTCGGATTGAACGATCGGATAGTTAAACAGGTTGTCTGCCCCCACATATTGATAAACAGATGGAATGAAAACGGATTTCCCGGTTTTAAACACGATTCCTGCTATGCCCTTACCGGATTGCAGCACAATCCGCTTAAAGCGATCATTTAAATTACCGGCTGCATTTTTCCATTTAATTACGTATTGATATTCGGCCGGTTCAACCAGAGCAAGCGCCATGAAATCATAACCGAAATGTTCGCGTATTCGCTCAAGCTCCCTTTGATAATCCATCCTATTATTCATCGCTCTCTCCTAATAGAATTAGGAAAGAAGGCAGAGCCCGCTTTCCTAATTCGATTTATGTCTTCTGTAAAGGATATAACTTCTGCGCACATAATTCAACGGAACACTCCACACATGTACAAGCCGGGTAAACGGCCAGAATGCAAAAATCGCAAAGCCCATAAGTATATGAAGCCTGAAAGACATCGGTACGTCTCTCATCAGTGTCGGGTCAACACGGAATATGAATAAACCGCGGAACCAGATCGAGATCGTCTCCCGATAATCGAATTCCGGCTGTACCGCATTCGTCACAAGAGTCGCGAACATCCCCATACATACAATGGCCAAAAGCAATACGTTTACAATCAAATCAGACGCTGTACTTAAACGGCGTACACTGCGTATTGTAAAACGACGAGAGGTAAGAATCAACATACCGAGGAATGTCATCGCTCCAAATATTCCACCAACATAAACTGCTCCAATATGATACAGATGATCGTTTACACCCAGTGCATGCATCCAGGTTTTTGGTATGCCCAGACCGGATACATGACCCATAATAACCGGGATAATACCCAGGTGGAATAAGAGGCTTCCGATCATCAATTGTTTTTTTTCAATAAACTCACTTGATTTTGCTGTCCAATTGAACTGGTCGTTTCTATAGCGGAAAATATGCCCTACAATAAAGACGACCACGCACATATAAGGGAAAATGACCCATAAAAACTGCTCTAGCATCATCATTGCGCGGCTGCCTCCTGTTCTACGCAAGCTTTAAGCGTTTCGCGCAGTCCCTTCACCAAATGAAAATACGGGCTTTCCATTTTTTCCAGCGCTTTAAGCAAATGATATGTGCCGTCTTCCAGGATCGCGATTGGCATGCGGAAGTTTTCTGTCGTCTTCGGATCTTGCGCCCATTCGGCGGCATACAGAAATTCACACATGAGCGGAAGATAATCTGGCAGCTCTCCATCTGGCATTTCAAGTCCGTACATCTCATATAGTACCTTTAACTTGACCAACATTTGTCCCCGTTCTTTTGCATCTTCGAATTTAAAGTAAGTCATATATAGTGCACAATTTTTTTGAAAATCAAAGGTTTCTGTATACATTTCCTGAATCTCTTCCATACTGAACCCTTGCATAAGGGACCAGTAGGTGTTCGCATACGTATATGCCGGATGGTTCGGATCAAACGATGCTTCCAGAAAAGCCGGATGAAAATCCAGCTTTTCTGGGTACATGAGTTGCTGGGCGAAAAACCCGAATGATGGCTTGCATTCATACAGCTTCGCTACATTAATCACGCCAAATACCCCCGTAGAAATTTTCTTCATACATTTCTTTGCCCGTTTTCAAAGGCTCTTCCATCCCCATTGAACTTGCCAGACTACAGCCGTCACATCCAGAGCCTGAACCCATGTTTCCCATGGTATCGCCGTAACCAGCAGATCCTTGAGCACGGTATGGATTCGAATATCCTTCTTTATGCGATGTCGGAATGACGAAACGATCCTCATACTTGGCAATCGCCAGAAGTCGATACATCTGCTCGGTCTGCCGCGGTGTCATGCCGATGCGCTCAAGACGGCTTTCATCGAAAGATTGTCCTGTGGACTGGGCACGCATATAGGAGCGCATCATAGCCATTCGCTGCAAGGATTCCTTCACGGTTTGCGTGTCACCCGCCGTCAGCATATTGGCAAGGTACTGAATGGGGGTACGCATCTCTTCGATAGCCGGAAAGATCATATCGGGATTCTCAATCGAGTCTTTCCCTTCAAAGTAATTCATGATCGGACTAAGTGGTGGCACATACCAGACCATAGGTAATGTGCGATATTCCGGATGAAGCGGGAATGCCAGCTTGTGCTCAATGGCAAGCTTGTAGACCGGCGAGTTCTGCGCTGCTTCAATCCAGTCCTCCGAGATACCGTCTTTTCTCGCTTGAGCAATCACTGCCGGATCACTTGGATCCATAAACAGGTCGCACTGTGCTTTATAAAGTTCTTTCTCATCCTGCGTAGAAGCGGCCTCAAGCACTCGATCCGCGTCATACAGCATAACGCCGAGGTAGCGAATTCGTCCTGTACATGTCTCGGAGCAGACTGTCGGCAGGCCAGCTTCCACACGTGGGAAACAGAAGGTGCATTTTTCCGCTTTGTTCGTCTGCCAGTTAAAGTACACTTTTTTGTATGGACAACCCGTCATGCAATACCGCCATCCGCGGCAGGCTTCCTGATCCACGAGCACGATTCCGTCCTCGTCTCGTTTGTACATGGCGCCCGAAGGACATGACGCGACACAGCTTGGATTTAGGCAATGTTCGCAAAGCCGTGGGAGATAAACCATGAACGACTTCTCAAAGTTAAATTTAATCTCTTCTTCGATTTTCTGAATATTTGGATCAAGCGGACCGGTTACATGCGCGCCCGCCAGGTCATCTTCCCAGTTTGGACCCCACTCCAAATCCATTTTTTCACCCGTTACCGCAGAATGCGCGCGTGCCACAGGTGAATGCTTTTGCTCGCCGGCGTTGGTCAGTTGCTCGTAATTATAAGTCCAAGGCTCATAATAATCTTTCATTTCCGGCATATCTGGATTGTAAAAAATCTTACCCAGTGCTATCTTGGACAGCTTATTGCCTGACTTGAGCTCCAATTTCCCTTTGCGGAGTTGCCAGCCCCCTTTATATAATTCCTGGTCTTCCCAGCGCTTCGGATAACCGATACCAGGTTTGGTTTCCACATTGTTAAACCACATATATTCCGCACCTTTGCGGTTCGTCCAGGTTGTTTTGCATGTCACGCTGCACGTATGACAACCGATACATTTATCCAGGTTCATGACCATGGCAATTTGAGCTTTAATCTTCAAGCCAGTTAACCTCCTTCATTTTACGTACCGCAACGTACACATCACGTTGATTGCCGATGGGACCATAATAGTTGAATCCATAACTAAGCTGAGCATATCCACCGACCATCTGGGTTGGTTTTAAATGAATTCTTGTCGGAGCGTTATGACTACCACCGCGTGTATCCGTGATTTCAGAGCCTGGCACTTGAATGTGCTTATCCTGAGCATGGTACATGAACATCGTTCCTCTTGGCATCCGGTGGCTGACAACCGCCCGGGCGGTTACGACGCCGTTACGGTTGTATACCTCTACCCAGTCATTGTCGGCAAGATCGTGTGCCTCTGCGTCTTCGTTGTTGATCCACACCGTAGGACCTCCGCGAAACAGTGTAAGCATGTGCTGGTTATCCTGGTAGGTGGAGTGAATATTCCATTTACCATGCGGTGTCAGATAACGGAGCACAAGTGAATCTTGCCCGCCTTTTATTTCCCGATCGCGAGGGCCGAACACCATTGGCGGCAGAGTCGGTTTGTAGATTGGCAATGATTCCCCAAATTGTTGGAAAATCTCATGATCAATATAGAAATGCTGTCTTCCCGTCAAAGTACGAAACGGAACGAGACGTTCAATATTCGTTGTAAATGGTGAATAGCGGCGTCCCTTCTTGTTCGATCCAGTGAATACTGGTGTCGGTATAACTTCACGCGGCTGTGCCGTGATACTTTGGAAAGTGATCTTTTCCGCTGCCCGATCGGCCGAGATATCTTTGAGTTCCACACCGTGAAGCTCTTCTGCCTGCTCATAAGCCTTTTGCGAGACCCGTCCATTGGTCGCGGATGAAAGGTGAAGAATCGTATTGGCCACTTGGCGAGCTGTCTGGATTTTTGGCAGCCCATCTTTAATGGACTCATCGTAATAAACTCCGTTCAACTTTTTCAATTCCTCATATTCGTCCGCTACGGAGAAGCTGACGCCATGCGCACCTGTTTTCCCAGTAGCCAAATTCGGACCGAGTGAGATAAATTTATCGTGAATCTTAGTATAATCGCGTTCGATGATGCTGAAATTCGGCATGGTTTTACCCGGAGTCGCTTCAATCTCGCCCTTCGTCCAATCCTTTACAAGACCCATCGGCTGTGAAATTTCGCCTATACTATCGTGTGCGAGCGGCGCGGTCACAAGGTCTTTATATATTCCTGGTAGGTACTCTTTTGCCATATCCGAAAAGACTTCGGAAAGCTGGCGGTAAATATCCCAGTCCGCGCGAGATTCCCACAGTGGATTAACAGCCGGATTAAACGGGTGCACGAAAGGATGCATGTCTGTTGACGACAAGTCTGTTTTTTCGTACCAGGTTGCCGCCGGAAGCACGATGTCCGCGTACAATGGAGTTGTTGTCATCCGAAAATCAAGTGCAACCATCAGATCAAGCTTTCCTTCTACATCTTCTCTCCAGACGATTTCCTCAGGTTTCTGTTCTTCGTTCGGCCGGGCAAGCAGGGCATCAGATGCTCCGAGTAAATGTTTCATGAAATACTCTTGTCCCTTCGCCGAACTGGAAATCAGATTTGACCGCCAAACAAAGAGTGAACGCGGGAAGTTCTCGGCTGCCCCAGGATCTTCTACAGCGAAGCGTGTCTTACGTGATTTAATCTCTTCCACAGAATGATTAATGATATCCTCGTTGGACTTCTTGCCTAATTGCGCAGCCTCTTCGGCGAACAGCAGACTGTTTTTATTAAACTGCGGATAAGAAGGCAGCCAACCCAGACGCGCTGCGAGCACGTTGTAGTCTGCTGGATGTCTGTAACTGACATCCCCGCCAATCGGTGACTTCAAGGTGTCTGTTCCACTTTCTTCATAACGCCACTGCTCTGTTGCAAAGTAGAAAAACGATGTAGCATTTTGCTGTCGAGCCGCCCCTTGCCAGTCTTTTGCAAATGCAATCGATGACCAGCCTTCGATGGGACGGAGCTTTTCTTGACCAACATAATGCGCCCAGCCTCCACCGTTTACACCTTGGGAAGCAGTCAACACGACAAGATTCAAGATGGACCGATAGATCGTGTCACTATTGAACCAGTGGTTGATACCCGCACCCATAATAATCATGGAGCGCCCTTTAGTATCGATAGCATTTTGAGCAAATTCCCGAGCAATCTGTACCACAACTGACGCCTTCACGCCTGTGATCTTCTCCTGCCAGGCAGGGGTATAATGCGAAGCTTCGTCGTAATAATTCTTGGCGTTATGAGGGCTGTCATTGCGTGCGACACCGTACTGGCTCATCATCAAATCGTACACGGTTGCTACGTAACGTTCCGAGCCATCTGCCAAGCGTACTTTTTTGGCTGGAATTACACGTTTGAACGTTCCATTACCGGCGTTATCAAAGTAAGGGAATACGACTTCTTCCCATTGCTCGCCATGCCCTTCCACAGTGAGCGCAGGCTCAACCTTTGTTCCGTCTTCCCGTTCCAGAATCAGGTTCCATTTCTTATCCTGCTCCCAGCGCTGTCCCATCGTACCGTTCGGAACCAGCATTTCCCCCGCCGCTTCGTCATATATGACCGGCTTCCAGTCTGCATGCGGCGATACATCCCCAAGGTCACTCGCCCGTAGAAAACGTCCACCTTTCCAGACTCCTTCGTGTGGATCAAGCAGAATCATAAACGGCATATCCGTATATTGTTTGGCATAGTTAATGAACATCGGTTCTTGGCGCTCTTTGTAGAACTCATCCAAAATAACATGCGTCATAGCCTGGGCTACGGCAGCATCTGTACCCGGATGTGGTGCAAGCCAGTTGTCAGCGAACTTCACATTCTCCGCCAAGTCGGGAGCCACCGATACGACTTTTGTCCCCTTATAACGTACTTCCGTCATAAAATGAGCGTCTGGCGTCCGGGTAAGTGGTACGTTCGATCCCCACATGATCAGGTAACCCGCATTGTACCAATCAGAAGATTCCGGTACATCCGTCTGCTCACCCCAAATTTGAGGAGATGAAGGCGGAAGGTCGGCATACCAGTCATAGAAACTCAACATCTGTCCACCGAGAAGCGAAATGAATCGGGCTCCTGAAGCGTAGCTTATCATTGACATCGCCGGGATTGGCGTAAAGCCCGCGATCCGGTCGGGACCATACTTACGAATGGTATAGATGAGTTGCGCCGAGATCAGACGCAGGACATCGTCCCAAGCGACACGGACATGACCACCTTTTCCGCGAGCCGATTTGTAGAGCTTGGCTTTCTCAGGGTCTTCTACGATGCTTGCCCATGCGTCTACTGGATTCGTATGCTCCTTAATGGCGGCTAACCAAAGCCGCAATAACTTACCGCGCATATAGGGGTATTTCACGCGTAATGGACTGTATTCATACCAGGAAAATGTAGCCCCACGCGGGCATCCACGCGGTTCAAATTCTGGCATATCTACACCGCAGGAAGGATAATCGATCTGTTGATTTTCCCAGGTAATGATGCCGTTTTTCACAAAAACCTTCCAACTACAGGAACCGGTGCAGTTCACTCCGTGAGTCGTCCGAACCACTTTGTCGTGAGACCAACGCTGACGGTACACGTTTTCCCATTCTCTATTTTTTTCCTCAAGGATTGACCAATTTCCCGAATAGCTTTCGATCGGTTTAAAAAAGTTGAGGTTGTATTTTTTTTTCATCGATGACCAACACTCCTTTTTAGAATGAATCATCCCAACGCAAGTTCCATGGGAAGGTTCATTCGCTTACTCTCATTATGTAATTCATTCATCTCTGTTCCCATTAGGGAATGTCCTATAGCGCTACAGGAAATCCCTCGTTCTATGGAAAGATACAAAAAAGCCTCCCTCTGCTAAAGGGAAGCTTATATGAAGTGATTAATTGTTCTTTTGGCCCGTTAACAGGAGCATGATAAAAGAAATGAGTATGATAGAGCATGTCCAGGCCCAGGCCATAGGAAGATGACCAGAATCCACTGCAATATAAATGGCCGTCGGAATCGTTTGTGTTTTACCCGGAATATTTCCGGCAATCATCAGCGTAGCACCAAATTCGCCCAGACCGCGGGCAAAACCGAGTATAAAGGCAGCTTTAAAAGAAGGGAAAATTAAAGGGAAGGTGATATATCGGAAAACCTGCCATTCACTTGCACCCATCGAACGTCCCGCGTTTTCCAAGTCCCGGTCAACAGAAGACAATCCCATTCTCAGCGTCCGATAGACAAGAGGAAAAGCCACTACCACCGCTGCTATAACCCCAGCCCACCACGAGAATACAATTGGTTCTCCAAACCATTGCTCCACGAAACGTCCGAACCCGCTTTTTCGTCCAAGTAATATTAGCAATAAAAAACCAACAACCGTCGGTGGGAGTACCAAGGGCAGCATAAGCACGGTTTCAACGACCGTTTTCCCTTTAAATAATCCTAACCGCGACATTGACCATGCCACAAGCAAGCCTAATATGATTACCAGAACGCTGGATAACAGTGCAACCTGCAACGATAATCGGATAGGAGGCCAATATTCATTCCAATCTATATCTTGCATGCTCACTTCGGTATGGTAAATCCATACTTAGCCATAATATTCAGAGATTCTTGCGATTGTAAGTATGCATAAAAGTCTTCGGCTTCTTGATTGTGCTTTGAAGCTTTGACAATCCCGATTGGATACTCAACAGGTGAATAGGTTTTGGGATCCACCTCAAAGGCGATTTTTGCCTTTTGTGAAGTCAATGCATCTGTTTTATATACAAATCCGACATCAGCATTCCCAGTTTCCACATATTGCAGTACTTGTCTAACGTCTTTTGCTTGAACCAGCTTGCTCTGTAACGTGTCCCAAAGCTTCGCTTTCGTCAGCGCTTCCTGTGCGTAGTTGCCCGCAGGAACACTTTCAGGAATTCCGATCGCCACTTTCTTCACTTCTTTTTTTGTTAAATCGGTTACACTCGCGATGTTCATCGCCCCGTCTGAAGGGATAACCGCGACCAATTCGTTCGTCAGCCACGTTTTTTGTTTTTTGTATCTATTAACTGCTGATCAACAAGGGACTTCATGTTTTTGGTTGAAGCGGACAGAAACAAATCTGACGGCGCTCCTTGCTCAATTTGTTTTTCCAGCGCACCAGAGCCGCCGAAGTTAAAATTCAATTTGATGCCTGTATGAGTTGATTCGTATGAATGCTGAATTTCTTTGAGCGCATCCGTTAAACTTGCTGCTGCGGATATGGTAAGCTCAATAGTTTCAGCCTTTTTCGAAGATGTCTGGCTGGAAGATTGGTTCTGGCCCGCACTGCCAACATTTGAATCTAGTTGTTGTTTCGTACCGCATCCTGAAAATAATAAAATGATGGAAATAACTAAAACTAAAACAGTGCTGCTTTTAATTAATTTTTGCATTTGGTTCGACTCCTCAATGTTAGTTCATCATTAATTAATGGGTTTCGCTATTAGCTGTGCCTGTCTCGTACGTTCCACTAGTGTACAATTTTCAAGAAGAATATGATTAAAAACATCTGCTTCAAGGTCTTCTAACCGCTTCAATACGAGTCGGTGCGTACCACAAGCTTCCTGCATCGGCTCAAAGCCGTTTGTGATCAAGCGCATTTCCTTCAGGAATTCCACCACCGTTTGATGCTCGTCTTGCAACTTGGATAAAATTGGATTTAACGCATCTGCTCGTTCCACTGTTGATTCTTGTAAAAATGCTTCAATCATCGGAAACACAAGGTCCTCCTCATTTTGAATATGTTCCGATAATTCCTGTTTAAGCAAGGTGAACAGTTCATTAACTCGCTTTAGATGCGGATAACGTTCGCCGTGAACCCGCGTTAGTTTGGTTACATACGGCGTTAACGCCGATAGTTCTTCCCGAAGCTTCGTATGATACTCATTTTGAATATAGGCGATTAGTTCTTTTGGTTCGAGTGAAGGAGGTTGCATCTGCTTATGCTGCGCCTGCTTTTCTTCCACTTCATGTATCTGCGTCAGCAGTTCACCAGCATGGAGGCCTCGATTGGCTGCTGCTTCACGGAGCGATATTTTCCCTCCACAGCAGAAATCAATCCTCAGTTTGCGGAACAGATCTCCCGTTTTGGGTACTTCTTTCACAATGTCCGCCACCCATGTTTCTTCCGTTAACTGGCTCATCTTCTATTCCTCCATACTTACTTTGATTTTAATGCTCCACTTTCATTCTACGTCTCCCTTAAAGCTGAACCAATCAGGGGGTTCCCTCTTTCACTAGTGGAAAGAGCCTGATTATAAAAAATCAGAAAGCAATTGTTCAGCCGCTTCTTTCCCTTGAGCGATGCAATCTGGAATTCCAACGCCCCCATAGCCGGCACCGCATAGAAAAACCCCCGGTAAATACTGTGCGAAGTCCTGTCTCATCTTCGCCATATGCTCTTTGTGTCCAATCGGATATTGCGGCATCGATCGATCACACCTGCTGACTTCGGCGAATTCCGGTTCCGCTTTCAGGCCCATTAAATCTTTCAAATCTTTGCGCGCGGCATCCACAAGTTGATCGTCTGTCATCTGAATCCACTCCTGTGCGCCTGCATGTCCAATATAGGTCCGTAAAAGTGTATATCCTTCAGGAGCAGTATGGCTCCACTTTGTCGAAGACCATGTACATGCCGTAATCTTTTTGCCTTCTTTGCGGGGGACTAGAAATCCCGTTCCCTCAAAAGCAAGATTAAGATCTGTGTTTTTATAAGCAAGGGCAATATTGGCTACGGAAACATAATGAATATTGTGTAACCAGCTAGCGCTTGCAACGCCGGAGAATAATGTAGCCGCTTCAAAAGCTGGAATAGCGCAGATCACCGCATCCGCATCTATTTTTTGTCCATGTTCTAAAATGACCTGATAACCGCTTTCCTTCCTTACTTCAACTACACCTTGCCCCATAACAAAACGTACGGTATCCAGTCTTTCCTTTAGCCGCTCCACGATTGTAGATAATCCTGACCGATAAGAAAGAAACATACTTTTCTTAGCGATATCCAGCAGTTTGTCTTGTACTGCCGACTTTCTTCCCGCCCCTTTAGACATACCCTTAATCAGACTTCCATGCTTTTGTTCCATTAGTTTAAATTGAGGGAAGGTTGACATTAGGCTCAGAGAATGTGTATCCCCAGCGTAAATTCCAGACAACAGAGGTTCTGTAATCTGGTCCAGAACTTCTTTGCCGAGACGCCGTTTGATAAAATCACCTAAAGATTCGTCCGCATCACCTTTCTTCGCCGGAATGATTAAATCCAGGGCTGCCCGTGCTTTTCCCAGCGGAGAAATAAGCCCTGTCCGAATGAAAGGGGTGAGCTTCGTTGGAATGCCCAGAATGAAGCCCATTGGCATCGTATGAAGTTTGCCCTTATGCAAAATGCAAGCAGATTTGGCTTTCGGGTTTGTCGATACCAGCTCTGCTTCCAGCCCCAACTCCATGGTCAGATCCAATATTGCCGTCTTTCTGGCCAAGAAAGCATCCGGTCCTTTTTCGATCATAAAATCGTTTTGGCGAACGGTTTGCAGCTTTCCCCCCAGACGTTCACTTTTCTCCACCAGTGTAATTTCCACTTCAAGCTGCCTATCCTCAGCCAGCTTTTTCACATAAAAGGCAGCACTTAAACCGCTTATTCCTCCACCGAGAATAACGACTTTTTTAGAACTTTTTTTCATGTAAACACTTTTCCTCTCCAACCCCGGGTATATAAGCGCAATAAGGGTCACTCTCCAAATAGTCTCCTGTTATTGCAAAAGCCCTTGCTCTAGAGCCCCCACAGACGGCCTTGAATTCACAGACTCCACATTTACCTTTAAGTAGGGACTTATCTCTAAGATTCATCATGATCGGAGAGTTGCGATAAATATCTGCCAGGCTATCCTTTCGTACATTCCCGCACATAAGAGGCAGGAAACCGCTTGGGTATACTTCGCCGATATGACTAATAAAAACAAATCCATCTCCGTCATTTACACCTTTAGGAGCACGTCCTAAAACATCTGCCCTCTTTTGTCCGTCTGCTACACTGCTCTCACCTGCTCTGTGCTTTTCCTGCAGTACAACCCTCCGGTAGTGAGGAGCTTCTGTAGCCTTCACGCCGTACGGCATCTGTTGCTGTATTTGATACAACCATTTCATTACAGCTTCATGCTCATCAGGAGTAATCATATCTTTCTCCATGCCACGTCCGGTTGGAACAAGGAAAAATAAACTCCATAACACAGCCTGCATTTCCTTTACCCTTTCTGCAATTTGCTCCAGATCATGAAGATTGTACCGGGACACCGTAGTGTTCACTTGAATAGGGATATTCAGTTCCTTTAAATAACCAATTCCTCGCATGGTCGTATTGTAAGAACCCGCTGTACCCCGAAAATGATCGTGAATGTCTGCACATGAACCGTCCAGACTAAACGCCCACCGCGATAACCCAACTTGCTTTGCTTTTTCAACCGCTGCTCTTGTCACTTTAGGGGTGGCACTGGGGGTCATTGAAACCGACAGATTTTTCTCTTCAATTGCATATTGAGCCAGTTCAAACAGATCAGGACGCATTAAAGGATCTCCGCCTGTGAATACAACCAACGGATGATTCATTTCAGCGATTTGATCTATCAGCTTCTTCCCCTCTTCTAATGTCAGCTGGCGAGGATCAGGCTTGTACTGAGCTTCCGCTCTACAGTGAAGGCACTTTAAAGCACAAGCTCGTGTAACCTCCCAGATGACTATAAACGGGTCTGTATGATAATCACGCGGCGTTTTCAAAGATATCATTGATGTCTCTCCTTTTAGAAGTATAAAAACAACACAAAAACATAGAGCATCATTGAAAATCCAATTTCCGCCATGCCAACTTGTTTTGCCTTTAATCCGAGTTTAGGAAGCCATATGGCTCGTATCAAAAAAAACAAAAAGGGAACAAACAGAGGTAACTTTAACCAAGTAGCAAACAACAAAATCGCCAAATGATAGATGACGGAAGCATAATGGTAACGTATATTTTTTCTTTCACGAATGATCGTTTTGACATACAAAGCAGTTCCGATAAAGTAAAGCACCGAAAGCAAGAATAGCTCTGTTGCTACTCTCCAATCCTCTCCTCCCCCCATATAAATAACGGGGTATATAAAAGAACAAAAGAGTAGAATTGCAACAATGTCATTGAGTAAAGCACGTTCATTTTTCGTTTTTGCAAAATAAATATTAGCCATAAAAAAAAGCAATAGAAGAACTCCATACCAGATCAAGGCAGGCTCAAACCATATCAGTGAAATTAACAAAGGAAGTAATATCACTCCGTATACAACGGCGGGTTTGCGGTATCTTTCACTGCTGCCTGTTTTGATCCATTGGAGGACAGGAAAACTGAATAAGTAGATAAAAAACCAGCACACAAATAGGGGTATATGAATGAGTTCCCCTCGAGAAGCAGCTAAACCGAATAAAAATGGAAGAATGAGCATGGCCCAGGCTCCATGTTGATTGGGTATGTATCTGCTTATCCCCTTCAAATCCTTGATCCTTTTTTCACAATCTTTTTTATGTCTGTTATTTCGGTTAATCGATTCATCATCCATTCCCCCAAGATTGAGTTTTATCTTCTAATTTCATTCTAAGTATTATATGAAATTGAACCAATTAGGGAGTTCCCTTTTCCTTAGGGGGGAATATCCTAACCGGAAAAATAACGCTATTTTCTTATGCTATACTGTACTAAAAAAAGGGAATAAAGAAAGGATGAACTGTTATGGGAGGACCTTCTTTACGTCAACTGCACGCTCATCATGCCATTCATCAAGGCGGGCTATCTGGCGCTCTAGATAAGACGAGAGAAGTAGAGGAATTACTCGAAGCAAAAGAATTCAAGGTGGCACGCCAGGCTGCCGACCACTTGATCGAATATTGGGAAACCCGCATTCTCAGCCATGCTGATGCAGAAGAGGAAGGATTCTATCAGGAAATGGTCGAGAAAAAACCGGAACTGCAGGAGGCTGTCGTCAAACTTACACGGGATCATGATCTGCTCCGAATCATTGTAAAAGAGCTCAAAGCCGGGATCCGTGAAGAAGGGCTTACGCCTGAAGTTCTTCAGCAGTTCCACGCGCTCCTGGTTGTCAATGCCATTCATAGTCGGGAAGAAGAACGTTTGTTGTTTGAGGAACCGTCATGATCAAGATGTGGCGTAAAGATTCACTTTTTCTATAAAAACGTACCGAAGAAATAGTCCAACGCCTCCTGTGAGTATCCGTCATCTCCTTGCCAAGCTGCTACGGAATAAAAATCATGATTGCCGTTCTGTCGTTTACGAGGCGTGTCCTGTGGGACCAGCAGTCCGGCATATCCCCACACCTCCATGACTACATCACGCTCGTTTTTGCTGGATGGAAACACATCCTTCCAGCGCTTTTCCAATTGACGTGCACTGCTTTGAGCATCACAGTTCTGAACAGCTTCGAGCATGTTATGAAGTATAGCCAGATCCTCATCGGAAACCTGAACATTCTCTTCTTGACTGAACAATTCAAGGTCCATCCAGCAATACAGAAGGTGATTCAGACGAATACCGCCCCATTTGATTCGTTCAAAATTCAGTACATTCAAATCTTCATTGACGTATTCCTTATCGGACATCATTTTATTAAAATTACAATCCCCACAGCTACTGTAATTGGGCAGGACGACAGGCCGCTCCCCATAGGTGTGCAAAGGAAGCCCTGCGGTTAATGCCCAGCTCGATAAAGCGCTTCGTAAATGAACCTTTTTCGTGGAAAGACTGTGCAAAAACGCTGCTGCCACTCGCTCTTTTGTACCCTTTTGCTGGTGCAGCTCATGTAACCTATTTATAATCTCGTTATGTGTAATGGTGATCGGATCGAACATCAAGCCCTTACTTTTGGCATATTCAAAATCCTCACCCGAAAAAGATCCCCGCTCCTGCTTCCAGCCGCTGGAGGACCAGAATGTGTTCATAAGTATTTTTTTTGCCTTTTTATCCACAACACATCTCCCTTACTCATCCAACATCCCCACCTCCAACACCAAGCGCAGGGCTGTAGTTCATTTTATGTAAGATCGCTCAGACCAATTATCCCACGAAGTTGGAAATTCATCGCCCTGGAGCGAAATCTCCACGACAATTAGGCTTGTATCCTTAAAGCATACCGTCACGAAAAAATGCCGACGCAGCAAAGGAACCTGATCAAAGTGATACCAGATATAGTCATTACTCAGCTCCCTCACCGAATGAAAATATTTCGAATAAATCGCATGTTCATCTTCGACCTGAATGATTCCCGATTCCCAATTATTCATCACTGCCTCTCCTTCAACCCATGTACAAATCTCCCTGTTATTCTCTTTGTGATTTCCTATAATTCTCAATATATATTAAACTATATTTCATCAAGTACAAAATTCGAGAGGGGAGAAATCATGATGCAAAAATTTTCGCAAAAAGGTGTGGCCCTGTCCCTGCCTGTCATGATATCCGTATCGCTGATAGCTGGAGCGCTGTTTGCCAGTGTGCCTGCGGCGAGCGCGTCTGCTATTAAGGAAACGGTGCAACTATCCGGGCAGACTACTTACTACGGAGAGCTTGAGAACGGTCAGCCGAACGGACGCGGTACGATCAAATGGAGTGAAAACAAGCAGTATTCAGGCGATTTTGTGAATGGTAAGCGTTCCGGTACTGGAAAGTATATCAATCAGTACACCGATGCAGACGGACAAATCCATAAGGTCGTATACAACGGTACATGGAGCAATGACAATATGAGCGGCAAGGGTACGCAGACTGAAAAAGTAACTCAAATGGACGGAACGATACGTTCGAATGAGATCCAGGTAGGTGCCTTTCAGAAAAATGGATTACAAAATGGCTACAAAGTAATCCACGCTGTCGCTGATCCAGATTACAGCTTCACTTACAAAAATGGAAATGAAGTGCTAAACATCCTGCATAGTAATCAGAATTTAGTCCAAAGGTGGCAAAATGGAGAGCTTTTTTCTGTAAGCTATCAAAATGGCTCCATTCAAAAAGAATACTCCATGTTCCCGGAAGATACAGCCGCCAAAGAACGTCAAAGACAAGCAGCTATCAAATATCTTAAAGGAATTACCGCCAAGATCACACCTCACTTGCAGCAGTTCGAAAAGCTGTCCAAGCAGGTTCCTCTAAAATAAAAACTGAAGCGGCGCACATTATACATGGGTTCTAATTCTAATCAAGAGAGCCACTCCGTCAGATGGAAAGCTCCATTTTGAAAAGAGTGGCACTTTTACGTCCCTATTCCTACCTTTCTCGCTTATTGTTCCTCATGAACTCGTACAAACGACTTATTTTTGCTTTAAATCCCCTTCTTTTTTTCCAATATATGCTAGATTCACTAAAATATATGTAATCATTTTAATCATCCGAGGTAGAAATCATGGCTAAAATTATGGTTCCTCCCGAGAAACGAAACTGGAGGCGGTTTCCAGGCAGTTCGCCCAGGCTTGCGAGTTGGGTGTACAAATTTGCGGACAACTGTCACAGCAGATATAGCCATTAACGGTCTTTCGAAAAGCATGACAAACAAAATACGTTGACCATACACGATGGGAACGAGCGAAAAAAAAAGCGCTCCTGAATATACTATAGCTTGGCTCTATCGTATGCAGCTACAAGAGCTACAACCACGGCTGCCGAGTTGGTCGCAGCCAAGTCAAGATTGGAGTCAAAAGTACCTGCTGCTTCTGCGCCGGCAAGATCAGACAGAGAACGAACGGCCAGAAACGGAATACCAAACTGGTACGCTGTCTGGACGACCGCCGTCCCTTCCATATCCGTCACCTTGGCTTCAGGAAACTGGCTGCGAATAAAGTGGGCCCTCTCAGCCTGGTAGATAAAGGAGTCTGCCGTCGTAATCAACCCGGTAACGATCTGCCCCTCACTCTTGGTTTCTGCCAGAGTTTCTGTCGCAAAATCAAGCAGCGCTTGCTCCACCGGATAACTTGCCGGCATCTGCGGTACCTGTCCGTATGTATAGCCGAACGCGGTTCCATCCACATCACTGTAAGTCAGCTCGGTCGCCACTACGACATCGCCAATACGGAGCGCTGGATCAAGCCCGCCAGCAGACCCGGTATTAATGACAAGCTCCGGGTTAAAGCGCTCAATCAGCAGCGCCGTAGTCAAGGCTGCGTTCGCTTTGCCAATTCCCGATTGCAGCAGAACAACTTCCTTGCCCTGAAGACGACCTGTATAAAAAATTCCATTCGCGATCCGGGTCATGCTTATCCCTTCGATCTGCGCTTTCAAACCTGCTATTTCTTCTTCCATGGCTCCGACAATGGCTATACTCACAGTTCGTTTCTCGCTCCCTCCATGAATTCCCTGCATTTTAGTTTATTTTTTAAAAATGCCCGTTGTGGCTATTCTCTGCACCGCCTCCAGTAGCCGTTCTTCACTGTTCACCAGACTCACCCGCACATAGGATGCTCCGGCACGACCAAAGCCTTCGCCGGGAGCCACTGCAACTTGGGCCTCGTCTAATAAAAAGTCCGCAAAAGAAGCGGAGGTATAGCCCTCAGGCACCTTGAACCAGGCGAAAAAAGACCCTTTGGGTGCGGCTACATCCCAGCCAATACCACGCAACGCCGCAATGAGAACATCGCGTCGCCGCTCATATAATGCCGCCAGCTCCCGCACCGGCTCCTGCGAACCCAGTAATGCCACAGCACCCGCATCCTGCACCGCTCCAAAAACAGTGCTGTAGGCATGCGTATGATAATGCTTGAGCGCACCGATAACAGACGCGTTTCCAACAGCAAAGCCGAAGCGCCAGCCAGCCATGTTGTACGTTTTGGAAGCCGTATACGTCTCGACACCATATTCCTTGCCGCCGGGGATTTGCAATAGACTGAGCGGCTTATGCCCCCCAAACCCAAGGGCACCGTAAGCAAAATCGTTCATAACCGGAAAACGGTGCTCAGCGGCATAGTCCAACGTCTTCGTCAGAAAATCCGTAGTAGCCACGGCGCCAGTCGGATTGTTCGGATAATTAATCATGAGCAATTTGACCTGTTGGGCGATTTCTTCTGGCACCGTGGTATAATCAGGCAAAAATCCATCCTTTTCATGGAGCGGAATCGTATGGATATGGGCTCTTGCCAGCGCAGCAGCGGAAACATATTGCGGGTATGCCGGGTCGGTGGTCAGCAACCAGTCACCGGGATTTAGCAATGCCTGCGGAATCCCCATTACGCCTATGGCGGAGCCGTTGAATACGGCAACCTCCCGATCGGGATCAAGCTCCACCTGATACTCCCGTTTATAGAACGCGGCGACTGCCTCCAGTGTGCTTTTTTTCCCGTGAAAAGGCGGGTAGCCCTGATTTACCGGTTGATCAACTGCTTCCTTCAAAGCGCTGATGATATGCGCCGGTGTCTGCTGATCCGGGTTGCCGGCTGCCAAATTGATTACATCTATTCCTCTGCTTTTATACAGATTCACTTTGTCGTCAATTGCGCTAAAATAGTTGTCAGGCAGCGCCTTGACGAGATCAGAGGATGAAAAAATCACGTTCATCTCCACCTTTTATCCATAAGATACAGGCTGACAGTGTCAGCTCGCAGAAGACAGTAACCCCATATTATTTAAAATAGCTTGGCAGCTTATAGCCTTCATAAACCGGATTCGATTTGATGTACTTTTGGAATTCATCCGAATGATACCCCTCAATGATGTCTTTGACGAATGGCTTGTCCTTGTTCTTGCTATCCACAGCCACCACGTTCGTGAATGGGTCTGTCATATTTTCAAGCTGTAATGCCGAGGTCAGCTTCATTCCATTCGAAACGGCAAAGTTCCCCTGAATAGCGGCAAAATCAACATCCTCCAGTGCGCGCGGTCCCTGTGCAGGGTCGGTCGCCACAAATTGCAAATGATGCGGATTAGAGATAATGTCGTTCACCGAGGTTTGCAGTGGATCAATATTATCCTTTAACGTAATCCAGCCCACTTCCTTTAAAATATTCAGCGCACGCAGCATATTGACTGGCTCGTTCGGCAGGTTGATTTGAGCACCGTTGCTGACTTCGTCAAGACTGGTATGCTTGCTGGAGTACAATCCCATTGGCGGAGTCGGAACCTGCACAGCTCCAATCAGATCAATATTCTCCCGCTTATTCATAGAAGCCAGATAGAGTGAATGCTGGAACACATTAGCATCAATATCGCCATTAGCCACAGCTACATTGGGCTGAACGCCGTCTGTAAATTCTTTATATGTAATCTTGTAGCCCTTCTTCTCCAAATACGGAGCCACTCCATTCTTGAACTGATCACTGTATGGACCCGGATTAAAACTGATATGCAGTGTCTTCTTTTCTTCACTCGCAGCATTTCCCGTCGTATTCTTACTGCCACAGCCAGAGATAAAAAGTGCGACTGCTCCCACCAGCAGTATAAATGGAACCCATTTTTTCTTCATTTCGATTTCTCCCCCTGATATCATCTGCTCTTTGTTAAGTTAGAATGCTGCAATCCAATCAAATTCCGAGTAATCTTATGTGTTTATAAATATTACAATGATATTTTGATAACTGTCAACAATATTTGATAACACATCTTCTGCATAATAAAAAAAGGACCGGATACGGCGACCCCTTTGATCTCATATTTCACTAGCTCCATAATATCAGGCACACCTGTCTATTTTTAATCACCCCCATAGTTAAGCAAGACAATTCACAAATTGGTCATTTACATTCGTTTCAAATATACCCCACAGGGGTTTATTTGAGTGTGGAATTAAAACCCTAAAGGAGCTGTAAATATGAGAAAACAATGGGCTTTGCTCGCTGGTGCAGTTATGATTATTTTGAGCGGGTGCGGGAACAGTAAGATTCCAGACCAGGAGCACCCGACAAGCAGCAGTCAACAACATGACACATCAGATATGAACCATTCCACTTCTAGTGAGCTTCCTGCCGGACTAAAAGAAGCTGTAAATCCAGCCTTCAAAGTTGGCAGCCAAGCGATCATCCGAGCTGACCATATGGCAGGCATGAACGGCGCTACTGCCACGATTGTTGGTGCTTATACGACTACTGCTTATACGGTTTCATATACTCCAACCACTGGAGGGGAAAAAGTGACTAATCATAAGTGGGTTATTCATGAAGAGATTAAAGATGCGGGCAGCGAGCCCTATGCACCGGGCACGGAAGTTATCCTGGCAGCAGATCATATGAAGGGGATGGATGGGGCCAAGGCTACCATTGATTCCGCTGAGCCAACGACCGTATATATGGTAGATTATACGCCGACTACAGGAGGAGAGCCTGTCAAAAATCATAAATGGGTGACGGAGAGTGAGCTTTCAGCCATTTAGAACTCTTACATCACAGGTTGCTTATGATAGCAAAAGGGAGCCTGACATCAGCTCCCTTTATACGGCTTTATTATGGTTTGGACAAACCTACTTCGCTAAATTCAGCTTGGCATCCTTAATATCATACAAGGTTCCTTGGTTGCTATCTACGAGCTTTTTCATTTGTTTATTGGCTAGTCCGCTTGCAGGAACTATCGCATTAAAAGTAACGCCATTTTTCTGTAATTGCTCGTTTATTTCGTCCACTGAAAAACGGGCTTTACCCAGCGCTGTATTTTTATCATGTACGGGTGCATCTGTAATGAATATAATGGTTTTGGAATTAGAGCTTTTGGAAAATTTACTTACAGCCAGCTGGATGGCCTCCAGCCCGGATTCTTTCAGATCCCCGCCAGCAGAAGGACGTAACGTATTCAAATTCCCTTTTAACTTGCTCTTATCCGCCGTAAAATCAAAATACTCCAAATCTTTATCTGCTGTTAAATTAATGTCCCGAAATGCAACAACGGCAAATTGGGAGCCTGATGGAATCAAATCAACAAAGCCTTTAACCTTCTGTCTTACATAATCCAGCGTTCCGGTCATACTACTCGTAACATCAATAACGAATACGATATCAGAAGATTTGGTGATGGTACTGGATATATTGTTCAGTATGGCAGGCTTCGATTGTGGCTCAGTGTTGGCCTCGTCTTCATCCATTAATTGTTCACTTTCATTTGTTGTTAAAACCTGTTGCGGGGTAAGAAAGATCACAACACTCTGAGCGGCAATATTCCACTTTACCTTGGCTCCCAGGGCCTCACTTACAAAGCGAATAGGAACCATCACTTTGCCGTTAATTAATCTCGGTGCCGCATTGAGACGCACTAACTTACCGTTGATATAGGCATCTCTGGAGCCTACGGTTAACTTGATCGTTGTATTCCCTTTGGTCGCGGTAACGGTCTTCGTAGCACCATCCCATTTCACCTTCGCTCCAAGCGCCTCAAAAACAGCACGAAACGGCACCAGCATGCTTCCGCTAATCGAAGTCGCAGGCTGCTCATATTGTTGCAGTTTCCCATCAATAAACACCAAAGCCTGAGCTTTGTTATTATTTACGGGAATAAACTGGGGGACAGACGCTGCCGAATTCCCCGACTGATCCATCATTTTAATATAAAAGTAGTACCCGCCCGTAGACAAGTTCAGGTTACTCAAAGGGTAGCTAAACGTTGTTGCCGGATCGAACTGAATGCGTTTAACCAATTGTTCTTCCGAATTTTTCACCATAACGTAGGAAGTGTACGTGGGCTGAATATTTTTCATCTTCAAACGAATCGTAAACGAAGTACCCGAAGAATTGATCGTAAACGTACCCGGAAAGTATTCTCCAGACGGTATAGACAAAGGAATCTCGGGCGATTCATCTACAGCTTGATCCTCTTTAGACTCGATAACGGGCTGCGTTACTTTCGGCTCATCAACAGATGGAGCAGCCACTGGTTCACTGACCGTTGGAGCCATTTTGGATTCCGCTTCAAGCTGAATGATTCTTGGATCACGGAAAAATGATATTATTGAGAATTTATCGGAGGGCTCTGTGTCGATGGTGTCCAATTTATTGTAGTAAAATTCAATTTTTCGCCCCAAAAGGAGGTGCTGGTGCTTTATTTTCAATCGTTAGTGTTTTGTTCACGTAATCAACTGTGAAATTAGAGGGAGAAATGTGCGTATTGTCAATAATTAAATGGGTCTTGGTGCCCTCTTTAATCACGTTGCGGGTCTTTATTTTAAAAGTACGACTCAGACCATCTCCATTAGGAAGAGCTACACCCCACATTTTTCCGGCAGACCATTCCATGTCTGGTTCAATCGGAAACTCAATATAATTCTTTGATCCTGGATAAGGTGCTGCGTGAGTATCCGAAATTGTTATCGTAGAATTAGCATAATCAACCGAAAAATCTCCGGGGAAAATTTCAGTAAGATTGCTGTACAAACGAATTGGAGTACCTTGCTTAATACTATAGTCCATATTAAATTTAAACTCTTTGTTGATCCCGTTACCATCATCAAGTATAAGTATAAGCTTGTTTCCATCTCTTAGTACCATCGAATTGTCTGCATGTGCTCTTTCTGTTCCTACAGCAAACAAACCCATGAGTATCGTTGAAAACATAAATAAAAATATAGTCCTTCTGAACTTCATCCTTATTTCCCCTTTTTGAATCTTTCTTTTTGGTAAATCATAGCATAGGGTTAGATGAAGTTCATTCCATCTGATGACAATTATGGATATTATGTCTTACTTTTTTTGCTGTTGTTCCATATTCATATTTAGCTCCTTGAATTGATTCTCATGCCTGAGTAGCCATTCCTTTCTCCATAAGCCCCCCGCATAACCCGTTAATTTCTGGTTGGAACCAATAATTCGGTGGCATGGAATCACGATACTCAGCTTGTTTTTCCCATTGGCGCTGCCTACAGCTCTAATGGCTTTTTCATTTCCAATCGAAAAGGCAATGTCTTTATAGGCCGCCGTTTCACCGTAGCCTACTTTCACCAAAGCATCCCATACATTTTTCTGAAAATCTGTGCCCTCAAAAACATGAGGAAACGTAAACTCATAGCGCGTACCTTTAAAATACTCGTCAAGCTGACTAGCGCACGCCTCTAAAACGGGGTGTGAAGTCTCGTCCAGCATCGTGGTAGTTGATGTATCCCGATCAGAGAACATGATAGAATGGACGGCCTCATCTGTGCCCCATATTTCTATCTCTCCAATCGGGGATGCATAATTCAATAAATATAACCTGCTCATAAAAGGATAACAACCTCCTGTGTCTATAGATCTACAGCATCTATTCACCTGTTCAGCTTCCTGTATTCACTAGGGGAACACTGCTTCAAACAGCGAAATGCCTTATAAAAATTCGAAGGACTTTGAAAGCCCGTCTCATAGCAAATCTCAAGATTGGTACAATCCGTGCTTTTAAGCAGATATGCTGCTTTATCCACTCTTATTTTTTCCAGATAGGTACGCGGGGTTTCTGAGGTTTCCTGTTTAAAGATTCGATCCAGATAAAAGGGACTTACTCCAGCATAATCCGCAATATTCTGCAATACCAATCTTTCCTTATAGTGATTGACCAGAAAGGTAACCACAGTCTGGACAAGCCTGATATACGGTGAATGATCAATATGAGGCTGACATCTTTTACAGGCACGAAACCCCGCCTTTTCCACAGTGTCGATGTCATCATAAAACTCAACATTTACTTTTTTCGGCTTTTTGGATCGACAGGAAGGTCGGCAGTATATTCGGGTTGTTTTCACCGCGGTAAAAAACAACCCGTCATATTTACGATCACACGCCATAATTTTCTCCCACATTTCTTCAAAAGAAAGATTGATTTCAGCCATGAGCGAATATCCTGTCCTTTCCTTTCTAAAGTTCATCATCACCCATATAAATGCGAAGTATCTTGTAGCTCTATTAACTGCTCGGCGTTCTTTTGCAAAGCAACCATGATATGATCCGAAAAGGCATTGCCAAAGCTAAACCGTTTCACTCCCAATTGCTGAAGCTTACTGACATTCGTCAGACCCGGCAAGGATAAAAGATTAAGCGGAGCATGTACCTGATATACCACTTCCCTGATCTCATCGTCAACCTTCAAACCCGGAACAAAAATCCCGCTCGCTCCACTCTCCACATACGCATTTGCTCGTTCGATCGTTTCCAAAAGCGGGGTATCCTTTTGCAAATATGTATCCGTTCTTGCATTTATAAAAAAATCGTTAAATCCATGAGCATCCAGTGCTGCTCTAATCTTGGACAGAAGGTTACTATGCAGAACCACTTCTCGAAGTCCCTTTTGCTGTTTTAATGAATCTTCAATATTAATCCCTGCGACTCCCACATCTGCTGTCCTTAAAACATGCTCGACAATCGTTGCTGTGTCCTCCCCATACCCTGCCTCAATATCTGCCGACACCGGAATCTGGACATGATCTGCAATCGTCTGAATAATCCTTATATGCTGGTCAAAATCAATAAGCTCCCCGTCGGACAATCCAAGCGTATTCGCAATCCCCCAACTCGTCGTTCCAATCGCCTGAAAGCCTGCCTTCTCCAAAGCCACGGCAGATAACAAGTCCCACGCATTCCCCAAAAACAAAAGTTCCTCTGATGTATGAAGTGCTTTAAATTGCTGTATTTTGTTCATGTAATAGCCTCCTGATATGTGATGTAACTCATTTTATCAAGAGGCTGTATTTGTTTCGTCCTCATTCTTGCGCTTATGCTCTCGGGAAATCTTATTTGCTCCGAATCCATTAAGCAAATTGAAAATATTTTCGGCATTCTGTCTTCGGAGGTTGCGAAGCATCTTATGCTAATTGCTCAAAGGATGCTGGCTCAGAGCGGAAAAGACTGCCCTGGAAGCCCGAAACTTGCAAGCTCCTGAAACAGTCTTGTAAAATGTTCCTTAAGTCGAAAGGGAGGTCGTTAGATCAAACGATAGCCGGATGGAAGTTTCCCGGTACTGCGGATATTACGGATTTGCTGCAACATCAAACGTTGATTGGTAGAGATAAGAGATTCTACATCATTTCCACGAATCAGATCATCCAGGTTGGCGAAGCGGCGATTGCCTCTGAAGACTTGAAAATTACCTCTAAACCGCGTGCGGGTAAAGAGTACCAGTGTAGCATCGCTGCTTGTAGAAAAGAAACGCAGGCTCTCTATGCCATCGAGAACGGTATCCGTATCGCGAATACCTAAATTTCCCGTGTATACTCTGCTGGCCCCCCGAAAATTTTCTTCACCAAAGACGGTAAGACGCGGATACGTTTGAGATACAAATGCTTTGCTGATCATGTTGTAATTCCTCCTTTCCAATTCTAGCTTATGTCCACTGGAAGAATTGGTTTGGGCCTGGGATTACCATTTCACAAAATCGTTCTATGATTTCATAAACACGTAACAGACTTGAAAAAGGAACGTATGTTCTGTATAATCTAGCTTAGCACATTGTACAATCCTGAACTAACGGAGATGCGGACATGGACACTAAATTTATTGAGGAACTGCGCGAAATTAGCAGAAATGACAAGCGGAGATCCGAATTTCTCATCAAGGGTATGAAAGAAACACTTCAGGAAAGAAAAGAAAAAAACTTTATCGAAAGATGGATTTGGCGTCAAAAGAATAAGAAGCGTATAGAGCAGAAGTTCAAATCCTGATAGATTCAACAGGCTTTCTCACTAACTGTTTGCAGCCTTCAACATTTGGGGTAACACTCACATAATTACATAGAGAGGCAACCGCAAACAGCAT
>NZ_JTHP01000052.1 GCF_000943545.1 Paenibacillus terrae
ACACGACGACTATAATAGGTAGAGAAAATAAATTTTCATTCAAAAAATACTTCAGTTCAGATTGATTGTCACAAATTTGAAATACAGATTCGTTGATTACTATGAAAGTATCATTTTTTCTTAGAAACTCATACTTAATTCCGTTAGCATCTATTTCTGAATAAAAGTAGTGATCTTTATAATTAAAATTTGAAGGGAATATTGGGTCATTCCCTAGTGAATACATAAGACCTTGAAATAAAACTGTTTTTCCTTTATTGTTATCATCGCTATAAATTATATTTACGCCTGAAGTTAATCTATCCTCAATAAAAGCTTCATCGATATTTCCGATCGCAATTTTCTTTATTATCACTACGTTAATCCTCCTTTTATCATTGCGATGAAGTAAATTGATCCTATTTCTTCTAAAGTAAATATCTTCTCGATAATTTGTGCTGGTATTTCACTATGAACCTGCCTAGGGCTCTTATTCGGGTTACTTTTTATTACTTCAATCACAAACTCAAAATATTTCCAAAACTCTATTTTTAAAGATTTATTGAATAGTGTCCTACTAATTTGTGCTTTACAGTCTAAAATTACATCTTGAACCTCTTCTATATCTAATGCTTTAATCTCTTCATGAAAATTAATAGGAATTGCATTGGTAATAAAAACATCCATACCTACTAATCTATTAATAACAAGAGCTTCTAATTGATTTCTCTTCAGTATTTTATTGAACTTCACAATCTCTTTTTTATCGTTAATACTTTTACCGTCAATACAAATATTTTTAATTGATGATTGCATATCTCTTATTTCATTGAATAAAGATAAATAAAATTCATCGCTCCATTGATCTTTTTTTCTAAAATCAACTAAATTTTTGACATATTGCTCATTTCCTTCATCTGCAATTACAAATACTACTTCATTCAAAAACACGGTTATATCAGCGTTTAAACTGGAATCATTATTAATTTTCTTACGTCTTAGGTATTCTTCTTGTAATCCCAAGATAACTTTATCGTTTTTTGTAATTTTGATATTTGAATAATTAAAAACCTTTAGGGATTCATCTACCAGATATCCTTCCTTGAGTTTAGGCATAAAAAGTATGTAAAATTTAAATGACATGCTGGATCTATAATTCATAAACAATGTCGCCAATGCGGTTCCGATTTTCCTAGGATTAAGTGATTTTACACCTTTTGATTGTACATCCCATAACTCATCAATATTTTCGCATGCACCAGTTACATCGTTAAAGCAGTCAATTATAAACATATCAATATTAGGGCTATCATCTCTCATTGCCATCAAATACAACATTGATTTGGTCTCATACTCATTTGCTGTTGCATTTGTTTTTTCTGTCGTATCGAATAAGTACAAAATAATCTTCCTTTCATTTTTTTAATTTCTTGTTCTCCTCCTATTACAAAGATACAATCCAAGATGAAAACATAATATCAAACCCAATAAATTCATAAAAAGAAATGAAGGCATACAGAACTTTAAAACGTCCTACAAATTTCTATTGCGTTATAACATTTTAGAAATAAAAGACTTGTGACTTTGTTTTCTTCTGTTTTTGATTCTGTCGTATAACGTTCCTGTATTCACGACGTCTGACGCAGTCGGATGTGTCCGGCTCTCGCCGGACCAAGGACGAATGTCCGCAGTGTGAATATTATGTTAAGTGAAGTTAATTACGTCCTTCACATTAAAAATCTCTACTAGGTTCAAAATTATAATAAGTTCCAAATCTATCGTAAATTCTATCTACCGCAACTTCAAAATCTTTAATGATGACTTTAAGTTTTTTGTCAGTAATACTTAAGTCCATTCCACCTTCGTGAACAAAAGCATTCCTTAATTCAATAATTTCTTCAATAGAATCGAAAAGAGGTATTTTTCTCTTTGAAATAGGTTTGTTTAACACAGTAAATATATCTAGTTTCTCATCCAGCTTTTTATAATTTTCAGCGATTATCCTAGGCCTCTGAAATGAAAACTTTTCAACTAAAGCTTCTTCAATTGACATTTTTCCAGCAGAGATATCTTTCAGATTATTTACTGAAAATCGTGCTTCTTTAAAAATCTTGTCTCTATTATCTGTATATTTCAACAGCACAATAAATGATGTCTTTAAATATTCTTCCCAAATTGCTACTAAGTAAGGTATTAATAAGTTATTCGAGAAGAACCTTGGATTCAATTCATCGATATACACAATACCTGTAGAATCTGGCCTTGCAATTTGACCTTGTAAATTTCTTGAATCCAAATATATCTTAGGTTTAATAAGAGCATTATTATAAGTCCATCTAGCAATAAATAGTCCTGCTTCTAACTCAGTAGGAACTTCCTCATCCATTATAAAATAACGATTTTTCCCTTCGTCCGTCGAAAAGCTTCCTTTAAAATAATCTTTTATATATTTAATAGTTTTATTTTGATGTTCAAGATCCCAATAACTTCTCCCCGCTCTAGTTCTTGTGTCAACTGAAATAACGCCGTTTTCTCTATAAATATAAAGTTCGACTCCAACATACGATCTATAATTTTGATACTGATACCAAAAATAACTTGCTAGTAGACCTTCAATTTTAACTTCGTTTCTCTGCTTTATGTAACCTAATACATCTATTAAATTTATTAATTTATTATAGGATGCATCGTCTGGAAGGATACTTGTTGAAGTAAAACTCATTGTGCAATCATACTCCTTTGATTAGAAATAGAATTAAGTAATTAATTTCACCTAACGTTCCTGTATTCACGCCCCGGCGTATGCCGGGTGTCCGGCCCCTACCGGACCAAGGACAAATGTCCGCAGCGTGAATATTATGTTAAGCGAAGGTTCTGGCTTCCTGAAATACTAGCGTTATTCTTCCTTTGAATTACTATAGCTTCTTCTATGAGATACTGATTCTTGACTATCTTCAAGATTAATAGCAAATTCGCTAAACGGTTTATTTACGTATCTAATATAACGCATAGGTCTTTGATCTTCATTATCATAAATTGCATTAATAATTGCTTGTCTCGACGTTTGTGTTAATCTAATAAACTCTTGCCAGTTATCTCTTAGTCTTTCAATAAACCCTATTGGATATTTTATTTCAAAAAATGTGCTATCATCGAGTAATAGTATTACTGATTGTTGCATCCGATTTGAGTTTTCAAGAGGAAAGATCTCGACAATTCTCATCTCTCCTAATAATGAATCAAAAGGTATGTCTTGTAATAATAAGTCTACTGTATGAGGGTTTTTTAATTGTCTAAAAAAATCGACTAACTGCCTAAACTTAATTGCCCCTCTTGCTGTATCTTTGAGGTCAGTGCTTGATATTGATGTCATGATAGCAGTTTTAATATCTGCAATTTGATTTGAGATATAATCAATTTTAATTTCTTCCTGCTTTTTGAATCTTTGCTCGTAAAGTAACCTTTGTAATAAGCCTGACCATTGTTTTTTAAGATATGATTCAATATCATCCAATCTATTAAAACTAACAATGCTGTTATTCTCAATTCTATGTCTTAAAAAATTGATAAACTCGAATACATACTTTGCAGTCTCTGGCTTCTCCGCAAAAGATGGGAAATCTAAACCACTGATAAAATCTTTATCCTTGTTTTTCTCATACACAAGATGATCATGCATCACTTTATTCTCAACAAAAGTAAATATAGGAATACTTGATTCAATAGCCTTTATTACTTCCAGTTGAGTAATTGAGATATTACTTGAATCATCAAATAATTCTTTACTATTACTTTTTTCTTTAACAAAATCCAAATCCACAGATTCAAGTGCAGTTGGTATAGCTTTTCCACCAAATCTTGAACCAATTATTAATATTAGAATGTCACAGTTAGTAACTTCCTGTATACAACTAGTATGAGTATGTATTCTTGGATCGTATAGAACATCTGCGTAATCACTCATTACAGGATCATATCCAAAATTCCCTACGAAGTTTCTTAATTGTGATCTAACAATATTCAAATCATAACAAGTTGAAGAAATAAATATCTTTAAGTTAGCCATGTTAAATACCTCTTCCTTATAAAATAATCAATATTTTTGAAATAATATTTACCAGTACTTTCGCTTAACGTTGCTGTATTCAAGATCCCCGAAGGGGTTGTCTGCTGATATACCTCTCCGAAATCCAACTCGCAGACCAAGGCTCCAACGGAGCCGCTGCTTGAATATTATGTTATGAGATGCCATTGACCTCTTCGAGCTAACCCCAAAACAGTCCGTTATGCCCTTCATCCACGATCTTTAACTGTTTTTCAAAATCTTCATCCGGTTCTATGTCATCTATGAAATGCCATTTCCCCTTGCTGTCTTGCCAATATATTTTCCATTCGTTTTCATCTAATCTGAACTGAGCTACAGGCATCTGCACCCATTGATCACTTTTGTATCCTTGTCTTTCTTCAATCAATGTCACATGATTTCCTCTGATCTTATAACTGATTTTAATCTGGTTTTTTACATGTTCGGGTACTGCATTTTTGGTGTACTTGTCCATGATTTTCATAATCCGCTTCTTTGTAAAGTCATCCATGGATTTTGTCTCTCCTGCCCTGATTCGTTTTACTATGATTATATCACGATGATTTCTCATAACGTTCTCGTATTCATGAACCCCAAAGGGGTTGTCTGCTGAAATCCCTCCTCGAATTCCTTCCCGCAGACCAAGGCTCCATCAGGAGCGGCTGCTTGAATATTATGTTATCTGAAGGACTACACTTCTTTGAAATACAATTCACGCAAATCATTAGCTATGGTTTTATATCTTTGATAATCACCATTAATAAATTCATCATAAAAAAATTTAAAAATTGAAACATAATAGAATAAGATTAATATTATGGCTATAAGTACTATGAATATGAGAATAACCGTTTCTAATCTATCTATATATTTATTTAATATATTGGTATATGTAGCGGTTATTATAGGAATAATTATAGTCAATATAATTCCTCGCCCTATAAAGAAGGGAACTTTCTCTTCCTCAGAGTGTTTCTCCACCATTTTTATTAATAAATCTATTTTTTGGGGATCTGTATCAATACCTTCATTTCTCAAGAACTTTTTCAGACCATCAATTCGGACTTGATAATAACTTTTCCCTCCGTTATCAATCTGAATTATACGATCCCTTTCTCGCTTCGACTCTCTAAAAAAGACAACATACCATAAGATCAGAATGACAAATGAAATATTCCCCCATGAAGACTGTATTTGATTTTTTAATATGATAATTAAGGCTATGCTTAATATTAAAGTAAATATTGATTTGTAGAAATTAGTCCATTTCATTTTTTTGATTAAAGTATGAAATAAACTCAGATCGTTTTTGTAAAGTTTCAAAAGTTTATGTGCCATTTTCTCACTCCTTATAGTCTTTCAGATAACGTAATATTCACGAAGTTCGTAAATATAAGAAATACAATTGATTAAACGAATCATCGTATTCGAAATAGTCCTTTTGAATCATGTTTATATTGTATCATCAAATGGAAGAATATTACGACTGCTAACTATACTTTCAAACAAAAAACTCCCGCCAAAACTTCAGCAGAAGCTTCTTTGAATAATTGATCTACGCGAACATCTCATCAATGGCATGTACATAAGAATCATCAAACGTTAACTATACCTAATAGATAAGAAAATAGGCTTATTCCATGTGTACTATTTGGCTAGACTTTAAGCGTACTGGAGCAGATAAGTCAATTTCTCAGCGATTCACCCCGGATTGCATAATAAAAGAAGTCATAATATAAATCCCAGAGGCATGTTGTATCCCGGCGATCAGCTCATCTGCTAAATTATCTGTAATGAGCTTGACATTAAGCTTCGTTGACATCGATTAAAAACACCCGCTCCTGAAAGCCACCCCGTGCCTCGGCTTTGTCTGCCCGCAGCTTGTCCAGCTCTGCCACATTCGCCCCGTGTACTTCTGCCAGCGCCCGGATGACTTCCAGCATATCTGCCAGCTCCTCCAGCGCGTCCTTATCTTTCGCCGCTTCAAAATATTCCTCTGCTTCTTCACGAAGCTTTGTTCTCAGCTCCTGCTTATATTCCTCCGGGTCCAAAATGCGCGTGCGGCATCCCTTGCCCTGAGACGTAATGATGTGCGGAATCCGGTCCCGCACCAGCTTGTTGTATGTAGGCATTTGAAATAACACCCTTTCTGTTGTGTAGCCTTAGGCCGCAGCCAACAACTTACTTTTCGCCATTATATCATTCGTGAGAAAAGGTTGGGTGTTATTAACATATGATTTAACTGAACATTTTGCATAAATCCCAAGAGCGATTTCAAATCAGCAATATATAGATCAAAACGGTCTAGTTTGTCTATATATTGTACTTCTAAGCGTTGGGAATCGAATTATGTAAAATGCTGAACTACTTCATGGACTGATTTTCTTTAAAAATAGATTGATACCGCTCAGCAGGATCAGCTACAATTCGACGAGATAGACATATTAAAATATGGTCCGTTCTAAAAAGCAGTCTATCGACCTCCTCCAGCTTCATTGGCTTGTTATGTGCATTATCCTCTGCGGAAATAAGATAATGCACGGTACCCATAAACAGCACCATATCCAAACTCGGCTCAGCATCCGTGTGGATTAACCTAAGCACATCCGTTATAGATAGGTTAATGGAGGATAGAATGATTTGATTTCGGTGAACATAAACGGCCTTAGCCAAAGAAAACATCGCCCGGTCACAAAGAATGAGGCAGTTGTGAAATTGATGATAATTGCGCATGATCTGTGCAAGCTTGATCTGATATTGGGCGAGCTTTTGAAAATCCATCATGCAATTCAATATGTTGGGGTCGCTATGATTAGGCTGTATGGAATCTGGATCACTATGTAGGTGGTTGCTTAAGGAGTAATTTTTCACGGGGAGTCAACTCCTGAATTTTAATTTAATGAACAGTGAGGACATCGCAGGACCAAACGATCAAAATACACAAATTTCTAGCTATCGGACAAGCTTTACAATAAATATTACTATATAGTAGTTTTTAATTCAATTTACTTATTAACAGTTATTAATTAGAAGTAACTCTTTCTCTACACTTCTAACTAGAAGATTTTGCAAAAATCCAATAAGCGACTTCCAATAAATAATATATAGATCGAAATGGTCTGGTTCGTCTATATATTGCACTTTGGAGCGACTGGAATCGAATTTTGTGAAATCCTTACTATAGAGAGGTGTAATCATGTCTGAACTTTTAGATTTAGTCGGCACACGTATTCGAGATATTCGGAAGTCTAAAGGGCTTTCCCAAGAAGCTTTAGCCGAAAAAGCAGGATTCAATTCGAGTTATATCGGTTTTATTGAACGTGCAGAGAGAAATATATCTTTGAAAAATCTGGAGAAAATAGCGAAGGCATTGAACGTGGGCGTTTATCAGTTGCTTACATATGTAAAGGAAAATGATGAGCTTGCCGAAGGAAATTCGAGTGTAAAAAGTATTTTGACTCTGTTGAGAACGCGCGAATCCAAAGATACTGAGCTGGCATTGAAGATTCTTACGGACATATTTGCAAGAATTGATGAACGGTGAAAAATAAAAGGAACTGCACTTTGCAGTTCCTCCCATTCCAATCCCCTACGACAACGCCAGCATTGCTTTCATATCTTCCTCTGCGGTAGTAATCAGCTTCAAGCCAAACATCTCCACCAGCACATCCAGCACGCCAGAAGAAATAAACTCGGGCGGCTTCGGCCCGATGCGGATATCCTGCATGCCGAGGCTGAACAAGCCTAGCAGGATGGCAACAGCTTTTTGCTCAAACCAGGACAACACGATGCTGACTGGCAGCTCATTCACCGTACAACCAAAAGCATCCGCTAACGCCAAAGCGATTTTCACCGTAGAACCGGAATTGTTGCATTGTCCCAGATCAATATAACGTGGAATCCCCGTGTCCCCTACAGTGCCATAGTCCACGTCATTAAAGCGGAATTTCCCGCAGGACGTGGTTAAAATAACCGTATCGTTCGGCAAGGAAGTAGCCAGCTCGCGGTAATAGTTGCCGCCTTTACCTGGTGCGTCGCAGCCTGCAATGACGAAGAAACGACGGATATGTCCGTCTTTAATCGCCTGAATAATCTCGGGAGCGAGTCCGATAACCGTCTCGTGATGATATCCCGTCGTAAGCACCTGCTCAGACTCTACATCTGCGGGTGGCAGCGACAACGCGCGCTCGATCAATGGTGCAAAGTCGTCATCCATAATCTTGGCGACGCCCTCCAGCCCGGCTACTTCATAAGAGAAGAATCGATCTGCATATGTGCCTTTAATCGGCATCACGCAGTTCGTCGTGGCGAGAATCGCACCCGGAAATTCCTCGAACAGTCTGCGCTGATCATACCAGGCTTTACCGATATTGCCTTTCAGATGTGCGTATTTCTTCAACGCCGGATAACCGTGAGCTGGCAGCATTTCTGAGTGGGTATAGATATTGATGCCCTTACCTTCGGTCTGCCGTAGCAATTCCTCCAGCGCATACAGATTATGTCCGGTCACGACGATACATTGGCCTTCGATTTTATTCTGGCTGACGGTAATCGGCTGCGGAATGCCAAAACGATCCGTATGCGCGCGATCCAGCACATCCATAATCCGTACGGCTGCATTTCCGACCTTCATCGCCATGTCCAAATGCTCTTGTACATTAAAGTTAGAATTGGTTAAGGTCATATATAACGCTTCATGCGTGATACGATCCACCTCTGGATCGCTATAGCCCAACTGACGAGCATGTGTCGCATAGGCCGCAATGCCTTTTAATGCGAAAATCATCGTATCCTGCAAGCTCGCTATCGTTTCATTCTTGCCGCACACCCCAACTACGGTACACCCGCCACTCGGCGTCTGTTCACACTGATAACAAAACATATCGTTTTCCTCCAAATATTGATAGATATTTGTTCATTATCCACAGCGTAACAGACCCCCCAACGCGCAGGTGTGATTACACACACATTTTTCAGCTCACTCCTGATCCGACGCGATTACGACGATCCCACCGCCTTTGCGGTACTGAACAGGGGAAACACCCATGGTCTTTTTAAAAGCCGTACTAAAATAGTGCTGGCTGTCGTATCCTGTGCGCTCTGCGATATCGTGGATTGACAGCGTGGTGGAGTCCAGCAGTTGCACCGCTTTGCGAATACGGGCGCGCGTGACGAGGGTCACGAAGCTATCGTTTAGCTCTTTTTTGAGCACACGGCTGAGATACACGGCGGATACCTGTAAACGCGAGGCGAGGGATTCCAGTGTCAGCTCCCGGTCTGCGAAGCCTTCCTGAATAAGCTGCCGTGCCCGGCGCACGAGTGGAGACAGCTGCGATTCGCCATACACACGATCACGACACACTTGGAACGCATCAACCGCACCTTCCAGCCCCCGGACATTTCGCTCCACATGTGTATGAACCGCTATATTCAGGTAGCGCCCGATAGCCTGCTCCATCGTTGCGCCGATCGCTTCGGGTGCCTCCTGCCACAGGCATATGCCGATCAGCCCGTTTGCATCGCGGAACAATACATGCGGCAGGCCCTCCAGCAGCTCGCCAATGATATTTTCAGCGGCAAAAAGAAACAGTTGGCGGTCATTCTCGCGCATAATTGTCTGCCGCGCCTCTGCCGCAGGCCACCGCACCACGCCGATCTGAACGGGCGGCCGGGAAGGAAGACGTAAAAACGCCAGTTGCTCCATCACGTCCTTTCCCGTGTTCTGCCCTTCCAGCCATTCCAGGCAAAAGCGCTGGCGCAGCAGCGGAATATTCCGCTCAATCTGCCCGGCGGCCTGTTCTACATAGGCGGCACGCTTGCGCTCTTCGTCCAGCCGCCCACCGAGCTGCGACAGCGCAGCGTGAAGCTGCCCCGCATCGACCGGCTTCAATATATAATCCTCCACGCCAAGTCGGACAGCCTCCTGCGCATAAGCAAATTCATCATGGCCGGAAATGATTAGACAACGACATTCAGGACGTTCTTCCCGCAGCCGCCGGATCAGCTCAATGCCGTCCATGAACGGCATATTCATATCGACCAGCAAGATGTCGATGCCAAGCTGTACCGCCAGCTCCAGCGCTTCTTCTCCATCCTCTGCCTCACCCGCAACCTCCATGCCGAGAGCCGCCCAGTCTACGCAATCTCGTATGCCCTCACGAATGATCGGCTCATCATCTGCTATCAGTACCTGATAGCGTTTTTTTGTGTACCGTTTTGCCGTCATCGTCGTCACTTCCGTTATGGTCTTGTCCGTCAGACTCGTCGTTGTCGAGGTGCCGATGCTGTGTGATTTCGTCATCCTGATCCGCTCCTTTTTCATGAGAATTCTTCAGTTGCGTCATATCCCGCAGCAACGGATGAACAATCGTAACGCAGGTACCTGCCCCCTCTTCACTGTCCAATACAATTCCATATTCCTCACCAAAAGATAGCCGTATACGCGCCTGTACATTCAGCATGCCATAGCTCCTATCGTTCGCATTCACACTGGCTCCACTTGGCTTCTGTTGTCCTTCCATCGAGTCCAGCGGTGCTTCCAGCAAATGCCGCAGCTCCCGCAACCGTTCCACCGTCATCCCTGCGCCATTATCACGTACCGTCAGTAGCAGCTTATCTCCCTCAATCCGCGCCTCGACCCCAATCGTGCCGGGCCCGCGTCTGGCCTTGATGCCGTGGTAAATGGCATTTTCCACCACAGGCTGAAGCATGAGCTTCAACACGAACAGCTCCCCTAATTCCTCGGATACATTTAATTCCCAGCGAAGTCTGTCCCGATACCGGGTTTGCTGAATTTGCATATAGCTTGATATATGCTCAATTTCGCTGCGTAGCGGAATAAAGTCATCCCCCTTACTCAGCCCGAGGCGAAACAATCTCGATAGCGCCCCCACCATGTCGGACACGTCATCTGCCCCGTTTTTACGAGCCATCCAATGAATCGTATCCAATGTATTGTATAAAAAGTGAGGCTTAATATGCTCCTGAAGGCTGCGTAGCTCGGCATCCCGCTTCTGCCGCTCCCTTAGTTCGCCAAGCGACATCAAACGGCGAATTTGCTCCAGCATCCGGTTGAAGCTCCTGCCGAGCATCCCGATTTCATCCCCGCGCTCACTCCATTGGCGAACCGTAAGATCCCCCGTTTCTGCTGTCCGCATATAGGACATCAGCCGGAAAATCGGCTGCGCAATCGAAAGCGACAACCTTAAGGATGCCGTCAGTCCGAACAGACATACAATGAAGACAAAGGAGACGACGTAGAATTGAATTTGTCGTACCTCCAGTGTTGATTCCCGCGCCGGGAATACACCCACCGTTCTCCAGCCCGTAAACTCGGAAGCCCGGAACATGAATAGCAATTCCCTTCCTCCAGCTTCACGAGTAAACATCCCGCTGTCACCTGCCCCGAACCATTCCGGGGGAATACGCTTGATCAGCGGCATATCAGGCATGTATACGCTACGTCCCTCAGCATCTGTCACCATTAAATACCCGGTTTTGCCCAAGGTTACATCTCTGGCAGCCTGCGACACGGCCCGTAGCTTAAGATCAATCATAATCACGCCTAGCACACGTCCAGTCTCCGAATCCGTCACCGACCGGACGACAGACACGATTTCGCTATCCTTGTACTGAACATGAGTCGTCACATTACGATGGCTCGGCCGTCCCAGCACAGTAAAAATACCTGCATGCTGCACCGCCTGTTTATACCAGTCTTCTTCGGTCAGGCTGCGCGTGCTTCGAGCATACATTTCGTTACTAATATAGTCGCCGTGTTCGTTCACGATCAGAATACCCGCAATCTCGGGATATAACGTGGTAAAGCCCTGCAAAAATTGCTTCATCCCATACAGCGTATCCTGTTCCCGTTCCCCCTGTTGTTTCTCCTGCGCAACCGACTGCACTACTGTACCCGTGTGACCGTCAGCGAGCGTCCGTCCTTGCCAGAACTCCCCGATATCCGGGTTAAAGCCAATCAAATACGTCATGTTCTGCAAATTTTCCATTTTGGTATCCAATGCCTCATTTACCTTGCCAATGAGCTGCATCGTATGGTCTTCCACCTGCCGCTCAATAATCCGTTCCACCGTCCAGTTGACCAGCAGACCCAATCCCAGTGAAGGTACGATGCCAAAAAACAGGAATAACAACATAAGCTGATACCGCAAAGGCATATTGCGCAAGCGCAAACGCTGCATCCTTTGAACCGACCATGCGCGTATACGCTTCCATCTCCGTTGATCATCATTTCGCATAATAATCATCTACATTCGTCCGTGTGACGACGGATATTCCTGTGTCCACCCGTACGGGCAGCGGGGCGTTGTCACCGGAGGAGGAAGGAGCGGGAATCGTCAAATGATGATGCAGATGGAACAGGTATTGAAGCGACCAATAGCCCATATTCCACGTTCCCTGAGCAATGGTTGCCGAGATCGTCCCTCCACGGATCATATCCAGGGTCGCTTTATTCGTATCAAAAGAAATGATTTTCAGCGGACGACGGCTCTTTTGGCTCAATACCGCCTCACCGACACCTGTTCCTCCCGTCGCCTCGGTCACAAAAATTCCTGCCAGCTTCGGATACGCCTTCATCAGCCGAAGAGACTCATCCCGGGATACCATTGCGTCACCGCGTCCATCCGCCACTTCCACCACCTTCATGGCAGGATACTGCCGCTGAATGGTGTCACGAAAACCACGGGAACGCTCCTCGTGATTTTGCTGACCGGGTAACGTCAGAACAGCTACTTCGCCTTCCCGTCCCAGCAGCTCTGCCATTTTATCCGCAGCGGTCACGCCCGCCTTGTAATTGTCCGTTCCCAAAAAAGAATACGCCCGGCTGCCCGGTGCTCCAGCATCAAACAGCACCACAGGAATGCCCGCGTCCAGCGCCTTATTGATCGCCGGGATCAGCGAGTGTGGATCAATCGCCGAAATCGCAATCCCTGCGGGCTTTCGGGCAATCGCCTGCTCAATCACGGTCGTCTGCTCCTGTGCATCATAACGGGTAGCCCCCCGATACTCGACGGTCACACCCATCGCATCCCCGGCATCCTCAAAGCCCTTAAGCCCGCTTTTCCAATACTCCAAACCGGACTGGAACGTAATCATGATATACGTTTCTCCAATGCTGCCGCGTAGCCCTTTTTCTTCCCAGGTTCCGTTCAACGGCCCGGATTGTTCGTACCTGAACACGTAAAATGCGAAAGCCGCAATCAGCAAAATATATACCAGCAGTGTTTTTTTCATCCTTCCTCCCTCCCCCCTTTCTGTACCTATCCCAAAGTTGTGAATTTACTTAGATTGTAAACGCAATCATATCAAATTGGAACTACTTCCACTCCTCTTACTTTCAGGTAGCGTTAATCCTGCACTAATATTCCTGCGTTACAATACCTAAATTGTGTTATGGAGAAGGTATACGATTTCTTTTGGAAAAGGAGTGATAGGGATGAGCAAGCCGCGTATCGCGGAGTGGACAGAACTGCGGGGTCTTGCCTACCTCGCTGTCGTGCTTCAGCATTGCATTGGTGAATATATTTACCGCAGCGATATCCAGCAGCCGGATTCCGTTATGCTCGCAATGCTGTACCATTTGACACGCTTTGGCACACCGACGTTCGTTTTCCTGTCTGCGGCGCTGCTTTTTTATAATGGCAATAAACCGATTGGCTTTCCCCGTTACATTGGCAGACGGTTTCGAGATATTTATGTTCCTTTTCTCTGCTGGACGGTCGTTTATTGGGTATGTAACCAGAACTGGTCGACGGCGCAGTGGGGAAATATTTATTTTTACAAGGGCATGTTCGAGGAAATGATTATACCTGTCAGCGGATATCATCTATGGTTTGTGGTGATGATTTTTCAGTTTTATATTTTGTTTCCCTTATTTGCAAAAGCAGCCGGGCATGTACAAGCGTTCCTCCGTCGCTACAACACCAAAAAACGCAAACAGCTCGTTCTGATTGTAATGCTGACAGCGGCGGCGGCCTATGCTCTGCTCTTGCAATGGTCCTACTATGACATGTCTGCATGGAGCACCCGTTTGCCGTCCTTTTGGCAGGCCTTGTTAGATTACCGCACCTATAACTTTATTATGTACTTTTTCTATTTTATGCTAGGCGCAGTGTGCGCTTATATGACGGACACCTGGCGGGGGCTGGCTAAGCAGACATTACCGTGGAATGTATTTGTCTTTATTGGTCTGTTCATGCTCATGGGTCACACGATGCTGATCCAGTCGGGCAATACGATTAATCTGAACATTTCCACCTATCTCAAGCCAAGTACCTTTGTACTGATTGTCTCGCAGCTGCTTTTGCTATATGGACTGCTACTCCATTTGCAAAAAGACCAGCGCTCCGAGCCGTTCCGCCGTATGCTGAACTGGATCGGACGTTATTCCTTCGGGGGATATCTGGCCCATGCACTCGTGCTGGCCTTCATATCCTACTTCACCCGCCCGCTTTCACTGGGCGATCATCATTTTACGGCGACACTGCTTACGTTTGTCGTCGTGGCAAGCGTGTCTCTCGGCATTAGCTGGCTGTTCGCTCATCTACCGGGAGGCAACTGGATTGTTGGCTCAAAAGGCAAACAGCGCTTGACCTGGCCGTTTCGGCTCCAGCCGCTTTCCTCCAAACGAGCTTCCAAAAGCACGCAGGAGCTTGGCTAATAGAAAAAGAGATGCTCTAGGAGAGCCCTGCAAAACGAATACATTTTTTGTGGAAAGTTTCTTCTATAATAAGTTGAACTTAAAAGTTACCTATTGTGCCACTACGCAGTCGAATGGTGCTTCCCATCGCCACCGCCCCCGGATTTCTTGAATAAAACCTATGATCAGAGGAGAAATCCGGGGACAAAAGCGACCGCTTCGCTTGTACAACACCATTTCGCCTACTCCGTTCCCTGGGTACATTTTTTAAATTCAGCTTATATAGGTCTGTTTTCCAGTTCGGAGTTCTGATTCAAACAAAATTAAGACTTTTGCAGGGCTCTCTTATTGAGCTCTGCTTTTTTTGCTGCATTGGTCTGCCACGTCATATGAGCAATTGTTTCTAGTGCGGTCCGCCTGGCTACTGTTGCGAATGCAAAGTATGTACCCCCCCAACTTATTAACACATTATTCCATGAACATGTATTTTATTTTAAAATAAGTCATTATATAGAATAATAATAAACGTTATGTGGGAGAAGTCACTGTTTTCAATAAAAAGAATGGGGGGATCGGATGGACATAGCATCGTCTTTGTCAATGATTTGATTCAAAACATGGTGAGATTGCTTCTTGGTCTGAAACATACGGTTGTACTGATTAATCAGTTCATCCAAAAGCATAGACTGCTCAAGTACACAAGCGTGTCCGAAGCCATACTCTTCGTAAAGCTCATGCAAGTGTTGTCTGGCGTATTCCATCTGTTGAATTAACGTTAACGTTTCATCCCTGTTCAACCTGCATACCTCCTAGTGAATCTCATTTTAGGAGGTAATGAACAAATACTTCATGTTCTTTTTTGAGCTAAGAAATCACAAAATAATCCAAAAAAAGACCAGCAATAAGCTGGTCCAGTTTAGTGAATATGAAGATGATTACTTGGATCAAGACCCACCAACGTGCCCATTAGTTTTGAATTATTCCATAGCTTGGGTTTCCAGCTTGCACTGGTACTGTGAATACCAGCAATAGGCTAGTTACCATCAAGAAGAAAACCATCTTTTTGATCAATTTTTTCCCATAGACTTTGCAACTGATCTCGTGTATCAGAAACGGCATACGCTTTGAATCGTTCAAATAACATTGCACAATTATGCGAAAGTAGTCCTTTATTAATGAATTCTGCCTTTTCCCATGCATTTAGCAGACATTTGAAACCATATGGATATCTACCTTTATTTAGACTGTACTTAGCCATCTTGTACCAAAACCGTACGTATTCTTCCGGTAAAACTTGTTGTGTATACATGTCAGAAGATGACGGTTCCTGATAAGCTGCAATTTGGGACTCAAAACGCTGTAGAATATGGTCCACATCCACATTGTATCGGTTGGCTACTTCAATGACGTTTAGTAACTCGGCAAAAATCTCTTTTTCACCAGCTATGTACTCCACGTAATCCGACAGGACGCTAACATCTCCAGACATAAGTCTGTTTACGTAAGTATTAATTTTCGCCCATTGCTGATATTGCCGCTTCCAATAAAGCGAATCAGGGTCCTTCTCCTTCACCCAACTTAGATCGGTATAACGACGAATGTGTTCTAATGCCTGTTCATGATCTCCTTTTGCATCGCAAGCACTAGCACACAGAAGTTCGCCGTAAGTTATGTATACAAACAGCGGCCTACTTAGCTTTTTTTGTGGCTCTGTCCCTTTTCGCTTGGAGTTGTGAACCGAATTATATTGGAGCTGCCCCAATCGACCCATTTGATGTGCAAATTCTTGAACCTTGTCCCACAGGCTTAATGATCTGTACACGTTTGCTAAATCTTTTAAAGCATCTAATTGCTCTATCTCGTCCAAACGATTAACAAAAGGGGCAAATTCAATGGCAGCTTGAAGATTAACAGCCCGATCCTGTCCGATATTGATTTGGAACAGGCGATACTGGCAGATCGCCAATCGCTCTGAATGCTGGTGCTTCTCACTTTCAGCCACCTTCTTGTACAGGTATGCCGCTGCTTCATTGTAGCCGTCTTTATACACATTTTCTGCAACTTCAAAGAGCGACGGTGGATAAGTAGGGTTATCCAACAACAGAATTACAACTCGCTGCAAGCAGTCCAGTCGCCCTAGCTCAATGCATCGGTATAGGAATGGGCAGATTTTTTTCCAGTTGAGTGGAGATTCTTCAATGCACTCTTCAATGTAACGTTCGTAAAAATAATCCAGTGGTAAATTCATTCCCGCAGTAATGCAATCCAATTGGTGAACAGATATAGAACGATTGCCCGTCACAATGCTACTAACTGTACCTACATTCAAATCAATAATGCGACCAAACCCGGTCATGGTTAAGCCTTTTCGTTTTAGATAGGTTTGAATTTCTGCTCGTATCGTAGGTGTGATTTCCATGGATAAACCACCCTTTCAGCGTTTTCATAGGATACCAATTTCAAAAAAAATTATAGTTTGGGAATGTATAGTATAATTCAATATTTTGTCTATCCATGACAATACCATCTTTTGGCACAAAAATAAATACTATTATTTTATTGCTTTTTATATTTTTAATAGGAGAGTATTGGATGATGTCCGTAAAAATGACAAGGAATTTAGAAACTTTTAGTAGACTCGTAATTCCCAAAGAAATACTCATAACCTGTGATATTTGTGCAAATGATGCTATAGAATTTTTCACAGATGAAGAAAAAGGTATCCTATCCCTAAAAAAATACATTGGTCAGTCTTGTAAGTTTTGTCAATCTACCGAGGGATTAAGTTACTTTAAGGGTTCTCTTATATGTACAAGCTGTAGATATATGCTCAAGAGTCATCCAAAGCCCGTGTAAGTCAGCTCATACCAAAAATGCTCGATCAGGCGGGTGACTGTTAAGAAAATAAAAGGAGAAGATCACTTGAAAAATACAGGTATGACACGTCCCTTGGATACGTTAGGCCGGATTGTTGTTCCTAAGGAAATGCGAACTTCAATGGGTATTGATGTTGGCGATCCTTTAGAATTTTATGTAAATGTTGAAACAGGATTTTTGAGTATGCGGAAGTATATTGGAGTCGCCTGCAACTTGTGCAATTCGGTTGAGTCTTTAACCTATTTCAGGGATTCATTTTTATGTAAAAAATGCATACTCGACCTGAAAGGAAACATAGGTGTGAGTCCAATACCTGCTCCTGTTGTTAAGAAACCGTACAAAGAAAAAAGAGCAAATCGGTCGTCTTCAAAAAAACTGGCTGAACAATTAAGAAGACTCATGAGTGAGCATCCTACAGCCAAGCAAGGCGACTATGCCAAATGGCTTGGCGTGTCACAAGGCCGTATTTCCCAGCTTAAAAAGCTGTTATAGGTATCGCTCAGCTCATACTCACGCGAAACTAAATAACCAGTAGCTGATTGTTTACAGCGCGACTGGTTATTTAAACTTGCTAAATGTTCTGATCCTTCCCTGATATACGGGGCAGTCCCCGTACTTGGATCGGCTTAGAATCTTGTTAACAATGGCCTACTTCTTCTTTTTTTCATTTTTTGAAATAATCATAAAGAATATTACTATTAAAATAATCCCAGCTAAACTGTAAATAATATTAATATTTTCATTTTTTAACTGAGTAAAAATGAGTCCAACAATAGCAATAAGCAACACAATAAGAGAAACTAACATTTTCATGTTCATTTTTACATAACCTCCATAAATTTTGATTTATTTATTGTATTATACCATAATTTAGCACAACATATGAGTGTACCAAATAAAGTAATAGGAGAGATGTTCATTGAAATCTGTTCTACGAAGGTCTATTTCCAGCTTTTTGGCACTAATTGTTCTGCTTAATGTTGTAGGTTATGCTTCTGCGAGCTCTGTATCTGATAGTTCGAAGTATCAATATACTGATTAGTGCTTCCAGTAGGCTTATTCAGTATCGGGCAAATATACTCAGCTTGTTTTGAATGGGTGTTTTTTTTAGAAAACTTAAAAAAATACGAATGACTCGTTGTATTTATCGACTCCAAATTGCCTATCTAAGTGAAGAGCGAAATTGATACAAGCACTAAAAAAGAATGTGGAGCCATTCTGGTGTTTGCGACTCCATCAAATTCACTCTCAATAAAACAACCCTTCTTGCTCGTCAATTTGCTTCGTATTCCAGCATTTTGCATCATTCGATTCCCAACGCTCGAAAGTACAATAGATAGATTTGAAATCGCTCTTGGGATTGTTGCAAAATGCTCATTTATCAAGCTTTAACCATTGTTGAAATTCTTTTTCACTTATTTTTTTAACAGTCTTCACTTTTTTAGTGATCATAGAGTACGTATACAGTCTTTTTTGATCCGATGGATATTCACTTATATAGTTCAATTGATTTCCATTTTTATTCCATAAAATTAAACTTGTACTTATGTAATCTGTTTCCCTAGGTAAATAAGTAAACGTACCTTTTTGGGAATCATAAATGGCTATGGAGCTTCTGGCAGGATCTCCGTATGAGAAAGCAAGTTGGTCTGCTTTTGGTGACCAATTATAGGAATTTATTGTTTCAATATTTTCCTTGCCAGCAGCGCTTAACTGGTCATTTAATATTTGATGCTTTCCATTTTTCATATCCATAAGCAGCACCGTCTCCCCTGCGCTACGTCGTGTTTGTATAGCGAGCCAATGACTTGAAGGTGATACTGAAATACTCGATATATCACGCAGCTTATCATCAAAACCATCTGTTTTAATTGTGTAGATCTTTTCTCCTTTTTGGATCGTTATTGATGTAATAACGCTTTTTTCAGAGCCTGGTACATTTTTCAGCTCCGTTTTTTTCGCCGTTACCGTAATATTCTTTTCTTTCCAAATCACTTGGCCTTGGCTCTCGCTCTTTTTAAATTTTGTTATCGACTGATATACTGATGGATTTTGGGTTCCTGCATTAGCCATAGAAACACCACTCAAGCTTCCCACAAGCACTATGCTCGACAGAAAAGCAGTAGCGTATTTTGCTCTTAAATTCTTCATTTGAATAGCTCCTTTATAAAATGTATTGACCTAACAGATATTTAGTACCACAATTTGTTCCAATCCTTGCCTAAATTGATATCTATATACATAGACGATCAAATCGAAATTTTGTTGCTTTTCTCAAGAATTTTACAGATAAATTTTAGATGAGCATAAAGAAGCGTCCTACCAGAAAGACCGACAGAGCCGACTGCTGTGACAAATTTATCTGACAAAACTTGTTATTTTTGAAATAGTGTAGATACACGAAACAGCGCAAAGAATGGAGAACCTATGGCAACGACAAGGAAAAACAAGCAATCTTCGCTGGAGCGATCTGCCTCAGTCTGTACCTGCATCAATCTGCGCCGTTCCTCAATGGCTGTTACGGGACTGTATGACCGGTATCTGGCCCCAAGCGGACTCAATATTAGCCAATTCTCACTGCTCAAGCACTTAACTGCGCTGGGACCGGCAAGTGTAAGTGAATTGGCGCTGGAGATGCGGCTCGACCGAACCACGATTGTGCGCAATTTGAAGGCGCTGGAGCATAGCGGATATGTGGAGGATACATCTGCTGAGGGCAGTCGCAACCGCTGCCTTACTCTGACGGAGAGTGGAAGAACGACATACAACGACGCAGCAGAGCTTTGGGAGGAGGCGCAGCGTTTTTTGCAGGAGTCATTGGGAAACGGGGAGCTGCAGATACTGACCGCACTCTTATCCAAAATTGAAGATTTGGGTTTGTGATTAGTTCTTTGCTGTGAACAATCGGAGAGGGATGTGGATAGGATGGTTGAATCCGTACCGGATATGAGAGAAATCATCGCAGCCGAGATGAAGGCCTATGTGAGCGAAGACAAAGGCAATGTTTGTGAAGAACTGCAGAGTCCTTATTACGAGGAGCCGATTATTCAATTTGCCGAGGCCAATGATCCTTTGTTTGAGGAGTACAAAAGAGTGGTGGGGCCCGACCACGCCACGCCGCAGGAAGCATTTGAACGTTCCTTTGGAATGGGGAGTTTTGATGGAGGCACCGTTATCAGCGTTGTGCTGCCGATCAGCGAGACGATCCGCAAGGCTAATCGGGCACAAAAAGAAAGAGCCTCCAGGGAATGGGCGCTGCTACGAACCTTCGGCGATGAATATTTTGTACAGTCTGCAAGGCGGCATTTGACGGGATATTTAACAGGCCTTGGTTACCGTGCAGTTGCGCCGCTGGATGAGGATTGGTACAGCATCCATGGCGCCGCAGGGGGGCCGGTCTCCAACTGGTCGGAGCGCCACATTGCATATGCTGCGGGTCTTGGCACCTTCAGTATCAATGACGGCTTCATCACCGAAAAAGGAATTGCCATCCGCTTGCTGTCCGTGGTGACCGATCTCTTAGTGCCGCCTGATGCCAGAACGTCAACAGGCCATACCGGAAACTGCCTGCTGTGCAGCAAGGGCATCTGCGGTGTGTGCATCACCCGCTGCCCTGTGCAGGCGATCAGCAAGGACGGCGGACATGACAAAATCGCCTGCATGGAATTTGTGTACGGCCAGGCATCGCGGGACTTTGCGGTGCTCAACGGCGGCGAGGCCAAAGCGGGTTCCGGCTGCGGACTGTGCCAGACCAAGGTGCCCTGTGAGAGCAGGAATCCAATGCGGACCGCCCGGTGAATATGAAAACCTTGAGAACCGCCATTCTCAAGGTTTTTTTAGTACAAAAGGATCATGCTAGTTTTAACTTTTTAACTTAGTTTTCATTAACCGAGGTTGAGGGGGTCCCTGGCTCCCTCTTCAATTGGGCTTCATGTGGAGCCCCGGACTTACGGTCGAATGTAATCGGGCCTTTACGGTTCACGAGCCGTTTCAGATCCACGGTCATTTCATTTTTCAGCTTGTCAATGAGCTGCTCCTCTTTGATGCCTTTACTTTTAGCAATATCGGCCAACGATTTGCCTTGTCCCAGCTCATTCTCTAACCGGGCAGGAGTGATACCCAGAAGCTTGGCGATCTTCTCGTTCAAATGGTAATTCCAGCCGCCTGGCCCTTTACCATGTCCGTGTCCATGTCTATGAACATGTCCTTGTCCGTGATGATCCTGTGGTGCAACCTTCCACTGATGAGCTTCCCCTTGGCTTGATGCGTTGGGAGCAGGAGCTTGCAATGGGTTGCCCGGTTCAGTACCGGAAGCTCCGGCAGCCCCCGCAGTCCCATACATCATCACCCCTCCATATAGAATAGCAGCGGTCAATTTCCATTGATTTTTCATGATGCAGACCCTTCTTTCGTCCTTTTTCATACTATATTTTCTCTTTCTGCTTTTTTTATTCATCCTACATATTTTTGCAAAATCCTTAATGTAAAAATAACAAAATGTTGAAAATTGCAATCTGTTTTATAATGGCGGGTAACAACTAGATATCGCTATAAAATTATCTATAAGAGATGCAGGTGATAGCGATGGAGTGGTATTTTGCATACAAAGATGAATTGGAAAAAGTTTTTCGTCAAGCGGAAGAACGGACAGCCGCATTTCCTGCTCCATTTCAGAATCAGGGCTTGGACTATCTGGCCCGTTTTAATCCGTTACGGGAAGACAGCACGCGTAACTACATATGCTATTTGCTTCCGTTCTGGCTGCAGGAACTCACCGGGCTGGCTCCCGAAATTTGCCGTAAGCTGTCACTCGGCAACGTGTTCGTCATGGCTCATTATTTGATTCAGGACGATGTGATGGATACAGCAGCAGACAACCGCAAAATGCAACTCGCTTTAAGCCAATTGTTCTATACCGAATGTTTGGACGTATACCGGGACCTTTTTCCCGCGTCCTCTCCTTTTTGGACGTATGCCCGAACGTATATCGGTGAATGGGCTGTTAGTGTGACATCTGAGGGAACAAAGGACTTTTTTCAGGGGGAACGACATCAGGTGGCGCTGAAAGCCAGTCCGTTAAAAATGGCTGGCACGGGTGCTTTACTGCTCTCTGGGCGGGCCGATCTGATCCAGGCCATTACAGACATGACAGATACAGCACTGGTTGTACTTCAAATGTCGGATGACTGGGCCGACTGGTCGGAGGACTTGGAGGAAAATAGCTACAACTGCCTATTGTCCCACATCAGCGCCGAGCAGAAGACAGCTTATCGCGAAGGACTGGGACCAGAGCAGATTCGGGAGGCGATTTATGTACGCGGGGCGCTTGCCAGTTACGTGAGCATTGCTGATCAAGCGGTCCAGCAGTTGGAAAATCTGGAGCCTGACATCCCTGGACTGCGTATGTTCACACGTTCTATCGCAGAAGAACTGGGTGAAGAGGCGGCAGAAATTGAAACCGGACGTTCGCATTTGCGAAGAGGCGGACTGGATTTTTGGCTCTCCAAAAATATGAAATAATGCTAGATTTTGATGAGACTTTCGTGGTATACTGACTAGGTAAATATAACCAATTGAATGAGAGGGTGATTTTTGATGGCTACTGAAGTTCTTCAAACACAAGTCATTCAAAAAGCGTGGGAGGATGCCAGTTTTAGAGAAAAACTGATGACAGATCCCAAGTCTGCAATCCGTGATGTGTTAGGAGTCGTTATCCCCGATCATATCCAAATCAAAACACTAGAGGAAACACCCGATCAATTTTATCTGGTCATCCCTCCAGCCCCTTCCGGTGTGCTCGCTTCATCTCAGAAACCACGCTCCATGTGGTAAGTTTGTTTTTGTAGCTTACTGGTTTTATAATCCTTACACCATGCGGGTGGGTTCAGCAAGCCTCCTTCCGTTTTCCCTAGCACAAAAAGCCGGATATTATCCGGCTACAGGGAAGCGGATGGTCGCTTCTGTTCCCACCCCTTTTGCACTTGTAAAAGATATTTTGCCGTTCATCGTTTCAATAATCCGAAAGGTCACCATCATGCCCAAACCTGTGCCTTTGGTCTTATTGGAAAAGTAAGGCTCACCCAGTCTGGATAAGGTCTGCGCGTCCATTCCTTCGCCATTATCCCGAATATGAATAACAGCTTCTCCGTTCTCCACATAAGCCCATATATGAATATGACCCTGATCACGCAACGCTTCAATGCTGTTTTTAATAATGTTGATGAATGCCTGCTTGAACTTGGAGGAATTCCCGCGAACTTTGATTTCCTGGGGAATATCCAAAGAAATTTTACCGCCTTGCAAATTAGCCATCGGACTGATAATTCCTTCAATATGCTTAAATTCATCCAGGATCGACAACGTTTTGGTCTGCTCAAATTCAGGTTTGGCAAATGTCAGAAAATCGGTGATAATCCCGGAAGCACGATCCAGCTCTTCCAGCGCGATATGCAGATAGTCTTTGTTTTTTCCATCCTCCTGCTTGCTCATCAACTGGAGAAATCCACGGGTAACCTGAAGCGGATTACGTACCTCATGAGCTACAGATGCAGCCAGATCGCTAATAATCTCCATTTTCTCCGAACGCTGAAGCTCATTATTGAACATCTCTAGCTCTCTGGAATATCGAACCACCTGCTTATGCTTTTCTGCCAGCCTTCTGCCCAAAATCGCAATCAGCGCCAGCACAAAGCCGAACACGCCCCATTTCCACAGAAACATATTGTAGTGTCCATCCCTAATAAAGAACCAGGTCAGCTCACCGATGGAAATGACTGCGAAAAAAGCAAATCCTATCGATAAAATGATCGCTTCGTGGTCTCCCTTAAGCGCCATGCGAACCGAAGCAAATACCAGCAACACAAGTAATGCCACGAGTAAAACACCCAGGATAATTACACTGAAAAAATAATATACATCGTTTAACCGCTCCTGTACCCCTAAATTCACAATCATCATTGTAAAGCAGAACAAGGAGTAGGCGGTTAGTAATTTTCGAAACTTGCGGATTAGTATGATCGAGTTGATATTTTGTTCAAAAAAGTAAGCTAATGAGGGCAGCAGAATAAACAACCCTACATCAAAAAACTGTAAATAGAGCTTGCCGTAGCTACGATAGAACGTATACAGGAAGGGTGAATACGTCACGATCATCAGACCAATAGACAGCACGATTGCACTTAAGGACAGCCACATTGCTATGCTTGGACGGAACAGAAAAAATGAGCAGATCAGCAACACCAGAGCTATAAATATAAAGGTACTGCCCAGTACGATATCCAGAACATCCATTCTGACCAAGGTTCCCAGCAAATCACGATAATCGCCAGTCTTCACATTTCCGGTAATGCCCAGTCTGTTCTTGCTGCTTTCCGTCCATATGTACAATGTTTTACCGCTGTCTTCCGGTTTAAGCGGGATCAGAATACGATTATTTTCATAATTGTACCCGCGATAGGACTCATAAAAATTGATGCCGTCCTTATACAGCGTAATATGTCTGCCATAAATATTTTCAAAAAGCACCGCTGGCGTTTCATCATTCAGCGTTGGAAGCTGAAGACGAATCCAAGCAGAGCCGGTATTCGCGGGCTGCTTGAACAATTGTGAATCATCATTAATATGCATCCAAACTTTGCTTGGGTCCCGCACCTCGTCAAGTGATCCATCCTCCCCTTCCACTCCCCATCTCATATCCCAGGAGGGTATCCGGTATTCCATTTCAGGGGTCGTTTTGGCCGCATAGGCGGGTAGGCCTATCGACAACAGTATTACAATGACCGCCAGCAGGGCGGCGACAGCTTTGGGCACAAGCCTCATGTTAAGCACCTCAAAGTTACATAGTAGGATTTACAAAATTGTATACGTTTTATCATTTTTCAACGTCTGGAATAATATTATTCTATACGATGATGTTCATACCTTCTTCATAAGAAGGGTATCATGTTCTTTTTAATCATTTTTTGTAAAATCTTCTTATTGATTGATGATGATTTCCTGTTCTCTTTATCATATCACAGCAGTTAACCGAAAAAAACGTTCATTGGGAATGGCAACATCCCTATTTCGCATGATTTTAACCTCGTACAGACACACTAACCCAAGGTTTAATCGTTCTGCCGTTTGGGTAAGGTCGGAATAAGCAATAAACTAACAAAGGAGCTGGAGTACGATGGCAAACCGGGATCATATAAATGATGAGCTTCATGACAACGATTTTGAGCCTTCCCTGCAAAATGCAGAAAAGAATTGGGAAAACCTGACCGAAGGACCAGATACTCCACTGGAAAACATTCCTGATGCCGATGATCTTTCCCCCGACAGCCCTATTGACCCTTCTGCACCAGCGGAATTTCTACATGGCACGGATTTACTGAATGGTGCCGATGGGAATGACGATGACGAACGGTTACCGAGCCTTTCAAAAGGGTAATGAAGTATATACAAACGAAAGGAGTTGAGGTCCGTTATGTATAAAGATCCCATGTCTCAGGCGGATATGGCATATAAACGCTACAAAGCCTTGAATCCTGTGGAAGAGGACGACCGAAGGTCTGCGGACAAGTCCAATACAGATGATACCGAGCAATATCTTGTCGAAGACATTCCGCGAGGCGTCGCATCGGCAAAGCCCGTGCCCAACGACCAGGCATGATCAGGGAACACATATGGAAGTAAAAAGGGTGTCTCCGCAAGCCACACAGATGATGAATGGCTGGCTTGGGCACCCTTTTTCTATTCGTATTTTTACAAAGGCAGCAGCGTGATCGTTGATTGGGCTTCCAATCCCTCGACCATTTCATTCCATGCCGCAGGCTTGTTCGGCAACACCGTGTAGTAGCGGCGCAGAAAGGCGGCCACTAACGCTGCGCTCACCTCGTTTACGCTGTCATCCTCGGGCATAAAGCCCAAATTCAGCCCTTCTACAGCGACGCCATCGTTATTCCAGGATGGATGTATATAGTCCAGATCCAGTCGTTTGTAGCCCAGATGAGACAGTACCTCACGCCGTACATACGGGTCCATCGGCTTGACGCCGCCAAAGGTATGATCATTGCCACGATAAGGATCATAAATTTCCGCAAACATCCCCTGCAACCGCTGTCCGCTGGCCTGAGCAAGCGAATGCAAATCAGCCTGACGATGCTTCCAAAGGAAACGGCCAATACCGAGCCCTGGCTGTCCAATGATCGTAAAGTCCGTCATGGCGACATTAAAATCCTCATAGTAGCGATATTCGGTTGCACCGACCACCTTTTGATCCTGTACGGCGACAAAGACACGGATGCCCGGGTCTTCCAACGGTTCTTTCCACAGACTATACTCCAGCACTTCCTCCGGTGGGAATACCTCCTGCATTAACTGATGCATGCTCGCAAATAGCGGGTCTTCTATATGGGTAATGCGATGATATTCCATATGGGCATACTCCTTTTTATGTAGTGATGTAGTGATTTAGTGATCGGTATGAAACGGATTTCGCCATTCCATCAAGGCCGCATAATTACGCGATTGTTCATCATCCAAATAATCAGGCATGGTACAAACAGGCACCCGCCCGCAACGAAGCAGGAACGTTAACACCGGGTCCTTGAGCTCGCCGGAAACCACAGCATCTACATACGCTTCTGCGCTTAACTGGTCGGCATGATGCTGATAACCAGGCATGCGTCCCGCGCCTAACAAACGATCCAGTTTAAGTTCAATGACAAGATGGTATAAGGAAAAAATCAACCACTTGCCCAGCCCCAGTCTACGATAAGCGGGACGAACGGCCAAGTCGATCACATACAGCGCGTTACCGTCCTCACGATGGGTACGAATATAACCGTCGTCCGCGACTTCCTCCCATGTATGCTGGGGATGCTCGGGATCATAATGCATCAGCAGGCTGGTCACCGAACCCGCCAGTTCCCCCTCAATTTCCACGCACAGCGCTCCGTCTGCAAAATGCTCAACCTGACTCGTAATCTGCTCCCGGCTCCACAACAGCTCCTGCGGATAGGGCGGCGGAAAGCTCTCCTGCTGAATACGCAGCAGCCCCTCATAATCGGCTATGGAATAATTACGGATGACCGCCCGCAGCGGGCGATCTCCGTCAAAGACAAACCATTCTTTGCGATACATGACGACCTTCCTTTCGTTAGCTCCAGTCTGTGTACAAATCCGTACGGCGGTCACGCCATGTGGTCACTGATCCGCGCTCACGCACATCATACAATAGCTGCAAATCCAGATCGGCGGTGACGATCATATCGTTGTTTAACTCACCTTCTACCATAATGCCGCGTGGCGGAAATGGAATATCATTCGGTGTAATGACTGCCGCCTGTCCATAGTTGGCCCGCATAAAATCAACCGTAGGCAAAGCGCCTACAGTGCCTGTCAAAACTACATACACCTGATTTTCAACCGCTCTGGCGTGGCTTGTATACCGTACCCGGTAAAAACCGTGGCGATCATCCGTACAGGATGGACAGAAAATGATATCTGCTCCCTTTGCCTTCGCCATGCGTACGATTTCGGGAAATTCAATATCATAGCAAGTCAGCATCGCTATTTTACCCTTGGATGTCTCAAACACATTTAGTCCCTCGCCGGGAGCCATATTCCATTCATGCACCTCAGTGGGTGTGATGTGAATTTTGTCCTGAGTGACTACACGTCCGTCCGGGTAAAACAAGTGTGCCGTATTATATAAACGTCCGTTACGTTGCACCACATGGGTACCGCCGATAATATGCATCCCGGTCCGGCGGGCGAATGAAGTGAATAATTCAAGATAGCGATCTGTAAAATCCGGTAGGTCGTTAATGGTCAGGGCCTTGCCTTGACTGTCACCAATCGACATGAGCTGGGTCGTAAAAAACTCGGGAAACAGAACAAATTCCGCACCAAATTCCTCGGCTGTTTTGATATAATGCTCCGATTGAAGGGCAAATTCCTCAAACGAATCAATCGTATGCAGATGGTATTGAACCGCCGATACTCTGATTTTGCTCATAATTCCTCCTTGTACATAACGTCTTTTAGATGGCAAGGGATTCCCGTTGCTGTTCACATTATAACCGATTCAAAACCGGGCGAGAACCGAACCTGACAAACAGGTCTTGCCTTCTGCACCTACTTTGTTTAAAATAAGGTCAACTCTTTTGAATCACATGAACAAAGACATGGACGGAGACAAGTAAACGTCTACCCGGATTTCCACAGAAAGGTACGAATTGCTGAGAGCGTACCGAAATCCCGCGTTGAAATTCACTCCCGAGTCGAGCCTTGAACCAGCATAAGATTCATTTCTTATCTGCATTAGAGGTTTCCGGAAGCCCCCGTTACGGGCATCAAGCTCAGAAGTAGCTACTGTCGGCTGAAATGATGTTGACGACTTGTATGTATACTTCTGTAATTAGGGTGGTACCACGGCATTCGTCCCTTGCGGCGAGTGCCTTTTTGTGTTATTTTCTGAAAAAAGGTCTATGATTGGCAGAAAAAACAATTTTTATTCGTGAAAGGATGTTATGTATGTCGACAAATGAAAATTCTTTGGAGCTGCTGCGGGAACAGCTCGATGCTACCAACCTGCAATTGCTGGAGCTGCTGTCGCAGCGTGCTGAACTGGCCGGACAACTTGGTAAATTAAAAGAAGCTCAAGGGGTGCCTGATTTTGATCCGGTGCGCGAGCAACAAATGCTGGACAAGCTGATCGCCGCGAACCGCGGACCGTTCGATGACGCAACGATCCGCCAGCTGTTCAAGAATATTTTCAAGGCTTCGCTGAACTACCAAAAAGAAGAACACAAAAAGCATCTGATCGTCAGCCGCAAAAATCAGCCGGATAGCACGGTCATCAAGGTTAAAGACACGCTCGTTGGTGGCAAAGCCTCCGTTATGGTTGCAGGTCCCTGCTCGGTGGAAAGCTACCAGCAAACCCGTGAAGTCGGGGAAGCTCTGAAAGAGGCAGGCGTTCCGATTCTTCGTGGTGGCGCGTTCAAGCCGCGTACGTCTCCGTATGATTTCCAGGGACTGGGCATTGAGGGTCTGCAAATTCTCAAACGCGTAGGCGATGAGCTGGGACTGGCTACAATCAGTGAAATCGTCGACCCAAGACATTTGGAGGAAGCGATCCAATACATCGACATCATTCAAATTGGTGCGCGTAACATGCATAACTTCGAGCTGCTCAAAGCTGCGGGCGAAACAAGAACTCCGATCCTGCTCAAACGCGGACTTGCTGCTACAATGGAAGAATTCCTTCACGCAGCGGAATACATCGTTTCCCGTGGCAATACGCAAGTCATGCTGATCGAACGCGGTATTCGTACGTATGAAAAATGGACTCGCAACACGCTGGACATTTCCGCCGTGCCGATTTTGAAAAAGGAAAGCCATCTGCCTGTTCTGGTCGACGTGACCCACTCCACAGGACGTAAGGACATCCTCGCTCCTTGTGCCAAGGCCGCACTTGCTGCTGGAGCTGACGGGATCATGGTGGAAGTCCATCCGAACCCGGCAGTCGCTTTGTCCGATGCCCAGCAACAGCTGAATATTCCTGAATTCCACAACTTCCTGTCCGAAGTAAAAGAATCGGGTTTGTTCAAAGTGAAATAAATCGCTTTCATTTTCTCGGATTATGATGTAATATCAAGTCAGGATTGTGACTGATAATGCAGGCAAAACCTAGATACATGTATGCTCAATTTCTTTTTGACGCATAATGTATTTAGGTTTTTTTTATACCTAAAATTAGATATAAAACCATCAATGTATATACAGTCTTAATCCTAAAAAACATCATGTGTACGTTCAGGAAGGGGAAAAGAAAATGAGAGAAAGAAAATGGTTAAACGTTTTTCTATTAGGGATGATATGTATTTTGATCATCAGTGGTTGCAGCGGCGGAAAAGCTCCTGCTGTTGCAAAGGATGAAAAAGCTACTCCGGCCAAAGAACAAGTGGACAATAAAGTAGAAGCTAAAGCGACGAAGGCTAGAACCGTTATTACGACCGATGGAGAAGTCGATGATATGAATTCGGTTATTCGCTTCCTCCTCTATTCTAATGAAATGGACTTGTCCGGTATCGTACTGACCAGTTCCGTGTACCATTATGCAGGTGATGAAAAAGCAGGCATAAAGCCATTCAGATGGACTGGAACTCAATGGGTAACGGATATGATTGATGCTTATGGAGAAATTTACCCTAATCTAACTAAACAAGCCGAAGGATATCCAAAGCCTGAATATATTAAAAGCGTTACCAAGATAGGCAATATTTCATACAAAGGTGAGATGGACAAAGAAACAGAAGGATCTAATTTCCTTAAAAATCTTTTCCTGGATGATGACAAAAGAGATTTATATGTACAAACCTGGGGTGGCACAAATACGACAGCCAGAGCTTTAAAATCCATTGAGGACGAATACAAAAATACAGCTCAATGGGCTGATATCCAAAAAAAGGTGAGCGATAAGCTCGTTCTTTATATCATTTTGGATCAGGATGACAGCTACAATAAGTACATCGCAAAAAATTGGCCGGACATCAGAATTATCAATGATCAATCTAACTTCTGGCATTTTGCATACGCTTGGAAAATGCACACGGAAGAAGTCAATAGCAAGTTACACGGGGATTGGAACTTCAAGAATATCCAAAATGGCCACGGCAAATTGCTCGATATGTACGCTTTGATGGGCGATGGAAAAATGATTCCAGGTGAATTGGCTGAAGAGCAAAGAGGCAGTGACGCTTATTTAAAGAAAAATCCACAATATGATAAATATGATTTTATCTCTGAAGGAGACTCTCCATCATTCTTCTATCTGATTGATAACGGTCTGCGGAGTATGGAAAACCCAACCTATGGTGGCTGGGGTGGTCGTTTCGGTGTGGTTAACGATAAATTATTTAGAAATACCGTTTTAGACTATGATGTGTATACGAAAAAATTTGAAGCAGAATATTCTCTGATGAGATGGTTTGATGATATTCAAAATGACTTTGCAGCTCGTGCAGATTGGGCTATTGCATCCGACTATAAAGATGCCAATCATAATCCAACTTTAAGCATTAAAGAAGGAGTAGATGTAGCAGCTAGTCCCGGAGAGAAAATAACACTGCATGCAGAAGGATCAGATCCGGACGGCGATCAATTAACCTATAAATGGTGGAGATATTTTGAAGCCGATACGTATGAAGATTCTAAAGTAAAACCCGCGGAAGTGAAGCCTGAAATGCTGGGTAACATGCAGCTTGGACTTCATAGAGCAGTCGCCAAGGGTGAGAAATTAAATACGATTGACCTGCAAGGCAGCGATACAAATACGGTAAGCTTTACAGTTCCAGCAGATGCCAAGTCCGGAAATACGATTCATATCATCGCAGAAGTACAGGACAATGGAAAGCATCAGCTAAAACATTACCAACGTGTGATTGTAACTGTAAAATAACAGACGGAACGTCCAATGAAAAAGGCTCATGGAATTAACACTCCATGGGCCTTTATTTATGCATTTTGGACCAGCGCATACTCGTCTAAGCCTTCTTTTCAGGTAAAGGGACATAATATCCTTTGCCATTCGGACCCATCGCGAATTTATTGCGAAGATGGATAAGATTAGGGCCGAATTTGGCTTCCAACTCTTCACGAAACTCATACATGATTTCCATAATATAAACATCATGAATAATCACTTCCGTGATCGGCATCACAAGCCCTGGATGCATCGTCCATGCAGCACGGCTATCATCCCCGAGTGAAAGTATACCAGCCACAACCTCCCGGTCATCTACGCTGAGTACAATCCACCGCCCACCAATTTCGGACGTAATCTCTTCACTCATATCATGGTGGTAAATGGTGGCGAATTCAAAGTTAAGATCACCGTACGCTACAATGAAAATCTCAACTCCTTCCCGGGCGACTTGCTCTAAAGCAGCTCTGAACACCTCGGCATCCTCTTTCCAAATTTCCATTAAGATTCGGTGTTTGGCTCCCTTAATTCCTTCTTGTATGCGACTTATAATGGCTTCATAACCCGATATATTCCAAATATTCTCTCTGTTTTGGGACGATGCTGTATACTGCTCCAATGTCTCTTGCGCTACATTAAAAATCTGCTCTGCTTTGCGTTTTCTCTGGGCAATCAATTCATGGGGCGGGAGTGGTACATATAGCGGTGTATTATCCTGACTGACCATAATGTCCCCACGGTTAACCATCCCTGATAATACCTCATAAATTTTGGATCTTGGCACGCCGGAATTCAATGACACAGCGTATCCCGAAAGTGGAGAGCTTTCCAACAAGGTCACATAAGCTTTAGCTTCATATTCCGTAAAATTCAGATCCCGCAGAATTTCTAACACATTTGGTTTCATGACGCATTCTCCTCAAATTCATGTTCAACCTTACTATATCACTTCCCCTTGACAAAAACCGATATACGAACTATCTTTTTATGAGTAGTTACTAAAGTAGCTACTCAAGTAACTACTAATATTTCATTTGATACGAGATCATGTCAGGGAGGATTTCACTTGAACAAAGTCATAGCTATCAACAGCAACAGCAACCGTATCTATTATAGTGCTACGATTCTGGCCCTGCTGATTTGGAGCACATCGTTTATCGCCACAAAAGCAGCGTATACCACGTTCCCCCCTCTTACGTTGGGACTATCCAGATTTATGATAGCCTCTGTTGTGTTGGGTATTGTTTTGCTTATAAGAAAGGAATTTGTCAAAATTAAGCCAAAGGACTTAGCTATTATTGCATTTAGCGGTGTTTTGGGAATCACTCTTTATTTTTCGATGGAGAATATAGGAGTAAGCCTGACTACAGCTTCCAACGCAGCATTGATTGTCGCCTCCTATCCCGCGATCACATCGTTGCTTGAACTCATGATATATAAAGTGAAACTGTCCAAATATAAAATCATCGGCATTGCACTCGCTATGATCGGGGTATATTTTTTGACTTCGGTAGGCGGAAGCTCGAATGGAAAGAATGAACTGATCGGAAATTTAATATTGATTGGAACTGGTTTTGCGTGGGCATTTTATACTTTCATGACGCGCAAGGTTGTGGACAAATACCCGCCCGTGACTTTATCTTTTTATCAAACCGTAGCAGGCAGTATCTTCTTTATACCTCTGGCACTCATTGAAAAAGATAGCTGGCAAGCTCCGACAACGGGATCGTTTATGTTGTTAGTATATCTGGGCGTATTCTGTTCCGTTATCGCATTTTTGCTTTACAATTACGGATTAATCAAGCTGTCACCGAGCAGCTCCGTTTCTTTAATGAATTTGGTACCGATATTCGGGGTATTATTCTCTGTTCTATTGTTGCAGGAAACCATTTCGTGGCGACAAATTATTGGCGGTTTGGTCGTTATCCTAGGTGTCCTACTCAGTGCACATCAACCAAGCAGCAAATAGAACGGGGAAGTATTATTATGTATCCTGTGCTACAATAAAGGGGCGAGTGACCTCACCAAAAGTTTCTCGCCCAGTCGGTTGCATTTATGCAGTCGGCTTTTTCTCTTTCATATAAAAATGGTGGTTATATTGATTAATGAGCTTGTCCATAATCATAGATTGTCTGAGCACGCTGGCGTGGCTGAAACCATGTTTTGCTTGCAAAGCATAAAGCTTTTGTCGAGCTTTCTCCAACCGTTGACGCAAAATGTCGTCCCTTACCATGATATAACCCTCCTTGTTGTATCCTTAGTTTAGAGGGTTATGAATAAGTTTACTAAAAGTAAAGGTTTGGGATAATTATCAATAATCAAACAAAAAAAGACCTGCTACGAAAGCGGGTCTTGGAATGGAGCATTTTTTAATATCAAGAATGATCAGAAACCACCATGATGTCCTGTGGGTTCGAAAGTAGATCCTTTCTCTTGATATGGGTAAGGAATAATTACTACCATCAATAACGCAAAACTTGTCACCAATAAGGTTAAAACCATTTTATTCTTCATCTTCGTCCACCTCGTTAATCAAATTACGATAAACTGCCTTTACCTCAGAGGTTGCATTTTCTCTAAAAGACTCAAACAGTCTCATACATTTGATTATATATGCTTTATTATTAATCACAGTAGATTTTTCCAAACAACTTAACAAAAATGTAAAACCATTCAAAAACATACCTTTACGCAAATAGTAGATGGACAATTCACATGAAAAATGAGTAAAGCGTTCTGAAATAAATTGTTGATTGTACACGCCCACCCCATTTTGTTGCTCCAGAAGAGATAGAATCTGCACTTCAAATCGCTTGAGCAGATCATCTACATTCATATTATAACGATTAGCCGCCTCAATGATGTTATCTAATGCGGGGAGAACTTCGTCTTCCTTTGTAGAAAAATAAGCTACATAATCCGAGAGTACGCTTACATCGCCTGACATAAGCCTGTTTACATACGTGTTGACCTCCGACCACTCCTTAAACCGATTCTTCCACTTCAGGGTCGTTTCATCCGTTTCCTTTACCCAACTTACATCAGCGTAAGTGTTAATATGTAGGAGTGCCTGCTCATAGTCTTTCCTTGCATCGCAAACTTCTGCACGAAGTAAATATGAAACTCCCCAGTATACAAATAGAGGGTAAAACGGCTTTTTTTTATTTTCTTTCTGTGTTTTTTGCTGCTGGAGTTCCAGCTTATATTGGATTTCAGCCAAATTCCCCAAAATTTTAGCGAATTTGTTTACTTTATCCCACTTACGCAATGAGCGATATGTATTCAATAAATCTCTTAATGCATCTAGCTGGTCAATTTCATCAAGACGATCGACGTAAGTCTCAAACTGGACAGCAGCCTCATAATTTTTCTCTGAGTCATCCCCTTGCCTCGTTACGAATAAACGGTACTGACAAATAGCCAAACGTTCGGAATACTGCTTTTTCTCAGTTAGGGCCACATTCTCATAAAGTATAGCTGCCGCTTCATTCATACCGTCCTTGAAAAATTCCTCGGCAAGTTCAAATAAGGGATCGGAATATCCCAACTTATCCAACAACATATCCACAACTTGCTGAATACAGTCCAGCTTGTTCAATTTTGCGCAATTATACAAAAAAGGACTCATTCTACGCCAGTTCGGGTTGGAATCTGCCAAATATTCGTCTATGTACCGTTCGTAATAATAGCCGATGGGGTGTCCCATCACTTCTGTTATTCGATCCAACTGGTAGACTGAAAACTTACGGTTTCCATTGACGATACTACTCACTGTGCCGGGATTCATCTTGGATTCTCTGGCTAAATCGCTAATGTTCAAACCATTTTCATTCATGTACTTCATCATCTCTGCGAGTATCGTGGTTGTATTGGACAAAATAAACCACCCCTTTAAAGTTAACTTTTTAGGATATCGACCAATATAAATGAAAACTATGACAAACAAATAATAATATAGTTTTCCGCAAATAATCATACCATCTTCTGGAATGTTTTCATATACCTTCAATAGGATTACTTTGCAACCTAAACTATTGAAAAAGGCTCATGGAGGTCAAGCTCCACGGGCCCTTTGTTAATGCACATCGAACAGTTAACTATACTCCACCTATCCGGCAGGATGAACATCCCGATCCGTTGCGTTATTTTTGGCAGAGGCATGGAAAATCTCTCTTCCCTTCGCCCATAACAGCAATGCCGCCACCAGCAACATTCCACCGTTCAACACAAAGATCCAGCGGATCGGCATCCAGCTACCAAGCAAGCCGCCAATGAGCGGCCCCGCCATCATCGCCAGTTGTGTCGCTGACTGATTCAAGCTAAAGGCTCGTCCACGAAACTCCGGTTTGGTAACCTCCACAGTCATCGCATTGATAGCCGGAATGACAGACGCATAAAACAATCCATAACCGAACCGAAGCGCACCAAAGCCGATAAAATTCGATACAAAAAATTGCAGGATATTCCCTATACCTGAACCAATCAGCCCGATCAGCAGCACTTGTGCAAATCCAATCCTGCCACCCATCCGTCCCCAGCGGGGGGCCATCAGCACAGCCGCAATACCTACAGCTGAGAATACAATTCCGGAGCTTAAAGACGCTCGACTACGGTCAATTCCCATTTCCAGAACATACACCGTAATCAGCGGCTCCAAGATCATGACGGAAAAGGTACTTAATCCTGCCAGTATGAGCAAAAAGTACAACGGCCGATTAGCAATGGCCTCCTTGATATCGTCACGGACATGCGAACGGGTACTGGTTCCCTTGAAGTTATCCTCTCTAGCGGCAAAGGTCGCAATTAGCGCAGAGACCAGCACAAGCCCCGCAGAGAACAGAAAGGCATTCCGGTTGCCGTAATAATGACTTACCACTCCGCCAATCAACGGACCTATGATACTTCCCGTCGCCCCGGAGGTTGCCATAATGCCGAGTGCATAACCCGTTTTATCCTCAGGCGAACCCGTTCCGACCAATGCGATGGCAGCAGGAATAAACCCGGAGAGCAGGCCCTGAAACAGCCGTACCCCTACAAACACATACGGATCAGTCACAAAGGCACATATCAAATACAATACCGCCAGACTAAAGCCTGAACGAATCAGCATCGGCTTCCGTCCGTACTTATCTGCGAGCGAACCCCAAAACGGAGCAATCAGAGCACTGGCTAAAAAGGTAACCCCAAAGGCGATCCCCGCCCACAGCTCCAGATGATCGGTCACACCCATTTCCGTATTCAGAAAAATAGGTAAAAACGGAATGGAAACGGAATAGGCCATGCTGCAAAAAAATACACCGATCCACAAAACGACCAGGTTTCGCTTCCAATAAAGATGCATGATGTTACACGTCCCTTCTCCTCATTCCATTATTAACCTCTAAATTAGAAAAGTCCACAGCAAACCTCACCCTTCAGCCGTGGAACAACCATGCAGAAGCTGATATAATCGAATGGAATGGAGTTGATGACATGGCTAAAAAAAGAAATTCGTCTTCCACCGCTCCTGCGGCTCAGGACAAACCTGCAACGTTAAAGGATCTGTTGAGCCAAGACGTGCTGAATAAGCTCAAGGCCCAGGCCAATGAAGCCCAGGCAGAGCAGGATAAACGTAAGGAAGACGAACGGCAGCGTGCCCTCGAAGCAAAAAAAGCAGAACAGAAGAAGCTGGACAACAACTTCGAGCATCTGCTGAATAACAGCAATCTGGACTGGCACAAATATAAATAAGCCAAAACCATCCCGGTTTTGGCCTATCTCCACGCTTGATTATATTATAGCCAGTCACGGATGTGTTGTACCGAGTACAGCACCCCTACCCAAACCGGCAGACTGAACGCCATCCCCCATATGAGACCTTTAGCCAGCTTTTTGTCTACCTCCACCATGATCCTGCCCCTTTCCTTGGGAATAGCAGCAGTATGGGTCAAGAATACGGTATTCAAACCCGTATTTCCTAATCCCAACAAAAAAAGGTATGATAGAAAACGGAAAAGTGCTCTGCGCTGCCCCAAACTATAATTTAGGATTTTACACATCTAATCTTTCAGGAGGAATACAAATGATCCGAAAAAAGATACGTCCCTGGTATATGCTTTGCCTGCTGGCTACCATGCTCGTGCTGGTTGCCGGATGTGGCACAAAAGCGACAGATGTAGAAGCCGCAAGCCGGACAAGCAGTACAACCCCTGCCGCGACTAAAGACAAAAGTAAACCTGTTTCCCATCCTGTCGTCACGATTGTCATGAACGACGGTAAAAAGATTAAACTTGAGCTGTACCCGGAAGTAGCACCGAACACCGTTAACAATTTCATTTCCCTGGTGCAAAAGGGCGCTTACAACGGTACGATCTTCCATCGTGTCATCCCCGGCTTCATGATTCAGGGCGGTGACCCGCAGGGTAACGGTACAGGCGGCCCCGGCTACAGCATCAAAGGCGAGTTCAAGAGCAACGGTGTCAACAATACGCTCAAGCACACGCGCGGCGTACTATCCATGGCCCGCTCAGCAGATCTGGATTCAGCCGGATCGCAATTTTTCATCATGGTTGCCGATGCGGATTACCTTGACGGTCAATACGCTGCTTTCGGCAAAGTAACGTCTGGATTAGACGTGGTAGATGCCATCGTGAACTCCAAGCGTGACAGCAATGATAAACCCATCAAACCAGCGACGATGAAAAAAGTAACCGTGGACACGCTGGGTAAGAAATATCCGGCTCCAGTCAAAGTGAAGTAAGATTATATCGGCCCTGTGCGTATGCATGGGGTCGTTTTACATGTTCTACAAAGATGATTATCGTGTTCCACAGTAATGTTTACTTGGCTGCTGCCTCTGTGATGTAGTAAGAGTATATACACAAAAGGAAGCGTTTTCAATCATTATTTTTAAAGCTTTTTTCACCGATAAGGGCCTGTCAGCGTTCGACAAAAGAAGCACTGAAAGAGATACTGTATGAGCAGTATAAGCCGTCTAATTGGATTTGGTTTCTACCGAACGAATACCTTCCATCTCCTGAAGTAATGACAGCAGTTCTTTAATCCGATTCAGTACGCCCGGCTCATTTTCGACCAAGCTGTTTGATCCTGAAAACCGTATTTGGATACCACCATCATGAGCGACGCGCCGATACCGACAATGAAATGCGTGCGAATGCCCGCCTCCTTCATCCGACTTTTGCGTTCATAGCCGATTAACGCGCCGCACAAGCCGGCGAACATGACCCGAATCAGATAATCCCAATCCCACATACTCTTGTTCACTCCACTACATTTTATTTCTTGAACAGATGTCGTACCTTGTTATTACCCACATTTTAAGGAACTTGCACTTCATGCTCCGGCAGATTGTGATGTGCCTTCCTTCCCTTGAGCAGCCATAGCTTCGGTGTATCCTGTACCCCTTCAAGTCTCAAGCTGAACGCCCTCGGCGGCAAATTACGTATACGTAACAGTAGACGGTTACCGTCTGCCGCTGCGTCCACAAGCTCTAATGGCCTCAGTGAATCGTTCCTGCCTGTGCGAATCAGATCGCCCGTGGCATCAGCCGCACTCTCTCGGCTCCAGACACGCAGCTCATTCACAGACGGCGTGGCAATCCGCTTGCTGAAAGAAACGACCACCTCATCATCTGCGGTCGATCTTTCCGCACGGAGCGGGATGGGCGGCTCATCGTACATATAGCCGCCCAGATGGTATTCGTAGGCGGTCCAGACGTCATAACCGCCCTCCAGGGCGGTAGCCCCGAACTGCCGGGTCCATTCGCGGTCCCGAACCATGCTCGCGAGTGAACCGATATCCGCCTGCACCCCGAGGGGCAGGTTCGGATTAGCGGCGCGTACCGCCTGCGCTATGCGGGCGTAGCCGCCAATATAATGCGGCGGCAGGCGACGACGCATCCAGTCCGGCCAATGGGTCTGGAGCACATGCATATCCGGGGCTACGCAGCGGATCATCGCTACTGCGTCCAGCCCCTGCCATTCCCGTAGCTGGCCGGGCACATCGCCGCGTCCGTTCACGGCCAGCGACCACGTCGCCACGCAGATGTCCGGCCGGACATCACGCACGCCGCCTGCGCCGTTCACCAGCTCGCCGATCAGCGCGTTCACGGCGTCCACGCGCAGATCGACCCACTGCGCGTACAGCTCCGGGACCTTTCGGTAGTAATTCCGCGTATGCTTGTCGCGGAAATCCGGAATGTCCTCACCGCTGCGCTCGCGGAAGGCCCGCCGGGCATGCGGGCCAATATCCCCGTACACTCCACTGCGCAGCCCGTTCCATTCGGGAAAATAAGGCTCTGCCACCTCGAACCCGTCGAACGGAATGTCGGTGACCAGCCGGGCAGCGGCTTTCTTTTTCCACTCCACGTATTCCTGTGCAAAATGCGAAAGCCGCTGAAACCCGTCATTCGGCTCGCGCAGCAGTTCCATGCGCCATCCTTTCCACTCTGGTGGCAGCTGTGACACACCGAAGGAACCATTGCCAAGCACCATCGCCCATACCGCTATTCCCCTGCGTTGAAAGGCCGCAACGAGCGCTCCATCCACTTCATTTTCACGCACAACAAAATAATGAACGGTCCGGTAGCCTGCAAGGGCGATTTCATCGGCTATACTGTCCCGCGAACGGTTGGCGTAATAGGGAAACAACGGATCTATTTGAATACTGGGGCCGCTCAGCGCCCATGGCTTTATTTTTCCGGTCAAAGTTATAAATCCTGTTGATTGTGTCCCGTCATTTCCGTTAAAGCTCAATTGGATCCACCTCCGTTACCCGTCTCTTCGCTATATGCTCCTGCTGGTTCGCCTATGTTACCATACTTCGCAAATTCAGTGAAATGCAGACTTACAGACGGAAATGCAGCAGTCAGCAATCAGAGGTATTGGAATAACGAGTCAGGTTAGCTTATGAGCGGATGAAGAGGAAATCACTGACCCCTCAGCGCAGTGTTTTCTCCGTGCTATGATCTTCCCCAAGACGTTCAGCTCTGTGCACAGCTCCTCTGCGAAAGCGGGCATATAGCCTGCCTCCAGGCAGCACCTCGAACAGTAACATCGTAAGAGAAAAGAATAAGAGCGCAATGACCTCTTCTGCCAAAATATACAACGGATATGGTCCCAAAACATCCAATATCGACGGTGTTGACGGCTTTCCGGCAAGAAACATATAGTTTGCTCCGAGTACATTATCTACGAGCCAAACGATCAGCGCCAAGCCATTGAGGAAAAGCATTGCTCCCCCAACGCCCTTCCACGTCGGTTTCAGCCCTTCGATCCATGTCATGTACAAGGCAGCCCATATAATGGCACTATGAGCCACAAAAAAATGAATAAAACGATAGTGCGGAAAAGCGTACGCCAAATTAGGTGTAAGTACCGCTTGAAGCGCTCCTCCAATTCCGGCAAAAAGTATGATCGGATACAGCCAGCGGCTACGGAAAATCAGCAGCAGAATCGACAGCAGCAGCGTCACACTGCACAGCTCCAGCGGCAATGATGTCTGAGCATCCCAAATGTGCTGCGTCACATACCATATATTCAGAGTTACCTCTGACAGAATGAGTATGGTAACCAGGAGCCAGCGAATCCCCTCACTTAACAGCTTATGCGACTGAATCAGGCCCCGAGTCAGCCAAAGCAGTAAAGCACATAAAATAAGCCCTAGTACAGCCACCCAATGTGACGAAGTAAAAGCCTCGAATCCTTCCGGTGCAGCAGCATCGAACCAGGACCATGACCACGGCTTGTCCATCAAAAGCCCCCTTCTATCTTTTTTCTCTTTCTTGCTTGTTCGACACCTTAGCCTTTATGATAAAAGATATCATATTCAAAGGAGACCCCTCATGCCCATTAATCGCCGTTTGATCACAGATCAGGATTTCACCGAGGCGTTGGAACGTCATCTTCGTGTCCGCATTTTTCAGGATGACCAGTTGATTGGTTCGGGCGGAGTCATTATCCGTTTTGACGATCAAACTATAGTCGTGCAATCCAGTGTCAGTGATCTGGCCTACCATCCCAGAAAGCAATGTGAGTTTTTTGAAATAAAAAAATAATCGCTACACACCGGAGAACCATCTTGCTTCGTTTTCCGGTATATAGCGGTTACATTCGCATGTTCTGACACGTTACGTTCTACAGCTGCATTCCACGAGTTTTCATCATGAGCTTGTTCGTAAGCACTTTCAGGTCCTCGGAAGAAGACGAAATTTCCTGCATAATAGCCGTTTCCTCATGAGCGGCTGTATAAATCTTGTGCGCACCTTCCGAGAAGGCCCCTGACATTTGCTGAATACGATTGATCTGCTCGAAGGTTTGATCTACCCGATTCGTCTGCTCCGTCACAGCTTCTTCCATTAAGCGAATACCTTCAACAAATTCACGCACAATCGAGTTCAAACGACTCAACGTCTGATCCACCGAGCTTGTCCGTTCCGCCTCAGCGCTGACCAGTGATGTTTGCTGGTGCATTAATTGTACCGTTTCCACAATTTGCGACTGCACACGGCTAACGATGGCATTGATTTGCTGCACCGATTCCGTACTTTGTGAAGCCAATGCGCGAATCTGGTGAGCAACTACGGCAAACCCGTTACCTTCTTCTCCTGCACGTGCGGCTTCAATGGAGGCGTTCAGCGCCAGCAAATGAGTTTGCTCCGCGATATCCTTGACGGTGCTTGTAATCGCTTCAATTTGTGAAGCTTCCTTTTCCAGTCGTGCAATGACCTGCTGCGAACGACTATGCGAAGCAGTCAGCTCCCCCATTCCCTCCATCAGGGATGAAAAAACCGTCTGCGTCGAATCGACCGAATGCTCCATGTGGCCAGACAGTTCCAGCATATGGCCCGATTTGCTGCGCATCATTTTAAAATCGCCCAACATTCGATCCGCTGTTTCAATAGATTGGACAGACGCATCCCTTTGCTGCTTTACGCCTTCCAAAATATCCTCCACCACCGAAGTCATGGACTCAATCTGTGTCGTAGCCTGTACAATAGCCGAACTAAGGTTTTCCGCATTTTGTGAAGTCGCTCTTGAGCTATACGATATCTCGTTAAACATATCCTTGATGTTTAGCATCATACGCCGGAATGCATCATAGAGCACCTTGATTTCGTCATCTGAACGACGATCAGGAATGACAACGGACAGATTCCCCGCCGAGGCTTCCTCAGCCGCCTTTGCCAATCTGACAATCGGACGTGTGAGAAATTTGGAGATCAACCACCCCAAAATGCCACTCCACAGAACGCCCATTAACAGAATGATTGAGATATACAGCCATTCCTGTGTACCTTGAGCAAGCCAGTCCTTGAGTACAAAATAAAAAAAGCGCTTGTTCCATAGGTGATTGCAGAAATAGCGACAAATGCAGCAACCATTTTCGTACCTAGTGACATTTTCATGTAATGTAGCCCACCCCAAAAAACTCAAATTTGATTCCATTTTACCATATAATTGCTACAATTCTAGTGGTGTTTTTCACAGACAGCCTTATTTATGAGCATAAAGATAGAGAGACTTTAGGCCCCCACCTTAACAGCCAAAAATAACATGTAACAGGCATCAGCGTGCATTAAAAAAGGGACGAACCGCACTGCTGCTTGCTTTACAGGCCATTCGTCACCTATTAAACCATTGATTTTCAGGCACTCAACCATTCCATCATTCGGCATTATTGTCATTTTCCTGTTCACTAGCTGTTTTTTTGACTGCTTCAATTGTGTCTATTTGGTGACTGTTTTTTTCCAGTACGGTAAACTCCCATGAGCCTATGGTCATACTCTCTCCCTGTCGGATATCAAAATGCTCTGAAAGCATCCAGCCGCCAATCGTATATACGTCTCTGGCCTCAATATCCGTCTCCAAACGCCGATTGACTTCATGAATGAGCGCTTGCGATTTGAGTATGTAACGATGATCGTCTGTTTTTGTAATGAGAGGGGTTAGCGCCGCAGGGGTTTCGGTATCGGTATAGGAAGGAATGTCCCCTACAATCTCCTCCATAATATCCTCCAGTGTGACCAATCCGGATGTGCCGCCATATTCGTCCACCAGCACCGCTACGGGAATACGCCGCTTTTGCATCTGAATCAGCAGGTCCCGGGCCTGAATGGTTTCAATCACCTGAAGCACTGGATGAATATAGGAAGCCATCGTGGTATTCCCTGTGCTGTGCCCTCGGGCCAAATCATGCAGCGCTTCCTTCACACGAATCATTCCGATGATGCGATCCCGATCCCCGTTTTCGGCTACAGGCAGAAAGTTATAGACCTTGTCCTCGATCAGCTCCATAAACTCTGCCACCGTTGCCAGATGAGAAATGGAGCGGATATGGATACGCGGTACCATAATCTCTTGCGCCGCACGGTCGTCAAAATCAAACACATTGTTCAGGTAGCGATATTCTGTCGGTGTAATTTCACCACTGCGGTATCCTTCGGATAATGCCAAACGCAGCTCTGCCTCACTGAGAGCCGCATCTTCCTCGGAAACCTTTTTCAGCCCGAAAAGTCCCGTAATAACACGCGAGGAACGGCTGAGTACCCAGTTCAGCGGATACGTCATTTTATAGAAGATTGTAATGGGACGGGCAAAAAACAAAGCCATCGGCTCCGCAATCTGTATAGCGAATGTTTTGGGCACCAGCTCCCCGATAACCACCTCGAAATACGTCAAAATTAGAAAAGCCAGCAAAAAGGATAATACTCCCGTGAGTCCGGCCGGAATATGCGCCAGCACAAACAGCGGATGCAGCAGCTTTTCAACCGTAGACTCCCCGAGCCAGCCTAACGCCATCGAGGTTAACGTGGTCCCTAGCTGACAAGCGGATAAATACTCGTCCAGTCGGGACAAAATATTTTTGACAGCTTTGGCATTTTTATTCCCTTCGGATGCAAGCTGGTTGATACGGGATACCCGCACGCGAATAATGGAATACTCGGATGCAACGAAAAACGCAGTTAACGCAATCAGTAAAATGACCAGGATGATATTCACAGTTTCCACAGCCCTCTCTTGCCCCGCCATACGAAGCAAGAAGCCCCCCCTTATGACGTTCATTTTTGGATGGACAGATCCTATAAGTCATTATGTCCATAATCGTGTATTACCCAAAAATGACAAGGAGTAGACTATGGTTGACCAAGTTAGCGAATCGCCAGCGGACTCTTTTGCACGATATCTATCCATTGATCCGCTATCAATTGATGCCCAACAGCTGTCGGATGAACCCCGTCATGCAGCCAATAGGAGGCATCCGCCTTGGTAGCAGCCTCGTTCAGCAGGCTTTGGAGCGGCACAAATACGGCCCCAAATTCGTCCGCAAGCTGACGCACCAGACGCTGATAGCCCGTTATTTTTTCCTGCCAAATGTCCCAGCGTGCCTCGGTAGCTCCCGTTTTCAAAATAAACGGCTCACACAGCACCAGCCCGGTATCAGGCAGCACTTCACGCATTTCCGCCAAAATGTGGCGATAGGCTCGCTCAAATCGGTCCGTCACCCCGGACGGCTCCTGCTCCACGATCCGCCAGGCATCGTTCACTCCGATCAGAATACTGAGCAGGTTCGGCTTCAGGCTAAACGTGTCCTCATTCCAGCGTGCATACAAATCCGAAACCCGATCCCCCGAAATCCCCCGGTTCACAAATTCTGGCTGCGTAGCAGTCAAACGGCTCCCTAATGCACCTGCGATCAGATACACATAGCTCTGACCCAGCCAATGGTTCGCGTCCTCATTCCGTCCTCTTCCTCCATCTGTTATGGAATCCCCCTGAAAAAGAATACGTGTGCGTCCTGTATTAGTGCTGCTAGTCATATTCCACATTCCCTCCTTAACATTTTCCAATAATATCCTTATCATACCTTGTATTTCTTAAATTAGAAAGCGGTTTCAAAAATTGAGAGAATTGTAGATTTGCCATACACTCTTAGGCTGGCTTGTCGTAATGATTCCGGCTAGATTGTATAAGCGTACCTACATGTTTTGGAGCCGATGATTAATCAGATGCAGCAGCCACTCTTGCTCACCAGGAATCCCCTCTCGCAACCTGGCAGCCGCTACAGGTAATATCCAGCTATTCATGCTATCAGCTTTTATATTGGACCTTCTGCAATATTCATTCAGGTAAGCTCTGTTTAGTATTCTTTTAAATAGACACAATAAAGGCTCCATCGTTCTTGGTGTCCCTGGTGGATTAAACGGAGAAAGCAACATTAATGAAGTTCTTGCTACATCGCACATCGGGTCTCCTATACTTGCGTTTGTCCAATCAATTGCGATTGATTGATAATTCGTCATTCATAAACCTCAGCACTCATGCCTTTTCCTATCATGGCGCCTTTGTTCAATGTGATCCCTCCATCCGCATTGGTTGCGCCTGTCACAATCCCATCCTACACCGCGCGGTACTTGCATACCTCCCGAAAATTACAGCCGCCGCACGCTCTGCGTGAAGGCATCGGAGTGAAAAAAGACTCGGGTTTCGGCCGATTATAATAATCATCATCGAGACAGGACTTCATTTCCTCGATGTATCGCCCGACATTGGCAACGACCTTGTCGATATCCTCCTGCGCAGGATGGTACACTTCATGCTCTCCGGTCATCAAATATTCCACACGTACCTCGATCTTCTCCAAGGGAAGCTGGTAATGCTCCTGCACATAGGAAGCGTACAAAAATAGTTGGTCGGAGAAGTCGCCTTCCTTGCCTGTCTTCCAATCTACGATAACCAAGTCTCCATTACCTCTACGGTAAAGCAAATCCATTTTGACATATACCTTCGTCTCATGAAGCAGCATCGTATCCCACTTTTCCACCTCGACGATTCGGGCCTCACCCTGCTGCAATTCACGCCAAACCGCAGTCCGGTACAGATTATGTACCACCGCATACTGTCGCTCCTTAATCCGGGCAATTCGTTCCGGCAGCACTTCGTCATCATAATAAACTTCAGCGAGCATGATGCGATTTTTGGGGTCTTGCAGCCATAGCTCACGTTGCAGCGATTCCTTGTAGCTGTCATTCAGCATGTTCTTCATCGCTGTCTCCAGGTACGCCGGACGTGGAACAGCGCCTTTTTCCACCCAACCACGTATGACCGATTCACACATTTGATGCGTAATATTCCCAAATAAAATATATAAGTTGCTCAGCTGCTTGAGCCGATACAACGTAACCTGCTCTTCACTGCCCTGTGCAGAGCTCCAGCCGTTATGCGAGCCGTAATAATGGTAATAGTATTTGCGTAGGCATTCATCGAACGTTTGGGCCCTCGATTGCGAATAGGACCAGGACGGGTACATAGCCATGAATAGGCCCTCCTTCGTTAGAACTTCCATGCTCTATTATACCGCAAGCCTGGACTGCATCGGCCAAAAAGAACGAAGACTTTAACCCAGAGGTTAAAGCCTTCAACGGTCTAGTATAGTCAATTCGCAATAACTCCTGAGATCCGTCCAACTCTGGCTTCATTTTCAATCCTTCGTTGTCGCATGAATCAAATCACTTACATTAACAGCACCCTGCTCACGGACGTTGACAACGAGTACGGGAGTTCCCAGCATTCCGCTGATCCACGTCTTATAATCATCAACACGATCATTGGGAAGAATCGTCAAGATGACTCCAGCAAAGCCACCACCATGTACCCTGCATGCGCTGTCATCTATTGATTGCAAATACATTTCCGTTAATGCAAGCGCGACAGATACGTCCTGTTCCCGGTCAACCCCACTTCTATATACGTTTTGAAGCCATTTCCATGAAGAATTACCGGATTCTGTGACGAGCCTCAAGAAATCAGAAAAACGTCCCTCCTCCAACGACTTCACCTGTTCATCCACACGCCTATTTTCTTCAAAAAAATGCAACGCACGCAGCACTGCACGATCTCCTGCTTTTTCCCTGACCATTTTGAGGTTGGCATACAGATCCTCCGGCGATAAGTCACGGCAAACAGAAGCACCTAAGGACTGAGCCACTGCACGCATTTCGTTGGGTACTGCCGCGTAATCGTCCGTTAAATCAGCATGATCTCCGCCTGTATTGACGATAACCAGGGAATATCCGTTTTCTTGAAAATTCCAATGAACTGAATTTATGATCGGTTCCTTGGGGTTTACAAAATCAATGGCAACCAATCCCCCATATGCACAAGCCATTTGGTCAAGCAGCCCCGACGGCTTGTTCCAGTAGCCATTTTCGGCGTACTGGCCGATTTTGGATTTGGCGACAGCATCCAACGCTCCCTCATTATAAAAATGACTGATTATCGTACAAATCAACATTTCAAATGAAGCAGAAGAGCTTAATCCTGAAGCAGAGAATACATTGCTTGATATATAAGCCTGGAATCCTCCGATGCGATAGCCGAATTCGAGCAAGCCAGCCGCAATACCGCGGACCAGAAGCATCGTACCGTCATCCTCCGGTCGTGGTGACAAGTCATTTAAATCAATGACGTATTTCGTTTTGTAGCCTTCGGAAAAAAACGTAATTACAGGCTCCTCCACTTTAGCAGCTACAGCGATGGTATCAAGTGTAATACTGCCTGCCAGCACCTTCCCGTGATTGTGGTCTGTATGATTCCCCCCAATTTCGCATCTTCCCGGAGCACTAAACCATTCAATATCCCCGACGCCGAAGTGCTCCCGGTACGCCTGTAGAAGTGATTGATATCGCGTCGTTTGCTCTGCAACCTGCTGTTGACCGTACATTCGAGCAAGTACAATTTTTCCCTCACTAGAATTCAACAATTCCATATCTTTCATCGTTATATCCTCCTATTGTAGGTGATTTCCACCGTGGTGTCTGGCCGCAAATATATAAATGGCGCAGCAACAATATAATTATCTCAATTTTCCCTGTGCAAAAATAGGGTACTATTTTAATCTGTAATCGCTTATTTAAATCGTTTCTGTGAGAATGCTTCCTTATTTTACGATAGATAAGATTCGTAAGGATATGC
>NZ_JTHP01000053.1 GCF_000943545.1 Paenibacillus terrae
ACACGACGACTGAGTATTTCAAAAATGATAATATATCATGATTCAGACCATTTAAAAAATCAACATCTATAGAAGTTGTAGATATAAATGGATTATTCGTAAATTCATTTCTTTCTCCACGATAGAAATTGAAATTAAACTCTGATTTTTTCTCGTGAAAATTTTTATTTACTTTAACTTGAATGAAATTGGTATAAAACCACGGAAGGGTTTCGTTATATCCCATGGTTATAGATAACGTATATGGCCATCTCAAAAATCCTAGTAATGGAGGATTATAAACTGGTAAAATATTCTTCATTTTTACCTCCGCTTTTAAATTTACTATTTCCCTAAATCTTGTTTGGAATAAAACGACAATTATATAACCATTAAATAGTAAAAAACAGAGCCTTCAGTTTGGAAAATGTTAGTACCCCTGCAAACGAAACCGAAAGGCAACAACTCTCATCGGCGTCTCACGCAGTTGCGAACGATCGTTTATGTCGCCTCTAAAGTGTGAGTCAGCAAAACATCATTAAAGTTGTTTGCGGATAATAAGAAATTCCTCCTTGATAAGTTTAGTCAAAATAAATTCTAATAAATACTTTAAATTCATTAAAATGTATGTAAAGGAAATTTACATTTATTTTCTTAGTGGAGATCCCGTCAGGAACGTATATTAATACATTAGATCGTACCTCCAAGCTTGCCTTAACTCTATCCTGTATAGCATACTATATGATGCTTTTGTTTCATTTCTTCCATGTACAGCATATAGTTTGATCTTTGGATAAATTTAGTTGTCCGATACGCCTGTTGATTAGCCAGAATAAGTAACTATACTAGCCAATAATCACTTGAAAATCTGTAAATGTGAAAAGCCGATAGTATCTCTGCGGATAGATGATCCGATTAGGGCACGTGGTGGTGTTGTCATCGCTCGCTCGCTCGTTCCTTCGTCCAGCCCTGTTCACGAATACGACGTTCCAACATGGCTGTTTGACTCCAATTTTCTCTGCTTCAGCATGCTCTTACGACTATGCAAAGCTCCAGCCAAATTGACTGGAGCTTGTCTAAGAAGGCTTTTTTATCTTGTATGCCTTAACAAATTCTCTTTACAATATCCTCTGCACGATTCTGTACAGGAGCTGTCCAGTGACCATACTCCTCCATCTTGCTCTCAAGCCATTGGATGAATTGCGGTGTAGTCATAGCATTCAGCTCTACACGGTTTTCCTGTAGCCAGTCTTCCCATTCATAATTAATATAACTGGCCGTAGGTCGATGACGGTTACTCCGCTTAAAGCTTTCAACCTGAAGCCCATAGCTACTGCTTCTTCAGGATCAAGTCCCAAATTAATGACTTTAAATTTGCGACCTGACCTGGACGAGAGATGGTCGAATGCTGCAACGTCTCATAGATCATGGTTCCGGCTGCGTCTGCATCGTGAACACAGAAAAACGTAATCTCTTCATCTGTCTCCCCAATAAGTCAAAAACGTCTTTAACGGCACGATTCGCAAAGCCCTTTGAAGTAATCAATGCGCAATCGTATCTTTCAGGAAATTTCACATCTTTTAACGAAGTGAAATATCCTTCCTTCTCAATGAAAATGATTTTATTGAATGTCCACTCAGGCCTTACATAGTTCTGTACAGCAATCGTACCAAGCGGAATCTCATCTCCGCGATGCGGATGATACAAGATTCCCCGTGGGTCTCGATACATACCTTTGATTTCACCGTAGTCATTTTCATATTCAGAGATGAGCCGGCAAAAATAGTTATACTCAGGCTCTTTATCCAAAGCTTCCATAACATAAAGTCTAATTCCGTAGTAGAGCTGAAGCAAGCTAAATATGTGAGTGCCGTTACCACTCGTTTTCTGAATGGTTGCGGGAAGATTGGTCAAAATAAGCTCTTTTTCGTTTCTAGCCCCTTTGCTTTTCGACTTCACCCGATACTTGTACTGCTCTTTATTAGCAGCAAGCATAACCTTTTCGATCACGTCGCTCATGGGTCGGAAATCAGGTGCCTTGCCATCAGAAGTGATGGGCATGTATGGAGTAATCAGATTAAAACGATAAATTCCAGGTCGTGATTTCTTCATTTCAATGTAGAGACCACCACTCCAAATTGTAACTTGCTTTTTATTGTAGTGAATTCTCACATCTGTAGCGGCGACCGTGTTATTTACATAATTCCATAAATAAGAACGGCTGTCCTCATTATCTTCATCATGATATTGGACCCATGCTTCTGCAAGAAAAGGGATTTCAGCATCATGCCTGCCTCGGGAGGATCGAACCGTAAACGTTCCTGTTTGCTTCTTGTAGGACCCTCCATGTGCAAAATCACCTGCTTGGCCCAAAGAGTTAGCTTTCATACGGGAGTCACCACTTCTCAAAATATCAAGAAGCTGCTCCGTTTGTTCAGATGAGAGTCCGTTTGACAAGGGGACCGGCGAGCTATCAAATGTATCTTCAATCAGGTCAAGCGTATTTTTATCTGTCTTATGGAAGTAAGCAGCCAGAGAAAGCAAGTCAATTTGAGCTGCATTGCACACTTCAAATCTAACAAGTTAGCACTTTTCTAAGTTATATACACTTCAAATGAAGAAAGGAACATGTCAAGAGATCGATTTCCTATCTTGTTCCTTTTGGTTTAATACTACTGTCTTAATTTGAGCTTGAAATCTGAAAGCCATAATCGTTAAGAATCAGTTTATGTTAGGTACCTAGCGTAATTTGGATAAGATAAGCCTATTTATTACGTGTTTTCATTTATAATGAGAGTTTATCCTACGCTAATTTGGCGTAGAGTCGGCTAAATATTCACATATGTATTGTTCGTAGTAATGACCAACAGAGTACCCCATCAAATTTAGTTATTTGGCCCAAATGATAGACTGAGAACTTTCGATTACCATTAACGAAGCTACTGATCGTACCGGGGTTTATTTATACCTGCCTGGCTAGAACGCTAATGTTTAAATCGTTTTTTCCATGTAATTAAGTATCTCTGCGAGTATCGTGGTTGCTTTTACCAAAACTAACCACCCCTTTATAAGGAAATTTTTTGGGATATCAATCAATTTAAATATGGTATATCACGATCAAATGGTAGAATAACAATTCTGGAAATAAGTATACCATCTTTTTGGATTTTTTTATATAATCATCAATAATTTACTTTATATAGACAAATCTATTTTTTCACTATAGAAGAAAGGACCTTAATTCTGATAATATTAAAAAAAAGGAGGATTTTAACTGTGAAAAGTATTGGTATGACTCGGCCATTAGACCCTCTAGGTCGTATTGTAATCCCTAAAGAAATGAGAGAAACGATGGGTTATAATGTGGGAGACCCGATAGAAATTTTTATGGATGAAGAAAACGGTATCTTAGCGTTTCGTAGATATACGGGTGTTTCCTGTAATATGTGCGGATCTATCGACGAATTGACATACTTCAAGGATTACTTTATATGCGTACGCTGTATTGATGACTTAAAGAATGACAGGGGCGTTCAGTCGAAAGTAGCGCATGTTAAGCCCGGGACCGAAAAGGCGATTAAGGAGCCAAAAAGGTCTCCTCTTCCAACAGAGCAACTATTACAAACACTAAAGAATCTCATTCAGCAAAAGCCTAACTTGACACAAAAAGAGTATGCTGAATTAATGAGTGTTTCTCAACCAAGGATTTCTCAACTCAAAAAAATGCTTCACTAAGGGCACCTTTATTTTCTCTATCCCTTTTTGCATCAATAAGAAATGCCTTTTTCTTCTCAAGCAGGCATTTCCTTTTAGATTTGATTTGGAATTTATCAAGTCGTCCATAGTAAGTACTCTCCAAAATCCGATCTTTAGTAGTTATTTCTGGTGCGGATGCCAAGCTCACATGATTTTCCCGAGTTATTCTCACCTCGGATTTTGTCGTATCCTGTTGAATGTGTACAAAACTTGAATTTTAACAAAAGAACAGAGTAATATCTGGTTACTATATTTATTGTTGTGCGCTACAATAGAGAATAGGAAGCACTTGGATACATAGTAAAGGATTTTACAAGACAATAGATGATATGAGGAAAATCGTATTGAAGGTGGTACAATGAAATAGGACAGAATTTTTATCCCTATATTATTGTATTTCGGATTTGACCTTAAAGTATAAACTCAATGATTTGATAGACCAAAAAGAAGACAACTTGCACTTTTACTAATTAGGAGAGATAACTACAAAAAAAGTAGAGAGTATAGGGGATAATGAAACTTACGATTGGAAAAGTGCACTGAGTTTATATGGTGCGAATGTGAAGCTCACATAAAAACCCCGGGTCCTTCGCACCTCGAAATTTGTCGAAAATCAATTCAAATCAGTTACCTTCAGTAAAAGTCAAGGTTTTATCCAAGCCTCTTTGGCATCAGTTTTTGCGACAATATGAGGAATTGATATCATTAGGTTATGAATTACTGCATTTTCGCTGTCGCACTCCGTGTGAGTGCGTGGATTGAAATATCCAGATCATCTACAGTCATTGCTCCTTCGCTCAAGTCGCACTCCGTGTGAGTGCGTGGATTGAAATTTCCTGCAAATCGTCTATAGCCGGGTGCATCAATTTGTCGCACTCTATATGAGTGCGACTATCGACACGACAGTCCGCAGAAAGGAACATGGGAAATCCCTTACCCAATGAGGGTGAAATTCCTGAAAACGATACTGAAAAGCATCACAAAATTTTAAGAAGTCTTACTCGTGACTTATGAAGTTAAGGCCTAGTAAAAAAAGACCTACTAACTTTTAGCAGGTCTTGAAATATATTAAAGTCATCACTTTTTTTTGCTACCTATTTGGTCAAAAAGTCTTAAAATATTGCCAATGCTATTCCCCTTGTGCCCTACCAATAGCCAGAAATCCATCGATGCTTATTTGAAATTGTTAGTTAGCAATTGGTACACCTCATCTATAATTTTAACAAGTTCTATAATGCAAAATATGATTGCATTAATGCCTATCCAAACCAATAATAACATTTAAGAATCGAGCATGTAAAGAGGTGTCGATGATCTGAATTTTCGTATAAGAGAGCTTTAAAAATACAATACTTTATCCCTTCATATAACTAAATCACATTAGTTTAATCCATATTTATTATTAAAAAAATCCGCTAAGTAATCATGGAGTCTCATCCCTTTACTTTCAGCTTCCGACAACAATTCCTTCTTAGTTTGATGCGGAAGATACATGAGAATGGACGAATAACCTGGATCAATAACCGTACCATTATGGTCTAGGACAATATCGCCGGAATGAACGAATGTCTTCAATCTATTAACTAAGTCCGGTTCTGTAGTCTCTGTTATACCAACTAATGTCGTCTTTTTAATCTCAACCTCTAACATCTCACCAGTTTTAACACGCATGTTATAAGGTCCAGCAGCCTTAAATAATTCATCTATAACCTGTTAAATTACCGAATCTAAGGTTCTAGGTATAGGGAAGACAAATTTGGCAAATCCATATGCCGTGACCTGTTTCTTTTCTTCTATTAAATATGTTGGCTTCCACCCTAATCCTAGCGCTTCTTCAAGTGTCAACTCACTCGCTATTGTCTTCAACGTAATTTTCGCTCGTGCGGATCCATTTCTGCCTATGCTCATTACTCTAGCCAATTCACCGTTATTGAAGTACGGCTGAAAGAGAAATACACCTGTCTTTTTGTCATATATCGTTTCCCAAAGACTCTTTGGCTTTTCTTCAACATCCTTATTGTACTGTTTCAAATCCTCTTTTTTAATAAAGAACGTTTTCTTCCCACGATATGTATCTTCGTAGCTTTTCAGTTTCACTTCCCTAATTAACCGTGAACAAAACTTTTAGAACGATTCAATAGCTTTGCAGTATCGGCAATCGTCAGATCCTTTTTAATTACTTGTTCTTTCACAAGCTCCATACTATCTGCACTGAACCGGTACCCTCCATCTCCCCTGTATGTCAGCCTATTCACTGGCTCGATCCTTTTCGACACTTCTGGGTGGTTTATTATTTTATAAATGGTAGCTGGCGTAACCCCCAACATATTTGCAACTTCCTGAACGTTTAGATACTTGCTCAATGCCATATCCCTCCTACCACTTTCTATTTATCGTGTTACTTATTTAGATTTTAATACAACAATTATATAATCAACATTTATAGTAAACATGAATTAAACACTCAAGAATAATTATAATTGAACACACAATCTTAGATACATAAAAATCAATAATAAATCCAACACAAAAGAATTACATATTATTTAAGCTTCACTACTCTATTTGTTCTTTTTATCATTCGTGATAATATATAAATGTCGAGAAACCCCCTGTTTTTTTAATGAGGTTTAAAATGGCCATTTTGATCAAATAAAAATGGGTCCTCAGATCGTTTTAAATCGATTTTTGTTTTAAAAGTTGAGTCTCCCCAAATAAAAAATAAAGTGCCGGAAAGTCCGTTGGGCTTTCTCGACACTCTGAAAAGTCGCTAAGATAGCGACTTTCGATGAGATCATGTTCTTGTCTTACAATTTGTAGGTTTGCGACAGAAGACAACAGGTGCGTTTCTTATTGCAAAAATGTTTAAAGTTCTCAAATCGTCTGTGCGCTTCTCAATACATCCTAAGATTATAGATCTTCCAATCTCGGCTATGAACGATCAAGCCAGTTATTTTAATCGTGAAATGGCTCAATAACCCGAATTGGTTCGTTGGGAATGAGATAATATTCTTGTCAAAATCGGAAATGAGATAAAGTTCTTGTCATTTGATTTTGACAAGAACTTTATCCCATAAAATAGAAAGCCGCGATTTTCGCAGCAATTAATGAGATAATGTTTTTATCATCCGACACCATTCCTTATTTTCCTGGTTTATCAAGCTAAACTTTTATCACTTATTACTGTATATTTTGACCAATATTTTATGACATTATAACAGTACATTTCTTAGGAATCGAATCAACTTAACAAACAATAATACTAGAGGTGAAAAAAATGCCACCAATTCAAAAAATCAAGGATCGTGAAGTGCTGTTAAATAAGTTATCTTACATGCCTTGGTATGTCGACAAATTCATTAATTATAAGCTTCCTGATCTTTCTCCTTCTTCACTACTCGAATACATATATGATTATGAAACCTTCTTCAACTATCTTCTGGCTGAAGGGCTTGCTCCTGCTGGCCCTATTAGACAAATTCCGATTGAAACTCTTGAGAAACTTTCATTGGATTCAATTCACGGATATAGATCCCATCTTCTCACCAAAGCAGAAAACTCAAAAACGACAGTATCAAGGAAGCTATCGTCGCTTCGAACTTTATTCAATTACTTGAATCAAAAAGCTGAGGACGAAAACTTCAATCCTTTACTAATTAGAAATGTGATGGCGAAAGTAGATATTCGCAAAAAGAAAAACCCTAAGGAAACAGCAGCTAGCAGCCTAGCTGGGAAGTTGCTCCAAGATAATGAGATAACAGAATTTGTGGAATATATCTTTAAAGGGTACGAGAAGAACCTTGCGGGCAGAAATAGAGCCCTTTTATCTTATAAATTTAATCGAGTACGGGATACTTGTATAGTAAGTTTAATCCTAAATTCAGGATTACGTGTTTCTGAAACTGTGAATCTTGATGTAGATGATATTGATCTTACGAAACAATCTGTCTATGTTTATCGAAAAGGAGCAGATGACCAGATTAAGTCACAAGTTTACTTCCGTGAGGAGGCAATTCCATATCTTAAGGAGTATCTCTTAATTAGAGATGTACATTACAAATCTCCTAAAAAAGAGAAAGGATTATTTCTTACTATACCAAATGGACAGATTTACGGTAGCAGGATGACAAAACGCGCAATTCAAAATATGATAATTAAGTATGCTGAAGGATTTGGTAAGCCATTTCTGACTGTGCATAAACTAAGACATTCATTTGCAACTGATTATTATTTAGCTAATGATCTGTATAAAACCCAGACACAGTTGGGACATTCCTCTCCAGAAACTACACAGATCTACGCTCATTTAACTGATAAAACTATGTCCGAAGCAATAGATAAGCGAAAATAGAATAAGCATAGATCATGGCAGGCAACTGAACTCAATAAAGGGCATCTATCCTGGTACGAAGATAACCGGGAACGGTATAAAAAGAACAAGAATCTGAGACTTGTCCAAGAAATTTCTGATTCCAATACAACCACATTTTACACCCTTATAGGAAACGACGAGCAAAATCATGCGGTTGATTTATTTGGATAAAGTGAGCATTTAGACCGCCTTTATATTGCTCTTTCAGAGAGATGCATGGCCAGGGGTTATGATAGCTATCATGCAGGTGATTGATTTGAGGGTGTCTTAATTATTCTTCAAAATTGTTAATCTTTTTAAAACTTATGTTCAAATCGTCATCAATTTCTAAAGAGAAAATCTTTTTATCTTCACGATCATAGATTGCTGTGAGTTTTGCTGTTATGCGCACTTCCTGAGAAGGATAATCAACGATATCCCCTTCACCTAAGTCTAATTCCAACTCTATAATTCCATCCAAAAGCACGGTACACCGAAGTAATACTTCACCGTCTAAGGGTTCGAGTTCCCAATCGGAAACACTTTCAAACTCCCAAAAACCCTAGCTTAACAGATCCATAAGGAATATATACGCCAACTGCATCTTCAAGTGACAGTTCATTTACATAAATAGATGCCTCTTCACAAAAATCATTATGAAAAGGTTCAAGTAGTTCCAGTAGTTTATCTGTATCTAGATCGTTATTTTCAATCCATTGAATTAATTGGAGATTCTGCTCCTTCTCCTTATACATATCGGTAAACATCAGACTCTCGAGTGATTTAAAGAGCGAGAAACGTTTTGAGTCCTTTTTAAGATCTGGATGAAGTTCTCCCCCCCTTTTTCCAGAAAAGTAGTCTGAAGTATTATTGGTTATAAAAAAACAGTTCGTTAAATCTTCGGTTTCAGCAAGCCTCGCATATGATAGCCATATAATCCCATCCCTGAATTCCTGCTTTTTGTCGGTAAACGGTTTAATCCGATTAATAGATCTGTGTACTAATTCAGGAAGCAAGTTATTGTCATATGGGACAATTTTAACGATATTGCTCATCATTAATTCGTTATAGTATGCCTCAAACCGTTCGGCAACTTCATTTAATTCCGGAAGAACAATCGGTATCTCTGGTAAAAGAGAAACAGAATTATAATCTTTGATAGCTTTTCTCAGCTGTACTATAGGAGTTTCAACTTTTCTTAGATAATGGCGTTTAGCTTCTTCCAACACCACCTCTGATATATAAATTCTCAATTCTCGATTCCGAGCAGCCTTTACCAGCCCGCTACCGAGATTTTGAGAAAGAAAAGGATCTCTATATAAAACAGTTGTGTCCAAAAATATATTCATTTAGATGCCCCTTTATGGAACGGATTTTGAACTAACTACACATATTTTTTATTGTACTTATAAAACTCTAATTATACTATATCAGCCAGCAGTTTGGTGACTCTTAGAGAATTGTATTTTTGAGGCCGAGTAAGTTTATTTGCCCCTCTAAATAAGACTAAAAGATCTTTTTTAGGTCGTAAGATAAATTCACCTCAAAATTGGCAAATTTATGAGATTAAGAATTCGTCTGTTATTGAGATAGTTATAGATGTGCAAAGTTAAAGGTCAAAAAAGCGGGTCTAGCTGTTACATAGGAGAGAATAGATTATTACTATTCCCCTTCCAACACCAGTATAACTACTCTGATATTTCCTGAATATGAGCAATCGCTTCACTAAGAAGATACTTACTAGGGAAATGATCATGATCGTTTTCTGGTCCGATCATGAATTTTTTATCATCGATGATTTCCACATGTCGGCTTTGTAAACTGAAATTATATACATCGTGATCAATAAAATATGGCGAATAAAGATTGTCCCTAAACTCTTGCGGCCGAATCGGTCCCTCAGATCGGATTAAATGAGAAGTGATAACTTTATCACCGTAGTAAACTCTAATCTCGCCATCAAAATACTTTTCAATGGTACTTGTATCTACGATAGGAATATTATCAATGACTTGTCCTGAACCATAAAAACAATTCACAAGCACGAATGGCTGAATGGTCAATGTTGTAAGCTCCTCTGTTGAGATACCAAAACGTTGAGAGAATTCTTGTGGGTTACGCTCAATGTACTTAACAAAGTTTTTGGCTTGTTTAACCGCTTTGCGAATCGTGCGATCGACATTGATTTGACCTTTTGAATCGAGAGGCTCAAACTTGTTTTTGGCTTCGCCTACAAATAGATAATTTCCTAGACGCGCGATGATATCTATATCCCCACTTTGCATATTCCCCTCGTAATTGTAATTGTAAGGGAACTTGTCGGTAAAAACCATGAATCCATTTTGCATGAATCGTTCTCGCATACAAACTTCGTATGTGTCCCCCCGTTCTTCAAAGTTCACATTAAGTTTGTTTAACAGATGCAGGAAAGTTCGTGGGAAGTCGTTCATCATAAATAGTGAGGGTACAAGAACAACCTCATCTCCGAAGATAATCACCGGTTTTAAATACATGTCGAATAGTTTGTCACTACCAAATTCATAAAAGGCAAGTAGATTATCGATATCCTTTTGAGAGAATTCTTGTTTAGTTATCATTGCAAGGACAGGTATTAGCATCTTGCCAATATCGTTCTTACTGATCCGCAAATACGGAAATAATGGTAACTTTTCACGAGTGTCTTCATAATGGCGCGTAGCCATAAAATAAATGAATGCTACCGCCATAAGAGAGTAATAGAAAAAATACAATGCAAGGACATTAAAACCTCGGCATTTGAGCTCATCAAAATTCATGATGTACATTTCTATCTTTATTTTCAAATATGATTGGTACGAAATTTCTGCAATATATTTGTATGCTTCAAAAAATTCAACATCATCAATTTTTAGACTGAAATGCCGGTCTCCACTATCTTTAATGACCTTTTCATAATCCAATTCTCTTTTACTCCAGCTAAACCTTTCTGCTACTAATAAATGTAATTTTCTTTGAGTATTTTGCTTACGTGTCTGGTCACGGAACATCGGCAACATATACTTACGATATTCCTGAAAATCTCGATAGAACAACTTAACCTCTGAATCCGTCACTTCCATCGTTGTAGTATGCTGAGATACCTCATTTGCGATCCAATCAAGAAAATGAATAGAACGAATAATCGGCATAAGCTTTTGACTGAATTCCACAATGATTTCATCTTCAAAGTGGTAAACTTTCACTTCCTTACCCTTGAATCTTCCGATACGAACATCTTCTTTCCAATCCCGTAACATTGCACTCAAAGCGGAAATGCTGCTCTCGTAGTTGGTTTCAAGTCCAAAAGTAAAGTGAAGATATAACAAACGTTCAAAATCATCCGGTGATGTATGGACAAGCTGCTGATGAAAGTGCTCAAAAACGGAAATGATGATATGTTGTGCTGTAAGCGGATGCATTTCATGCATTTCACGAATTACTTGCTTGCGATCATTTGAAATTTTATCTATGTAACGATTTAACAATCTACACTGTTCAACGTATTCTTCATCTCCCCAAGCGAGCTCTTCCCATTTTCTCATTACTCGGTTGCAAAAAATGTTCGTCAGGTTGATATCCCGTGAGAGGTTCAGCATAAATTTGTAACGACGAACTGCCTTTTTTAATTCTCCTTCCTCGCTCGATCCAGCTAATTCATTTATAAGTTTCTTCAGCTGCTTCCAAGCATTGTTGTAATCTCCACTCTCCAAGAGCTCTTGAACTTGATTTAGGGCGCCTTGCATGTCCATCATCCCTTTCGTAAATATAATGTCCCCCAACTGCTCTATCCATCACGAAAGTTGAGCTAGTCAAGTCAAGTATTAATATTTTAAGCCTACTAGCATAAAAAAGTCACGGAAAAACCGTGACTTTATCTAACATACGGAATATTAGGTTAGTTTTTTCGTGGCCGCCCTGCCTTATTAGGCTCACGTAATTGCAGTAAGACAAGCTTCGAGGTGGTTTTGACACCTCTCCATTCAGTGTCTTCATTCACAACATTATCATTTTGGGCACTATAGTGATCAACAATATCTTTTAACGACCATCAACTTATGGGTATTACAAAAATAAATAAATAGTAGGCTCCCACCGCACTTTCTGATACCAGCCAGTTCCTTTAGTTCTTCACTCGTCACAGCGTCGAGTAATGCGATGCTGCAGTCATTTTCGACAAAGGGATCAAGTTCTTGTCCTGGGGAAAGGAGAAGGACAAGAACTTGATCCCTAAAAAAAAAACGAGCATGCTTATCCGAGATTACATTTTCCTAACCTCATACAGATGAATTTATCCAGATACCCTATGTAAATAATTCAGGAAGAGCAAAATCACCAATTGCAGCTGGAGATTGTTTAATTTGTCTTCGCCGATTATCCCAATACAATAATTCCGGTATCTAAAGGGTTATCGATGATTTCGGGTTGCTTGTCTACAAAAAACGCTAACGCTTTATCTTCTGTTAGAAGAAGAAGGGGTTCCAATATACCAGTGCTTTCGATGGGTAAACATGATTTAACAACTGGATTCCTTATCGATTTAATACCTATTATATATACAGAATCTTCATTTAAATATAATTCACTGTCAAATTCAATTGTTGCGACTAATTGACCTTCAGGCAAACTAACTAGAAAGGGACATTGTATTTTGTGTTTCTTTAATTTCAAAGATGGAATATCATCTGTTCCGAGAACAAAGTGTATTAAAGTGTCTTTTTTGTCAAGTAGCAGTTTTTTTAAAAACATGTACGAAAATACTGTTTCACTTTTATTCAGCTCACTCAATTGCACATAGGGTTCTAATGCTAGAGTATCATAAATTTTAGGGATGTATTTGACAACTACACCGAGATAAAGTAGATTTGGCCAAGATTCAGCAACAGGCAGTCCATTAATGGTATCTCCCTCTCGAATTTTCCCTAGAAAGTTAATAAATTCGGGATATTCAAACATATTATCAGCATTGTTTTGAGTAATAATAACCTCTGTAAAGTGATGGTAGTGGTTGTCTTCAGCTTTCCTTCTTTTTGATAAGGTCAAGCTTAAACCGCTCGGATGATAATAAGCTGTCTCATCTCCAAACCCTCTCCTTTCAAAATGACAAGCAGCAATCTTTTTTCCTTCTCGCTCTAACTCCACTAGACACACATCATAGACTAAAGGAGTTATAAGAGAAATATAGTCAGCGATATCGTCCAGCTGCTCCGACATATTTTTGAATGTCCCTTGTGGCAATGAAATTTTACCGATATCATGTGCTAAAAAAGATTCTCGCACACGCGGAAAAAGTTTATGGGTTTTGTCAAACAAATCCTCTACTTCGTTCACCTCCACTATGGCAACACTACCATCTTCCGTCTGATCAATTCTAAGTTTTATGTTTCCAATTAATTTTTGAAGTCCCAACCGAGCTTTTAACAAGCCCAATTTATTTTGATATGATCTTTTCTTTATAATGGACAATTGTTCATTAAAATGACTTACGTCGTTGCTCATTTTTGAAGGATCTATCCGGAATGATTTTTTATTTCTTAATAAACGTTCATGAAATTCAAGCAGTAACTCTTCATCAAAAAAACGATGAAATACTTCATGCTTGTTGATGTCAACCAAGATAAATACAAGAGGTTGTGCAGATTTTAGTGAGAATTCCATATCGGCTATAGTGAGAGTGTTAAAGGGATTATTCTTAGCAGAACTTTTCACGTTCACCAAAAGAAATTCAGCAAACATTGGCCGTTTACGGCTGTTCGGTTCACCGCCGATCTGGCATGAAAAATCTATTCCATAGTCGTGCTCAAGTTTATTTGGGGTTAGATTAAGTGATTGCTGCGAATAGAACCTGAAAATACTTTCCCCTAACTCACCAATTGCTTGGTTGTCATCTTTATATTTAGTCATTTTTCTCCCCCGAAATATTATTATACTATAGTATAGTTATTCTTATGCATCAAACATTTACTTTTAAGATACCAATGCTATTGCTGCGATTCCTAAAGAGATATTAAACGCCTGCTCTCTTAAACGAAAAACACTATTCAGAACAATTGATGCTATAACAAACGGCAGCACTTTGCGCCGGAAGCGTGTTGGCATACGGCGGCAGTGTGCCGTCAATGTGTTTGTTCCCATAAAGCCCGTACTCTGGGCGCCAGTACTCCACCTAAGATGCATCGTTACGCGTTCAGTCTCCGTACCAGTTTCATGGTCCAGGAACAGCTTGTCCGGAGTGTCACCATGAGCGGCTGGCTCTTGGTTGTGCCGTATTTATTGGTCATCCTCGCTATATTACCATAGTTGCCGTTCGGCTGACATGAACCTGTTCTTCCCTCTGAATGGACGGTGACACATCCTTCAGCGGATTGGAATTTTATTGCTTGATATTCTCAGAAAGCTTTTAGCTACTCCCCATCGTGAAGGTAAAGCTATCGATACTGAGTCCGTTACACATGTTCTGGATTACAGGTGAAGCCGTACTCGCGACGTACGAGCCTTACAATCCGGTGCTGTCCACGAACAGTGGTCATTAACAAAATTAAGTTTTATATTTATACAGTATGTTAAGCCAATATTTTAAGGTTACTAGCATAAAAAAGTCACGGAAAAACCGTGACTTTACACTAGTAGTCATTTCGAGTCCATTTCCATCCTGTCGGTTTATATAGAACTCAGTACATCACGTATATCCCGTAGCTCTTCTCTGGAAAATCTCTTTCCAGCTAATGAAGCGACAAATGATTCTATATTATTAATAGTTGGTTTTGGCAACCCCATTACTATTCCCTTTGTTAGACGAATAATTTCGCTTAGTTTACACTTGGCAAATTTACTAACTTCGTTATCCCAAATATAAATAGTATTACTATCTAAGTCTTCATCTTCGTAATCAATATCATTTCCATATTCTCGTAGGCAGAACTTCAACTCGTCTAAATACTGTATTTTCATGTTATGATCGTTAACAATCTGACTAATTTTAATAATATTATTTATAGTCAGAGCAGCAGGGGATCTATCTCCTTCTCCAAGTACATAATTACCAAAAAGTTCAAAGAAACTCTTAAAACTTATATAAAGTGTTACTCTGGACCTACCATATTGAAATGTATAGCCTCCTATTTCATGGTCTATTCCTAAAAAGTTTGCTCCAACAGCTAAAAAAAGCTCTTTTACAATAGAAATGTGTTTATCTACATATTCTTTTTCCCAAATATAAGACACAGTTTCAAATGTTACTTTCCCGTTTTCTCTCAAAATATTCTCTGTTTTCTGGTCCGCTCGATTTTTAAGCCAGTGGATCATTTTTCTTGTAGCTATAAAAGGTGTATTTCGATTCGTTTCTTGATACTTTTCAAACATCTCTATTGTACTTTTTTCACTGCTAATACGTGCCTCGATCTCTTCAATGACCTGCTCCGATTCTATACCTTTCAGATAATTTCGATATAGATCTCTGAGTACCTCTCCGCTTTCATTATAAGGCTCTTCCATTTTTCGAGGTAAAACTATATCATATTTTTCTGTTCTATGAAGCCACGCTTCAATTGTCTGCTCCAGTCCAGGGAATCGTTTATTGATTTCACTAAATCTTCTGACTTCCTTAGCATTCGCAATTAATTGTCCCTTAGTTTTTCCATCAACTAATGAATTAAGGTCAACAAAATCTTCAGCACAATCTCTTCCAATATTTATTCTTTTTCCGTTTATCTTATTTTGTATGTAACATAGATATCTTGTAGGAGTTCCGCATAATCTGCACTTTTTTCTGTTTGCACCCAGATCTTCTACAGGATTTACTACATTCTCATCTCCTTTCCATTCTTCGCCACACTGTTTGAGAATAACTGGTACCACATAAGTAAAATCAGTAATAAATTCTTGCGGGACATCTTCCAATTTTAATGTTTCATTTTTCAAAAGTAATTTATGAAGCCATTTGTATTCTTTAATTATCTCACTATAAAGAAGTAAATTCCGCTGTTTTCTCGATATATTCATGTTAGGACTTAACCCCCCATAACAAAATATTGTATTACACCACAATAAATAATACTATATTTTGTAGCAAGAGTGAATAAGTATTATGAGAAGTTGAATAGTAAAAAAATAATTCCTGGATGAAGAAAACAAATCTTGATTACCCTCTTTATTGACTGTTATCGTTGCTTGAAAGGTCTCTTTGTATTTAATTATCCAATTTTATTGTAAAAATGGTAAATTATATAATCTTGATTTAATATATAGTTTTATACATAATAGATTTGTGTCGAAATTGCCAGAAAAAGGAGGATAGTGGTTTTTTTATGTAATTGTGACAACGAAAATTTGAGGGAGATGAATGGATTTTGAAGGTCAAGAGTTTGTGTACGTGTGTAGTTGTAGGCATGCTTTCGTTATCGCTAACTTGTTCAGCAGGTGCAGAATCGCTACAAAATGAACAGTTAATCAATCCGTCCATTGGGTAAAAGACAAATTCGACGGTGCATTGCTGGGAGAAGGCTTGTTAGTGTGGAGAGTAGAGGAATTAGCCGAGCACGATAGGGAGCTCCAGTCTGGAATGCTACTGATACAGGCAGATGGAAAGAACGTCCTTGGAGATCCTAACGATGTAAACGCTGGGGATGCAGGGGGACCCCTTCCCCGAATCGAAAAATGTGAAAGAGCTGACATCGGACCACTCTCGACTTCATTTTCTAACAACGTCTGGAGTGATTTTGCGGAATATATCCTTCGACGTGGAAACAAAGAACGGTAGAACAGAAACTAAGGTCAAAATTACGATGATGTATTGCGGCTGGCACACTCTATCCGGGAAGGGACAGTCTCTGCATCACCTATTATGGGGAAGCTCGGATCATATGCGCGGCAGAACAGTTTAGCAACCGCACTCCGGGAAATGGGGCGAATCGAAAAAACCATCTTCATCATGGATTATCTTTCAAGTGAGGCGCTACGGCGGAAAATCCACCGGGGTTTGAACAAAGGGGAAGCCATCAACGCATTAGCCAGAGCAATCTTCTTCGGCAAGCATGGCGAGCTGCGTGAACGCGCTCTGAAAGACCAGCTCCAGCGGGCCAGCGCATTAAATATCCTCATTAATGCAATCAGTGTATGGAATACGGTTTATTTAACCCAAGCAACAGAATTTAGAAAGAGCAGTAAACAACTGAATGAAGAATTGTTGAAACACATATCCCCTCTTGGATGGGAACACATAAATATCCTAGGTGAATACAAAATTGATATAAAACAAATCGCATCGTTAAAAGGATTGGCCCTCTCAAACAACTGTCAAATGAAGAATAAGAACAAGATGACTCGAATGACATTTTGTAACGCATTTACGAGAGATATGAGTAAGACAATGGGCCTTCTGGAGTCGTGCACCGACGAAGAGATAAAAACAAGCCGGATTTTCCTTAGCGTACGGATTTTCCGGCTTGTTTGAATAAATTTTCGCTTAGCGCACGTTTTCCGCGTTTTGTTGGCGGTACCCCATGCCCATCAAGCTAACAACATAAATTAATAGAGCCAAATAATATTGATTCAAAACTACCCAGTACTGGGAATTTAGGCATGTCAAAGAAATCTTTAAAAAAGCGATATTTTTTGCTAGGCAACTTGTCTATCCTTCACCGTCGTTTGATACACAATCCCAAGAATATCAAAGACAGTCATCTTCTTATACCGATGACATTTACGACCGTTCTTTTTGAGTAGATGATAAAGGCGATGCAAAATTTTCAAAAGTTCTTCTGTGCCAACTGACATCGCTTGAAACAGTAACGGGAAGTAATCCTTAATCATATAAATCGCTTTGTATTCACTTAATTCCTTCTTTTTCTTTTCAAGAAGTAACTGTCGCATTTGAAACATGGTAGAAGAACAGAGGAGAATGCCGATAAGTTGGCCATATAAATGGCACTCAAGGCGTTCTTTTTTGATTGTTTTACATTCATCGATTTCAAAGAATGACTTCCATGTTTTAAATAAAAGCTCGATCTGCCACCGCAGGGAATAGAGGGAATGGACATAATCAGTGGGGACTTCTTCTGGAGATGTGTTCGTAATATAGACGTTCATGCCCATCAAGTGCTTACTTTTATCTTTCATGACAATGCCTTTCTTTTTTTCTCGTAGTGCTTGGTTTTTTAGGCGTGTTTGCGTTTGATCCTCGGTAAGTCGATGGATAATAACACGTGCTGGGAGCTTCTGATTTTGTCCAATGTATGCCTTTGATATTTCCAGCGTTTCACCAGGGGTTAGACTAGACATCATTTGTGTCATATCAACCTGGATGTATTCGGTTTGTTTTTTTACCGTTCCATTGTTGAAGAATTCCGGGTCGGAATTCTTGATATAAATACGTGTATTTAGCTTTAACCGAGAGATAAAATAAGCCTCTTTATCATGAATGGCTTGTAAGTCTCTTAAATCAAAGTAACCAAGGTCACGTAAACATAAATCGCCTTTCTCAATAGTTTTAAGGCAGATGGTGCCGTATGTTTTATCATTGTTCTTTCCAGGTCCCAGTTGTACGTTTAGAAATTGGCCACTTAATAAATCGTATTCCAATTGGATTTTCACTCCTGCAGTATTACTACTGCCTCCAGAGCCTTGATAATTTGTGGCGAAGGAATCAGGTAGCTGAAATACAGTCGCATCTAAAATCCGAATACGTTTGAAAGCAGAAATCATGCCTGAAGAAAGTGAATGATTGAAACAGAGTTTTTGTGTTAGGAGTGAAGTAAAGACTTCTCGGAGGAATGCGACAGCTGCTGGATTAAAGCGTTGATTCAGGCCTTCTGGGCTTATTAGTACCCCGTCGAAGCCTCTAAACGACTACATAAGTGCGTGAGTGATGTACTAGCGACTTCTTGGCAGAGCCAAACGCAAAGGGCGATAAGTCCATTTGCTTGATACTTACTAGATCGCTGTACAAATCCCACCTGTTTGGCAGTTTCTTGTAGGACTATTGGGGATAGAAAACGTTGTAATTCTTGTGCAAAAAGTGTCAGTTCACTGAAGGTGATAGGATTCATAAAAAAAACACCATCCTTTCTCGTAAGGGACTGACCCCCGTTTGTGAGACAGGGATCAAAACACCTTCCAAGTTTAAGCAGCCAGTTGTCGGAAATGAACCGGCACTGGTTGTTTAGTTTTGTTTGAATGCGAATTGAGTTATAGTAAAGGATGTACTCTCGAACGGTCTGCTCGACGATTGCCGTCGTCGTACAGGTTAAACCTTCGAGGTAGAACGTTTCAGACTTTAGTGTGGAATGAAACGATTCGATGGGGGCATTATCAGCAGACGTTCCTTTACGGGACATACTCATGGTAATGCTTTTTCCTTTTACAGCTTCCTGGTAGGCCAAGGATGTGTAGACGCTGCCTTGATCGCTATGAAGTATTGCACCTGGTAGAGATGGCAACTGACCAAGGGTATCGAGCACAAATGCGGTGTCCTGCTTGTCAGCTATACTGTATGCCACAATCTCTCCGTTAAACAAGTCTAAAATACTCGACAGATACAACATTCTTCCTCCAAATGGCAAATACGTAATGTCCGTTACAAGTTTTCGCATAGGCGCATCTGCTTCAAACTGTCGCTTTAGCAGATGCCCCGCGATATGAACGGGTTGCCCAGTAGGTTTCCGTTTCTTCGCTTTGACACGACATTGTAGCCCTTCACGCTGCATGATCCGTTGCACGCGTTTGTGGTTTACCGTATAATCCCTCCGAAGCAAGGCGGTGATTTTCCGGTATCCATAACGATATTTATGCTGGATACAGAGTTCGCGGATTTTCTCTACCAAGTGGTCCTCAAGTTTGCTCGCATACTCCGCCTTCCAGCGATAGTACGTGGCGCGAGGGATTCCTATCCATGCACAAGCTTGCTTCACACTCACTTCCCCTCGGATCGACTCTATCCACTCCATTACGATCTTTGACGATACCTCATCTCCAGTACCCTGTACTTTTTTAGCAACTCTAGTTGTTGTCTCAAAAACCTGTTCTCAGCCTGGACCTTCTCTAATTCCGAAGTGTATTCGGGTCCTTTTCCGTAGCTGTATTGTTTACCTACAGGCTGCTCTAAACGGTTCTGCTCGCCATTACGGTACCATCTCATCCAAGTTTCCACTTGTGTCTTGTTTCGTATGTTTAATTGCTCCATGATTTCTTTGACCGGTATACCAGCCATTCTCATTTCAATCGCCTTCATTTTAACTTCTAATGGATAACTGACTCTTGTTGCCAACGAAAAAACACCTCCAAGGTTGTCTCCATATCTTACGACATGGTTGCATTCTCTTGAAGGTGTTTTGATTTGTCTCACGTTAAGGGGTCAGTCCCTAAACTATTTACGATGCTACCAGTACATAACCGATATTTCGCCTTGCCTTTCACTGTAATAAACACGAACACGTAATATATAAGATTTCCCCTTATATAATTCGACATTTATATTTGCATTATGATCTTCACCACTATCATCATCACCTGCAACATACAACACTTCATCAACACCTTCTTCAAATAAAACGATGACAGAATCGGATGTACCAAAAGTAGCTATATTATATTTTCTTGTATCGTTTGGCTTAATGATGAAATCCTTCTGTTCTCCATGATTTAATATAAGTTTGTTACTTACTAATAATGGAAGTTCCTCTAAGTCTGCATTATCCATTGGTGGATAAAACGTTCTGACCCACAACTTGTCTCTCTCTGAAAAACCACCAGCTGGAGTTACCCCATCCCGATACTGCTCTGGTTTTATAATTAATCCAGCCTTAAACGAATAGTGCATAATAGAATTTGGATCCCAATCAGAGCCTTGTACGGTATCTGGATCTATTTTTCTAATTATATTATTATAAGTTTTTCCTCTATCCCAATTATTAGGAGGTTTAGCTAATTCACCATATACAGCTTCTTCATCCCATTCTATACCTGCTTTGGGGTTCTGATGTTCATGATGAAACCCTAAAGTATGTCCGATTTCATGAATGGCTGTATCTAAATCTATATCAAAAAGGGGGGGGGGTTAAATCCCAACCAAAATTCATTGTTCTTTCATCTTTGCCTATATCCAGATCAATAATATCTCTTCCGATATATGACCAAGCACCATTACCTCTCATAAAACCTATTCTTATTTCGGCCTCCTCTCTTGTTGCTACTTCTTTAAATTTTACACCTATGCCTAGATCTTTCCATTGCTTAAAAGCATTTCTGACAACGTCCTTTTCATCTTCATTTGTAGTCCATGTTTTCCATTCTCTCTGCCCATTATTTAGGACTACATATTCACCATCCGTTTCTTTGTCAAAGAAATAATAATGTAACACAGTACCATTCACCCATTTTCTGTCAATTTCCCTTATAACCTCTCTTCGATTGGGATTAACATCTGCTTTAAATTCTCTTTCAGGAACTATCGGCAATGAACAATAGTTTTTATCATTTTTTACTTCGCCCATTTAATAACCTCCACGTATAAGTATCAATTGTTGTTTTCATTTAATTGTTTTCGTTTTTTTATCATAATATACTTGATTTTTGTATTTTATGGGTACGCCTAAAAAATGTATACGGATTACGGTTTTAACTAACAACCGAAAAATTGGGGGTACCGCCACATCAATCAACTTAAGAATTTTATAACGCTCCCAAAATAAAAAATTTGTACATTTTCACCTGGAGATGTCAATTTTCTCGTTTTGGGGTATTTGCTTTTCTTAGCTTGATGGCGATAGGGTCCCGCCAACATTTTAACGAAAATATACGCTAAGCCTTCGGACATGACAGGCTTAGCGTTTTTTCTTACTCTAAGTCCAATAGTCGGGGCGGTATAACCCGGACCACGGTCATTCAACTTCTTGTTGTTTCAGTGGATCGTAATAAATCGCCTCATTTTTTAAAAAATGGCCGATAATTCAGCTGCTCGTCCACTTTATGCAAGCTCCGGTGGCCGTCTCGATCAGCTGTGAATGCGATCCTGAAACTACATGTGCGTATCGGCTTGTAATGCATCGCCGTATTTCTACCCTAGTAGAAATAGTATTTTTGAAATGAGGTACACGAACCATTTTCTCGATCCTTTGATGAATACTACTTTTCCTATTAGCACACCGCTTCTTCTGCTACGGCCAGTAAAGATGAAGCTCCCAAAGACCACGTAGGAACAAACGGCACCTCATATTCTTTACACAATCGTTTAGTTAATGTCATACCCCCATGACCGGTGATGCGGAGAAGATAAACCACCGCGTCCGCCTTGCGGATAAGTCCAGACAGACGATTGCCAGAAAATTTTGAATCCGCCCAAAGCATCTCGGCTCCCTGCCTGGTGAAATACTCCCGACATTTTTCCGGCTCCGCATCATTCCCCACTACCAAGATCACCTTTCCTTCCAAGGTTAAGTCCGGCTCTGCAACCCGCGTTTCCTCTTCTATACGATCCTTATGCTTTCTTGAAACTGTTTTAACCATATCCGCTTCTTTCGGCACGGGATGCTTATACACCACCCGCGGTCTCTCTGGTGCATTCTCCCAATAAGCAATATCAACCAGATCTCCTTCGCGTAGCGAATAATCCCTTATATCATTATCTTGGAGCATTAATTCCATGGAAACCTCATTAAACCGAATCAGCTCACCCGTTTCGTAACTTTTACAAACAACTAAAAAATTACCAACCGCTTCAACCGGACAGAAGCCTAGTCCCACTCTTTGAAAGGGCATTTTCCTTTCACGGCGCTCCGCTACCTCGTACCAATAAATCGGTTGCGATCCATAGGTCCCTTCTTTCGGTTCTGCATACAACAGATCCCCATTTTTCAAGTCTAGGTTTCGGACCAGTTCTTCTGTCAAAAGTGCATGGTTTAATTTAGGAAGGCATCCCCCTTTGAGTTTACGCTCAAAAACATAAGATGGACGAATCTCCTTGGCTGGCGCTTGCTCTGGAACCTCTTTATTTTCTGTGTCCATGTGGGCAAGCTCACTCCCCGGATCAGGTGCTTTCAAAAATAGGGATTCTGCCCACTTTTCATAATCTCTTAACGCTTTCCAAAGGCTCAATGTTTTTACATATCCTTCCTCGCACTTGTCGAAATCGACCAAGGTTGCTTGTTCTATAAGCTCGGTTAACGTCTTTTTCGTTTCTTTAAACATTTGCCTTGCATCCATCTAACCACCTCTTTACATTTTTTTAGCATATATATTCTGCTCTATCATGAAACTTCCTCTTTGTCAGCGCATAAAATAGGATTAAAAGTTTGATTTTGGGGATAGGGGTAGAGCCAACATTTTGACGGTTTAATACGTTTAGCAATAGCGGACATAACAAGCCGTTTTCGTGCTGGTAGATGACCGCTAATGATGTTTAGTGGACATTTCGCTTAGAGTAAGAAAAATCCGCTTTTCATACCCCTGAACATCCTTAGCGTATATTTTGGTTAAAATGTTGGCGGTCGCCCAAATACATCTCCCAGTTTCGCCTTGTCTTGTTTTTGATCAGGTTTCTCTCTAGGTTTGACCTAAAACCCGTGTAACAAATAATCTCCACGCGCTTCTCCCATGGGTTGTAAATGGTCTATCCATCAGGATAACCAACAAAAAAAGAGCTGCAAGCGCATCTCCATATTGTCATGGCTTTTCGGTCCAAATTTTATTTATAATATTGATATACATTTTTGGTTGCGTCATGGTCAGTATTTAGGGAAAATCCAGACTTTTTCTAAGATCCCATGTCATATATGCATTAAATCCTTAACATCTTAGACTCCAGTATCAAGATAGCTTAATAACCCATATTTATGTTGCCCAGTAATCAGCTAGGCGTCTTTAATTTGGTTTCCGACATCTTGTTTTCAGCTGGGTTTACTTCTTAAGGAAACTGCTGATTAAGTGTACAATTTTTTCGTTTTTTTTGTCTTCCGCGATTTCAAGAGGGGTCATGTCTTCTCTGCTTAAAGCATGAGGATCAGCGTTGGCCAGCAAGAGTCTTTCAACTACCTCTTCTTTTTCTAGTTGAACGGCTAAGGAAAGTGGTGGTCCCGTCATACACCATGCATTTACATTCACATTACTTTTGATCAAGAGATCAAGCATCTCCAGGTTGTCATTTAGAATGGCTATGATAATTGGACGGTGCCCTCCAAATGCTAGTACATTAATATTTGGGTTGTTCAGTAGCAATATTTCGACCATCTCAATGTCATTTGCATACAGCGCGTTATGCAGTGCGGTTCGATCATCACTATCTTGGTGGTTGATGTCAATTTTAGGGACATCCAAGAGAATCCTTGCCATTTCATAATCACCATATGAAGCGGCGTAAGAGAGCGCTGTTTTCTTATCTTCACCATATACCGCATTGACGAAAACAGTGTCCAAACGTCCTTCATGATATACAGCAAGCAAAGTTGGTCGTAGGCTGGAATAGTACCACGCCTGTTCACGTTGCTCATTTCTGGAAGATGATTGAATGATGTATTCTTCATCGATTTTGGGTGTTTTGTCCAATTCTTGATGAATAAAATTATAATGCTGGAGCTCCTTTAATAAGTCCCGCACTTTCCGGACCCCTTCTTTTGAAACGGATTTAACCCACGTTTCATAATAGTGAGGGAAAGCTTTTAAGTATAGATAGAGCCCCTTGGCTCCCCAAGAAATTCTGATGTCATTAAGGATAGGCTCTAAACCTTCCCAGCCAGTATAATCCTTTTCGATTTCGTCAAACCCAGAGTCGACGCATTCAAATGTGCGATCATAATCAATAAGTTCTACTCTTTCCAATTCCTCTAAGTAGAGGTTTAGTAATTCGATTGAGGAATCCCCTAGATGTTCCAAATCACTTAACTCAAGAAATCCGCCGGAATTGAGAAGCGCTGAGTAAATGCCCTTCGCGTGCCAAGAAATTTTGTGTTCTTGTAGTATGGAACCCAAGACTTGCCAATCTTCAACTGGTCTTTTGTAGTAATAGTTCCCTTGCTGTGCTTCCTGTTTTGACCGATATTCCATTGCTTTTATAACTTCATCTACCACTACATTTTCTAACCATTTGTAATCATGCATATCTCCGTTTAGTAAAAAGTTATTGGCCCATTGTTCAAACTCTTCCGGTTCAAGAATTATTTTCTCTAATCTGAGCTCCATTTCTTTAAGGCGGATCGGATCAACTTCATCATGTTCATCCAAAAGCTCATGAAGATCGTCTCCGCGGTAATAAGCAAGTGCAGTGGAAAATATTTCCTCAATCTCATATTCTTGTTCCTCGTTCAAATATAGAATAAGCCCTTTCTCTCGGAGTGCTCTTAAAACTGATCTTGCGGCTGCACTCGGTATTTCATCCGGTATCTCCACCGTCTCTTCCTCATCATTTTTAACTGAAACGATTAGGTCACTTGTGCTTATGTATTTGAGAGCATAAAGTATTTGTTCACATCGGGATAGCACCTCAATAGCATCTTCCCAATAGACCTCATCGACACTTTTTTTGTTTCTTTCTTCCTGATCACCAATATAAAAAAAATATCCCAATTCCCTGAAATCCGTATTCTTGATCTTTCTTATTTGCAATGAATAATAAACCCGCTCTGTTTTTGGTTCCCACTCATATCCAGATTTTATACTTTCCAGCTGTCGTTGTAATCGAATGACATTTTCTTCGTTTGAAGCGAAATAATCACGATCGATTTGCACCCATCTCATATCCTGATTCTCTCCCTCCCTGAAATGTATTTCTCTTGTTGTTTTATGGAAAATCGAAATTATACTGACATGCCAAGTTCATGCCCTTTGATCAAAACTATTAGTTTGTATGAGCTACATGATAGAAGGTTACAAAATGATATTTAACGTATGTCCGGTTCTTCCTGACGTGGGTATTCGTTGAAAATCGTCATCAGTTCATTGGTGGAAATAAGATTACAAGGTGGATCAATCCAGCTTATGAAGCACATAATTGTCCTCCTAAGATCACAATCTTATTTGAGCTATACGCTGTAACGTCCTTCGTGGTTCACTTGAAGACAGTTTTTCTGAGCCAATTGACTTCAACCTTAAGCTGGCCTAGCTGCTTTTCCAGATGCACTTGCTTACTCTCGCTTCACTTGTCTTATTGTCAAAAACCGAGAAAGACTTTTAAGAATGAATGTAATAAGGAGGCTACTATTAATGAATAATGACGTGCTCCAATACCGTTTGTCAAATAGACCGAGCTAACCTGCGCCGTATCCCGTTGACATTTGGTTTCCCAACCTCTAGGGCCTCAACATTTTTCTGTAGTCCAGGAGAGCCAACGATTCAGTTACAGGGTCGTCATCCCTTGAACCCCTTGGAATGTTCGGCTCGTAAAGTCACATGCAGTTTCTTGCCTTGCCTGCTCTTAGGAGCCACAAGTAAAAGCGTTTTTCCACCGTCATGGTGATTGAAAAATCAATAACTCTGCTGGTAGTCACTGATTAAACTCACTCTGTATGCACTCATTTTATCAAAGTAAATTACTTCAGAGCAAATACACTTTATTTTGAGTAAAGTAGAAGAGATTTTATCAGCCAACAGTATTGAAATTACACAAATAGACCACCCGGAGACAGGGGGCCTATTTGCTAAACAGTTTTTATACAGACGGTTTAATATTATTATAGACTTTAAATCAAACAAATATTCCTCTACCAAGTATTTCAAAAATATATTTTAACTTTGTGCTGTAGCACCTTCAGGTCTGCTTGTGCAATGCAACCGGCATAGATCCAGCGATATAGATGGTTTTGGGCTGATATTCTGTTCTAAAGCGCTCCGCAACCTGCTCAGGGACCCAAGTGGTATGCAACTTTTCTTCCAGCTGCCCCACTTGGTCCACCCTCCATTAGCCTTTTGGTATGAAACTTTGTGGCGCTGCTCATAAGCATGTTGGGAGCGCTCTGCCTCGCAGGACTGTAGCTGAGCATTCCGCCATATGGAATAAATTAATTTGTCTCCTACAATAGATCACTTATAAACCAGTCGGTAAAATCGCTTGTTAAATTCCCATTTGATACAAGTAGATAATAATCCGGCAAATGTTTCTTTATGGTACTAAAGAGAGTTACTCTAAAAGTATAAATCTGAAACTCCTACAATTTAGATGGATACAATTCAGGCGCAACAGTGATGATAAGCACCATTTCCCTACGTAGTCACTCTGTAGTATTTGCAAATTAACCTATACAATAATTTTCTTTCTGACATAGCAGCATAACTGTTCAATGTTTTTAAATGTATCCGGATTTAAACTTTCGTCATCGAATTCGAAGTTAAACTCATTTTCTAATGCCACAAAAATTCGAAGTCCTGTAATTGAGTTTATCCCCAGATTAATAAGTTCTTCCCTACTATCTAACTCCGTAATAGTGATGTCTAAATTTGCATTCTTCAGAACAATCCCTTTAACTTTTTGTTCAATTTCATCCATCTTCTACACCATCCATATCAAATTAATCTTTTATGATAGCTATTAATTTCTTTGCAAAAGAATGTGGGGTCAATCGATGAAAAGATATTAATTGTCCTTGAAAAATCACGTTAAAGACTCCATAAGGTGTCGGGGACAACTCCATCATTTCAGAACGATCGCGGATATGGATAATTTCGGGCTCAATATTAACTGATTTTGCAGCTTGGATAATATTTTGGGTTGCTACCTCAAGATAGGGGCACTGATCCGTTCTTAAAATTGTCAGTCCTTGATTGAAGCGTTCCAAACGTTCGTTCCAATTATCCGGAAAATATGGGTTGGGATCATCTCTAAATTTATAAACATATAGTTCAAAAGAATACGGAGCTTTTCCAACATACTCAAACCCATTTTTTTTGAAAATGCTGCTTTCGGGGGCCCAAGAAGTGTCAGCGTTGCTTAGTACAACTACCCCCTTTTTACCCAATTGTTTCGCATCCTGAATGCATTGTTGAATGAGCTGCGTACCATAACCCATACCCGTTACTCCCACCCATAGACAGTGTATTACCATATATCCATCAGCATGCACGACTCTCCAAGCCGCTTCTCCTGGGGCGTATTCTATAAAACCTACCGGCTTTTTATCTATTTTGAGTTGTACATAGACAAGCCCCGAATTGTATCCCTCCTCAGTCCAGTCAAGCTTTTGCTTGTAACCTGGAGCTTTTTGCATACTTCTCATACAATAGCAACCATTTTCACGAATACTATTCTTGTATAGTTCAGCGTTCAATTTATACTCCTCCAATAATTAAGCTTTTATTTTGTTCCTCTTGCCATTCGCTTTTCTGTTCATATAATAACTTAAGTTAACTTCGACTATAGCAATCCGAATTTTCATTACCAACAAAATCCATATATCATAATATAATCGGATTTAGTTTGATATGTTTACAGTCAGCTCATGAATTATATTATCCAGTTGAACAGTGGATTCTAAATTTTTCATTACATAATTAAAAAGCCATCTGTAGCTTTCCAGCCAATGCTCCACTTGTCTAGTAGGAAAGCTCTGTTGGTCATATTTTATAGACATAAGCAGCGTGTTCCCTTTTACAGCATACCCCCTGAAGGGCACATGATGGCTTAACGTGCTACTCATATTGCGAATCATGAGATTTTCTCCTGGTATTTGATTTAGGTAAGCTTCGTCTGAATCACCGTTAAAAATGAAGGTGCGCTCATAAATTGCACGTTGTATATGCTCAAGCGGAATCTCACTCCACTTAGGGATATACAGCCCCTCCAGCAGCATACGAAGATCCATCATAGGCTGGTGAGACACTACGATCTGGTGTCTGGGAGCGTGTGAGTCTTTTGGCAAGAATTAACCATTCGTGCTCAAGAAGCAGCCGAGGCTTTAATGCCATTTTTTAAAGGCTTAACAAAAACTGTTCATAATGATTATTTTTTCCATGAACCCAAAATATTTACCCATTCCTTAGGTTGTCATGTATTTGCCCATTCCGCACAATCGTTTATAACAGAAGGGGCAGAAATGACTAAAATTATCTCGGAGTGGTACTGTATGGCCGCGGCCATACCAATGGGATCATTAGCTCCCGGTGGACAATTTAGTGATGCAAGCAAAGTAGTCATGGGGTATGAAGACTCTTACAGCTGGCGAAATGATAAAGGCGTCACTGTCTGGTATTCAAGGTTAGACAGCATATTATCAACGTCGCATGTCCTTGCAAGCGGCACTTTAGCAATCGGACAAACAGGTGCGCTTGTTATGAATAGTAATATTGAAGACTTTGATGTCACATCTAAAGTAGGACTGACACACACAATCAGTGATGGATATTTTACTAAACTGGGAATCGGAGCTATCTACCAAAAACGAATGACTGGTGATCCAGGATAATCAATATAGGATTTCGAAACAATCGCAAATAGCTCGGATTTAATAATTTTTCAAAACAGGACTTAGCCGATATCTGTCCAAGGTAAGGAGATCTAAAGTACCGTATTAAACATTCCGCATTACAGCATTTCGATCATTCGCGCGAAAATTATTGATGAAAACGCCCTTGCGTACATCATTGATCAAGAACAGATGATCAATCTGCGGTTTCGCCAAGCACTCCGCGCCATTATGCTCGAAGGGCTTCAAGATAGGGTGCATTATGGCAAGGAGGCGCTTCGTGCTGAAACAACATCGGATGGAAGTTCTACCCGTGCTTAACACGTAGTTGGTGTGGATGATGTTCACTCTGTCTTCGCAAGCAAACTTTGCCCGACTGTGATCCGTATGATACCAGCAACTGGGGATTTATGACCGCTCGCTCCTCTTTCATAAAGGAAAATCACTCGTTCCTCGTCCTCTGGAAACCAGCGGAGTATTCGCAACGGGTCCATCCGGCCGCGGATTCTTCTTTACCCCAATGCGCTTCGGTGAGGCACCGCAAATTAAGCACTTGTCTTTGCGTTAGCATTTGTCTTCTTGGAGGTCAACATTCTTTCTTTCATTTGTAGCAGCATCTCTACCAATTCATCCCGGCTGATTAGCCTGACACTATTCGACTTAGCCAACTCATAGGCCTGGGATGTAAAGTTGCTATTGGTGACAACCCATGCACCATTTGCTTTATAGTGTGCACGTGCGCTCTGCACTTCCTGAACAGCTTTTAAGCCGACATTCTTGCTGTAGCGCTTTGCTTGTACCACAATTCGTCTCTCCCCCTTTGAAAGAATCAAATCCGCCCCGAAGTCACCAGATGCTCGTGTAACCTCAGCTTTGTATCCCTGGGATCGGAACAGATGCCCAAGATAATGTTCAAACTGGAATCCATCCATTTTATCAATCTGTGCAATCCCGGATCTCTTTAGGCGCTCAGTTCGCTTACGCTGAATACTGATCATCAACAAAACAACACCAACCACTCCGAGCACTCCAACCACCAATGAAGCACTCCAGGATTTAGTTAACGAATATGTACCTGCGATACCTCCCAGCATGACCATACCGGCCAGCCCTTGGAACAATTCTTCTTCCTGTTTCGACTTACTTTTCTTTCTAGCCATGATTTTCCTCCTACTAAATAAGTATAATGAACTATAAGAAAATTTTACACTTGGGACTTATTTCATACAAGATGTAAAAATGTAAAAAAGGTGAAAAGGAACTTTATAAAGCATTAATAACACTTTTCCCTGGAGAATCGGGCTTATTATTTTTAGGTATTCGGATTTTAGGGTTGAAATCATCATTTTCGATTCCCAGATGCTTATTACCCATTTAGTCGTACTATGTATTAAAAGGCTTTCCTGTGACATTAGTACTACTCTTGATTGCATAATAGTTGATAACTAGAATTCAGTATCATTTTATTACTTGTATAGCTTGTGTTATAATTTTCCACAGGCGAACTTATACTTAGTTACAGGCCTGTTGATTAACCAATTATTGTGAATTTAAGGATGAAAGATATCCTTCATATTCAAGGTATATAGAAGGTATCTCCAATGAGCAGCAAGCTTATTTAGCAAGAGCAGGCGCGCAAAACGAACAAACTCCAGTGCTTCATGCTTGGGAACACGAAGGCTTAAGCGATCATACATCGTTTTTAACAGTACGTATACGATAAGCGCTGAGAACAACTGTCCATACACCGCATTTTCGGTGGTTCCAAACCGTGTTGGAATATTCAAATGTTGCTTGATCCAGCGAAAAAACAGTTCAATCTGCCAACGAGTTTTATACATCAAGGCTATTTCTTCAGCTGTGATGTGCATGAGATTCATCACCACGCGGATGTCATGACCGTGCCCATCCTCAAAAACCACCACATGATGCCGTTTTTGAGAACGGTTCGCAGGCGTGTCTAACCGACAAGTGATATCCCGTTTCACGGGAGCGTTTTCTGGATTCCACTGTCGTAACGACCGAGGAGTAACGAGGTGCACATTCTCTTTTAAGCGAATCACAAACCCTTGCTTTTGCTCCAGGTATCGATCGAAACGCTCGATTTTACCATAGGCTCGATCTTGAACCAGCGTGTAGGACGGATCGGCGAGGACTTCACCCAGGGGGCCGTCATGACATACGACAGTGGTTTCTTCGACGCGCCGAGGCTGTAAAGAGGTCGCATCCCAAGCGACATGAAGCTTTACGCCGGCTCGTTCGCCATGATAAGGAGCCTAGGGCAGACGAGTCTTTCCTACCGTTACGGTGGTCGAGTCGATGAGCAGCAGTTCCTGAGGAATCTGTAAAGTTCGCCGTTCGGCTCGTCCTCGGCTTTGAAGAAGTTGGTGAAACCATGTTTTGAACACAGCAAAAGGAACCTCGGCGGCTTTCCCGGAGAAGGTAGAGTAATGAACCGTCGGCAAACCACTTAACGACGCTTGATCCACGCCGGAGCAATAGCCTTTCCACTGCTCAAGGCGGCTCTTTTTATCCTATTTTTAGTTAATCAACAGTCCTGACTTAGTTATTATATTTCTATAAATATAATAGGAGTGATTTAATGGCAGTTGTACCGAAAACAAAAATTTATAAAGATGCTTTAAATGATACAGACCTCTTTCCCCCGAGAGATTATCACATCCAAGAAATCTATGACATCATTGAAAAGAATGTTGAGATTCCACCGAACCATTATGATGATCGTCCAGATGTAAACTTTGCGAAATGGAAAAATTATATCCATTCGGTTTTACCTTCAATAGATCTCATAGAATCACTTGTGTCCGAAGGGCGACGTGAATGGCATCGGTTTAAATAATCTAGTACCTTGGCCGAAAGTTTATCAAGTGAGAGTTTATATTTTTGACCGTCCAGTCTTGCATTTTCTAAGACTATATCCGTGACTGTGATTGTATACTCCGGATTGTGGCTCTTTATCAAGACTTATTTTTAAGAATCCTCTATTGCTTATTAGATTAATCATTGAATACATGTATTTATTGATTAGTTACTCCTTACAACCATGCCTATTCATCATTAGACAAAAAATGCGGATCAGAAATTAAAGAAAAGGATTTTCAAAGTAAATACAGAATACAATTAAGTACTAACTTGGGAGGTAATTTATTTATGATAAATAAAATATCAAAAATAAAAAATTTCGGTATATACAAAAATTTTTCGTGGGGGAAGCTAGACCAGTTTGCAGAAAAAAATATCATTTATGGTTGGAACTATTCAGGGAAGACTACTTTATCAAGGCTATTCTCTTCTATTCGAGATAAACAAATACATAGCAGCTATAGTAAAGGTAGTTTCAACTTATCATATTCTCTAGCTTCAGAAGAGAGAGAGATAACAGATTCCAATATTGAAGAATTCCCTTTCGATGTAAGGGTATTTAATTCTGATTTTATAAAAGATAATTTGAAGTGGGAAACCAGTAAAGAATTAAATGGAATTTCATTTGATGTTGGAGAGAATGTTCAATTAAGAAATCAAATAAATCACAACAATGAACGGATTCTAAGAATAGTCGGTTCCAATGAAAAAAAGGGAATCATAGACAAGTTTCGACCTCCTATTGATGAATTTTTGAATATAGAGAAAGAAATATCTGATGAAGCTAGAAGAATAAAAAATGATGTATTCAATAGTGTTATAGAGTTTACAAAGACACACTTCACAAAGATAAAAGGGAAGATAATCAATAATTACAACGATTATATAATATTTGAAGCCAATGAATTGAATAAATTAAAGAAGGGCTCTATCTCAAGTAATGATAAGACTAGGCTTGAAGACTTTACGATTGAATTATCATTGGAAGAAATTTACGGAGAAGTAAAATCAGTGCTGCTAGAACAGCCAGTAAATAATGATGTAATTACTGTTTTGGAAGAAAATGAAAAGTTGTATCATTGGGTACAACAGGGAATATCTCTTCATATGGATAGTTCAAAAGATAGACGTTGTTCATTTTGTGATAATCCTATTGGAGAAGATAGAATACTAAAACTAAATGAATATTATTCCAATGCGGCTGCTAAATTGCGTAATAGAATCGAGAAATGCAAAAAAAATATTTCAAATGAGATTGCCCTTATTGATAATTTATTACTTCCCAAAAGTAAACATGATTTCACTGAAAAGTGCCAAGATGAATATGAATCACAATTAAATGAATTGGAGGAAGTTAGAAAACGGTACTTAGAATACTTAAACGGACTAACGATTAATCTTGAACTTAAATTAAAGGATAGCCTCTTTAACTCTGTAGAAATTGTTGAGATCGACCGCTCAATCATTACGGAGTTTCATAAATGGATTGAAGATACACAATGTATAATAAATGCTCATAATAAAATTATTGATAATTTTGTAAAAAGTCAATCGGATTCCAGGGAACAGCTCAAAAATCATTATGTTGCTATGTTCTTGAAAAATAGAGACTATTTAAACAAAGAAAATTTAAAAAATAAATGTGAACGACGGATAAGGAAGTATAAAAACTTTGTCACAAAAATAAAAAGGGAAAACTCGGAACTTGAGTCTCAGCTAAAAAGTATTTTAGCTGGGAAAGACAAGATTAATAATTTTGTAAGTGTATTCTTGAACCGAGATGATATCTCTATAGACGTTACTGAAAATGACAAATTCATTTTGAAACGTGGTGCAGAGATTGCAGAAAACTTTAGTGAAGGAGAGAAAACAGCAATCTCATTTTCATATTTTCTTGTTGCATTAGAAAGTATGGGACTAGATAAGTTAAGAGATACAATTATATTTATTGATGATCCAATATCAAGTTTGGATTCAAACCACATATCACAAATTTATGCATTAATTAATGCATTCTTTTTTAGACAGAACTTAATAACAGAAACACCAGATATGCATGTTAACTGCTTCAAGCAATTGTTTATATCAACACATAATTTTGAATTTTTTTCCTTTCTCAAGGATTCAAAAAGAATCAACAAATCGAAAACTTGCAAGTTTTATTTAATCAAACGAACTGAGAAAGATTCATCGACGATACAAAACCTACCGATACATCTGCAAAAACATAAATCTGAATACGTTTATCTATTTAATCTACTATTCAAGTATTATCAAGGAGGGTGTTCAGAACAAAGTGACAATATACTACTTTTGCCTAATGCTATAAGAAGATTCTTAGAAATTTATACTTTGATTAAATTACCCGGTTCTACTGAAGAAGTTGATTATAGATTAAAACGCTTGTTCAGAGAAACAACTCAACTAAAAAGCTTACATCATTTTTCTCATTTTACTTCTTTGGATAAGATAACAAAACATGATGAACTTTTGATGAACTTACCGACGGCTGTGAGCGAACTATTTGAATTCTTAGAGAAGGATGAAATTCACTATGAATCTTTAAAAAATACTGCTCGTTAATTATCAAGACACCCTCAGCCCCAGAAATCAGGCACAGCTACTTTCTGGGGCTCATCTTTTAGTGTTTTTCTATTGATAAAATATCTCTCATAGGGAAGTAATTCATACCCTCATTAAGATCCATTAGAGTCAAAATTCTTTTGATTAAATCGCACTCTATTAAAGTGCCCTTAATGCGGTGTACTGCCTTCTGTCGATAATAGGCTAATTCTATCATACAACGTTCTTCCAAATATTGATGGACTGCATAATTCAATTCCTCTAATTCATCAGAACTTAAATAAGGTTGAGGAATGTCGTTTTGGGATAAATAAAACTCGGCAATACGTTTACGATGCTCCGGTAGTATGAAAGCACTGTTCCATTTTTTTCGTCCATCATTTCTCAAGCCCGGATAATTTTCCATTCTGCACATCCTATCTTCGTTGATTTATAAAATGATCACAATTTTTCATAGCTGTCACTTAAATTGTTCATAAGTTGTATTTTTAGAAGATCATTTTCTTCCGTTAGACGCTGATTCTGTCTCCTCAGTTCCTCTATTTTATTTTCTAGAGCTTGAATAATGACATCCTTAGATTCGTCAGAACGCCCGCCTTTGCGGCTATCAGCGGGTGCTAGGCCTCGTAAACGCCCAATTTCTGTGCGTAGCTCAGAATGTCCATAAAGGAATGACTTAGAAACACCTGAGCGATTTGAAACTGATTTAGGGACAAACTTGCACTCGGCGAAGTAAAAAAAAATAATTTTGGAGATGCGCTGTTATTCTGATTTTCTCGAAAACTTAGAAGGATATAACCGTGCGGGCGACGGCTTATGGAAAGTCAAAGTCCATAATCTGGATAACGGTAAAATCGAATACCATAACCTGCCGCTGCCATAATATTTCGGCAACTTTCGCATCTTTTTTAAAATGAATAATTACTTTTCTCCTAATATTTAATTCCGTATCGTATTGCCTTATGTGTGAATGCAACTGGGTCTCTTGTTCCTTGAATGGGTTCAGTATTGTTTGAGATCCTAACTTTCAGCCACTCGATAAACCGCCCGGAGATCCCCTGCTCATTTACGTTAAAACCGCAATATTCTAAAAGTGCTTTCAAGGATTGCGGCTTATGAAATGGACTTTGTGAATATATATCTAATGCTAGCCAAAGCTCTCTTCCTGAAATGTCTTTTATAATTAGTTGATACACTTCTGGAGAGTTAAAAATTTGTGAATCCGTGGGGTTAAATCGATCTACTTTCATGGCTTCTTCAACATTTGGATAAAAGATGAAACTTACTGGATTCGGAACGAATTCGGAATAGTGTTTCAGCATTTGCATAGTGTCTTCATTATCTTCTCCATAAGGCGTTGTCATTTGAAGTAACACAAGATGGTCATTGTACCAATAAAGAGAAGCAGGAACTTTTTCTTTTAAATTCCTGGTTAAAAACATGCTTTGCTTAGGGTAGCAGCGCCACTCAAAGCCATCTAAAACAAATTTAACGATATGATGTTTAAATATGAGTTCAATCAGCTCACCAGGGATTTCGGGAACTGCAGCAGGTCCTTCGGAGGGGAGACTTTGAAGAATTTCTTCTGTTCTTCGACTTCCTCCTCCAATATAGCCAGCGGTTCCACAATGGAGCCAGTACTGCTCTCCATATTCATCAATAAGAATCAAGCGGGGAGCCTGCAGCCACTTGAGGGCACCCAGCTGTTTATCATCATCTATAAAGTAAAATCCGTCAATGATGGCATCATACTGATCAAAATAAGCATGAATTGTTTCAATACGTCCCATCTTGGCCAAATTTTGCTGTAATTCATCCCGGTATAGTTCGGTTTTGGAGTCATGAAATTTTGGAGTAGGAAGATTAGTAGACGTAAGCTTGTTTTTACGGTCAAGATATGCTCGTACATCCTGTTTTAAGAATAGATCTCCAGATGCTGATTCAATTACGGCTGGGAGTTCACCGTTTTTTTTCAGCAACGACAAAGTAGATCTGGAAATCTCAAGAATTTTTGTCACTTCTGATGCATAGAGTAGATTATTTTTCAAAAATAACTTGAATGTATTTTGATCCTTAATCAAATTAAGCACCTCTTATCGAAAGGTATTTTTCTCCATTATAAGATCATTCGATTAGGAAAACAAATAAATAATATGATCATATTATTTCGAATTTTTCAGGCATATTAGATTTGGATATAAAAACCAGCAAGCTTTAATAATTTGTGACCGACAAGTATCATCCGAAATCTTGGCGAGCCGTATACACGACTGAACCCCTCCAAACTCGTGAATCGATTGTAAATACTCAAATGGGGCAAAACCTAGAAACATTGAATGGCCATTACATTATCAATAAATAAATATGTTCCTTGTTCCTAACTTTTTCTCCATACTTATTTCATTTTAACGAAGGCACGTAATGTAAAACCATCTCTTCTCCAGAAGAGATAAATCCTAGCTTCTCCCAAAAAATCTTACTTCCTTCATTTTGCGGTATCAAGTAGACCGGCTTGCCTAGAACTACAAACTTTAGGAAGTATTCAATAATCTTCTTCCCATGTCCATTTCTTTTTTTTAATACTTCAAAGAGACTGATTTCAATACCATCATACATATCAGAATGCTGGTAGTCTAACAGTCCGATAATTTGCCCAGAGAGAACAATTTTATAAACACCATCAATTAGATATTTTCCAGGCATTTCACTAATTAATATCATGCTCCACAAAGAATCCAAATTATACTTATTAATTAAGCTCTCTAATTCTCTAAATGTACACTCTTCGAAAACCAATTCTTAACCCCCTAGAGAAATCTACACTTTACGTGACCGTGTAAGTAATCCCAAATGTTCATTTATGCATATTCCCAATTTCTTTTAAGATTGGCTTCAGTCAGTCGTCGATTTCAAACCATTTATAATTTTTCAAGCTGTATGATAACTTCTTGTTTAATATTTGATTTTGTTTCTTCTACTGCATCTTCACATCCTAATTTCACACCTTCATATTCTCGACCTGTTAATATCTAATCTGTACTCACATCATAATATTCAGAGAGAGCAAGAACTAAATCAAGATTTGGTTTATTACGGTTATTTTCAAGATTCCCAATCGACCCTTTTGTAACATTTTTATAAAAAAACCGATTAGTGGACTTATCGTAAACACATATCTTAAGATCTCTAACTAACATTTAAACAGTAAGTCCTCTGCCTTCTCTAAGTTTGCGGCATCTGAAACCAATAGTATTTAACATAAATTTAATCCTTCCAATATCAAACTAGCAATGCTACCTTAAGAACAAACGGGAATTCGTGGGATTTATGCGAAGGTTAAATTGACGCTCGTAATTCAAGTCATTATAGTCCGTCTTCCTTTCCCTGTCCCAACAGACCCGGTGAACGATTATAAGAGATCACTAACGAAATATCCTTTTGAAGAAATCACCTTACCGGAGATGTTAATTAAGACAAGGCATAGGTAGACTGATTAGAAATGAAACCGACTTGGGAGTATTAAGCATTTTAGACCCCGCCTGTCTGCCACACAAAATAAACATTACAGAGAAAATATACTGAGAATGCTTCCATTTAAAAACATGACAGAATCAACCGATGATATTAGATCGTTTATTAATAAAAATTAACATCTATATAGAACGCAATTAAGAAACTAACAATATCACTGCAATCGCCAAATGGGGTAATGAATACTAACGACTCCACCCAAGGCGGCGATAAAGATGAAGAGTATAGAAATCGAACGTTTGAATAAAGCGATGAAACAAACATCAGATAAACGGCTTTATGAAAGAGTTCTGGTGATCCGTCTACGTCTGGAAGGACTTACGTTTGAAGAGATCGGTGAACTCCTAAACCGTGCGCGTCAAACCATCAGCATCTATTGGCAAACGTACCAAACCCAAGTACTACTTGGCCTGAACATGGACCATTCTCCCGGAAAACCGGCCAAACTCACAGAGGAGCAGCGTAGCCAGTTAGCCCAGATGCTGGAACAGCAGCAACCCGTCGATGTTGGTTTTGAAGCCCGGTACACCTGGACTCTTCCGCTGGTGGCGGAGTGGATCCAGCGAGAGTTTGACATCACGATGAGCGTGCGCGGGATCAGCGCGATGCTGAAGCGGATGAATTTCAGCTTTACTAAAGCGACCTATTCGTTAGCCAAAGCCGATGAAGACGCCCAAGCCTTTTTTCGCAAGCACATCTTCGCTGAGCTTAAGAAGCAGGTAGAAACGGAAGAGAACGATCATCTGCTTTTTGAAGACGAATCGATGATTCGTTCCTACCAAGCCCTGCAATACAATTGGTTTCCACGCGGCAGACAACGCAAAGTGCCAACGCATGGCAAACATGAGGGCGCTAAGTTGTTTGGAGCGATAAATTATGAAACCGGACAAGTGCATCACCGCGAAGAAGAAAAAGCCGATACAGCAGCCTTTATTCGCTTTCTACAGGATATTCTTGGCGCCTACCCCCATGGAAAGATTGCCATGATTTTAGACAATAGCCGGATTCATCATGCCCTCAAGCTGCAGCCTTTTTTGGAGGCGCATCCACGACTGCATCTGGTTTTTCTGCCACCGTACAGTCCCAATCTTAATCCGGTTGAAGGACTATGGCTGTGGCTCAAAGCCGATGTGGTGAACAACGTCTTTTTTGAAAAATTCTATAAGATTAAGCTTCATGTCAGCCAATTTATGAAGCGAATCAATAAGCACCCCATGAAAACGATAGATCGTCTGCTCGTCAGGTTATAATCTTAATTGCGGTTTATATAGTTTAGTGTTGACAGTCCAAGCTTACCATTAAAATTTTAATGGTAAGCTTATATTTCGACGTAGACCTTACATATCATACTAATCTAACCCTATTTTTCAGTCGACACTTGAATCTCCACTGGCAGTGCTGCTCCCGTCAGACCCCCTGATAGATTACCATCAGTCTTTTTGTTAGATCTTGCTTTTATCCAATTAAAGTAATGTCTGTTCCCTTCCAAACTATTTCCCTCTAAAAATTGATCCACAGTTATTTTTAGAGTTTCATCTAAATACTCTTGTAAATTTTCTCGGGTAGTATAAAAATTAAACTCGCCGTATGTGTTGTTCGTAACCAGTCGTATCTTAGGTGCTTGTTCATTCATTGTTGTTAGTCTCCTCGTTGTCAGCTCTTATAAAAAGTATAAGTTTAAGAAGCTTTTATAACTGTGGGTTCATGCATCGAAATTCCATTGGAAGATGGAATTTCTCAACAGACATGATCAATATTTCAGCCAAAATTATCAATCTCTCATTATTAGCTATAAAAACTGCATTTTCATATGGTGTATTGATTTCTATATTGTTAATGTAACTGTCATTTTAAAGTTTTCGATTCTATATTATTATCGACAAAAGGACGAAAATTTTGAGTATTAAAATAATTATACATTTAACGGTTTTCAATTTATAAATATTAAGTTTTTACAATCATTTCAATTCCTCTTGTTAAAATACGTTATCAATTTTGTTGAGAAAAGAAACGATAAAAATCAACACCTTTCTTCCAGACTATCTCTGGGATTAAAATAAAAGAAATAATAACAAAAAAATCTTCTAAAATTACAATTACAAAAGGGAAGGAATTTAAAGTTACATTTGCTATAGACACTCCGAGGAATCCAACTATTTCAATAAGACCAAATATTCTTCATTATTAATAAATAATTTTTTCATAAGCCCCCTCCTCTTCAGTACTTTATGACCCCTTATTTTCGAAAGTCTTTATTGAAACGTAATTATATTCCCGATCTCAGGAAACTTCCACAGTAACAGTGTATAAAACGCTTCTTCCGGCTAGAGATTTTTTAAATCTATACTGAGTTGTATGTCACAAAGTGGAATTATTTTAATCAGAAATAGGACAATTCACTTTACCCGATTATAAAAGTACGGCATGTTGAATTGACTACGACTATCTTACTACACTTTTGATTGATTACAGAAACACCATTCAGAAATCCAGATATACCACATGTGTTTAATGGAAACAAGCAAGAAGAGAATAACAGGATTAGAAAATTTTAAAACAGTAAAAAGCCCAAGCAACCTAGGACTACAAGGTGTGGGCTGGTTATAGATGACGAAGAAGATTACTTAAGATAGAAGATGAATAATAAACTGTCTCACTTACTAATTGAAACACAAGGAATTAAAAAGAAAATAAAATGTCATCAAAGATTTGCTAACTACCTTTTAATTTTCCAGCGATTATCGAAATAGTATGTAAAACAATCACCGAAATTTTCAGGCCCTCTCTCTTGACACTCCCCGGCTAAAGCAGAGTCTGTAAAATAGATTGTGAAAACTCCCAAAACCATTAAAATGGTAATCAAAGAAAGGTTGGGGAGCGCACATGGGACTTTGGACGAAACAGCAACTGAGAGCGTTCATCAAAGAGAATAAGCTGGTGACGGCTCAAGATGCACAGAAGGCTTTAAAAGAGTTATTTGCTGAAACTTTGCAAGAGATGTTGGAGGCCGAGCTGGATACCCATCTGGGCTATGAGAAACATGAAGTCCAAGCCAAAACTACACGCAACAGCCGTAACGGAAAAAGCAAGAAAACGGTGGTGAGTGAATACGGCGAACAGGAGATCAGCGTCCCTCGGGACCGGTTGGGTGAATTGGAGCCGCTGGTCGTGAAGAAACATCAATCGAATGTCACCGGCATCGAAGACCAGATCGTTGCGCTCTATGCCAAAGGAATCAGCACACGGGAGATTCAAGATCATTTATAGCGGCTCTACGGGATTGAGGTTTCGCCTACGCTCATTAAAGAGTGGCAAAATCGACCGCTGCAAGGCGTATATGCGGTCGTCTTTCTGGACGCGATTCACTTCAAAGTCAAGCCAGATGGAGCCATTGTGAACAAAGCGGCGTACATGGTCATCGGTATCGATCTGGATGGGACAAGGATGTACTCGGCATGTGGATCGGTGAGCATGAGTCCGCCAAGTTCTGGCTTAGCGTTCTGAATGAGCTGAAAAACCGGGGCGTTCAAGATATTCTCATCACGTGTGTGGTTAATCTAACGGGCTTCTCTCAAGCGATTACGGCTTGTTATCCCCAGACGGAAATTCAGAAGTGCATCATTCATCAAATCCGCAATTCGACCCGTTATGTCTTGTACAAAGATCTGAAAAAGGTCACCGCAGATCTTAAACCCATCTACAAAGCCACAACCGAAGAAGCCGCTCTGGCTGAATTGGATCGGTTTGAAGAAGCCTGGGGCACGAAATATCCACTCATTGTTCAATCGTGGCGCAAGAATTGGGATGAGCTGGCGACCTTTTTCAAGTATCCACCGGAGCTTCGCAAGCTCATTTATACCACGAACATCATCGAGAGTTACCATCGCCAGCTTCGAAAAGTCACGAAGGGCAAGAGTATTTTTCCGAGCGATGAAGCTCTGCTCAAGATGCTTTACCTGGCTACCATGGATGTCGTTCGCAAATGGACAGGTCGGGTTCAAAACTGGGGACAAATGCTGCTTCAATTGTCTATTTTCTTTCCAGACCGCGTAGGTCAGCACTTACGATAAGGGGTATCCCCCCACTGGTAACGTATTCCAAATGAGTTTACACAAAATTATTGACAGACCCCTAAAGCAAAATCAAATATTCGCACGATCAAATCTTTCTCTAGTAAATATTAGATATTCAATTTTTTTCATGTTATCATTCTCCTTATGAAATAGTATTTCATCAATTAATTTCTTAAAGGGATACCTTGAATATCTTACCTGTTTTTTCATTGCGTATTTGAGTTACTTCTCCATAGATATAGTTATCTCTAATGAATTCCACTGATTTTTCTTCCTCTTTAGAAAAAAAGCTTCATTAGTTCGTCAGCATTCTCAACTACATAAATTCCATAGTTTTCTGGATACTGTTGATGATATGCGTAAAAAAGTTTCATAGTTCATGATTACCCCATTCTCTGTCCATCTTTTTGAAAATCAGATTTTTCTCTCATTCCGATGGTATACATACTTGACAAATTTTGAAATTGATTCTTCAAATCGTTTCCAATTGCAAATCAGAAAGTACAGTAAAACTAGTGTTAATAGTGCTCCACCAAAAAGAACAGCATATAGACTAACCTCTGCAAAAACAGAAAACAATGCGAACCAAATAAAAGTTAAAATCAGTAAAGAAGCGCTAACTATTATTAGTTTCTGCGTGAAGTACACTATAAAAGGTTCCTGTTGAGATTTACTGTACGATGTAAAACTGAAAATTATTATTAAAATAATTACCGCAAGTGTTATTATAGCTGTGGGGGATATAAACATTGAACCGCTCCCTTCATCTGTATAAATATACTAGTATTATATCATAACGGTGCTAGTGATTTTCAGAGGAACGGAACTGGGTGTGCTCTGGCTCTTCCTCGAATGAAAAAAAAACCAGCCACTAGGCTGGTCATTCGACTTTTTTTAAAAATATCTATGCAAATTGGAGTTCATTCCACTCCTTAATGATCTCATTTTTTGAAGTAACACTTAGCGAATTAAACGATATTTCATTATTATCCAAATCTGTTATATGTCGAGTATAATTACCTGTTAGTTCCGATTTTTCGAATGTGATAATTAAGTCTCTATTATCAAAACACATCCCTATAGCTTCTAGGGATTCTACAGATTTATTCTCTTTTTTCATTAATTCATTAAAGTAATTTCTCTCGTTATATATAATAGTTCGAACCATTTTATATTACTCCTTTATCACTAATAAAAAGTTTGGTTTTATTATTCTCAATTATTTACTTCTAAAATAATGTTAGAGGCACATGTTCTTCTTCAAAGTTCATAAAGAGATATTCAGTTTCTTTTCTCTTTTTCTCACCTTTAGAAGCTTTGGTTATCGTGGATACTACTTTTGTTTCTAGTGTTGTAAAGCGCCATCCTTTATATAATTCAAGAATAAATGGGTGGCCATAGTACGTAACCAAACACTTACCCTTAATGTTGTGTAACATGTCAGCTAAATCACGAAAGTCTTTTTCGCTAAAATTACCTTTATAATAATGAGACTTTCCATAATACGGGCTATCAACAAAAAAGAATGTTTCTGGACTATCGTATCTCAAAATACATTCTCTAAAGTCCAATCTTTCTATCATTACTGTTCGAAGTCTTTTTTCAAAATCATTAAGTCGACGAATTGAGTTTTGATAGTCAGTAGCTGTAGATTTTATTTTGGATGATCTCCAGCCGGAAGGAATATTGTTGGAAGGGATAATCATTTGGCGAAGCAAGTAATACCAAATTACAGCTCTTTGGAAGTTATCTTCAGGTAAGGATTCCTTTGCCCAAGTTTCATAGAGATGACGTGAAGTCGGTATACTTACTAACGCTTCGATTAAATCGTCTCGACGGGATCTAAGCATCATTAAGAAATTAACGAGGTCATAATCTATGTCATTATATATTTCAACTTTACTGGGTGCTTTTTGAGTCAGAACGTGTCCTCCACCACCAAAAACTTCGCAATATGTGTAATGTTCAGGTATATATGGTATTATATGTTTAGATAGTAAACATTTGCCTCCAATGTACCGCAAAGTACTCTTTGGTTTGTCTGTGTTAAACGGGCTGTTTGTTGAGAAGGATTGCATAAAAGTGATCCCCTTTTCCGTAATCTTAGTAAAGCTAGATTCGGAAAATGGCAGGAATCTTCGTTTTCCTCACATATGGCTATTACAGGGGGTCATATGAGTGCTACTTTTCCACAATTGGGAGATGAGCCAGAGGTGGCCACAATGGACTGTCTAAACGGGTGTTTAATCATGCTAGGTCCCCAAAAGCAAGTACCCGATCCTCCTTCGCACCAAAAATTAGAGGATCACTCTTTGTATCGACTCCTCATCTAACAATTTATTCATAGATTTCTCCTTATTATAGCAATGCTATTCGTAACTTATTAAGTACTGCCGAGATTTTATTTTCCATTTGAAAAACGTAATCTCTTTTAATTAAATATTTTGTATACTTCGCGACCAGCTTCCCGTTGCGACCTTTAATTTTTTCATATCTCTCACGTTCTTTAAATAACGACGGTAGTGAGTTTTTTCCCATTAGAAATTCTTCAACCTCACCATTATCTTGATGTTTAAGCATCGATTTGAATTCGAATTCAGCTGTATCGCTATCTTTTTTTCGATTGCCATAGCTCTTTAGCAAGTCTTTGATTTCTTCAAAAATGGTTTCAACCCCGTAAAGTTGTGCTTTGTGGTCATATTTCTTCAAAATTTCTTTGGCCATTACGGGGGTGAGCCATTCTACTTCGGAGATAATCATATGCTTTTCTCGCTGAATGTCTTTTAGTCGTCTTCGATTACCCTCCTCTTCTATAAGAGTTTGATAATATCTAGGTTTACTAGATAAAGAGATACTCTCTCCATATATTTTGAAACTGATATTGTTTCTCTCAAATAGCTCTCGTAATGGATCTGACATGATCCGGCTCATATGCAATTCAACGAATGGTATTGGATCATAAGTTTTTACGAACTCTACTATGTTCTTAGCAAACTGTTTTGCGACAGACCGTGTAGTTAAAATTTGAGGGTAATCATCAATAGTCTGTTCGTAGGGGATAATTCTTTGCTCAAAGTGACTCAAAAAAAATATATCCTCTGTAGGGAAATCACGAATTTCCATGTAGTGGATAATTTCATTTACCCATCGACTTTTAGGACTTTGATAAAATTTGTAGGCCGGCAGAGGGATTTCTTGACGTGTTTTTGATTCAGTAATAAAAGCTATACGATGTCTAATCATCAACATTTTCCTTTCTTTATCTTTATTAGTTAAACAAATCATTAAAGAACAGCGCGTTATGTCATCGATTGATTAAAAAACAAAAAACACTTTCCCTAAATGCAAAAGAATTCTGTAAAATACAGATTTGCACTTAGGAAAAGTGTATGTTTTAGAACATAATAGCAGATAAGTCGCATGACACTGCTCAAAATAATGATTTGCTATATCCTTAGTATAAGGTAGATATAAGTTTTATGTAAAGGCAATCCCTGATGTTAAATAGCACTTATCTTGAAACAACAACTCCAATTAGGAAACTAATGGTTACCAATTAGAACCATGCACTTCTTTTTTTATTCCTTATTTAGCATAACTTTCTTTCTTGTTTATACTATTTATATGAAACAAATGAGGAGGATTTTCATTGAGTGGTATAGCAAGAAAGGTAAATAAATACGGGAGAATAACCATACCGATAGAGATTAGAAAACTATTAGATATTGATACGGAGACAGATTTAGAGCTTCTGGAAATTGAGAATGGAATTTCTCTAACTCGAATTACCGGGAATTCATGTGTGTTTTGTTGTAGTTTAAACCACCTAATAGCATTTAAGAGGAAGGTTATCTGTATTCATTGTGCAAAGCAAATTAAGAGAACACCGCTTCCTAATGAAGAAGCTTCAGCTCCCATGAGATGAAGCTAATATGGTGAACAGAACCGACCAGCGTAGTGCTGGGTCGGTTTTGGTATCAGTGGGCTTTTTTAACCATTACCATTTTGAATCAAAGGTTTAAAAATAGGTTCATGTGCAAGAACTGGCACTATAAGCACCAATAACAAACTAGTCGCCAAGCATAATAATGCGATTTTTCTTTTCATTTGCGTGTACCCCTTTTATAATTTTTTGGTAGTTTGCAGATGTTTCTGAAGTAGCCATATCTCTAAAACTTTCAAACAACCCTACACACTTAATTATATATGATTTATTATTTATTGAGGCAGATTTTTCCAAGCAAGATATCAAAAAATCATAACCCCTTGAAAATTTATTTTGATTTAAAAAGTATTCTGTTAATTCGTATAAAAGATAAATTACATACTCCAATATAAGATTTACTGTGCATGTCCCTACGGAGAATTGCTGTTGTGTATAAGAATTAATTTCAGACTTAAACTGTTGAAGTATGTGATCTACATTGATATCAAAACGGTTTGCGGCTTGCATGATGTTTACTAGTATAGGAAGCAATTCATCTTTGTTAGATTCAATATAGACGAGATATTCAGGAAGGATGCCAATATCTCCAGACAACAGTTTGTTACCCAAAACATTGGCCCGAGCCCATTCTTGAAAAAGTCCCATCCAATATACAGTCTGTTCATCTGTTTCCTTTACCCAGCTTAAATCTGCGTATGCATAAGTATATTGTAGTGCCTGTTCGTAATCTCCTTTCGCTTCAAAAATGCTTGCACGAAGTAACTTTGAATATGCAAGGTAGAAAAATAAGGGACGCTCAGGACTATTTTGTTTCTTGTCCTGGTTATCTCTGAAATATTGAGATTGGGCTTTATGCTCCAACTTTTGACTGAACTCCTCCACTTTATCCCATCGTCCTAATGAACGATATGTATTTGCTAGATCTTTCAGAGCATCCAGCTGATCCATTATGTTAAGTCGATCCACGTAGGTTTCAAACCGACTAGCGATTTGATACTTTCGTAGTTGGTCATCCCCTTGACCTATTATAAACAAACGATATTGGCACATTGCCAGCCGTTCAGAGTGTTGATATTTTTCACTGTCAGCAACACATTCGTAAAGCATAGCGGCCGCCGCATATTTTCTAGTGTGGAAAGATTCTTCAGCTATTTGAAATAGTAAAGGGCTATATACTAAATGATCCATCAGTAATAGTATTATCTGTTCTACACAGTTTAACTTATCTAATTCTATGGATCTGCATAACAAAGGGTGAATTCTACGCCAATTCAGCTGGTTTCCAAGCAAATGGTCTTCGATATACTGTTCATAGAGATAACCTTCAGGATAGTCTAATACATCGGTAATTGCGTCTAACTGGTGTATAGAGATTGGTTGTTTACCACTGAAAATTGTGCTTACAGTCCCCTGATTTAGACCCGCCAAATTTCCGAATTTAGACATACTTAGTTGATTTTTTTTCATGTAGTTTTCCATAGCTGTTATAATCGTGGTGATTGAACTCTCCAAAATAACCACTCCTTTAACAATAGCATCGATATCTCACCGCGTTGGTACCAACAAAGTGAACTAGAGTTTCGATGGCAGGTAATCTAGTAACATTCATCTTGACTTAAGTATACCATCTTTTGGAACTAATATAAATAATTTAAACATTTACTGTAATTTAAACCATTCATTTCGATTCAAATATTTATGTATGGATTTTTTTCATGTATAATTACTATTATACATTTGTAAAGGGTGAGTGATGTGAAAAGTACAGGAATGACACGTCCCATAGATACGCTTGGTCGAATTGTAATACCTAAAGAAATGAGAACTTCAATGGATTTCAATGTAGGTGACCCTGTCGAAATATTTATGGATCAAGAAACAGGTACTTTGGCTTTCCGGAAGTACACCGGTATGTCTTGTAAGATGTGTGGTTCATTAGAGCAATTAACGTATTATAGTGGGAGTTTTCTATGTCTTGCTTGCATACGGGAGATGAAGAGTGAAACAAAAACAAACTCTACCCCTAAAAAGGACTCGTCTAATATAATAGCTCCAGAAAAGCGAAATCGTACTTACAAATCGAATCAATTAATGATTAGCAAACTAAAAGATTTAATGTTGGAACTTCCGGAATTATCACAAATGGAATATGCAAAAATACTTGGCACCTCTCAATCTCGAATTTCTCAACTCAAAAAAATGCTATAAACTCAACTTCGCACATCTAATCCTTTAGAGCAAGAGCCTTGCCCACAGGTTACTTCATCGCAGAGAACAACAGCTGTAACCTGAATGTCATAAGTCAGCTCCTACAACTGTTTGTCATCATTTAGCTCTGCTACAGCAATACTTATTCTCTTTTAAAGTGGTAGCTTTAGTTCTAAAAAATTGGGCCATAATCTTTTTTTG